>CAJUSH010000025.1 GCA_910589045.1 uncultured Eubacterium sp.
CACCATTCTCTCCGACTCCTCCATAGAGGGCGACGCACTCAGCACCATCTGCTTTGCACTTGGCATGGAAAAAGCCAAAGAGCTGCTCGCCTCCATGCCTGAAATCGACGCCATCTTTATCGATGCGGACAATCGTATGCACACGCTGGATGAATGACCGCGTGCTTTCCGCCTGAGCTCCCGCCGGATGCGGAATTGCTGCTTGCAGAAATGTCTTATGAATTGATTCCGGCGGTAGATCCGGCAGAAAATCCTACAGATTCCGCTCCTTTCTCATGAGCACATCCTGCGCGTAGCTCCCTATGCCTGTAATACACAAAAGCGTCACTGCCAGAAACCCTCCGGGAAAAAGCACCACCCACCACGCATCGGTGAGAAGCGCCTGCTGAGCCAAAGAGAGCATGCTGCCCCATGAGATGATCTCCAGGGGAAGTCCAATCCCAAGGAAGCTCAGCGTAGACTCCGCTACGATCGCGTTGCGTATATTCATAATAACCATAAATAAAATCGACGCCGTAAAATTCGGCAGCAGATGCCTCCACAGCACATAAAAAAATCCGCCGCCCATACACCGGGCCGCAAGGACAAACTCACTGCTCCTTAGCTTTCGCACCTGGGTCCGCACAACCTTCGCAATGCCGCACCAGCTTGTGATGCCGATTACAATCGAAATCGTAAGCACATTTGCCTCTCCGAAAACCGCCTGCACAAAAACGATGACAAGCAGGGACGGTATACTCAGCACAATCTCCGTAAACCGCATCAAAAGTCCATCCAGCCCTTTCGGCGCAAGCGCGCTGAAAGCTCCGAATACGACCGCAATCGCCGTGGAAAGCAGCGTCGACGCACAGCCGATCAAAAGCGAAACGCGCCCGCCATACCAGATCATAGAAAAGATATCCCGCCCCATCGTATCCGTGCCGAACAAAAATTCTTTATCCGGCGCCCTCATGCTGTTTGTCAAATCCATATAGGTCGGATCCTTCGTCATAAAAAGCTCGCAGCAGGCGCACCCTGCGACAAGAGCCCCCAGCAGAACAACCGCCGCCCATGGCTTTTGCTTCTCCCCGTTCAAATCCGCACCTCCTGCTCTGCCCGTATCCGCGGGTCAATGCGCTCCCCTATCATCTGTCCAAGCATACTGCAGAAAATGACCAGAATACCGGACAGCATACAAAGCACCATCAACAGATTGTAATCCCTGTAGCGCGCACTCTCATAGGCCAGCGTTCCAATCCCCGGATAGGAAAACACCGTTTCCACAATATAAGTGCCGCCCATCACATGGGGCACGGAGATCGCCATAATACTCAGATAGGTCGGCAGAATATTTTTCAGACAATGCCGGAACAAAACCTCCCGCTTTGCAAGCCCCTTCATACGCGCCAATAACACATAATCCGCCCGCATCTCTGCCAGAAGCTGATTTCGGATCATGTACGCATAGTACCACAGATGCCCCAGAATCACGACAGAAAGGGGCAAAATCATATGCAGCAGCCGATCCGAAAATCCGCCTGGTCCGCCCACCGTGTATGCGCCGCTGCTCGGAAGCCATTGCAGATTGACCGAAAAAATCAAGATCAGCAGAAGAGAAAGCCAAAATTCCGGGATGCAGCTCACCGCCGTTCCAACTGTACAAAAAAACCGGTCAATCAGGGAATCGGCATAATACGCGCAGAAAATCCCGAGCAGGAGTGATAACACAAACAGGAGCACAAACCCGATTCCGCCGAGCATGAGCGTATTTCCCACGCGCGCGCCGATCACGGAAAGCACGTCCTGCTTATATTTGAACGAAATCCCTAAATTGCCCCGCAGCGCCTGTCCGGCCCACCTGACATACTGCACATAAATCGGTGCATCCAGCCCAAGGCGCCGCATTGCATCCGCCCGCTCCTGCACACGCATCTTCTCCGTACGCTCCCCATAGTAGGACGCCAGCGGGTCTCCCGGCGCAAGCCTTGCAAGATAAAACACCAGAACCGAGAGCACAAAAATACTCACGAACAACAGCAGCAGCTTTTTGGCATAAAATAGTATACGACGCTTCCTCGCCATGCTTACACCCGCATCCTTTCATTAAAATCAAAGCCATCCGCACCCCGGACAAAGCCTTTCTGCACGCGCCTGATCGCTTCCGTCCCACGCGCCGGGCATCGCCGCCAGCAGCCGCCTTGTGCACGGATGCTTCGGATTCGCAAACAGCGCTTCGGTCTCCGCTACCTCCACCAGCCGCCCCTCATGCATCACCCCAATCCGGTCGCATAAAAGCCGCACCATCGAAAGGTCGTGTGCAATGAGCAGGAACGTAAACCCATGCTCCTTTTGCAGGTGCAAAAAAAGCTCTGCAATCCCCGCCTGCGTCTCCACATCCAGCGAGGCAAACGGCTCGTCCGCCACAAGAAGCTGCGGCTCCATCGAAAGCGCCCGGGCGATGGCAACACGCTGTCTCTGCCCGCCGGAAAGCGACGCCGGATACCGCTCCATAAAATCCTCCGAAAGCCCCGCATATTTCAGCTGAAATGCTGCCTCCGCGTAAACGCTCCCCCTCTTTGGCTTCACACGCAAAATCCGCATCGGTTCCGCAACAATATCCTTCACCTTCATCCTCTGATTCAGGCTTGAGGTACAATCCTGGAAAATAATCTGCCGGTTTGCCTGCAAAAACCGTTTTTCTTCCCGCGTTTTACCCGCAAAAGAAATGGACGAGCCAGCATAAAAGATCTCTCCAAATGTCGGCTCATACACATTCATCACACAGCGCGCCAGCGTGGATTTCCCGGAGCCGGAGCCGCCCACCAGACCGAAAATTTCTCCCTTTCTAATATCCAGCGACACGTCCTCCACCGCTGAAAAACAGCTCTTTTTATTGAGCGGAAACTGCTTCGTCACATGCGAAAGGGACAGCAAAGCATCCCCTCCCAAAGCCGTCTGTTCCTTTTTCGGCAGACTATCCGGCATTGCCGAGAGCAGCCGCTTTGTGTACGGATGCTGCGGTGCATCAAAAATTTGCCCTGCCGCAGCGCACTCTGCGACCCCGCCGTCCTCCATAACCGCAATCCGGTCCGCCACACGCGCCGCCACGCGAAGATCATGCGTCACAAACAGCATCGCCATGCCAAGCGTCTGCTGCAGATATTTCAGCAAATCAAGTATTTCCGCCTGCACCGTCACATCCAGGGCAGTTGTCGGCTCATCCGCCAGAAGAACGCGGGGACGCGCCGCCAATGCAATCGCGAGCACTGCCCGTTGCCTCATACCGCCGGAAAAGTGATACGGGTACATCTCGCAGCGGTCTTTTGCCTTTGCAATACCCACAAGCTCCATCAGCTTCAAAACCCGCGCATGCACCTGCTCCCCCGACAGCTTCCCTTCCCGCCGCCGAACCGCTTCCCCGATCTGTGCACCGATGGTCATGGACGGATTGAGTGCCGTCATCGGCTCCTGAAAAATCATCGAAAAAAAGCTTCCGCGCAGACGCCGCATTTCCCGCTCTCCGTAGCGGGTAATATCCGCGCCGTTTGCGCGGACATGCCCTGCGCAAATCCGTCCCGAAGGCGGCAGCAGCTTCACAATCGATTTGCATAACACACTTTTCCCACAGCCCGATGCCCCCACCAGCGCCAGTGTCTCTCCCTCACCAAGCGAAAAAGACACGTCCCTTACCGCAGTCAACTGCTCCTTTTTGGAGGTAAAGGCGACCGAAACATGCTCCAGTTTCAATAATTCGCTCATAATCGTTTTTTCGTATAAGTCTGCATATCTGTTTTATCCTTCCACAGCTGCAGGACTCCATGCAGCAGCTGTTTACTCCACAGGGTCCAAAATTGTCCACTCCGTCACATTCCAGAAAATTCCAACGCCGTGATGCCCCATCACCGTGTGGCTGTCAATCCCCGAAAGCCCTGCACGCGCCACATAATTTGCATCGATATAGCAGATGAACGCAAACGGCGGGTCATTTGCCAGCTCCTCCTGAAATTTTGCATAGGCTTTTCTGCGCACCGCCTCATCATCACTCTGGCGCGCCTCCTGCAAATATGCGTCCACCTTCTGGTTGGAATAGCTGCTGTAGTTTGCACCCTTATTTGTCCCAAACACCTTGTAGGTGTGATCGTCCGCATCAAAGGGACTGCCCCAGCCGATAAGATACGCCTCCTGCGCGCCCCAGTCAACCTGCGCGGGTACGTCAACCCTTACGTCCATGCCGATCTCCCGCAGCTGCTGCGCCGCAATCTGCGCCATATCCAGACGCACCTGATCGCCCGCGCCCACGCTGATGGTAAAGCCTGCCCTTTCTCCGTCCCGGTAAAAAAATCCGTCCGCATCCTGCACACAGCCCGCCTGCACCAGCACATCTCTCGCCTTCGCAGGATCATAATCATAATGCTCCACGTTCTCATTGTTGTAAATGCTGCGCTGCAATGGCCCGTAAGCGCTAATGCCCTGTCCTAAGATGACCGTATCCACAATGGCCTCCCGGTCAATCCCAAAGCAGACCGCCGGAATCAGATCGCGGTTCTTCTGCCAGTACGGATTTGCAAAATTAAAGAGAATCCCCCGATAATCCGAAGTCATCATGTCGTAGCAACGGTACGCATCATCGCCTGCAAAGCCCGCTGCGTCCTTCGGTGTCAGAAGCGCCAGATCCAGCTCCCCCGTGCGCATCTGCAAAGCCTTCGCATTGTCGTCCGGCACGATTTTGAAAATAATCCGGTCAATATTCGCCACGCCTTTAAAATAGCTCTCGTTTTTTTCCAGCACAATCGCCGCGCCCTCATCCCAGCCTGTCAGCATGTACGGCCCGGTGCCCACGGGACTGCGGAAAAACGCACTCACCTGCATATCCTCGCCCTCCAGAAGATGCTTCGGAAGCACCGACATCGTCATATAGTCGCTAAACGCTGCGTTTGGCGCGGCAAGCCGAAAGGAAATCGTGTGGTCATCGACAACCGTGATTTCCTCCACATCCTCGAAATTTGGCGCATTCTCGGAACCATTCTCCGGGTTCATGACCGCCTCAATCGTAAATTTGACGTCCTCCGCCGTAAACGGCTCCCCGTCATGCCACGTCACATCCTCCTCCAGATAAAATGTATAGGTATATGTATCCGCATCGTAATCCCATCGCTTTGCCAGCCCGGGCACAACCTCATTGTCCCCGTTGTGTGCTGTCAGGCCGTCAAAAATCAGAAGATTGATCTCCCCGTGCTCGTCCAGCGCCGGGTTGATACGTGTATAGTCTCCGCTCCCGTAAATGAGCGTGGTGCCGTCCGACTCCTTTTCATCGCCCCTGTCCGCCTCTTCTGCGGGCAATTCCCCGGTCACTGAGGAAGCATCCTCTTTCTCATCATCCGAAGCGCCTCCGCAGGCGCCAAGCCCTAAAAGCGCTGTCACTGCAAGCAGCAGCGCAAGTATTCTCCTTTTCAAGTCATTTTCCTCCTGCCCATTTCTTTTTCATCCGAATGCCCAGGTCGCAGGCACCCGCCCTGCAGCATTCGGACGAAAAAATTTTAGCAAAAGCGTGTAAGGGCCGCAAGCCCCACAGGGGGATATTCGGTTACGTTTCACACCCGCGCCACGCACGACGTTGCTGCCCTCTGAATAATGTATCACCTCAAGGATTAACCTACACATATACTTTCTTATATGCAAATCTTTTTGGCAAGAGGCTTGTCAACAGCTCGACCAGCCTATCCTGCCAGACGCGCTTCCACACCGTAGAAGAGCGGTTTGTCTGCTTCCTCCAGCATCAGCCAGCCCTTCTTGTCTCCCTTCACAAGCTGTACATAGAAACGTCCTTTTGAAAATTTGATCTTTTTCAGCGTCACCACGTCACCCTTCTTGACGGTAAACGCTGTCCTTTTCAGGGATGTGTCCTCATAAAGCTTAACGGATGTGTTTGCCATGAGTTCATTTTTTGCAAACAGTTTTCCGTAATCGTCAAAATCCGCTTTTCTGGTGTCTACACACTTCACCGATGCGCCAGTGGATTTCAGCTTCAATTTCCCGTCCTCAGACGTGTAAACGCTCTTCCACGCCACCGTGCCGATCTCAAGAAACTGCTGTTTATAGCTCACCGTTACATTCAAATCCTTTGCACGTTTCACCTCCGCAGTACCCGATCTGCCGGAGTCCATCAGCTCCATCTGTTTCACCATGCGCTTTTTACCTGCGTCATATCGGTAAAAGCAGTCCAGCTCCCGGAAATCGTTCGCGCCCGTTAAATACACGCGAAAATAGATCTCGCCATCTGCCAGCCGCACGCTGTCCACCGTCATGGAAAGCGCCTGCGTCTTCTTAAATGTGAGCGCAGTCTTACCGTTTACGGTCAGGCTCGCCTCCGTGAGAGCCCCGCTGCCCTTATCCTTTTTCGTTTTGATCGACAAGTGCTCCTTCTTGCCGTCCCCGTCCAGATCAACGCTGTAGAGTGTTTTCTGATCGCTGTTCAAAACCTGCGTCTTTACCCAGGTCTTAACCCCGGCCTTTTTTTCTGCCGCGCGCGTCTGTGCTGCCGGCAGCAGCAGCGCGCCGGCGAGCAGTGCCAGCGCCATAAGCCGCACCATCCGTCTCTTTGTTCTCATAAAATTCATCCTCCTTCTGAATAAAACGCCCGGCCTCTTTACTTGCGGGCGTATGGTCGAAAGACCTTCTGCCTTTCTCCTGCCAGCAGTTACATCTGTCATTATGAGCCGTCTCCTGAAAAATGCAATACTCTGTGCACGAAAAGACATTTTTCCGACCTTTTGGGGCAAAGTCCTGCCGCACATAGACCATTTAATCGCAAAATATGTCGTTTCATTCCTCGCCACTATATTTTTTTACCTGCCTGTTGTATAATTTTACTACGGCGGTTAAATATCGGCGTTTTTACTTGTATAAATTTCTATCTGCTGCGTTGTCATCAATCGCTGCAGCTCAATCTTTTGCCTTGCAGAATAAAAATTTATTCGCGTAAAATTCATTGATATTTAACCGCCATAGTAATAATACAAGCCGAAGGCGAAACTTGAGGTTCGTGGACATGATATCATACGGGCCCGAATCGGAGAAATGCTTATGCGAATTTTAATCTGTGACGACGATGCCCTTGCACGCGAACAAATCCAATCCCTTATAACAGAATACTTCGAAGAGAAGCATGTGGCATGCCCTGAAATTTCCTGCTTTTCGGACGGAGAATCGCTCCTCTCCGACGAGGGTGAAAAGGACATCCTCTTTCTCGACGTGGAAATGTCAGGACTGAACGGTATTTTTGTCGGAAATACACTGAAAAAGAAGTATAAGAATATTATTATTTTCATCGTGACCTCCTACCCCGAATATCTGGATGATGCCATGCGCTTCCACGTATTCCGTTACCTCTCCAAACCGCTGGATAAGAAGCGTTTTTTCCGCAACCTGGCGGATGCCTTAAATTATTACCACACCATGATCTTCAAGCTTGTAGTCGAGACAAAGCAGTGTGTCCATACGTTTCCCGCATCCTCTGTCATCGCTGTGGAAACCAGGAGAAGAAAGGTGATTGTCCATACCGTCCTCTACGATCTGGAGTCCATCCACAATATGCAGTACTGGCAGCAGCGGCTGCCGAAAAATTCCTTTTTCTGCACACACCGCAGCTTTATCGTCAATTTAGCGCATGTCCTTGATTTTGACCGCACAACCATCCACCTGACGCTCGACATCCACGCCTATCTCACAAAAAGACGTTACAGCGAGTTTAAAGATGCTTATCTTCTCTATTTAGAAAGTATGGGGTAATTTACTTATGGAATATATGGTTTGTTGTTTTCTCTGCCTGACCGCAGAAGCGGCCATTCTCTGGCAATATGCCGCTGTTTTATTTGTCCCGAAGCGCCCTGTGTATGTTCGGCTTCCCGCGCTTTGCACCCTTTACCTTATTTTACTTGCCGCCGCCATCCCAGGCAGCACGGGGCTGAACCTGCTGTCATACTTTATCGTCAACTCCGTATTCCTTCTTACTCAGTACTGCTTAAAGTGGCATCTGGCCTTCTTTCATACCGCCGTGCTCACAGCTGTTATGGCGCTGTGCGAGCTGACCGTATACAGCCTGATAGAGCACTCAGTACCGCACTTTTTCACAGAAGCAGCAAACTTTCATTACATGATCGCACTTGGCATCTTCAGTAAACTGCTGTTTTTTACCGTTGTCTATGTACTCGTGCATATTTTTAAAGGGCATCGGGAATACAACGAACAGCGCGATCCGTCCGTATGGCTCCTGATGTTCGTACCGGCGGCATCGGTAGTTATCATGCATGTGCTTGTGACCATTCTCGGCACATTCACACTTCCGACACCTCTGCTGTGGATGATCACCGTAAGCTCCGTGCTTATGCTCATCATGAACCTCCTCATGTTCGCGATCAATCAGTATAACCAGCAAAAAAATATGGAATATACCGGGATGCAGCTTGTACTCCAGAAGGAGGCAAACGCGGCGGAATACTATCGAATGCTAAACACACAGAGCGAAAATCAGAATATTATAATCCACGACATCAAACAGCATCTGCAGTCCATCAAGACACTTAATGAGAAAGGCGAGCATGAGAAAATCAAGGGCTATATCTCCCATTTGCTTAGCTTCCCCGACTTGAAGGAGGACGTGCGGCTTTGCAGTCACGAGCTTTTGAACGCTATTTTGTGCCGCTACAGGCGCGACTGCGCTAACCGGGGCATCGATTTCCACGCCGACATCCGAAGCACGGCCATAGATTTTATTTCAGACAATGATCTGACCACGCTTTTCTGCAATCTTCTGGACAATGCACTGGAGTCCGCATCCAAGATGGCTCATGGCTTTATCGAAATTCGTGCCGTTCCAAACGATTTGGCGGGGATTACCGCCATCAACGTTATAAATTCCTGCCGGGCAACTCCCTTCCAGGGTTCCGGTGAAACCCTTATCTCCCAAAAATCCGACGGCCGCAGACATGGCCTAGGAATTAAGAGTATCCAAAAAACCGTTAAGAAATATCAGGGCAGCATGAAGATGTACTACGATGACAATACGCTTACGTTTCATACCATCATTACACTGAGAAATAATAGTGACAGCGAAGCCGAAAGCTGAACTGTTACAAATAATCTGCGATATATCAAATTTTCAGCTGATTGATCATAAGCGTCAAATAAGAACGTGTTCAGCAGCTCCGCTGGCTGCCGGGGGCTGAACCCGCAACAGCCAAAAGCCGTCCGGAAATGGGCTCCTATAAAGCCCGCAAAAACCGGAAATTCCTTAATAAGTACTGGAAAATCCTGCTGATTTATTGTATCATGAGCCCATCAGAAAAAAAGAAGGTTTACGTGGAGGAAATAAATGAAGTGGTTAAAGAGAATCGGTGTTGCGATCATATCCCTGCCGCTTTTGCTCATACTGGCAGTGATTTTGTTTGAAATCTTTGGCATGTGTGTTAATCACGCTGCCACACACAGACAGACACATAAATTAAAGGAAAATTTAACATCCAGTATTCCGGATATTAAAATCCTAGACGTCTCTTCCCAGACCGGAAATTCCTCCGGAACCGGGAACCATGTGGACTGTGTTTCGCTCATCGCGTTTACGACAGCTTTAGAATCAGAGGAAATACAGGAAATTATGTCTGAATTTTACAATTTTGACGAGTGGTACTGCTTTATAGAAAAAGTAGCGGACGGTTCCTTCTATTTCTATCTGAACACACCTGCGCCCTTTGCGGATAATATAGAAGGGCATTGATATACTTTAGCGGTTTTCCGCATAATATCGCTTCAAATATTCTTCCGCCTGACCCAAATACTCAGCTTTTTCTGCAGCGCAGAAAGGATCTCTTCATTGGTATAGCCAATATCTAACGCAAATTCTATGATGCCGATTGCATTTCCTTAAATATACTATTTTCGTATGCGCCCGTCAACAATGGGTTCCGGTCAGAAAGCCACTGTTCTCACGGAATGTGCAGTTCAGCGCATTCCTGCCCCGTGAAAAGTAACCTGTTCTTTTACATATAGATCATCCTGATAAGGAAAGGAGACACTGATTTATAAAAATCACTGTCTCCTCACTCCAAAACTTTTCCTATACAATTTTAAATATCATGCCAAAATACTGCCCCTACGCTTCCTTCGCGAGCTTAATAACCTTCTTCGGGCACTTCGCCACGCAGGCACCGCAGTGGGTACATTTTGAATAATCGATGCTTGCAACGTTGTCGGTCACGGTAATTGCGCCGTTCTCACACGTCTTTTCACACAAATGACAGCCGATACAGCCCGCGCTGCAGGCATCCATAACGACCTTGCCCTTGTCCCTGGACATACAGGGCACAACGTACTGTGCGTCGTAGGGAATCAGCTCGATCAGATGCTTCGGGCAGGTTTCCACACACTTGCTGCAGGCCTTACATGCCTCCCTGTCAACCCTTGCAATGCCGTTCACGATATGGATGGCATCAAAGGGACACGCCTTCACGCAGGAGCCGTAGCCCAGACAGCCATAGTTACAGGTCTTAGGACCGCCGTTCGGCACATATGCCATCGCACCGCAGTCCATCACGCCGGAATAATTGTAGTCGGACTTGCTCACCTCATTGTTTCCGGAGCACTTCACGAACGCAACCATGCGGGTTCCGGCATCCGCCTCGATTCCCATGATCTCGCCGATCAGAGCCGCAACCGGAGCGCCGCCCACCGGACACTGGCCCACCGGAGCCTCGCCCTTTGCGATCGCAGCAGCAAGGCCCGAGCATCCGGCGTAACCGCAGCCACCGCAGTTATTTCCGGGCAGCACGCCAAGGATTGCCTCTTCTCTCTCATCCACCTCAACCGCAAGCTTTTCACCGGCAACGCCAAGGAAGAATCCGATCAAAACACCTACGCAGCCAACCACAGCGGCGGCTACTATTATTGCTGTTATATTCATTCTCTTCTCCTTCCTAGATCATTCCTGAGAAGCCCATGAACGCAATTGACATGAGAGCCGCCGTGATCAGCACGATCGCGGTTCCCTGGAAAGGCTTCGGAATATCGTTATACTCAATTTTTTCGCGCACGCCGGCCATGAGCACAATCGCGATGAAAAAGCCGATTGCGGTCGCAAGACCGTTGACCACGCTCTGTAAAATGCCGTATTCCTTTGTCACATTCGTCAAAGCGACGCCGAGCACCGCACAGTTCGTGGTGATCAGCGGTAAATATACGCCGAGCGACTCGTAAAGGGGCGGCATCTGTTTCTTTAAGAACATCTCCACAAACTGCACGAGACATGCGATAACCAGAATATAGACGATCGTCTTTAAATAGGTCAGATCGATGCCCTTTTTCATGAGTGCCTCGTTTGCGAGAATAAATTTATAGATCACTGCGGTTACAAAGGAGGATAAGGTAATAACGAAGATTACCGCACCGCCCATGCCCGCTGCCGTTTCCGTTTTCTTGGACACGCCAAGGAAGGGACAGATACCAAGAAACTGACTCAAAACGACATTATTTACAATGGCAGAGCCAACTGCAATCAATAATAATTCTTTCATCTGTCTTATGCCTCCTTCTTATCCTTACATCCGTCTGCCTGACCGCAGTGCGCACAGTCGCCGCTCATACATCCGGCAGGCTCAGCCAAAGGCTTGCCTTTCTCATCCATCTTCTTGCGGATAATATTCATACCGGCAACGAGGAAGGCCAGCACGAGGAACGCGCCGGGCGCCATTACAAAAATGGTGATGGGTGTAAACCAGCTTAAGGACAGCACCTGTGCACCGAACATCTGTCCCGCGCCGAGCAGCTCACGGACAAGGCCGATACAGGTCAGACCCACTGTAAAGCCAAGCCCCATTCCGATACCGTCGAAAATGGACGGAACAATCGGATTCTTGGACGCATAGCTCTCCGCACGGCCCAGGATGATACAGTTAACCACGATCAGCGGGATGTAAACGCCCAGAGCCGCGGACAGATCCTGGAAGTATGCCTTCATCATAAACTCCACAATCGTAACAAGACTCGCCACAATCACGATGAAAGCCGGCACGCGCACGCCGTTGGGAATCACCTTTCGGAATGCGGAAATCAAAAGGTTCGATAATACAAGTACGACGGTGGTGGAAAGTCCCATACCAAGTCCGTTGATGGCGGATGAGGTAACGGCCAGCGTCGGACACATACCCAGCATCAGCACAAAGGTAGGATTTTCCTTGATAATACCGTTGTATAAACGCTCCATATTTTTATTCATTACTGTGCACCTCCTAATTCTGAACGGAAATAGGTGAGGGCTGCGTTCACGCCGTTTGCAATTGCGCGGGAGCTGATGGTAGCGCCGGAGATGGCCTCAATCTCCTCGTCAGAGGCAGGCGCACTCTTTACCACATTGAAGGTGTCTACCAGCTTGCCCTGGAACTGTGAATAGAAGCTCTCCTCCTCCACCTTCATGCCAAGGCCGGGGGTCTCGGCGATGCTCGTCACGGAATAGCCGTTGACGGTTCCGTCATTCTGAATGCCGACAGAAAATGTGATGGTCGACTGGCTGGCATCCTTTGCGGTAACGGTGATCACATAGCCCAGCTCGGAGCCGGATGCATCCTTTGCCACCTGAATATCGTCGATAGCATCGGCGTAGCCCGCCGCAACCACCGCCTCGGTGGCCGCATTCTTGTCAAAGCCCTCAAGTGCTTCAAAGGAATCCGCATCCGCAAACACCTCTTTGTATGCCGCCTGTGCGGTCTCCGCTTCCGCTGCCGCAATCGGGGCTTTTGTAATCTCATAAACCAGACCTAACAGAAAGCCCAGCACCAGTGTAAAAGCGGTAAGGATGACGGCGTCATGTACGATTTTCTTTGTATTCATATCATTTGCCCTCCTTTTGCTCTTTTACCTGCCCAAAGGCACGCGGAATCGTATACTTCTCAATCAGCGGAACGAAAATATTGCTTAAGATGATTGCGAAGGAAACACCCTCTGCGTTTGCGCCGAAGCAGCGGAACAGACCGGTTAAAATACCGCAGCAGATTCCGAAGGCAATACGTCCCTTCGGCGTAATCGGGCTGGTCACATAGTCGGTGGCCATAAAGAACGCGCCGAGCATGATACCGCCGCTGCAAAGCTGTGCCACGATATAGTTCATGTCAAAGCCGTGTCCGCCGAAAATCAGCATGAATACAACAAATGTAATCAGGTAGCTCGCGGGGATTGCCAGTGTAATCACGCCAAGCAGAATCAGAATAACCGCGCCGATTAAAATCGCGATGGCGCTGGTCTCGCCGATGGTACCGGCCGTGTGCCCGATGAGCGCGTCCATATTGCTGATAGTCTCACCGTTACGCATCGCTGCCAGCGGTGTCGCACCGGTATATGTATCGGTCACAAAATTGGTCATATCCGCCGCAAAGGCAATGAGCAAAAAGCATCGCGCGCCAAGCGCAGGATTCATGAAGTTCTGGCCCAGGCCGCCGAACATCATCTTTACGATTCCAATCGCGAAAATGCCGCCTAAAACTGCCTCCCACCAGGGAAGAGTCACCGGCAGGTTCAGCGCCAGAAGCAGTCCGGTCACAACCGCACTGAAATCTTTAATCGTACTTTCTTTATGAATAATTTTCTCAAACACCCACTCTGTCGCGACACAGCTTGCAATCGTCAGAACGATCAGAAGCAGCGCCTTCGGGCCGAAGTTATAAATACCAAACAGGGTCGTCGGCAAAAGCGCTAAAACGACATAAGCCATGATCCGGTCGGTAGAATCTTTCGCGCGCACATGGGGTGATGAGGAAACATGCAGCATATTATCCATGTTTTAACACCTCTTTTTCTATTATTTTTTACGTCTGGCTGCGAGAATATCTTTTTTCATCGTCTTGATCGACTGTGCCAGCGGACGTCTTGCCGGGCAGATAAAGCTGCAGCTTCCACACTCGATACACTCCATACCGTTCCACTTTTCGAACTCTTCGGAAAGCTTTAAATCCGACTGCTTTGCAAGTCTTGAGGGAACAAGCAGCTCCGGACATGCCTCCACACAGCGCCCGCAGTTGATACATGCGGTCGGCTTGAGACGTGAAACGTCATCCTTTGACAGGCACAGCAGCGACGAATTGGTCTTTGTGATGGGCACATTCAGATCAAACATGGAAAATCCCATCATCGGGCCGCCGGAGATCATCTTCTCTGCGCCCTCCTCCTTCAAGCCGCCCGCAGCCTCGAGAAGCTCCGCGTAGTTTGTCCCGACGCTCACGTAGAAGTTGCGGGGCTCCTTTACCGCCTCCCCGGTCACGGTAAAAATCCGGCTCATGACCGGCTTTCCCTCCCTGACCGCACGGTAAATGCACACGAGCGTCTCTACGTTGTCAACGATGCAGCCCGCATCCGCAGGAAGCATTTTTGAATTGATCTCGCGGCCGGTCACCGCCTTGATAAGCTGGCGCTCACCGCCCTGGGGGTACTTCGTCTGAAGCGGAACGACCTCAATGCGCGGCTCATCCTTGCACAGCGCCTCCAGCTTCGCGATACAGTCGGGCTTGTTGTTCTCCACGCCAAGCACGCCCTTCGCATTATCAAAAAGCTGCAGGACAATCTTCATGCCGCCCACGAGCAGCTCCGGATTATCCATCATTCTGCGATAATCCGATGTCAGATACGGCTCACACTCCGCACAGTTCGCAATAATGTAATCAATCTTTGCCGGCTCCTTCGGTGAGAGCTTTACATGTGTCGGGAAGCCCGCGCCGCCCATGCCGACAACGCCTGCATTCTTTACCTTTTCAATGATCGCTTCCTTGGTAAGCTTTGATGCGTCACTTTCCTCGTATGCAACCTCCTCATAGCTTCCGTCATTTTCGATGACGATCGAATTTACCATGTCACCGGTGGCAACACGGTGCGGTGCGATTGCTTTGACTGTTCCGGAAACAGACGAATAGATGTTTGCCGAAACAAATCCGCCTGCCTCAGCGATGAGCTGCCCCTTCTTCACCGCGTCGCCGACTGCGACAACCGGCTTTGCGGGGGCGCCAATGTGCTGAGAAACGGGGAACACCAAATCTCCCTTGGGCAAATATTCCTCAACCGGTCTGTCTTTGGACAGCTCTTTACCCTCGAAAGGATGCACTCCGCCTTTAAACGTTCGTAATCCCATCAAATTGACCTCTCTTTCCTTATAGATATTACTGCAACAATTCAGTTTCCCTTTTTGCTACATACATGGAATTATTATAACACAATGAATTTTCTTTTCACGAAAAAAATGAGGAAAAATGTCAAATTATTGTCTTTTTTGGCAAACAAAAATTGTGTATACTTATGGTTGTATCGGTGCCGCGCCGGCGTTCTCAAGCAGTCCCTGCCCGGAAACCGATTTTTCGCGACTAACCGATATTGACAGTTCAAACAGCTTATAAAAAGGAGCGTTCCTATGCAGATTCTGACAAAACAGCTTTCTCTGGCAAAAAAACACCCCGTCATCACCCGCATCCTCCGGGCGGGCGACCTGCTTTTAGATATTGAGACCACCGGACTCTCCCGGGCAAAGCATGGGATCTATCTGATCGGCTGCGGCCTTGTAGTTGACGATAATAATATTTATGTTAATCAACTTTTTGCAGAGCAGCCTTCAGAGGAGGCCGCTCTGTTGTCAGAATTTTCTGATTTTCTGATGAAAAAGCATGTCACCCGCATCATAACCTTCAACGGCGGCAGCTTTGACCTGCCCTTCCTCGCTGCCCGCGCCGAAAAATACGCGCTTCCACTCCACCTTTCCGGCTATGAGCTGTTTGACATTTACCGGGAGCTTACAAAGCGAAAACAATTGTTCTGCCTGGCAAACTACCGCCAGAAAACAGTGGAGCAGTTTTTAGGCATCTGCCGTGAGGACAAATATTCCGGCAGGGAACTGATCGCAGTTTATAAAAGCTATACAAAATCGCCCGACGGGGATGCCGAAGAAGTACTTTTACTGCACAACTGCGAGGATGTGCTCGGCATGATTGATCTGCTCTCGATTTTTGCCTACGAGACGCTCCTGAAATCGCCGCCGGAGCTTACCGGAGCCTGCATTGAGCGCTATACGGATCTGGACGGGGCATCCGCCGAGGAGCTGATCGTCACGCTCACACCGCCCTGTCCCCTCCCGGGAAGACTCTCCTGCAAGCATCCCTTAACCGGCGCATATCTGCACGCCTCCGGCGAAAGCACACATCTGCGCGTTCCCCTCTATCATCATATGGCACGCTTGTACTATTTAGACTACAAAAATTATTTTTATCTGCCCGCCGAGGACATGGCAGTCCATAAATCCGTCGCCGCCTGCGTGGACAAAGCCTACCGGGAGAAAGCCACGCCTGAAAACTGTTATACCTGGGTTTCGGTGACCGAAGAATTTCTGCATTCCGAACAGCTCCGGGCGTATATCGGACATGTGCTGGCGCAGTTTTTGGCTATTTAAGCAAAAAAGAAATCGATGGAAGCCGCCACCGATTTCTTTTTTCACTTAAATATTATGTACTTTACTCCTTCTCAAAGAAGAACGAACGGTTCCGGACATAACCCAGCTCCTTGTAATTCATAATCTGCTCCGTGCTTCCGATAAAGAGCACGCCGCCCTTCTGTAAGGACTGGTTAAACTTCGCGTAAATCTCATCCTTTGCATCGTCGGTAAAATAGATAACCACATTCCGGCAGACGATCAGATGACAGCCCTTCGGATAGGGATCACGCAGAAGATTATGCTCCTTAAACTCCACACGGCGCTTGATTTCGTCCGAAATCTGATAGGAAGCCCCAATCTTCGTAAAATACTTTTTCTTAAACTCATCCGGCACGGCCGCGATACTCTTCTGGTTGTAAAGACCGACCCTCGCCGCCTCCAATACCTGCTTGTCGATATCAGTGGCAATGATTTTAATATCATTCAGCGCCAGATGCTTGCTGAGCGCCATAACAAGCGAATAGGGTTCGTCTCCGGTCGAGCATGCCGCACTCCAAATCGTAAGCTTTTTACCGAATTTACTGATGAGCTTGGGGAACACTTCCTTATCGAGCGTCACCCACTGCTCCGGATTCCGGTAAAACTCTGATACGTTAATCGTAAGGAAGTTTACAAACTGCTCAAATTTTTCCTTGTCGTCCTTAATCAGCTTCACATACTTGTCGTAAGTATCCACATTATTCTTTCCGATCAATGTATCAATCCTACGGCGCATCTGCTTTTCCTTATAAGCGTTCAGATCAATTTTGGTCAGCGTTAAAATGTCTTTTTTAAATTTTTCATAATTATCTAACATGCTACGATTCTTCCTTTTACATAGATTTTGGATTTTTCTACCGAAGATAATTCTTTTGTAAGCATCACAGGTAACGCTTCGGCTGCCGCCGAACCGTTACCTGTCCATTCAACACTATTATTCGTCCTCTGCAGACCCCTCCGCAGGAGCAGCATTCTCCTCCGGTGTGAGCAATGCCTTCATGCTCAGGCTGATCTTCTTATCTGCCTCGTTAAAGTCAACGATCTTTGCCTCGATCTCCTGACCGATCTTCAGTACATCCGAGGGCTTCTCAATGTGCTCCCGTGCAATCTGTGATACGTGCAGCAGTGCATCGATGCCGGGCGTCAGCTCAACAAACGCACCAAAATCCGTCATGCGCGCAACGGTTCCTTTGAGAACGGTGCCGACCGCAAACTTCTCCTGCGCATTGTTCCAGGGATTTGCTTCGGGGAACTTCATGGAAAGCGCAATCTTTGTGTCGTTGATATCCTTGATGAATACCCTTGCCACATCGCCGACATTGAATACCTTCTTGGGATTCTCGATTCTGCCCCAGCTCATCTCCGAGATGTGAAGCAGACCGTCTACACCGCCCAGATCGATAAATGCACCGAAATCGGTCACATTCTTGACGGTTCCCTCGATCACGTCGCCGATGCTGATCTTTGCGAACAGCTCCTTCTGAAGCTCCGCTTTTCTGGCAACAATCAGCTGCTTGCGGTCGCCGATGATCCGGCGTCTTCTCGGATTAAACTCGGTGATCACAAACTCAATGTCCTGTCCCTCGTACTTGGTCAGATCCTTCTCATAGGTGTCGCTCACAAGGCTTGCGGGAATGAATACGCGCGCCTCATCCACGATCACGCTTAAGCCTCCGGTCAGTACCTGTGCAACCTTAGCAGTGAGTACCTCACCGTTTTCAAATGCCTCTTCAAGACGCTTGCTGCCCTTCTCTGCCGCAAGGCTCTTATAAGAGAGAAGCACCTGTCCTTCGCCGTCATTGACCCGCTTTACCTTGGCCTCCATCGTGTCACCGACAGAAACGATTGTGGTAAGGTCTACATTCGGCTCGTTCGTGTACTCACTACGGCTGATGATTCCGTCCGACTTATATCCGATGTTCAAGACAATCTCATCCGATTTTACATCGATGACCGTTCCCTCCACAATTTCATTTTGTCTGATTGTCTTAAAAGACTCGTCTAACATTTGTTCAAAGCTCATCTCTGACATACTTTTGAACCTCCTCAATAATATTATTTGGGGTGGATGCCCCTGCAGTAATACCTACATTATCAAGTCCACGAAGTTCTGTCATGTCCAAATCTTCCAGTGTCTGTATATAGTAAGTATTTTTACATTCATCCTTACATATCTCAAATAACTTCTGCGTGTTGGAGCTGTTCCTTCCCCCAACAACGATCATCGCCTGCGCTTTTCCGGCAAGGCACCTTGCCTCCCGCTGACGCTCCTCCGTAGCGTTACAGATGGTATTTAAAATACATATGCTTATATAATAACCTTTATTTTCGATAATTTCAACTAAATTCTCAAATTTATTGTTGTTATATGTCGTTTGTGACACGATACAGAGCTTTTTTTTCTCAGAAAGGGAAAATTGCTCCGCCTCCAGGGCATTTTCAATCACGGTAGTATTGGCCTTATCGCACCATCCGCAGATGCCCTCCACCTCTGGATGGCTTGGATTTCCTATTATAATGATGTGCTCACCCGCCGCCGAGTGCTCCGCAACAATGCGGTGAATCTTTTTCACAAAGGGACAGGTGGCATCGAGAACCTCAAAGCCAGAAGCCTCCAGCTCTTTTACTGTCTCCCGCCCGACACCATGGGAACGGATGACGATGCATCCCCTCGGCAGATCCGCAAGCTGTGCGGCATCCCTGATTACCCGCACGCCCCGCTTCTCCAGATCCCGTACGACCTCCTCATTGTGGATGATCGGCCCATACGTGTAAAGGACGCCCTCCTTCGCCGCCTGCTCATAAACCAGCTCCACCGCACGCTTCACGCCAAAGCAGAAGCCCGCGCTTTTTGCAACCGTCACTTCCATAACCGGCCCATCTCCTTTACCTCATAGTTTGGACGTACCAGCGCCCGGGCTGCCTTATGCCCCATGCATCCGCTCATCCACTACCGCCGCAATCCGCGCGACAACCTCGTCGATCCCAAGCCCGGAGGAATCCACAAGCAGCGCATCCTCCGCCTGCCGCAGCGGTGACATTTCCCTGTGCATATCCCGGTAGTCCCGCTCCCTGATATCCGCCTCGATTTGTTTCAAATCCGGCGTTTCCCCCTTTGCCTGCAGCTCCTCATAACGGCGCCCCGCCCGCGTCTCAACGCTTGCGGTCAGATAAATTTTTACCTGCGCGTCCGGGAGCACACAGGTACCGATATCCCTGCCGTCCATGATGACATCGGTCGTTTTTGCCAGCTTCTGCTGGAGCGCCACAAGCTTCCGGCGCACTGCGGGATAAACGCTTGTATTGGACGCCATATTCCCGACCTGCTCGGTGCGCAGAGCCCCGGTCACATTCTCTCCGTTTAAGTATACCTGCTGTGCACCGTCCTCATAGCAGATGGTCACATCCGCATCCTCCGCCGCCGCGGCGATGGCAGCCTCATCCTCTTTACCGATTCCTTTCTGCAAAAAGAAATAAGCCATCGCACGGTACATCGCGCCCGTGTCCACATAGACATAGCCCAGCTTTTGTGCCAGCACCTTCGCGATGGTGCTCTTTCCGGCCCCTGCCGGCCCGTCGATTGCAATATTAAAAGCCATTTCTCCTCTCCTGTTTCTTATATTTCTATTTTATTTATGCTGCAAACCGTATTCTTCAGCCGCATGAATCCCTGCCAGGTATCCGGTCGACCATGCGATCTGAAGGTTAAAGCCGCCGGTCAGGGCATCCACATCCAGCACCTCCCCCGCAAACAGCAGGCCCCTGATGCGCTTTGACTCCATCGTTGAAGGGTCGATGTCCCGCAAAGATACGCCGCCCCGCGTGACAATTGCCTCGTGAAAGCCCACAAGCCCTGTCAGTGTAACAGAAAACTGCTTCAGGCACAATGTAAGGTTCTTCCGCTCCTGGCGTGTAATTCCATTTACCATTTTCTCCTCCGGAATGCCGCTGCGGGCGATCAGAACCGGAATCAGCTTCGCAGGGGCCAGACCGCCCAGTGCATTTTTAAACCGACGGTTTTTATTTTCCTCAAAATCCCGCAGAAGCCGCCGATCCAGCTCCTCCTCGGTAAGCGCAGGCTTCCAGTCGATCAAAAGTGTCAGACTTTTGCCCGGATGAGCCTCGTCCGCTTCCTGCTTTTTTTCGTCCCGCACATCCAGCTGCCCGCCCACGCGCGCGCTTGCGGTGAGCATCAGCGGTCCGCTCACCCCGAAGTGCGTAAAAAGCATCTCCCCGAAATCCTCAAAAAGCAGCTTCTTCGGTTTTTCCGGGTCAAAAATCCTCACGCGCACATTCCGCGGCGCCAGCCCCTGCAGGGAACGGATATCCGCATCCATGGCCGTAAAAGGAACAAGCGAGGGAGAAAGCTTCGTAATCTCGTGACCCAGCTCACGCGCCAGCCGATAGCCGTCGCCGTCGGAGCCGGTGGACGGATAAGACATTCCCCCGGTAGAGACAAGCACCCGCCGTGCATCGAAGCGCTTCCCGTCAGAGCAGGCTACGCCGCAGATGTGCCCCTCACGCGCCAGAAGCTTCTGAACGCGTACACGATACTCCACACGGACACCGTATTTTTCCATCGCACGCGTCAGCGTCCGAATGACATCCGAAGCGTGATCGGATACCGGAAAAACCCGGTTCCCGCGCTCCACCTTTGTTTTCATCCCTTCGCGTTCAAAAAATTCAATCGTGTTTTGATTTGTGAACGTATAGAATGCGCTGTACAAAAACTTTGCCTGTCGGGGTACATTCAAAAAAAGCTCTTCCACCCCACAGGCATTTGTCAGGTTGCATCTTCCTTTCCCGGTTATGTAAATTTTCTTTCCCGCCTTCTCGTTTCGCTCCAGCACCAAAATTTTTTCGCCCGGTATCCCGTTTTCCGCCGCCGAAACTGCCGCCATCATACCTGCAGCCCCGGCGCCGACAATGATCAGCTCGTAGCTATGCATGTTCATCTCCCAGCTTTGCGTAGCGCATCTTCATAGAATCATCAATATAGTTGATCTCATCACTCTCGTACACCTGATACTCGTCCCAGATATTTTCCAGCTCCTCCAGTGTCTTTACAACTTCGTTCTGCTTTTTCATGCACAGGGCGACGATCAGCGCGTTGATGACGCTTAATGGTGCAACCAGCGAATCAACGATGGATGCCATGTCACTGCTTGCAATCAGGTTGCAGGAGGAATACAGATTCATCGGCGAATGAATACTGTCCGTCAGCGTGATCACCTTTGCGTTCCGGTTGTTGGCAAACTCCATGGCCTTGAGCGTGCGCATGGAATAGCGGGGAAAGCTGATACCGATGATCACATCCTCGTTGTCAATGCGCACCATCTGCTCGAACAGCTCGCTGGAGTTGTTCGTATTCAGCTGCACCACACGCTCAAACATCAGGTTCAGATAAAACGCCAGAAAGCTCGCGAGCGGCGCACAGCTTCGGATGCCGACGATGTAGATCGTCCGTGCGTTTAAAATCGTCTCCAGGGCCATCTCAAAGGCATTCTGGTCTATATGCTCCAGGGTGTGCTTGATCTTTTCCATATCGGCCTGCAGCACCGTCTCCAGAATCTGGGACTGCGTAATCCTGCCGTAGGTAACCTCCATGCGCTGAATCGAATTCAGCTTGTTGCGCACCATCTCCTCAAGTGCCTTCTGAAACTCCGGATATCCCTTGTAGCCCAGGTGGGATGCAAAGCGCACCACGGTCGACTCGCTCACACCCACAACCTCACCGAGCTTCGCCGCCGTGAGAAATACCGCCTTGTCATAATTGTCCGTTATGTAGGTAGCAAGGAGCTTCTGCCCCTTGCTCATGCTGCCATACGCCTGATTGATCCGTCCGGTCAGCTCGTTCGTGTTACTCATCCAAAGCGACCTCCGACTCCGGCTCCGGCGTTTCCGGCATCTCCGGCGTCTCCGGCGTCAGCTCAACGATATAATTGCAGGCCGCCTTTCCCGATGCGTAGCTGCCCTTCGCATTCTTCGTGGGATTCTTAACGGTATATACAAACTTGTATGTTCCGGACTCCTCAAACGTATAGGTCTGGCCTTCCACGATGGTTACGGACGTTCCGCTCGGAGACGTGATCTTAATCTTCACCTCGTCCGTGAGATCTGTCCCGCTGCGAAGCACGGCAGAAATTCCGTCCATCAGATCATCCCAGTACAGCTCCTCTGCGCCCGGCGCGATCGACAGGGAAACATCCTGCCAGTCATCCGCGCTGGTAAACACGGGTGCCTTCGTATCCTTTACAACGATCTTCTGCTTTTTCGTCGTCTTTTTCCCGTTGCCCGGATTTACCACAATATACTTCACCTGATAGGTACCGACCTTTTCAAACGTATATTCCGTGCTCTTGCACTTTACATAGGACTTGCTTCCCGGCGCCTTCACATAGACCTCGATTTTATCCGTCAGGTCCGTTCCGGCATAATTTTTTGCCTTGAGACCCACAAGCATATCACGTGTAGAACCATACTCCTTCGTAAGATTCTCCTTCACGCCGGTAAGCGTAGCCGAGCTCTTGTCCACAACCTTGTACGTCACCTTCTTCGTAGCCGTACGCCCGAAGGAATCGATCACCCAGTAGGTCACAGGGTAGCTTCCGGCCTTTGCCATATTGACCTTTCCGGTCATTTTTACCCAATCGGTAATCTCAAATCCGCCCGAATCCTTACATGTCATATATCCGCCGCCAAACTTATCGCCCAGCGCCAGCGTCTTTTTCGACACCGTGATCACGGGTTTTGTAGATTTTGTCTTATAAGGGTTGGAAGGGTCCGGATCCGTCGGGTCCCATCCGCTGTAGCCGCTCACCTTGATGGTCTTTGGCTTGCCCAGCGGATCGTCCTTGGAAGAACCGTTAAATATAATAACTTTCGTCCCGGTCGGACAGTTTTCATAGATCCACTTGCTCGCCGCCACGGTTAATCTGCAGCAGCCGTGGGATGCAGTTGTCCCAAGCTTATTGTACTGCACGTAGGACTGGCTGTTCGGCGTGCGGTTCTGGTAATACCATACCGAATGGAATAGAATCGATCCGGTAATGCGGGTGCAGTACTGACCGTAGGAAGGCCCGTCCAACTCCCACCAGCGATATTTTGCCATTGTGTGAAACGTACCAATCGGAGTCGCATAACCGGCAGAACAGGTGAAGGCCACATAGGGAGTCCCGTCTGACTCATAGACCGTCACCACATTGGTTCCTTTATTGATCTTTATGTAATACTTCTCCGCCGCCTTTGCAACCGTGAGATTTCCGGCAATACTAAAAAGCATCGACAATGCCAGCATAAGTGCCAGCAGTGCGGCGCTTCTTTTCCTGCTCCTGTTCTTTCCCATAAACATCCTCCAAAAGATATTTTGTTACAACCTTACGGTTGGATATTGATACTAATATGCTAACTCGATTTTGGTTTTTCGTCAAGGGTTTTCGTAATCGTTTGGAATCCCGAAACGTAAAAAAAGGCTGCTACTTCGAAAAAACCGGCACGGGAAGTGGTATGTGTCAGCATTTCTTTTGTAACAGCCTGTTTTTTCAAACAGCTTATACCGGATAAGCCTTGTTCTTCTCATCCGCCACAGCCGGGTCTACCCCTGTCTGCTGTGCCTGACGATACTTGAAGAAATCCGTCGCAACCTGCGGGAAAAGCGCATAGCTCAAAACATCCTCGTCCTGCTGCTTCCACTGCTTCATCTCTGCCTCAATCTTATCTAACTCAGGCTCCAAAAGATCCGCATAGCGGCAGGTAATGGCGTTTTTCTTGTCATCCCCTAATACCTTTTCAACAACCTCGGGATTAAACGGCTTTACGGTCTGTCCGTACTTGCCAAGCAAAACATCCTTCGTCTCCTTGGTGGCAACCTTGTAGCGCTCGCCCATCAGCACGTTGAATACCGCCTGTGTGCCGACGATCTGTGAGGAAGGCGTAACCAGGGGCGGCTCACCCAGATCCTTGCGGACTCTCGGGATCTCCTCAAGCACTTCCATATATTTGTCTTCCGCATTCTGCTCCTTGAGCTGTGATACCATGTTTGAAAGCATACCGCCCGGAACCTGATACAGCAAGGTCTGGATATCCACGCCGAGCACCTTGGTATTTAACAGGCCGCTCTTGATGGCCTCCTCGCGCATCGGACGGAAATAGTCCGCAATCTCCTTTAAGAGCATCTGGTCAAAGCCGGGATCATAGGGCGTACCCTTGAATGCCTCAGCCATAACCTCGGTTGCAGGCTGGCTCGTTCCCAGTGCGAACGGAGACATCGCCGTATCGATGATATCGCACCCTGCCTCAATCGCCTTCAGACAGGTCATGGAGGCAACACCGGAGGTATAGTGGGTGTGGAGCTCAATCGGGATACTGATCATGGACTTCATGGCCTTGATCAGCTCCTCTGCCTTATAGGGCGTGAGCAGTCCTGCCATATCCTTGATACATACAGAGTTTGCACCCATCTCCTCTACCTTCTTTGCAATATCCGTCCAGTACTCCAGCGTATATGCGTCACCCAGTGTATAGCTGAGTGCCACCTGCGCATGGCCGCCCTCCTTGTTTGTGGCGGTAACTGCGGTCTGCAGGTTGCGCAGATCGTTTAAGCAGTCGAAAATACGGATAATATCAATACCGTTTGCGATGGACTTCTGTACAAAGTACTCTACCACATCATCCGCATAGGGACGATAGCCTAAGATATTCTGTCCGCGGAAGAGCATCTGAAGCTTGGTGTTTTTAAAACCTGCCTTTAATTTCCGCAAACGCTCCCACGGATCTTCCTTCAGGAAGCGAAGTGACGCATCAAACGTAGCTCCGCCCCAGCACTCCACGGCATGGTAGCCCACCTGATCCATCTTGTCGATGATCGGCAGCATCTGCTCGGTGGTCATTCTTGTAGCGATCAAAGACTGATGCGCGTCACGTAAGACAGTCTCTGTTATTTTTAACGGTTTCTGTTCTGACATCGTTTCTTTCCTCCTAACTATAAGGTAACGCCCGCTCGCAGAGCTCACGGGCATGTCGTCGAAAGGCATTCCAAAAATATGCTTCGCATGCTGCCCTTCTCCTGTTTTAACAACGGATCAACCTGTCTCAGATTCCAAAGATTGCCATGAAGGTTCCGGCTGCAACTGCCGTACCGATGACACCGGCAACGTTCGGGCCCATTGCATGCATGAGCAGGAAGTTTGTAGGATCCTCGTCCGCTCCCACCTTCTGGGATACACGTGCTGCCATCGGAACAGCCGACACGCCTGCGGAGCCAATGAGCGGGTTGATCTTGCCCTTTGTAATTGCACATAACAGCTTACCGATCAGGACACCGGATGCCGTACCGACTGCAAACGCAATCAGTCCCAGCGCAACGATCTTTAAGGTGCTTAAATTCAGGAATGCCTCCGCACTGGTAGTCGCGCCGACGGAAGTACCGAGCAAAATAACAACGATATACATCAATGCATTGGATGCGGTCTCCTGCAGCTGACGGACAACGCCGGACTCACGGAACAGGTTACCGAGCATCAGCATACCCACGAGCGGAGCGGTGGTGGGAAGCACCATACATACGACGATCGTAACGATGATGGGGAACAGAATCTTCTCCAGCTTTGTAACCGGACGGAGGTTCTCCATCTTGATCTGACGCTCCTTCTTGGTCGTTAAGGCCTTCATAATGGGCGGCTGGATAATCGGCACAAGTGCCATATAGGAATACGCCGCCACCGCAATGGGTCCCATCAGACCCGTCTGTCCCAGCTTACTGGCAAGGAAGATGGAGGTCGGGCCGTCCGCACCGCCGATGATGGAGATGGCTGCAGCCGCTTTGTCGTTGAAGCCCATGAAAATAGCCATAAAATATGCCATATAAATACCGAACTGCGCCGCCGCACCTAACAGAAAGCTGATAGGATTTGCGATCAGCGGTCCGAAGTCGGTCATCGCGCCCACGCCCATGAAAATCAGGGAGGGCAAAATCGACCATTCATCTAACTGATAAAAGTAATAGAGTAATCCACCTACGCCATTGCTTGCATCCTCCGGAGCGATCATGATATCCGGATAGATGTTTACGAGCAGCATACCGAATGCGATCGGCACTAACAGAAGCGGCTCGTACTCCTTCTTAATCGCAAGATATAAAAAGAAGCATGCAACTGCAATCATCAAATAGTTTCCTACGGTCAGATTGAAGAAGGCTGTCTGGTGAATGAGATTACTCAGTGTTTCTGCAACGTAACTCATACGAGACCTCCTATTCGACTAATTCATGGTTGCTAAAACAGTTCCAACCTCTACACTGTCGCCCTTAGCAACGTCAATGCTTGCGATGGTTCCGTCCGCTTCCGCAACGACGGGTGTCTCCATCTTCATAACCTCTAAGATCACAACGGTATCACCGCGCTTTACGGTCTGTCCCACAGATGCCTCAACCGCAAACACCTTTCCTGCGGCCTTTGCCTCAAGCTTCAGAGCACCTGCACCGCCTGCGGGTGCGGCTGCCTTCGCGGGTGCTGCCGCCGCCTTGGGAGCTGCCTTCGGTGCCGCCTTGGGAGCCGCAGCAGCTGCGCCTGCACCGCCCTCTTCAACTGTCACGTCATAAACATTTCCGTTTACTGTAATTGTATAATTTTTCATGGTTTGATTCCTCCTGATATCTTCTTATCTCCTTTTAATTGAACGAACTACAAAATCGTCGGTTGAAGAGCCGGTAGCGGCTGCGATCGCTGCCGCAATAACTGCCACAAGCTCAAGGTCATCGGTCTCGGGTTCCGGCTCGGCAATCACGGGCGCGGGAACGGGAGGTGCCGGGGCAGTAACCGCTTTTTTGCTCTGCGCCTTGTTCTGTGCCTGATTGATGAACTTAAAGCAGTAGATGATCAGGCTGATGGCGATCAGCATCACAAACACGGTTCCCATACCCATCAGGGTATTCATGCCCGCCTTTGCCATCGTCTCGCCCATCGAATAAATCCGGTCAACGCTGATGTCGGTCACGTTCATGTCCTTGTCGTACACAAAGGTGATTGTAGCGTTTCGCTTTGAGAACTTCGCAGTCTGTTCCACCGTGGTCGTTCCGTTTGCCTCCGTGACCGTCACCTCGCCGTACTCCTGAAACTCACCCAGCTCGTCCTTGATCTCGATCCAGGCGTTGACAACCTTTACGATAGCAGGGTCTGTCTGCTCCGCGTACATCTGGAACGACAGGAGCTGCTCATCAGCCATTCCCATCAGTTCCTCCAGGATGCTCGTATTATTCTGTGCAAGCTCATCGACGGTAAATCCGTTGTAGGTGGCGTTCGCATCGTCCCCACAGCCGAACACGCCTACGGCAATCAGGCACAGACTGACGATCAGCAGTAATTTTTTCTTCATCTTCGTCATAATCGTCACCTTTCCTATTTTGCACCATGCTTTTTATAAGGCTGCTCCACATTTTTTGTAAAGAGCATCTCAAATGCTGCGACCAGATACTTTCTGGTGTCAGCGTAATCAACGATACGGTCTACATATCCACGTCTTGCAGCGGTCTTAATATCACCCTGCAGTGCATCGTACTCCTTCGCCTTCTCCGCGATCACGTCCGCGGAAGCATCCGCATACATGATCTTCGCCGCGAGGCTTCCCTCCATCATGCCGACCCTTGCATCCGGCCATGCGTACACGAGATCCGCGCCGAGGGACTTGGAATTCATCACCGCGTAAGCGCTTCCGTACGCCCTGCCTGCGAGCACGTTTACCTTGGGAACGGTCGCGTTCGCAAACGCATAGGTCAGACGCGCCAGCGCCTTGGGCAGATTTTTCTCGGAGCACATGCATGCCTTAAAGCCGTCCACATTCGTAAAGGTTACAACCGGAAGCTCAAAGGCATCGCAGAATGCGATAAAATCAGCCGCCTTGTTGCAGCCTCTTGCGCTCAGATGCGCCTCAAAATCCTCTGTCTTTTCGCCGTTTTCATACAACTCTGTGGCATTTGCTACCGCGCCGACGGTCATGCCGTTCAGCTTGATAAAGCCGGTCACCATCTCCTTTGCAAAGGCTGCCTTTGTCTCCACAAATACGTGTCCGTCGGAAATCTCGCTGAGCACGTAGCGGGGATCGCCCTTCATCACGTCAAGGCTCTCGCACGCACGGTTCAGGTCATCCATACACTCGTCCACAAGACCTGCCTGGGCATTGTTTCCGGGAATCATCGCAACCAGCTCTCTGATCTGTGCAAAGATCTCGTCCGCCGTACCGGTGCCGTCCACGGTTCCCGCCTCCTCGCTCTGGAATTTCGCGGATGCGGTATCGCACTTTCCTGCATTATTGCCGGGGATCGCGTTGGGCGAATTTACAAACAGCTTTGCCTTGTCGCTTTCCGCAAATGTGAAATCGGACAGTGCCGGAACAACCGCCATGCCGCCGCCACAGGTTCCGAACACCGCCGTAATCTGCGGGATCACGCCGGATGCCGCCACCTGCTTTGCGTACAATGTGCCAACTGCCTCCAGCGCGTCAACGGACTCCTGCAGTCTCATGCCTGCACAGTCAATCAGCCCGATGACCGGCGCACCCATCTTCAGTGCCATATCGTAAAGACCCGCAATCTTCTTTGCGTGCATCTCCCCGATCGTACCGCCTAACACGCCCGCATCCTGGCTGTACACAAACACCAGGTTTCCGTCGATCAGACCATGTCCAACAACCACGCCGTCTGAAGGAGTATCTGTGTCGGACAGGTTAAAATCCGTGCTTCTTGCCGTGACAAGCGAGCCGATTTCCATAAAGCTGTTTTCGTCGACTAATCCGGCGATGCGCTGCACTGCCAGATTATCATTACCATTACTCATTCTTTCTACCTCCGTATATATTTTGTGCGCAACTGTTCAGTACCTTCACAGTTCCAGTAGAACACCCATGAATCAATCTGTCCCAAACAATTACTTTTGTGCTTATATCAGCCTGCGGGAGCGTATCCCGGTCAGGCTGACGGCAAATTTTTAGAAAGCAAAAATTTCGCTATAGTAATTATATAGTTTTTGCAATTCTTTTTCAACAGGAAATTGGTAAATATTTCACAAACACGGTTGCACAAACATTACAGAACAAGAAACCTGCGAAATAAAAAGCGTACATAAAAGGCCAGATCCTTTTCCTCCACGCCGTTGACCGCATAGATTCCGGCGCGGTAGACAAGCTCCCGCTCCCCGTCGGCCTTCTGCAGGTAATAGCTCACGCTCCCGCTCTCCTGCCCCGCCGCAACGGGCGCCCGCTCTGTCAGGTCCAGCCGTTCCTCACTTACAAGCTGTTCGTCGGAGCGAAGAAGCAGCCGCAGCGGCTCATGGTTTTCCTCCGCAAGGCTTACAACCGGCAGCTCGTAGGGGTCACCGCTCTCGGATTTTCCGCCGATCAGCGCATATTCCCAGCTCCCGAGGGGCTTTGCAAGGGTCTGATAGGCATAATTTTCCAGACCGTAGGTAAAGAGCGTCCTGCAGTCCTTCCATTTATAGGTCTTGTTGTTCGGCCAGCCGCAGCCCAGAAGCGCCACCACAAACGTGCGGTCGTCACGCTCCAGCGCACCCACATAGCAGTAGCCCGCATCGCCGGTAAAGCCCGTCTTTCCGGAAAGCGCGCCCTCCATCATATTCAGAAACGCATTATGGTTATTGCAGGTGAAGCTGCGCTTACCGGACAAATCCGTAAACGTATAGCTTGGCGTGCGTGTAATTTCCAGAAACTCCCCGGATTTCGGCGAGCGCATAATGCAGTAGGACATGATGCGCGCCAGGTCAACGGCGCTTGTTCCGTGGAAATTTGTGCCGTCCTGTTCGTCCAGGCCGTTCGGCGTGATAAAATAGGTTTGTGCGCAGCCAAGCTCCTGCGCCTTCTCATTCATAAGCGCCGCAAACTCCTCCACGCTGCCGCCCACATGCTCCGCAATCGCCACCGCCGAGTCGTTGTGGGATTCCAGCATCAGGGAATAGCACAGGTCGCCAAGGCGGTATTCCTCCCCGGTGTTGATGTTTAACTGCACGTCTGGCTGGCGCGCCGCCCGCCCGGACACCGTAACCGTTTCGTCCAGATCTGCCCGCTCCAGCGTCAGGATGAGCGTCATGATCTTCGTTGTACTGGCGTTGGCGCGGTGCACCTCGCCCTCCTTTTCATCCAGAACGCGCCCGCTGTCCGCATCCATCAGGCACGCCGAGAGCGCGTAGAGATTTTCCGGTTCCGCTATCTCCTCCTGCGCCGCTCCCCCGTCCGCGCCCTCCTCCTGCATCCTCGTTTCAGCCCCTGCCGTCTCCTGTAAAAACCCTTCCCCGCCGTTTACCTGCCCGCACACCTGCAGACCGTCCGCCGCAACCACTATTCCCGCACACAGCAGCACCGCCGTAATTTTGTTCCAGAGCTTTCGCATTTCTTCACCCGTTCCAATTCAAAGACTTTGTATCATCCTATACATTACATCCGCATTTCATACATTATTTTATATGTCATAATTTCATTTACTATATATGTAAATTTGCACAAATAAATCTTCATCCCGGGTTTATTTATAAGATTTTTTTCATTTTACAAGAAAAATATGCTATGATAAAAGCAGCGACATGATTCACCCAAAAATTTTATGCGAGGTACTTATTTATGAAACTACTTGAGGAAAAAATTTTAAGCGACGGAATCGCCGTAGACGAGAACATTTTGAAGGTCGACAGCTTCATCAACCACCAGGTCGACCCCATGCTCATGACAGAGCTCGGCAGGGAGCTTGCCGGCCATTTCCGTGAGTACGGCATCACGAAGGTGGCCACCATCGAAAGCTCCGGCATCGCCCCCGCACTCACCTGTGCGGCAGCACTGAACGTTCCGATGATCATTCTGAAAAAGCAGCCCTCAAAAACACTCAACAGCGACCTTTATCAGACCATTGTCACCTCCTATACGAAGGGAACCAGCTATGAGCTGACGCTTTCCAGAAAATTTGTGGGCGCGGACGACCATATACTGATCGTCGACGATTTTCTTGCCAACGGTGAGGCCGCTACCGGCGCCCTGCGTCTCATCCGCAAATCCCACGCAACGATCGCCGGGGTGGGCGTAATCATCGAAAAAGCCTTCCAGCCCGGCCGCGAAAAGCTGGAGTCCCAGGGCATCGAGGTGTATGCACTTGCACGCATCGCAAAGCTTGGGGCAGGCGTAATCGAATTTGCGGACTAACCGTTACGCTTCACCCCGTGAAAAGCAGCGGTCAGTCCCCGGTCGTCGTACACAAAGGGGCGGCATCTTCATGCCGCCCCGGGAATCAGGGCATGTAAATATAATTGACCCGCTGGACACTGCTGGTATTTCCGTATTCATCCACCAGAATCACCGAGAGCACATTGTTGCCCTCCGGCATCGCAATCCCGCCGTTGTATTTTATTGACGCAGTGGTCGGATCGGTGCGGTCCCAGGTATAATAGGCGCTGGAGCCCTCCGGTACACTGATATAGATCGTCTGGGGCGAAAGGTATTCCCCGCTGTCCGGCGTAACCCTCGGCATATCCAATTGATATGCCACCTCTACCGCCACCTCATTCGAGACGACGGGACTGTAATAGCCAAGCTCGTTGCAGGCCGCCGCCTTTACCGTATAGGTTCCCGCTTCCAGGTAGATGGGCGCATAGTAGAGCGTCCCGTCCGTGATGGGCGATGTCCCGTCCAGGGTATAATAAATATTTAAGCCCTCCGCCGCTTCAAACGTCAGCACATCGCCCTGCCGCTGGGGGTCAGGCTGCTGCTCCATCACCGGGGTCTCCACCCGGTATTCCGAAAACAGGGCCGAGAGTCTGCTGTCTTCATACACATCCGAAAGCGCATGCAGCGCCTCAAAATCCCCCTGGTCCACATATATGCCGATCAGCTCCTTACAGGCGTAAATATTCTCCCGGTCCAGCAGAAGAATCGCCTTTAGCGTCTCCTTCTGCGCATCCGTCTTGCCCTGCTGTCCCTGCAGCCAGGCCTGCCAGAAATAATTGGAAAGCTCCTCGGGCTGCTTTGCCTTCGCGCCTGCAAATGCCTGCTCCGCCTTCGCAAAATCCGACTGCGCCATTGCCTCTACCGCCTGCTCATAGCTGCCCCGCGCCGCACTCACCACATCCGCGTCCTTCCTCAGAACAAAAAACGCAAAAAACAGCAGCACGCAAAATCCAAGCGCTGCAGCCGACATACCCAGACACAGGTTCCGTCTGCGCATTGCCCGGGGCATTTCGCAGGAAAGCTCCTCCGAAAGCAGCTCCCCCTGCTGCTCCGTTCCCGCTTCGCCCGCCGTCTGATGCTGGACATCCAGAAAAAATTCATCCTCCATCACATTGTAGGCCGATACGATCTGTACCTCCGCACCGCAGTCAGAGCAATACAGATTTCCCTTTTTTATCTCCGAGCCACATTTCGAACATTTCATCGTCAAACCTCTCGCCTATCTCGTCATTGCTTCCACACAGTTGTTCATGAGCATGGCGATAGTCATCGGACCGACTCCGCCGGGAACCGGTGTGATAAAGCCCGCCACAGGCGCCGCCGCGTCATAATCCACATCGCCGCAGAGCGTTCCGTCCTCCTGCCGGTGAATCCCCACGTCGATTACGGCCGCCCCTTCCTTCACATACTCCGCCGTGATAAGCTTCGGTCTGCCTACCGCGACAATCAGAATATCCGCCTGCCTGCAGATGCCCTTTAAATCCTCCGTCCTGGAATGGCAGACCGTCACCGTCGCATTTTCCCGGAGCATCAAAAGCGCCATGGGCTTTCCGACGATGTTGCTTCTTCCGACAACAACACAGTGCTTCCCCGCAATTTCAATACCGGAGCGCTTCAGAAGCTGGATGACGCCCGCAGGCGTACACGAGACAAAACCGGGCTGTCCCACCACAAGCGCACCCACGCTTTGCGTGTGGAAACCGTCCACATCCTTTTCCGGCGCGATCTCACGGATAAGCTTGCTTTCATCCATGTGGGGAGGTACCGGAAGCTGGCAGAGAATACCATTGATTTTTGAATCCTCATTTAATTTTCGAATCAATGCAAGTAATTCCTCCTCAGAAGTCTCCTCCGGCAATTCATAGCTTTCCGAACGAATACCGATGTACGCACATGCCCGCTTTTTGTTCCGCACGTAAACCGAGGATGCCGGGTCTTCCCCCACCTGAATAACCGCAAGCGCGCCTTCTATCCCCTGCTCCTTTAAGCCGGCGACCCTTTCCCTGAGCTCGTCTTTGATTTCCTGAGAAATTTTTTTGCCGTCAATAATCTGTGCCATGCCACACCTCCATGCTTATGTTTTATTACATCTCAATTTAATTTTATACAACAATTTTATGTACCGAAGCTATTCCTTTAAAAGGAACCGTCCTCCAGCAGTGACTCAAAGGTTTCCGGGTTCATCAGTATCTGACGCGGCTTTGTGCCCTCCTCCGGGCCTACCACCCCGGCCTCCTCCAGCTGATCCATAATGCGCGCCGCACGGTTAAAGCCGATCTTAAAATAGCGCTGCAGCATGCCTATAGAAGCCTTATCCTTATCCATGAGCAGCTTCGCTGCATCTACAAAATAGGCATCTCTGCCGCCTGCATCCGATCCGGATGACGAAGCTCCCCCGCCGCCCGCGGCACCGCTCTCGGAAATTTTACTCATTTTTTCCTCGATGGAGGTGTCATAGGATGCCTGGCCATAGCTTTCCTTGATAAAGTCGACGACACCTGCAACCTCCTGATCAGAAACGAACGCCCCCTGCACACGCATCGGCTTGTTAAGACCCTGCGGATAATACAGACAATCGCCCTTTCCCAGAAGCTTTTCCGCCCCCACCATGTCGAGGATCGTCCTGGAATCCACACCCGAGGTCACGGAAAACGCAATACGGCTCGGCATGTTCGCCTTGATCAGGCCGGTGATGACATTGACGGAGGGCCGCTGCGTTGCAATGATCAGATGAATACCGCAGGCCCGCGCAAGCTGCGCCAGACGGCAGACAGCATCCTCCACATCCCCTGGTGCCACCATCATCAGATCCGCAAGCTCATCCACGATGATCACGATCTGCGGCAGCTTCTTTGGCTTGTCCCCGCCTTCAATATCCGCGATGGCATCAATTTTCGCATTATAGCCCTTCAGGTCACGCACACCGCACTCCGCGAATTTCTGGTAGCGCTCCATCATTTCGGCAACCGCCCAGTTCAGCGCGCCCGCCGCTTTTTTCGGGTCCGTCACAACCGGGATGAACAGGTGCGGGATGCCGTTGTAGATCGACAGCTCTACCACCTTCGGATCGATCAGGATAAGCTTTACCTCCTCCGGGTCAGCCCGGTAAAGAATGGACATAATAATCGTATTGATACAAACCGATTTACCGGAACCGGTAGCTCCCGCAATCAGAAGATGCGGCATTTTTGCAATATCCGCCATGATCACCTGACCGCCGATATCCCGCCCCGCCGCAAAAGCGATGGGGGAGGCATGATTCTGAAACTCCTCCGATTCAAGCAAATCCCGCAGCATGACCGGAAGGGTCTCCTTGTTCGGCACCTCGATTCCGATAGCCGCCTTTCCCGGGATCGGCGCCTCCATACGAATGTCTGCCGCCGCAAGATTCAGCTTAATGTCATCCGTCAGATTCACGATCTTGCTCACCTTCACGCCGGTCTCCGGCTGTATCTCATAGCGGGTCACCGTAGGTCCGCAGCTCACGTTCAGGATCGTCACGCTCACACCGAAGTTTTTCAGCGTCTGCTGGAGCTTCAGCGCGGTTTCCTGCAGGTGCTGTTTGCTGTCACCCTGCAGGCGCGGGTCACCCTTTTTCAGCAGATCGGTAGACGGATATACATACGTACGATTCTCGTCAGCCTGCAGCTCGATCTCCGCGGCGATGGCATCGGCCGCCTCCTGCGTGGATACCGTATCCTTTTTTGAGCCGCGCGCGGAAAAGGTAGGTACACCGCCGTGTACTTTTGCGGGAGCAGACCTGGGTCTTTCCGGCACCGCCGGTTCCTCCGGCTCTTCCGGCTCCGCACAAAGCGGCTTCGGCGGCTCTGCGCGAAGCAGCTCCTGCGCCGCCGGCTCCACACGGGCCGGCTCCTGCTCTCCCGGCTGTGCATAAAGCGGCTTCGGCTCGATTGGTTCCACGTGAACCGGCTCCTGTACGGTCGGCTCCGCCGTGAAAGGCAGCGGTTCCGACACGGAAGACTCCGCCACAGCAGACAGGGGCGCCGCCTCCGTCCGGGGCTGTCCGATTCCGGGCGTCAATATTTCTGGAAGCCCTCCGTCCGTCGAAGGGCACACCGGGTCGGCCTGCGGTGTAATGATCGACGGCTCCTGTCCGATCTGCGCAAAAAGCTTCTCCAGCTCCGGCGAAAATACAGGCATCTCCTCTTTTTTCTCCTCCTCTGGTTCGGATGCTTCCAGGGGACGCAGACTCACCTGCCGCTGTGCGACCACCGCAGGCTCCGGCTCCATCACGGCTCCGGCGGAAAGAGGCTCCGGCAGCACATCCTGCTCCTTTTCTTTTTTGCGCGCAAAAGGCAGGAGTGAACCGGTTCCACGGCCCGCATCTGCCGAAAAGCTCTCCGGCGTTATCTCCTTGAGCGCCTGCGAATATCCTCTTTCTGCATCGTCCGCCGTCAGCTTCGTATCGATTGACACACCGGAAACCTTCTTTTCCATGCGCCTAAGCTCCCGCTCCTCCCTGCGCTGCTCCTGAATCACGCGGCGCCGCTCGTTTCCCTCCTTTGCGGACTGGTAAACGCGTCTTCCGCCCTTTTCCACATGCCTCCACGCAGATCGCTCCGTCACCACGACCATTGTAATGATAAGTACAATAAAATCAATCACAAACGCACTGATTCTCCCAAGGTTCGGACAGATCAGCCAGGAAAAAAGTCCCCCGAAAAAACCGCCGCCATTGTGCTCCTTCACACTGTTCAGGTAGGAATTAACGGGCGAATAGTCATCCGTCACACCTGCGATCAGTTCCAGAAAAAGACAGAGGAAGCACACAAAAAGAATTGCAGCAATCGTCTTGATCACCGCAACACGGTTTTTCCCATTGGACATAATGAACACGGTTCCGATAAAAAGAAAAATCGGAAAAAAATAGGCGATCAGTCCGAACAGTCCGAACAGAATATCACTCAAAATCCCGCCCACCGTTCCGCCGATTCCCAGATTACTGATAAACAGCACAACGGAAACCGCCAGCATGACCCAGAGAATCACTTCCCGGTAAATCGTCTCGCTGTACGCTTCCGTCTCCTTCACGTTTTTTGTCTTTGTGTTTTTTGACATGGATCTGCCGCCTGTGCGGGCATTTCCCTTCTTTGTCTGACCAGCCATTTCCAAACTCCTTTACTACTCTACGAAATACGAGCCAACACAGATCACACCCACGATCAGGCAGTACACCGCAAACCCGGTAAACCGCTTCTGGCGCACGACATAGAGCATCGCCTTGATGCAGATGTATCCCACAACCGCCGCAACCGCCATACCGATAAGGTAATATAAAACCTCCGTCTGGGTAAATTCCACGCTTGCAATATCCTTCAGCTCAAACACCAGCGAGCCAAGCACCGCGGGAATCGACATAATGAAGGAATATTTAACCGCAAATTTCCGGTTAAAGCCGCTGAGCAGGCATGCCGTGATCGTCGTACCGGAGCGGGAAAGACCCGGCATGGTCGCAATGCCCTGTGCAATGCCGATAATAAAGGCATTGGAGTAGGTGACCTGCTTCGGCATCTTCTCGCCGCCCTTCACATGGTCTGCCAGAAAGAGCAGAATGCTTGTTCCGATGAGACAGATACCAGGAATAAGCACGATCTTTGACGCCATCTCCACAAGATCCGCGTCCAGGACACCGATAATCCCGGTTGGAATCGTAGAAACGATCACCAGCATCACGAACTTTCGATAGCCGTTGCAGACCACGCGATGATAGCCTCCCTTTGACCGGTGTGCCAGGTTTGTAAAGAAAATACCGATATTTTTGCATGCATCGGCAATGATGGCGAAGCCCTCCACGATCATTTTCCAGATATCCTTATAATAAACGGCAAAGATCGCCAGCAGTGTACCGAGATGCAGAATCACGTCAAAGAGCAGTCCTCCCACATTATCCACATCAAAAAAAATCTTGAACAACGCCAGATGCCCGGAGCTGCTCACCGGAAGAAATTCTGTAATTCCCTGAATGATACCCATCAGAATCGCTTCTAATAATGACATTCTGTGCCTCCTTTTCGAGAAATACCCATATATTTCTATATATTAGCACATTCCGGAATAAATGTCATCAAATTTTTGCCGTGCAGCCTGCATCTAAAACTACACAAACAAAAGCCTAAGCCCCCTTCCTCTCGTCAATGATCGCGTGCAGCCTGCAAAGCGCCTGATGCAGGCCGCCGACCTCGTTGATCAGCCCCTCCTCCACGGTCTGCGGGCCGACAAGCACGGTTCCGAGGTCCTTCGAGAGCATACCCGTGTTCAGCATCAGCTCCTCCAGGCGCTTCTGCGCGATTCCGCAGTGGCTTGAAACGAATCCGGTTATCCGATCCTGAATCTGCTGAAAATAGTCGTACGTCTGGGGTGCTCCGATGGTCAGGCCGTTGAGCCGCACCGGATGCACGACCATCGTCCCGGTTGGCACAATAAAGGAATAGTCCGTGGATACTGCCAGCGGCACGCCGATGGAATGACTGCCGCCCAGCACCAGGGAAACCGTAGGCTTTGACATGGAGGCGATCATCTCCGCAATGGCAAGCCCGGACTCCACGTCCCCGCCCATCGTATTCAAGAGCAGCAAAAGCCCGTCCACCTCCGGGTTTTCCTCCACCTCCGCCAGCTTTGGCAGAACGTGCTCATACTTGGTCGCTTTCGTCGAATTGGGGAGCACATCATGTCCCTCCACCTCCCCGATGATCGTCATCAGCTGGATGCGGTGATCCCGCACCGGATCCTCCAAATTTGTTACACCGTACTCCTTCACATCATCATTTTCTGTCCCGCTCTGATTTGCTGTCTCCTGCACCTGATCCATTGCATCGTCCTCCTTTTTCATGCTTTTTTGCGTATCCTAAACGAACCGAAACGGCAGCACAAGCATACCGCTGCTTTTCTGCTGTAGAAAATTTATCAAAAAATTCACCGGAATTTCCTATCTGGTAAAAAGTATGCCCGTATTTGAACAAAGCATGTACACCGAAAATAAGTTTTCCTTGACATTCGTACGAAATCATACTATACTGTTTCGTACGATTTCATACAAAAGGAGACCGAACATGCTAAGCTATACTTCAAAAGAAATGAAACGTTTTAATCATCTGCTCGGTGAAACTCATGCGGTTTATCACGAAATATCTTTAAAAATGGGACTCTCCGACAGCGCCATGAACATCCTCTATACGATCTGCGATAACGGCGACTCCTGCCCGCTGCACGAGATCTGCCGTCTCTCCGGACTGAGCAAGCAGACGGTCAATTCCGCCATCCGAAAGCTCGAGGCGGATGGTATACTGTATTTAAAGCCCGTCGGAGGCAGAAACAAGGATGTCTGCCTGACAGACGCCGGAAAAGCACTCGCCGGGCGCACGGCCATACGGATCATCCGTGCGGAAAACGAGATTTTTGCCTCATGGCCAAAGGCCGATATCGAAACATATCTGGAACTCACGGAAAAGTTCCTTGTAGAAATCAGAAAAAAAGCGGCGGAACTCTAAATCCGCACTGCATCATCAGAAGTAAGAGGAACCACACGATGAAACACAAGATTCAATTATCAGATCATTTTAACTGCAAAAGACTTTTGCGCTATACCTTCCCGTCCATTGTCATGCTCGTATTCACCTCGATCTACGGCGTTGTTGACGGTTTTTTCGTCTCAAATTTCGTTGGAAAAACGCCCTTCACCGCGGTGAATTTCATCATGCCCTTTTTGATGATCCTCGGCTCCATCGGCTTTATGTTCGGAACCGGCGGCGGCGCACTCATCGCAAAAACTCTTGGGGAAGGAAAAAAAGAGCTGGCAAACAGCCTGTTTTCACTCATCGTCTATATATCGATCGTCTCCGGAATCGCCCTGGCCGTGATCGGTCTGATCCTGATCCGTCCGATTGCGGCGATGCTTGGCGCAGATGGGCTGCTGCTCGAGGACAGTATCCGCTACGGGCGCATCATTTTACTTGCGATCCCCGCCTACATCCTCCAGTTTGAATTTCAATGCCTGTTTTCCACAGCCGAAAAGCCGACGCTCGGCCTCATTGTGACGGTCGCCTCCGGCCTGGCGAACATGGCGGGCGATGCGCTGTTTGTGGCGGTATTCCGCTGGGATCTGGAAGGCGCGGCGCTCGCAACGGCACTCAGCCAGTTTGTAGGCGGCGTCCTGCCCCTGTTCTATTTTGCCCGCCCCAACAACAGCCTGCTGCGCCTCGGAAAAACCGTATTTGACGGCAGGGCGCTGAAAAAAATCTGCATAAACGGCTCCTCCGAGCTGATGAGCAACATCTCCATGTCCCTTGTGAGCATGCTCTACAACGTACAGCTCCTGAAATATGCCGGCGCGGACGGCGTTGCCGCCTACGGTGTGCTCATGTATGCCAACTTTATCTTCCAGGGCGTATTCCTCGGCTATTCCGTTGGGACCGCGCCGGTCATCGGATACCATTACGGAGCCGGAAACCACGACGAGCTGAGCGGTCTTCTGCGCAAAAGTCTGGCACTCATCGCCGGCTTTGCCGTGAGCATGTTCACCGTTTCCTATGTGCTCTCCCGCCCCCTGGCCGCTGTTTTTGTGGGCTACGACGAGGAACTGCTGCTGCTGACCATCCGCGCCTTCCGGATCTTTTCGACTTCCTTCCTCTTTTCGGGATTTGCCATTTTCGGCTCGTCGTTTTTCACCGCGCTAAATGACGGACCAACCTCCGCCTCCATCTCCTCCCTGCGGACGCTTGTATTTCAGACGATCTGCGTTCTCCTCTTCCCCCTGATCTGGAAGGTGGACGGCATCTGGCTCTCCGTCGTGGCGGCTGAGCTTCTGGCGGTAGGCGTTACGGCAATTTTCCTGAAGGTCAGGCAGAAAAAATATCATTACTGACACAAAAAACACCGCGGCACAAACCTGCGGCATATTTCCGATACGACGAAAAAAAGGCTGCCTGAAACGGCAGCCCTTTCTCTTGCATCAAACCCATTACTATCTGTCTTTTCCCGACCTCTATCCGATCAGGTAGTTATACAGATTCTCATATTTATGCTTTGAGGAATTCCAGGAATAGTCGTTCGCCATACCGCGGTCGATCATCCGGTTCCAGTCCTTCTTAAAGTCAAAGAAGATATGCTTTGCGTAGTTGATAATGCCCAGCATCTCCTCGCCGTTGTAGTTCGTGAAGGAGAAGCCGTCTCCAACGTGCTCATACTCGTTGTAAGGCTCTACGGTATCCTTTAAGCCGCCGGTCGCGCGTACGATCGGCACGGTGCCGTAACGGAAGGAAATGAGCTGTGTCAGGCCGCAGGGCTCGAAGCGGGACGGCATAAGAAACGCATCCGCAGCTGCATAGAGCTTATGGGCCAGGTCATCGCTGTAGCAGATGTTCGCGGAGATGCGGTCGCCGTACTTCCATGCGTAATGCCGGAACATATTCTCATACTGGGGATCTCCGGTTCCGATGACAACGAGCTGCGTGTAATCGTCCACGATGCGGTCGATCACGTAATTGATCAGATCCAGACCCTTCTGGTCGGTCAGGCGGGAAATCAGGCCGATCATAAACTTCTTCTTGTCCACTGCAAGACCAAGCTCCTGCTGCAGCTTTTCCTTGTTCATCGCCTTCTTCTTGCGGAAGGATTCCGCATTGTAATTTACGTAAATCTTCGGATCGGTCGCAGGGTTGTAAACGTCGTAATCAATACCATTGACAATACCCTGCATATCAAAATGTCTTGCCCGCAGCAGTCCGTCGAGACCCTCGCCGTAATAGGGTGTCTGAATCTCGCCTGCATAGGTATCGCTCACGGTGGTAATGTAGTCCGAATAGACAAGACCGCCCTTGAGCATATTGGCATCCTTGTTGAACTCCAGCTTATCCGGTGTAAACAGCTCTGCCGGGAAGCCCGTCAGCCCCATCATCGTCTTTTTGTCCCATACGCCCTGGAATTTCAGGTTGTGGATCGTCATAATGGACTTCATGCCCCAATAGAACATATCCGCCTGGAACTCCGTCTTTAAGTAAACCGGGATCAGACCGGTCTGCCAGTCGTGGCAGTGGATAATGTTCGGCTGGAAGTTGATCACCTTCAGCATCGAGAGCACTGCCTTGTCAAAAAACGTAAACTTCTCAATGTCGTAGCGGATATCACCGTAGGGAACCGCGCAGTTGAAGTACTCCTGATTATCAATAAAATAATACTTGATGCCGTCCATCTCGTACTTGAAAATCCCCACGTACTTACTGGGAACATAAGAGCCGGTCCCCATGTAAAAATTCGTCACGTACTCGCATTCGTTGCGGAAATGCTCAGGAATACAGCTGTAAAAGGGAAGTACTACACGGATATCCCAGTACTCTTTGTCAAACTCCTTGGGCAATGCGCCGCACACATCGGCAAGACCACCGGTCTTGATAAACGGTACACACTCTGATGCTGCAAATAAAACCTTGTTCATATAATTATCCTCCAATTTTGTTTCTCATCTCTGCCTGCATATGATTTTCCGGATGTAGATCCGGCACACGCCGTTAATGAAAATACCGCTCCTTCAAATCGTAAACCATGCTTCTGTATAATTCCACGCATTCCTCCCTGCGGTTCGTCTCGATCAGCCGGATACAGGGGGATAAATATTGCTGCCAGATACCCTCATAGATCTGCGCCGCGTCCTTTCGCCTGCCGATATGTTTAACAATGGTGGGCGCTACGTCATAATAAGCGTGTACCATCTCCCCACCCTCCTCTGACTGCAGAAGGTAATTATCCCGGAAATCCCGGAGAAGCGAAAGCTCGTAACAGTCGTCCGTCTTCTGCCGGCTCTCGCACACTGCCGTCGTGATATAGCAGAACCGGTAACGGAAGCCCGCATTGATCTCCTTTGAGGTCGCCGCTTTCAGATCGGTTTTCGGAAAATGCTTTTTCCAGACTGCCGAAACCGCCTCGGTCCACGCTCTTCCAGACGTCTCATCCGTCTCCAGCATTGCCGGAAATACATAGACAACCATGGACAGATTCAGATCCATGGCAAGCTCCTCTTTCTTTTTACCCCGAAGCCCCTGCATCTGTTCCTTAGCCCGCTGTGCCAATGGCTCAGCCGCCTGCTCCATAAGCGGACGCGGCTCCTTTTCAGACACGTAAAAGCGATCCAGAACCGCAAGATTTCTCGCATTCTCGTACAAATATTTTTTATAAAAATCCATGTAATGTGTCTTTTTAAAATACTGCATCGGATTCTCGATGCCGTACAACAGATTCAAAAGTGCCTCGGCAGCCTCCTCCACAGCAACCGGTCCGGGTCGGCTCTCTTCCCTGCCGCCCGCTGTCTCCTCCACGGACAGCTCCTTTCCGCAGTACATACAGATGATACGCTCCCGATCCTGCGGAATCTGCAGCTCGCCCTTGCAGTGAGGGCACACGCCTTTGATAAATTCCATAGCTCCTCCAAATGCTTTCAGCATCAATTTTTATACTAAAACTAGTTTATCACATCCTCCGGAAATAAACAAGCCGCCAGCCAAAAAGAGTTATTAGATAGTTGCATTCAAAAAGAGGATTGCAAAAGCAATCCCCCTGTCCTTTAAACCTCCAGCTTCATGTCCCCTTCTGCGATCAGCCCTTTTCTGCGCATCAGCTCCGACACGATCAGCGCGATAACGGCCGGAAGTATCACATGCATCACGACGATCTCGGCAAGCACCACGCCGGAGCTCATACCGTTTGCAACCATGTCCTGATACGCATTGATCTGTCCTACCAGCCCTGCGGTTCCCATGCCGGAGCCGGTCGGGTTATTCGTCATGCGCAGCACACAGGTAGAAACCGGTCCCAAAACAGCGCTCGCGACAATGGCCGGAAGCCAGATGACCGGTTTCTTAACGATATTTCCGATCTGGAGCATACTCGTCCCAAGTCCCTGGGCCAGAAGCCCGTTTATCCGGTTCTCCCGATAGCTCGCGACCGCAAAGCCCACCATGTTCGCACAGCAGCCGACGGTAGCGGCACCTGCCGCGATGCCGGAAAGTCCAAGGATTACACCCAGCGCCGCAGAAGAAATCGGAAGTGTTAAGATGATTCCCATCAGCACGGACACAATAATTCCCATGGCAAAGGGCGCCTGCTCGGTTCCCCAGTTGATGACGGAGCCAAGCCATGTCATAAAGGACGAAATGCCCGGGCCTACCAAAAGCCCGATGGCAGAGCCGGAAACGATACAGACGAAGGGCGTCACCAAAATGTCCACCTTTGTCCTGCCGCTTACCAGCCGGCCGGCATAAACACACACAAGCGCCGCCACAAAAGCACCCAGCGGCTCCCCCGGCCCCACGAAGAGAACCGCATTGCTAAGCTCCATGCCGGAATCCAGCGTGCCGCTGATGAGCACCGTCCCGGCGAGCATTTTACTCGCAAAGGCACCGCACATGCCCGCCGTCACCGCAGATGCCTCCACCAGGGGGCTTGCCCCCAGTCGCTTCGCGGTTCCGATTCCGATCCCCGCACCCGTAAGCGCACTGGCCAGCTTGCCGATCAAAAACAGGTATGTCCCGATGGCTCCCGGGATCAGCCCGCCGATCTGCACGATGATCGTTCCGATGATCAGCGTCGCAAACAATCCGCTTGCCATTCCGCTCAGGCCGTCAATAAAAATTTCTTTGCCAAGTTTTTTCCATGAATCCTTTGTCATAATACTCCCCTTCCTTTTCGACATGTCTTGTCAACTGTCTTGTCAGTCAAGTCGTACTATAACACATCTTTGCTAATCTAGCAAGTACCCTTTTTTGCGAAGCTCCTCCCCGATTCGGTCTAAAGCCGCTTCATTTTCTGCCGTCACCGTATGAAAATGCTCGCCGTCCGTCAGGTTGTTCAACGGCTTCGTGCGGTACTCCCGCACCTGCGCCACAAAGTTTTCTACATCCATGCGGCTTCGGATGATCAGATCCACGCTGATCTGCCCGTAGATGGGATGCGCCACCGTCACATCCTTCACATTTCCGCCGCAGTCCACGATGGTGTTCAGCTCATCCACAATCTGGTCGTCCGTGTGCAGCACATGGAAGGAACGCGTGCATCCGTCCATCTGTCTGTGAAAAAGCACATATCCCTTGTTCGTAGACAAAATATTTTTATCAACCGCCCGCAGCAGCGCGATATCCTGCACGATCACCTGGCGGCTCACGCCCATCTCCTTTGCCAGCCGTGCGCCGGGAATCGGCTCCTGCGCCCGCTGCAAAAGCTGCACCATGCGCTCCCTGCGTGTCTCTGCGTCCATCTGCATTCTTTCCCTCCCGTCGTTATACAATCCTCTTTTTCATCCATGCGCCGCTTACATAGCGTCCCGCAAAAATAAACGCACGAAGCGTCCAGTCCACAAACATACCGATCCACGCGCCCATCGGCCCGATATCCGTCGTGCGCATCAGGAAAATGGCCAGCATAACCCGGCAGAACCACATCGTGCAGATCGAGACGAACATCGAGAAGCGCACATCCCCCGCCGCGCGCAGCCCGTAGGGCATGATAAACGCCAGTGTCCATCCGAACGGCTTCACCACCGTGATGGCAAGGATCAGCTCGTAGGTGATGCGCATACTCTCCGGCTCCATGCCCGCAAGATACATCACCGGCCTGCTGATGGCAAACACGAGCAGGCAGGAAATCACCGTCAGGATTTCCGCATAAAGCGAAAGCTTGCATATGTAATAGCGGGCCTCCTCCCTCCGATCTGCGCCGATGCACTGGCCGATGACCGTCATCATCGCAATACCCACACCCACACCGGTCATGCTGTTTAAATTTTCGAATATGATCGTCATCGCCTGCGCCGCGATATTGGCGGTGCCGAGCGTTGAGATCGTAGACTGGATCGCCAGCTTTCCAAACTGGAACATACCGTTTTCTATGCCGGAGGGTATGCCGATGGCGAGCACCGTGCCGATCAGCGCAAGCTCCGGCCGGATGGAAAAATAGCGGTTTAGCACGATGGGCTGCCCCTTATTTTTCGAGAGCGTCGCCAGCACCACCACCGCGCAGAATACCCGCGAGAAAAGCGTTGCGATCGCCGCCCCCTCCACTCCCAGCTTCATACCGAAGATCAAAACGGCATTGCCCGCGATGTTCAGCACATTTGAGAGCATCGAAACCTTCATGGGAAATTTGGAATTGCCGCCGGAGCGGTAAAACGCCGCTCCGGCGTGAAACAGCGCGATAAACGGATATGAGAGCACCGTGACCACAAAATAAACCACGGAATTTTGCATGACGAGCGGCTCCACCTGACCGAATACAAGCCGCAGAAGCGGCTTATAAAAGATAAGACAGACCGCCATCAGCGTGACGGAGATAACAAGCACCGTCAAAAAGATCTGCCTGGCCGCCCGGTTTGCCCCCGGTTCATCCCCCTTTCCCAGATATTGGGAACACACAATAGCGGCACCGGTAGCCAGTGCCGCAAAAATCTGGATGACGAGTATGTTGATGGAATCCACCAGCGAGACCGCCGACATCGCGGCGCTCCCCACACGGCTGACCATCATCGTGTCCGCCATACCCATCAGTGAATTTAAAAGCTGTTCGATAATAACCGGAATAAGCAGCATCCACAATGCCCTCGTGTCAAAGAGCAGATGCGCAAAGTCGATCTTCGACCGGTCATACAGCTTACCTGTCAGCTTGTCTTGTACCTGCAGTTTTTGGTTCAATGTCCACGCCTCGGTTCTTTAAGTCTTCCCGTCCCTCAATACCCAGCTTCTCGAAAATGTGGGTCATATGCTTTTTGACGGTTGCCTCCGAGATATAACACATCTCGGCGATTTCTTTATTAGAATACCCCCGATATGCCAAAATTGCAAGCTCTGTTTCCCGATTTGTAAGACCAGATTTCTGATAGTGCAGATACAGGGTATCGTTATCAGGCCCTTTTTTCTCCTCCGGCAGTGCGCAGATGTCTGCTGCGGGCGTCTCCTTCGCGTGGAACACCGTGTAAATACAAAGTCCATAGAGTACCGGGCGCAAATCCTCCCCCAGAAGCTTTGGTATGCTCTCCACGCCCTCCGTATTCATCAGATGCGTCACCAGAAACAGGACGGTGGTGAGATAACCGCTCATCATGCCGTTATATGCCAGCTTATTCCAGAAGCTTCCCGCCTCCCCCTTTATCCTCTTCAGATATCCGCCAAGCTGCGGCAGTGAGAACAGTGCCAGCCCGAGAAGCACCGCCAGCATTCCACGCACATCCAAAATCAGGTGCGGACTTCCGGTTAGGTAGGAGATCAGCAGAAGGTAAAACAGCACCGCCGCGATCCGATAGATTTTTTCTCTCATGAATTTATCTCCCACCTCTTATGCGTGTTCCTTTTCTTCCTCCGGTTCCTGCTTAACCTCTGCCACGTCATATCTGCCCGGGACAATCGCGGTCGTATCCATCTCCTTTTCATCAGCATCGTATCCCATCTGCATAAAATCAATATAGCGCTTTTTTAACCGCCCGTAGACCGCCAGAAAAATCAGGTCAAATGCCCCCGCATAGATAACCGGGATAACCGCCACCGCCATGTTGAGCCAGAATACATTCTCGCGCATCGACTCATAGCCTCTGCACACAAATACAAATGCGATCAGAAAGCCGAAAAGCCCCGCGGTATAGTTGCTCCTTCGCGCCAGCTTTACCGCCTCCATACTGCGCTGCAGCTCCGCCCTTGTGCATGCGGTCTGCAGCGAAAACGCCCGCCGGAACGATGCACAAAAATCCCGGAGCATTCCCGCGCTGATCAACACCGGAACGACAAGCAGCACCAGTATGATCAGGCTTGGCATGTCAATGTAGTTGACCAGCGACGTAATCCCCTCCACCGACAGAAATGCTGTGTATAAAAATACCAGCACCAGTGCAATAATTGTTACAAAAATACCCATGTTGTTCATCTCCTCCCTGTTCTAAATGGTATGTATATACTCGCAGAAATACGGAGAAAAAACAATAGGCAGCGGGGTGGTATTTTTCTACCACCCCGCGAAAATACGGCACATTCTGCCTTCAGTCTCCTGCCCGGCTAAATTTACATTTGCCCGCAGGCTTTGCCTCAGGTGCAAACAGTTTCCCTCCGGGCTGTCACACATCTGTCCCGCCCCTTCGATTTTTCTTGCGCATTTGCTTATCCTGATACATTTTTTTGTCCGCCTGTTCAAGCAGCAGATGATAATCTGCCTTCCCGCCCGTACAAAAGGCACAGCCAACAGAAAAACGGACGGGGAAGCTCGTTTTATCCGCCAGCGTCACATACGCCGCATCCCGGCTGTCAAACAGGCGCTCCAGATAACCCGTTCGCTCCTCCTCACTTAACCCGTAAATAAATACCGCAAATTCGTCACCGCCGAGACGCGCCGTGATCTGTCCCGGTGCGCCAATCTCCCGAAGCGCCTTTGCAACACCGCACAGGTATCGGTCACCGCTCTCGTGTCCGTAGGTATCATTCACCGTCTTTAAATCATCCGAATCTATCATCAGAAGCACCGCGCCGTCCACGCGCTTTGGCTCCTGAAAGAGCGCATCCATCTGCTCATAAAACGAGTGACGGCTGCACAGTCCGGTCAGCTCATCCTGCCCAAGCTTGAGCTCCAGCTCCCTCCACTTGCGCACCTCCTCGGTCTTGTCCGCCACAAGCCCATAGCGGTCACCGTCCTTTTCGAACGCATAGATCTGAACGTAGCGTTCCCGCTTGCCGGAAAGAATATACACGCTGTCTGCGTACTCCGAGGGGCGCTGCTTTAGCTGCTGCATCCACCGCTCAAAGTTTCTGTAATCCCCAAAAAGTGCCTGGGCATCCTCCCCCTCCACGCCGATGATCTGCGCCGTCCGCGTGGTTGTGCGGACGTCGGACATATGTATATTATACTCATAAATGCCGATCGGAATATCCGTCACGCCAAGCAGCTCGGACATCTTCTCCGTCGTGCCAAGCAGACGCCTGACCATATAGTTGATGTGTCCGCTCAGCTCCGTAAACTCCTCGGTTCCCGTGACCTCCACACGCTCGGACAGATTTCCCGCCGCAATGCGCATCAGCTTTTCGTTTACCAGATGGATGGACTGTACCACATTTTTATCCAGATAGCGGTAAATACTGTAAATCACCAAAAATAAAATCACCGCAATATAGCACAAAAGCCGCACATTCCCCCGGTTCAGATTCGCATAAAGCGTTATAATATTGCACGATCGGCCCACAAGCATCGAGCTCTGCTTCCGAAACACACAATAACAGAGCTCCCCGTCGATCATGGCATGAAATGCCCCGTCCGCCTTCTCCAGACTGCTGCGATAAATGCCGATGTCCTCCAGGCTTTTTCCTGCATAGTCCTTTTTCGTGCTTCCAAGGATCTCATAGCTCTCCGGATCCGCCACATAAAGCATGTAGCCGCTCTCACCCGGCATCAGCGTGCAAAGCGCGGATATCTCGTTTTGCCTCAGGCTTTCCATGGACCACATCGGTGCCATGCTGCACTGAACAATGTACGCCCCGCTTTCCGTCCACGCCGCTGCGTGCAAAATTCTCTTTTCCTGCGCCGTGTTTTTGCCCGCCTCCCAAAAAAGCGTCAGGGATGCGTCCCGCAGCATCGGCAGAAAAAAGGAACTCTGTTCCATGTCCGCCATATTCATACCGTAAGATTCCGGAACCGTGCCGGAAATGACCGTCCCCGTCCGGTCAAAAATATGGATCTCACTGACCTCCAGCAGACCCATAATTTTCTTTAATTCATCCATATCGTCAAGGGATGCGTCATTGTGTTCGAGCATATAGGCCGCAGCCCGCGTCCGCAAAATGCAGATATCCCGGAATCGGTCTGACGTCGTCTGCTCATCCGCTTCGTTTTCCCTGATCATCTGCTCCAGCTGCCAGAACAAATCCTCCGAACCGTTAATCATGTCCTTCTGTGCCGAAAGCGCCTGAAGCACATAGTTGACGACAAAGAAGCAGACCATTGCTGCTATGATCATCACACTGATTCGACTAATTAGTTTCTTTTTCATGCATCCCCTCACCGCCCTGCGGCAACATATCCATAACCGCAGCCGACATCCGGCACCGCCGGCCTGATTTTTCATACTCCCGTCCGAAAAAAGAAATCTTGCTAAAATTATACCGCACAGACACCAAAATGGCAAACACATTTTGGCTTTCCTGCAACTTTCCTTACAAAGATAAAAATCCGCAAAGTCTGTGTTTACAGTGTATAAGAAAAGAAATAATCCCCTTATCCCGGCATAATAACAAGCGGAAAGGAGCAGGAAAACATGGAAGTTAAAGATTATATGAAAGTTTTAATGAAGTCAATAACTTTTGATACTATTTTTATTCACATTACTTTTGATACCTTACAGACTTAGAAACAATTCTTTATTTTATGATTGACTCATAGTACTATATATGATACTATAATATAAGAAAGGAGATAATCACAGTGCCAAACGTAAAAAAGTTAATTGAAAAAATGAAGCAACAGCCAAATGGAATGCGACCAGAAGAAATAGACAAAG
>CAJUSH010000026.1:0-34924 GCA_910589045.1 uncultured Eubacterium sp.
GCAGCGTAAAGTTGGGGCGGCCGTCACAGCGGCACGTCGTGGAGGGGCATTGAATACACTGGATGCAATGAACCATTTTTTCATGCTGCAGGGGATGTATCTTGTCGGATCATCTTATTGGCCGATGGCTCATGGGCAGATGCCGGGTGACGTTACGAATGATGAAGAAGGGCTGGCTACGATGAAGTATTTAGGACAGAATATGGCATACCTGTTAAAATGCCTGAAAGGGGGAGCTGATTTATGATAAAAAAGATAGCGCTGTCCTTGCTGTCGCTGCTCTTACTATTTGCTTTTGCAGGCTGCGGAGCTGCCAAAAATCATGAAAGTTCATCGACATCACAAACAGCGCCGGAAAATACACGCAGTGACAAAGAAACGGATAGTACAGATAACGAGCAGGACATGGACAGCAAAGTATTAGTCGCATATTTTTCATGTACGAATACAACAAAAGAACTGGCAGAATATGCAGCGGAAATTTTAGGCGCTGACCTTTATGAAATTGTACCGGAGGACCCATATACAGAATCGGATCTTGCTTATTATACAGATGGGAGGGCAGATCAGGAACAGAATGATCCATCTGTCCTTCCGGCAATTTCCGGGGAAGTCGAAAATATGTCCCAATATGATACCATTGTTCTGGGGTATCCAATCTGGCATGGTCAGGCTCCCCGTATTATCAGCACTTTTTTAGAAAGCTATGATTTTTCCGAAAAGGCAATCCTGCCATTTTGCACCTCGCACAGCAGCGGGATCGGATCAAGCGCGGACAATCTTCATCCTTTGTGTCCTGATTCTACGGAATGGTTAGAAGGAGAACGGTTCGAGGGTGGAACTTCAAGAGAAACATTAGAAGGATGGCTTGAGGAAAAGATAAAGATAGAAATGTAAATAACAGCTCTCATGGCCGATTGTAACAAATTGGAAATGGGAGCTTTTGTTATAAGCCGAAGGTTATGTAATCCGGGGAGGGAAGCAATGAAAAAACTAGTCGCACCGGTGTATCCGGATTACGCAGTGGTCTATTCGGCCGGCAGGGTGGTGTTCACCTTCCTCAATTGTGTGAAAGTGTTTTTGTATATATGATTTGAATACATAAATAAATATTTGAATATATAAATAAAGCTGTTGACAAAAGCGAAACATGCAGGTATGATATTGTTGGAACGAAAAAAGAAACTGTTATGGAAGGAAGGGGAAACGATGGCAATATCTTATGACGGCTTATGGAAGGTTTTAAACGAAAGGGGTATCTCAAAGACAGAATTTCGGAAGCTGATCAATATCAGTACGGTAACGCTGGCAAAAATGTCTAAAAACGAACCGGTATCTATGTCTATTATCGAGGATATTTGTTTGACCTTTCACTGTCAGATCGAAGAGATTATGAAGATCGAAAGCAAGCAGCAGGAAGGAAAATGGGAACGGATACAGGAACGTTCGGTTTATTCGGCGCGTCTGTTTTATCTTACCGATGAGCGCGGGAGTGAAACGCGTGTGGATTTTCTGTATGGACATTCGATCCTCGCTGACGAGGGGATGGAAGGGAGAAAACGGTGGGATTTGTCGGAGTACATGAGACGGGGAAATTTGCGGATCTGGGAAATTTCCTCGACTGTTTTGGGCAGTGTTTTACGGACGTTGATTTGCGCCATGGAGCAGAACAAAAAGCTGGGTGAATTTTTTGCGGATGTGTCCGCGGAATTTCATGATAATTTGAGGAACAAAAGTAAAGAGAATTGGCGTGACTGCTTTTTTAATGCGCAGATTACGCATTCCGGGAAGGATTACAGGCCGGAAATTGTGCTGATTCCTGAGCGGGAAAGCGGATCGCTCGTCAAGGGAATGCAGCCTCTTCATGCATTCGGCAAAGAGCCTTTAATCAGCGAATCACTGGTGTGCCGACACAAAAGAAAGCTGTATCTTGACGAAAACGAAAGCCCTGACATGAATAAAATGGAATTGATACATGATTTTTATAAGCAGGAAGGGTTTCTGATAAACGGAATCAGGGATCTGTGCCGCATCGGGGATTTTGAGGTATTTTCAGCCCTTGTGGAGCATGCGCGTCAGGAGGAGCTCTTCCGGATCGAATCGCTGGTGGAAGAGCCTGACCGCAGCCGGAAGGTTCTAAAAGGTTTTCAGATTACGGTGTTTTGCAGGCATTTGTCGGGAAGCTATCTGCTGGGTGTGAATACTTATAACGCAGGAAATCCCACCTCGTGGAAAATGTATGACATTCTCGTGGACGGTCAGGACGTTGTGCGGACTGTAGAGTTTGCCGAGTGCAGTGCCTCAGCGCTTGTCTGCATCTGGGAAAAGAAGGAGGAAAAACGGATTCAGCTCATTGGATATGAGCAGATTGCTGTTATGCGGGATATATGCCTGAATCTTCATGTTCTTGAACAGACAGCCACCCTGGAGGACAAATACACGAAAAAATTACAGCAATCAAAAGGCGGGAAAAATAAAAATCCGGTCAACCGGGATGTGACAGTCTACAGCTCCATAGAAACTCATATAGGAGATGAGGGGAACGATCCCTGGAGAAGGGCGTTTGAACAGGTTGAAAAGGATTTCGGGGAGTTATACGGGGCAGAAACAGCAGAGAGCCGGTTTTTTGCACAGGGAATGGAAGGCCATGAAGAATTTCTCGGCTGGCTGAAAAAAAAGCTTAGCAGCGGAAGCGTAAAAAGTGCCTGGATTTTTGACCCTTTTATTGATGCGGACAGTGTGACGAGAATGATACGTTCGCTGACGGATACGGGGGTGAAAATGAACATCGTTACGGATGCAAATGCCCCCAGCAAAAACCAGCAGGACAGGATCGGTCTGTTAAGAAATGTGTGCGGGCAGCTGGGCGAGCTGATGGGAAGCCGGCTTGCGTTTTATGCGTTTCAGGCATCGAAATGTCTCCTGCATGACCGGATCCTGCTGCTGTTTCATCAGAGCTATATCCCTGCCGTATACAATATGAGCAATTCGCTGGACAACATGGGGATGCATACGCCCTCGGTCGTATGCAGGCTGAGCCGGGACAGTGCAAAGGCGTGTGCGGAGTATTATCTGGACTTGTATCAGCGTCAGCAGGAGGAAGGAAAGGTGGAGGTATTATGGGAGATGGAAACGGGCAGAAGCTCCCTCGTGCAGATTCCACCGGAGGAGGAATGGGAGATGTATTTGCAGGAGCTGGCAGCATTTTTCAATGAAAAGCTGGCGAAGCGGGGGCTGGGCGGGCTGTCGTATGAAAAGAAAGGCGGAATTGTTTTTCCGGATGTCGCAAAGACAGAGAAAAAGAACATCCTCAAAACGCTGTGTGAGGATGCCGGCAGCCACTGGGAAAAGCTTTGCTATCTTTGCGCAAATTTAGGATTTCCGTTCAGCAGTGAGCTGAAAAGGCAGCTGGAGGATTCATATGATACAAAATTAGGAGAGCAGCTGCAGAAGGAATTGACAAAGGAGCTGAACCGGGAATCTGCGGGGCAAAAAGCAGGACAGGGGGCATTGAAGGTATATCCGGAGCAGCGTTTCCGGGAAATTTTACTGCAAACGGGATATTTGCTGGACAATCCGCATGATGCATGTCTGGATTACCGCGTGCCGTTTGAGCGGCGCATGGCTCTACAGCTTTTCATCGGAAAGGACTTTCCAAGGTATCGGTCCGTTGTAGATGAGCTGGAGCAGAAGGAGGGATCGTGGCAGGCGTTGAAACAGAAGCGATGGGTCATCGGCAGGCTGGCCTGCATGATGGCGGAACGGACGGATTGCGCAGAACAGCTTGCCGAACAATGTCTGGAATCGGAAAACCGACAGCTTCTGGCGGTCGGTATGCAGTGGTTTATCAAGCATAGAAAGCTCGAGCCGGCAGCTTCCATGGTAAAGGACGATGCCCTGTGCCATGAGTTTTTCCGGGCCATGGTAATCGATCTGCAAATCGAGGACTGTCGGAAAGCATATCGTTCCCGCAATGATGCGCGTCCGAAGCCTTTGCAGACTGAAGATACGGAAAAAGCCAGGAACGAATTCCTCGAAAAAATGCAGGAGGTCAAGGAGGCATGGGTGAAGCACTTTTCAGATGCACTGATGGCCGAAGCATTGGAGCAGGAGGATTACTTCGGGGAGCTTGGGACGAGAAGCGTGGAGGATGTGTGTGATCTTGCGGTTATGCTTTGTAAGGCCGGTAAGCTTTCTGTTTCGGAGCTTGAAACTTTTCTGACCGACTGCTTTCTGGAGAAGCTGGAAAAGGATTATAAAAAGGAGGATGGCTATTGGAGACTTGAAGATTTTCAAAACGGGGAGCTGTTTTTGTCCGCGCTAAAGGAGGCTGGCACGCCGGAGGGAGGGAAGCGGGTAGCAGAGAAGCTGGCTTCCTGGGAGAAAAAGCTGGTCAGGGTATTGCATGACGTATTTCTGCATAACAAAAACTATACAAAATGGAAGTGCTGCATAGATATGCTGATCTGGTGCTGTGCAATGCGCATGCTCTGCCGGCAGCTGTGGGAGGCGTATCCGGACTGGCTGACGGAGGATCGAAACGCTCCCACACGGCAGAAGGAAATTCAGGGCCTGCTGAAAAAATATGAGGTCACATTGCAGGAATATTCGGAGGCATACCGGATTTTGTGCAATGCGCTGCAGACAGGGCCGTTATATTTTGAATAATTATGCAAAACCTATTGACGAAACATGTCAGAATCCGTATGATGAAAAAAACAAATACAGAGGGATGAAGTTATGAATTACGGTTTTTTGAGCCTGCTCCCGCCGATCGTGGCGGTGGTCATGGCGATTAAGAGTAAGAATGTGATTCTGTCGCTGTTTTGCGGAGGCTTTGTGGGAACGCTGATCTTTGCGGGCGGCAATCCGTTTTTGGCGACGAAGTCCATTGTCGGGAACTATTTTTTTGTACAGCTCACGGATTCCTATAACGCGGGAGTCATCGTACTGGTGATCTTCATCGGCGGTTTTATCAAGCTGATGGAGAAATCTGGCGGGGCACAGGCTTTCAGCAAAAGTGTGTATAAATATGTAAATACAAAGCTGAAGGCGCAGCTGTGTGCATGGCTGGGCGGAATTCTGATTTTCTTTTCCGACCTGGGAACGCCGCTTCTGGTGGGACCGGTTTTCCGGCCGCTTTTTGACAAGCTGAAAATCTCCAGGGAGAAGCTGGCATGGATTCTGGATTCCACGTCATCTCCGGTGGCGATTTTGATCCCGTTTATCGGCTGGGGTGTGTACATCATGGGTCTGATTCAGGCGGAGTTTGAGAATTTAGGCATCGCCCAGTCGGATTACAGCACCTTTGTGGCGGCGATCCCGTTCCAGATCTATGCGATTCTGGCGATCATTATGATTCCGCTGGTAGCGTTTACAAAGAAGGATTTCTCGCAGATGAAGAAGGCGGAGATTGAGGCGGAGACAAGGGTCTATTCCTTCGAGGATGACCGGCCGGCAAATGCCGGAGGGGACAAGAGGGGTTATGCGACCTCAAACGCAAAGCCAAGCATGGTCATTGTACCGATTGTGGTCGTGTTTGCCACACTGTTTATCACCCTGGCACCGTATGGATTTCCCTTTCAGAAGGTCGACGGTAATGAGTTTCGTGTGGCGCTGTCCATGGGATATTTTTACGGGGCGCTCGTTCTGATGGCGCTGATTGCAGTCTATAAGGTGAAAACATTCCGGGATACCTTTAAGATTTATGTGGACGGCATGAAGGGCATGACGGATGTGGCGGTGACGCTGGTGCTTGCATGGTCGCTTGGAAGTATGATCAGCGACCTCGGCACGGCGGATTTCATTGTAAACGGGTTAAAGAGCCTGAATTTTACCGGCGGTCTGGTGCCTGCGGCGATCTTTATTTTCGGCACCTTTGTGTCGTTTTCTACCGGAAGCTCCTGGGGAACCTTTGCGATTATGATGCCGCTTGCAATCCCCATGGCCCATGCATTTGAGATTCCCTACGCGATCGCGGTCGGAGCGGTTTTGTCCGGGGGCCTTTTCGGGGATCACTGCTCACCGATCTCGGATACAACGATTCTCTCCTCTACAGGTGCGGAGTGTGATCTGGTTGAGCATGTGAAAACACAGCTGCCCTATGCCTGTGTGAATGGCGTGATTGCGTTTGCGGCGTTTCTGTTTGCCGGGTTCACAAAAAGCCCGCTGGCCGTTGTTCTGGCGGTTGCAGTCCTGCTGGCCGTGATGATGGTGTGGGGAAGAAAACCGCAGAGGACTTCGTCGTAAATTTGAACGCTTATTATGTGATAGAAAAGACCGCAAAGGGGGAAGCTTTTTTATTTCTCTTGTCAGCGGTCTTTTGTTCTATTGTATGCAGGAAATTTTGCCGGATTTCCGATGCGATCTATGGGGAGGTGATGTGGGATGCGAAGTGAGTCGGAGATCAATCGCGCGGTGGAACAGTACGCGGATATGGTGCGGCGCATTTGCTTTTGTCATCTGAAAAACCAGACGGATACGGAGGATGTGTTCCAGAATGTTTTTTTGAAATATATGCTGAACGATATGCCCTTTGTGAGCGCCGAGCACGAGAAAGCATGGCTGCTGCGCATCACGATCAACGCCTGCAGGGATTATCTGAAAAGCTTTTTCAGACGCAGTACGGTCCCTCTGGATGTGGTTGCCGAGATGCAGGCGGAGGTTTTGGAGGATCACCGGGAGGTACTGGAGGCCGTGCTGGCGTTACCGGATAAATATAAGGATGTAATTTATCTGCATTATTATGAGGGCTATTCGGCTGCCGAAATCGGAAGGATTCTGGGAAAAAAGGAGAATACGGTTTATTCGCTGCTCTCGAGGGGGCGCGGGATATTGAAAGAGAGGCTGGGAGGTGAAGAGATTGGCGAATAACATACATCATGCACTTGACCGTATCAGGGCGAATGAACGGCTTAAGGAATCGACGAAGCAGTTTCTGGCACAGCAGCGGATCGAACAGCCCGCACGTCGCGGGATACACTGGAAAAAGCTCCTGGCAGTTTGCACATTGGCGCTTTTTATAGCAGGCTTTGGCGGCTATTCATGGGTACGGATGCCGGTCTCTTATGTGAGCATTGATGTCAATCCGTCCGTTGAGCTTGCACTTAACCGCCTGGACCGGGTTGCGGCGGTGACGGCCTTTAATGTGGAAGGTGAGGCACTGATCAGGGGGCTTTCCCTGAAAGGGAAAAAGTATACGGATGCCATCGATGTGCTCGTGGAGAGCGATGCCATGAAAAGCTATCTCCAGGCTGATGCCGAGCTTGTCTTTACGGTGGCGTCAGACGGTGCCCGAAATGACGAGCTGCAGGCCGGGATTGCGCATTGCCACAGTCACAGCGGACATAACTGCTACGGTGTCAGCGCAGATATCGGGCTTGTTTATGAGGCGCATGAAAACGGGCTGTCCCTCGGAAAATATTATGCGTATTTGCAGCTTGCAGCGTATGACGATACGGTGACCGTTGACGACTGCAGGAATATGAGCATGTCGCAGATGCACCGCTGTATCCGTGCGCACGGGAAGCATTTGGGTGACAGATATGCAGATGACGACCAGACGGATGAGAGACATGTGAATGACGGACAGACGGATGAGAGACATGCGGATGACGGACAGAGGGATGATGAACGGACGGATCCGAACAACTGCCACATGGGTCACGGATACCATGGAAACAGGGACAGACGCTGCGAATGACCGTTTTTTCGCTGCTTTTGCCACTGGTCACGCAGTGAACAGTGCCGTTTTTCGGCCGGTTGTCCGGCTTGCTGCAGATGTGCTGCGGCAAGCCGGGCCGACTGCGGATTCCGGGACAAAAAATGAGGCAGAGCGTTTGCTCTGCCTTGTGTGCCTTATTCAGGGATGATGGTTTGCGTGGTGCCTTTTGCCGTTCTCATGGGTCGTTTTGTGCTTGGTACAGTAATGATTGCAGTCCGTTTTTTTGGAATGATACGTTTCATGATAGGGACAGTAAACGTTCTTCGAGCTGCCGCAATGGCTTCCGCCCCCGTGGCAGTGTGCCATGGCAGGTACGGAAAAGCTGCACGTCAGGGTAAGAGCAGCCATCGCCATGACGGCGGATTTTTTCAGTTTTCTTGATAATTTCATTTCAGGTTTCCTCCTCGTGAATGAAAATATGGTTTTGAATTGCTTTCTATATATAATACGATTGAGAAGCGGAAAACCTTGCGGAAAATTTACATATTTTGTAACAAACGATACGCGGGCTAATCTGATTTTGTAACTATTCAGCCTTCGGCTTCACGGCTGCGATTTTTTTCAGAAACAGTTTTTTGCCTGTTGACAGAAGCTGTCAAAGAAGTCTAAAATAAAACATAGTGGTCTGTTTTTGCCGAAAAACGGGGCAAACGGTTCAGAGCACAAAATTATAATATAAAGAAATAAGGTGGAAGAAAATGAAGAAGAAAGTATTAAGCGTAATTCTGGCAGTTGTGTTTGTGTGCTCCATGGCGGGCTGCGGCGGAGGAAACGATGCAGCGGGTGACAAAGCAAAAGACGAAGGTGCAGCGGGCGACAGCTCGGATGCATCGGAGGATGACGGAGACGACGCGGCGGCAATCAGCGACACGGTTCTCTGGTTCAACGGCACATGGGCGGTGCTTGGCAGCATCAACGAATTTGATTATGAGTCCTATCCCGGTTATGAGATGAACCAGACAACGAAGGTGCTCCAGCAGGAGTCCCTCAAGCAGTCCTGGGATGTAACCGATACCGAGAGCGCGCAGGAGACGATGGCGTGGCTCATGGATGAGGGCGGACACCGCGGGGATTACATAGAAGAGATGGAATATCTGGAGGAGTGCGGCATCACGGATGCGGCTGACGGAAATTATAAGGACTGGATGCTGGAAAATTTCGATCTCGGAGAGGATGATCCGGAGGGGCAGGCACAGAGCTATGCAGATGCGTACACGTTTTACACGGAGCATTCGGAGAGTGGTATCGCCGCATGGGATTACAGCCGTGCCATGTCACTGTGTGCCTTCTATTACATAGCAGGCTATTACACGGAGACGGAAGCGCTAGATAAATCCATGGAGATCGCAGAGAAGGCGCAAAAGGAGTTTTCTTCCTGGGATGACTTTTATGACAGCTATTTTGCCGGCTACGAGTACTGGGCGCAGGAGAGCAGTGACGACCGCCGTGCCATCTATGAGGGCATTAAGGTAGATGAGAACTCTCCGTTCAAGCTGGACTGGAACCTGACCTTTGAAAAGACTTGGTAATGATTGCACAGACTGACTATAAAGGAACAATATATTGTGTCCGATATAGATTTTAAGCAATAAATACAGTCAACGTGTGAACGGATTCACACAAATACCAATATGTCAAGGAGGATACGATTATGGGTGCAACAGTTGGAACAGCTGATGTGGCGAACACTGCTGCGGCGACTTATGCGGATGCGGTGCAGAGCACACAGAAGAAAAACCGTGTGAACGGCAAGACGATCGGTGAGCCGCAGCTTTCGGATAAGGGTGCGAAATATTACGAGCAGCTGAAAGCAAAATACGGTAATTACGATTTCATTTTAGTCAGCAAGGATCAGAAGGCAAATGCGGAGCGGAATGCGGCGCAGTATGCCAACAAAAATAAGACCGTCGTTCTCATCGATGAAGAGAAGATTGAGAAGATGGCAACTGACCCGGAATACCGAAAGAAATACGAGAGCATTTTGAGCGGCGCGAAGTCGCAGCTGCAGCAGCTTGCAAAGAGCCTGGGCAATCAGGCAGGCGTAAAGGGCTATGGCATCAAGGTCAACGACAACGGTGCGTCCTCATTTTTTGCCGCGGTAGACAAGAATGCGGCAGCCAACCAGAAGGCGCAGCAGAAGCGCATGGCGAAGAAGGCCGCCGAGAAGAAGGAAGCGAAGAAGAAAGCTTCGAAAAAGGAGCAGGAGGAGCGGCTTGAGCGGCTGCGGGATAAAAACCGGGGTGAGAAGGTTGACCGGGACGATTATGAGATATCCGAGGATGAGGATATTGAGATCGTTTCCGCAAACTCCATCGAGGAGCTGATCAAAAAGATCCGGGATATGAATTTTGCTTCCATGAGTGATTTCGTAATGACCGATGCGGAGCGTGCACTTGGCGGAAACTTTGATTTCAGAGGATAGTCAGGGATCGGATGACCTTTATGGTCATCCGATTTTTGGGTAATTTGGCATCATTTCTATGTTTTTTCGATAATTATCTGACAATTTTTAAAATATTCCCAAAAATTCTAACGGATTATTTTCTCAAAGTATGGTAGAATGGTAGCATCACATACGATCAGATACTTTGGAGTAGAAGCACATATGAGTAATCAGGAGCAAAAAATACCACAAGGTTTAAAAGAACAGCGTGCACGCCGTCAGAGAATCAACCGGATTAAGACAGGGATTCTCCTTTTTGCGGCTATCTGGATGGCGGTCTGCATGTCGCTCAATATTTTTTTGATGATCCGCATGTATTCACTGCAGGATCAGGTTACGATCCTGACGGATAAAATGCTTGAGGGCACACAGATTTCGGCGGAGGACAAGCAGACACCGCCGGGGGGAGCGGACGGCGATTTTCTTAATTATGATGGCGAGGATGCCGACGGAACGGATTCGGATCCGCAGATGCCCGCTTCCGATGGGCAGACGGACGACGCTGTACCGGAGGAGAGCCACAGCCCTGCGCAGCAGGATGTCCGTGCCAGCATTGCCGTTGAGGATAACCTGCGCAGTGAGGACGAGCCGATGAATGTCTACCTGACCTTTGATGACGGGCCGAGTGAGAATACGTTGGATATTTTGGAGATATTGAGAAACCATAATGTAAAGGCAACCTTTTTTGTGACGGGTAAGGAGGGGGAACAGGCAGAAGCGTGGTACCGCGCGATTGCGGCGGACGGCCATACGCTTGGCATGCATTCCTACTCGCACCGTTACAGCACGATCTATGAGTCGGTGGATGCGTTTAAAGAGGATTTTACGAAGCTGCATGACTATCTTCGGGAGGTAACCGGAGTGGAGAGCAAATTTTACCGCTTCCCGGGCGGCAGCTCCAATCAGGTCAGCAATACGGACGTAAACGAGTTCATTGATTTTCTGGGTGAAAAAGGGATTACCTATTATGACTGGAATGTTGTATGCGGGGATGCAACCTCCCAGATTTATACCGCGGATGAGCTGGTGGAAAATGTCATGACAGATGTGGTAAAGTACAAGAATTCTGTCGTGCTCATGCATGATGCAGCTGAGAAGGATACGACTGTGGAAGCATTGGAAAAGCTGCTGCAAAAGCTTGAGGAGATGGATGTGCGTATTCTTCCGATCACGGAAGATGCCCCGGTGATCCATCACAACATCAGCTAACTATGGCAGAAAAAAGTTACTGGTCACGCAGCGGACCGTAACAGAAAAAATATACGGAGGACAAACATGGGATTTTTCAAGGATTTTAAAGACGATTTTTCTCAGGCAGTGGGCGAGCTGTTTCCCGGCGACGATTTTTCGGATGTGGATTCGGTTCAGGTCAACACGCTGGACAATGAGCTTGACGTTGAGCAGGAATTGTCAAAGCTGGACGGACTGCTCGAACAGGTCGAGCGCAAAAACGCCCACAGTGAGACAAAGCGTGTGCCTGCGCCGGAGTCTGAAGAAAAACCGAAGCCGGAAATAAAGCCGGAATCCGAAATCAAAGCAGCGCCGAAGCCGAAAAAGACAGAGCAGAAGGCCGTGCCTAAGGCAAAGCCGCAGGACGAGCCGAAGGCCGGGAAAAAAGACATGCCGGAGGAGGAGCCTGTACTTGCGCCCCTGGTTTTTGACGAATCGGATGCAGATGGTTTTCTTTCCATAAAACCGGAGCCGAAGAAGGCGGCGGAACCGACGCCGAAGCCGGAGGAAAAACCGGAGGCAGAAAAGCCGCAGGAGGAGCCGGAGAAGCCGACGCCAAAGCCGGAGGAAAAACCGGAGGCAGCGGCAGAAAAGCCGCAGGAGGAGCCGGAGAAGCCGATGCCGAAGCCGGAGGAAAAACCGGAGGCACCGACGTCAAGGACGGAGGAGAAGCCTCCACAAAGGCCGGCGGCACCGACCCAAAGACCTGTGGAGGAGCCGGCAAAACCGGCATCGACGCCTGTGACAAAGCCGGCACCATCAACGCAAAGGCCGGAGAACCGACCGGTATCGCCGGTTTTTAAGCCGGTGCAAAGGCCCGCGGCACCAAAGCCGGAGCCGAAAATGGCTGCATTTGCACCCAGACAGGCACCGACGCCGGCGGCTGGTGTAAGGCCGCAGCCTGTACCGGTACCGACGGTATCTAAGAGTCCGGTAAGACCGGCGGCAGCCCGTGGCAATATCCAAAACCATGTGCAAACAAACAGAAGTGTAAACATAAAGGAGGAAAAAGTAATGGATACAACAGTAACAGCAACAGAGACACCCGTAATGGAGACACCCGCAGAATCCGCAGCAGCGGTCAGTGAGCCGATGACACAGCCGGTTGAGATTACCGATGAGGTTTCCCTGATTACCGCGGGCACAAGCATCCGAGGTAACATGGAGACGACCGGATCCTTTGAAATTGAGGGACGGATCGAGGGCGATATCAAGTGTAACGGCAAGCTGACCGTGATCGGTACGGTTGTTGGAAACAGTGCATCATCCGAGTTTTTCGCGGATGCGGCGCACATCGAGGGTGAGGTTGTCAGCTCCGGTACCGTAAAGATCGGGCTTGGCTCCGTTATCATCGGCAACATCAGCGCGACCTCGGCGGTAATTGCCGGTGCGGTAAAGGGTGATATTGATGTGCAGGGTCCGGTTGTTGTGGACACGTCCGCTGTCATCATGGGTAATATCAAGTCCCGTTCCGTACAGATCAACAACGGTGCGGTGATCGAGGGCTTCTGCTCACAGTGCTACTCCGATGTGGATGTTGAGAGCCTTTTTGACAAAAAATAAACGGCAGTTATTCAGAGCCCGGCGGGCGGCAATAAATTTCATATGAAGCAGGGGGAAATCAGATGAAGCGAATCCTTTTAAAGTTGAGCGGGGAGGCAATTTCCGGTGGCAGGGGCTTCGGCTTTGATGAGGCGACGGTTGTCGGTGTTGCAAAGCAGGTGAAGCAGATTGTGGAAAAGGGTGTGGAGGTAGGCATTGTAATCGGCGGCGGTAATTTCTGGCGCGGACGCACCAGTGCCACTATTGACCGGACAAAGGCGGATCAGATCGGGATGCTTGCAACCGTGATGAACTGTATCTATGTCTCGGAGATTTTTCGCTCACAGGGCATGATGACAAATGTGCTCACCCCCTTTGCGTGCGGCAGCTTTACAAAGCTTTTTTCAAAGGACCGCGCCAACAAATATTTTGCGAAGGGAATGGTCGTATTTTTCGCGGGCGGCACGGGGCATCCGTATTTTTCCACGGATACCGGGACGACGCTGCGGGCGGTCGAGATCGAAGCGGACGGTATTTATCTTGCGAAGGCGATTGACGGCGTTTACGACAGCGATCCGAAGACCAACCCGGATGCAAAGAAATATGATACCATCTCCATCGAGGAGGTTATCGAGAAAAAGCTTGCCGTTGTGGATATGACGGCTTCCGTCATGTGCATGGAAAACCATATGCCGATGTATGTGTTTTCACTGAACGAGGAGAACAGCATCGTGAATGCGGTGGAGGGCAGGTTTAACGGGACGATTGTGACAGTGTAGATCGGCCGGGCCGGTCTATGGAATATCCGTCCTGGCGGGATGAAGGGATTGGATGATGATGTTGTCGGCCGTTAAAAACGGACGGCTCAGGCAGACGGCCCGCCGCAGCGCGGATATTATGGAAGGACGTCCGGAATAGGCGGAGAATCGGGACTGTTGCAACGGTTTAAAAACAGAGGCAGGAGGATAGCTACTATGGATGACAGATTAAAGGTTTATGAGGAGAAGATGCAGAAAACGATGAACAACCTGAGCGAAGAGTACAACGGGATTCGCGCCGGTCGTGCAAATCCCCATGTGCTTGATAAGCTGCGCGTGGACTACTACGGCACGCCGACGCCGATTCAGCAGGTTGCAAATGTGAATGTACCGGAGCCGCGTATGATTCAGATTCAGCCGTGGGAGCCGTCCATGGTAAAGGCGATCGAAAAGGCGATTCAGACCTCAGACCTGGGGATCAACCCGACCAATGACGGAAAGCTTATCCGCCTTGTATTTCCGGAGCTGACGGAGGAGCGCCGTAAGGAGCTTGCAAAGGATGTGAAGAAAAAAGGCGAAAATGCGAAGGTGGCTATCCGCAACATTCGCCGGGACGGTAATGACACGCTCAAAAAGCTCTCAAAGAGCGATGATATCTCCGAGGACGAGATTCATGATCTGGAAAATGAGCTGCAGAAGCTTACAGATAAATACATTGCAAACGTTGACAAGGCTGTCGATGAGAAGAGCAAGGAGATTCTTACCGTATAAAACACAAAAATGGGGCACAGGGTCGTGCCTCATTTTTATGATGCGCAGGGGCGCAAGGGGGAAACGGCCGCTGGGGGAAGGAGGCATATGATGAGTGTTCCGGAGCATATTGCGATCATTATGGACGGAAACGGAAGATGGGCGAAGAAAAGGGGACTGCCCCGCAACGCCGGGCACAGGGCGGGGGCGAAAAACGTGGAGGATATCTGCGTTTCGGCGAAAAAGCTCGGGGTGAAATACCTGACGCTCTATGCGCTTTCCACCGAGAACTGGACGCGCCCCGAGGCGGAGGTGCGTGCACTGATGCGGCTTCTTTCCGGCTATCTGGACAAGGCGATTCGAACGGCTCACGAGAATCAGATGCACATCCGGGTGATCGGTGATATCAGCCGTCTCGAGCCGAAGTTTCAGCGCCAGATTATTGAGGCGGATCGTGTGTCTTCCGTGTATGACGACCTGAACCTGACGATTGCCATCAACTACGGAAGCCGGGACGAGCTCGTGCGCGCCATGCGCCGTGTCGGCGGGGCCGTCCGGGAGGGCACGCTTGAGCCGGAGGAGATCACGGAGGAGCTTTTGGGAAGCTATCTTGACACGAAGGAAATCCCGGATCCGGATCTGCTTATCCGCACGAGCGGGGAACAGCGTCTTTCGAATTTTCTGCTCTGGCAGCTCGCCTACAGTGAATTTTATTTTGCACAGGTTCCGTGGCCGGATTTTGACGAGAAGGAGCTTGAAAAGGCAATCGATGCCTATGAGAACCGCGACAGACGTTTCGGGGGCATCAAGGAGGAATAACTATGTTTCGGACAAGATTGATCAGCGGACTCGTGCTTGTTGTTTGCGCTCTAATATTTATCATGAACGGCGGGTATGTGCTCTGGGCCGTATCCCTTGCGTTATCGCTGGTTGGTTTGATGGAGCTTTACCGGGTATTTGGATTTCACAGGACGCTGCTCGGTTTTTGCGGTTACGGGTTTATGATTTTTTATTATCTGCTGCTGCTTTTATCGGAGCATGGAATATTTGCGGCCAACTGGCTGCTGTATCTCATCGTCGTAATGATGTTTTACCTGCTTGTCATGGTATGCAGCTACCCGAAATACCACAGCAATCAGGTAATACAGGCTGTTTTCGGGATTTTTTATGTGGGTGTGATGTTCTCGTTTCTGTATCAGACCCGGGGGCTTCCAAGGGGTGCCTATACGGTATGGCTGATTTTTCTCTCCTCATGGGGATGCGATACCTGTGCCTACTGCGTGGGAAAGCTCATCGGCAGGCATAAAATGTCCCCGGTGCTTTCGCCGAAAAAATCCGTAGAGGGTGCTGTGGGCGGTGTGCTCGGAACGATGCTTTTAACCTATATGTATGCCTCATATTTTGCGGTTCCCATGGGGATTTCTCAGGCAGAGGTGTGGATTCTGGCCTTTACCAGTGCGGCGGGCGCACTGCTGTCGATGGTAGGGGATCTGACGGCTTCCGCGATCAAGCGCAACTACGACGTAAAGGATTACGGGAAGCTGATCCCGGGACACGGCGGCGTGCTGGACCGCTTTGATTCGGTAATTTTTACCGCGCCGGTCATCTATTATATGGCATACTATTTTGTTTGAATTAAATGGAAAAGGATAAAACCATGAAAAAAATAGCAATACTCGGTGCAACCGGCTCCATTGGCACGCAGACGCTGGATATCGTGCGGGCGCAGAAGGACCTGCAGGTAACCGCTATGGCGGCGGGGCGGAATATTGATCTGTTTGAAACCCAGATCCGTGAATTTCTGCCCGCTCTTGCGGCTGTCTGGGAGGAGCGTGATGCGTTGGATTTAAAGACGCGTGTGGCGGATTTAAATGTAGAAATCCGCGCGGGGATGGACGGTCTGCTGGCAGTTGCGACGGACGCAGACAGCGAGATTCTCGTGACGGCGGTCGTCGGTATGCTGGGACTAAGGCCCACGGTGGCTGCGATTGCTGCCGGCAAGGATATTGCGCTTGCAAATAAAGAAACGCTCGTGACGGCTGGGCATCTGATCATGCCGATGGCAAAGGAGCGCGGTGTTCGGATTCTTCCGGTGGACAGTGAGCATTCCGCGATTTTTCAGGCATTAAACGGCGAAAACGCCAATAAAATAGATAAGATATTATTGACTGCCTCGGGAGGCCCCTTCCGGGGAAGGACGCGGGAGGAGCTGGCGGAGGTGACGCTTGCCGATGCCTTAAAGCATCCGAACTGGTCGATGGGAAAAAAGATCACGGTGGATTCCTCGACGCTGGTGAACAAGGGACTTGAGGTAATGGAGGCAAAGTGGCTGTTTGGCGTTTCGCTTTCGCAGATTCAGGTCGTGGTTCAGCCGCAGAGCGTCATACACTCGATGGTACAGTTTGTGGACGGCAGTATTATCGCACAGCTGGGAACGCCGGACATGCGGCTGCCGATTCAATATGCGCTCTATTATCCAAAGCGAAAGCCGCTCGGGGGCGGACGTCTGGATTTTGCCGCAATGCAGGCGATTACCTTTGAGGAGCCGGATACACAAACGTTTCGCGCTCTTTCGCTGGCCTATGAGGCGATGGACTCCGGCGGCAATATGCCGACGATTTACAATGCGGCGAATGAGGCGGCGGTATCGCTGTTTTTGCAGGAGCGCATTTCATATTTACAGATTACGGAGATCATTGCGTCCTGCATGGAATGCTGTACATGGGTTCCGGAGCCGAAGCTGGAGGAGATTCTTTCCACGGAGGCACAGGTACAGGAATACGTGAGAGAACACATAACTCTTTCAATTTAAGCTGCAAGGAGAGGTGGTAACTTGAATATTGTAATTGCAATTATTTTATTTAGCCTGATTATTTTATTTCATGAGCTGGGACATTTTTTGCTGGCAAAGCTCAACGGCGTGCAGGTTAACGAGTTTTGCCTGGGGCTCGGGCCGTCGATTGTCGGTTTTCAGAAGGGGGAAACATACTATTCCTTAAAGCTGTTTCCCTTTGGCGGCGCGTGTATGATGGAAGGCGAGGACGAGGAGAGCAATTCGAACCGCGCATTCGGGAAAAAGAACGTCTGGCAGCGCTTTTCCATCGTGTTTGCCGGTCCGTTTTTCAACTTCATTCTCGCATGGCTCCTGTCCCTCATCATTCTCGGTGCGGCGGGGATTGATTATCCTACGATCTATCAGATTCAGCCTGCATCCCCCGCGGCAGAGGCAGGCATTGAGGGCGGCGATACGATTCTGAAGCTGGACAACAAGCGGATTCATTTTTACCGGGAGATCAGCGTGTACACCTATTTCCACGAGGGAGAGGAAATTCTGGTGACCTGGGAGCACGACGGGGAGACATTCAGCGCTTCCGTCACACCGCGCTTTGACGAGGAGAGCGGACGTTATCTGTTCGGTTTTCAGGGAAGCTACGGCAGACAGAAGGCAAGCGGGCCTGAGGTGTTCAAAAACAGCTTTTTTGAGATGAAATACTGGATTACGACAACCCTGCAGAGTCTCGGGAAGCTTGTGACCGGCCAGCTCAAAATGAACGATCTCGCCGGCCCGGTCGGGATCGTCAAGACCATTGGGGATACGTACACGGAGAGCCGGTCGGACGGTGCGTTTTATGTGTTCTTAAACATGCTCAACATGGCGGTACTGCTCTCGGCAAACCTCGGCGTGATGAACCTGCTCCCGCTGCCGGCGCTGGACGGCGGACGGCTCGTATTTTTCATCATAGAGGCGATCCGCGGAAAGCGGCTCGACCCGCAGAAGGAGGGCATGGTGCACTACGTGGGTCTGATTTTGCTGATGGTGTTTATGGTTGTCATTATGGGGAACGATATCCGGAAGCTGTTTATGTAGCGGAGTGGTGACGCTGACAGGGAGAGCGGCTATTGCCGCTTCCCCGCCAGCCGTTGTTTGGTTTTGCTGTTGGAGGTGTCTGCGTGGAGCACAGGGATACAAATATTGTCAGGATCGGGGATCGCGTTATCGGCGGCGGGAACCCGATTCTGATTCAATCGATGACGAATACAAGAACGGAGGATGTCGGGGCGACGGTGGCGCAGATTCAGGAGCTGACACGGGCGGGGTGCGAGATCATCCGCTGCGCGGTGCCGCATATGGAAGCGGCGCGGGCACTGGCGGAGATTAAAAAGGAGATTTCCATTCCGCTGGTAGCGGACATCCACTTTGATTACAGGCTGGCGATCGCGGCGATGGAGCACGGCGCGGACAAGATCCGCATTAACCCCGGCAACATCGGGGATAAGGAGCGGGTGCGGGCGGTAGTTGACTGCGCAAGGGAGCGGGGGATTCCCATCCGCGTGGGTGTCAACAGCGGCTCGCTGGAAAAGCCGCTGCTGGAAAAGTACGGCGGCGTTACGGCGGAGGGCCTGGTGGAGAGCGCCCTGGACAAGGTGAGGCTGATCGAGGATATGGGCTATGACAGCCTTGTGATCAGCATCAAGTCCTCGGACGTGATGATGTGTGTGCGGGCACACGAGCTGCTTGCGAGGAAGACAGGACATCCCCTTCATGTGGGTATTACCGAGGCGGGGACGCTTCTGCGGGGCAACATCAAATCGGCGGTGGGTCTTGGCCTGATTCTTGGGCAGGGCATCGGCGACACCATCCGTGTCTCACTGACCGGAGCGCCCGTGGAGGAGATCAAGTCCGCGAAGCTTATTTTGAAGACGCTGGGACTGCGCAGGGGCGGTGTGGAGGTCGTTTCCTGTCCGACCTGCGGGCGGACCCAGATCGATCTCATTTCGCTGGCATCGCAGGTGGAGACGCTTGTGGAGGAGTATCCGCTGGATATCAAGGTTGCGGTTATGGGCTGTGTCGTGAACGGGCCTGGTGAGGCGCGGGAAGCGGATCTCGGTATCGCGGGCGGTATCGGTGAGGGGCTTCTCATAAGGCACGGCGAGGTGATCAAAAAGGTTCCGGAAAATGAGCTGCTCGGCGCTTTGCGGGAGGAGCTGGAGCGTTTGTAAGGTTGAGCATTGGGGTGCGCAGATGGCAAAGGCATTTTTTGAGGTTTTTCCGACGCTGGAGGTGCAGGTGGAAATCAGGCAGATGCTCGGTGAGGTGCAGGTGGAAAAGGTCAGCACCAACCGTGCAAAGGATTTTTACCGGATCGATCTTTTCAGCGGCAGACTGATTCCAAAAAAATTTATTTTTCAGCTTGAGCGGGATATTCACCGCCAGATCTTCCACGGGAAGGATCTGAAAATAAAAATCCGGGAGCGCTATCAGCTCTCGGCGCAGTATACCGCGAAGAAGCTTCTTGCGGTGTATGAGGACAGCATTCGGATGGAGCTGCGGGAGTATTCTGCTCTTCTGTACAATCTCTACCGTGGGACGACGCTGGATTTTCAGGATGAGGAGCATCTGCTTTTGCACATGCCGGAGAGCGTTCTGGCACATGAGCGGGGCGGGGAGCTGATCGACATCCTGGAAAAGATTTTCTGTGACCGCTGCGGGCTGACGCTGCTTGTGGATTTGAGCTATGAGCCGACGGACAGGGATAGAAATAAGGAGGATTCGGACAGGCAGCTGGAGCTTGAGATACAGCGCATTGTCTCGAATTCTTCTTTTGGTGCGAAAAAGGAGCGGGAGGACGGCAGCCTCATGGTGATGGAGGAGCCGGACAAACGGGAGCAGCCGCAGCGGGGGCAGGACAAAACGCAGTCAAAGCAGGCAGCGCCCGCAAAAGTCCAGGAGCGCCCCGTGCCGCCCTCGAAAAAGAGTTTTTCCCCGGAGAAACGGGGCTTTGGCGGCGGGTTTTCCCGCAGAAAGAGCGACAACCCGGACGTGCTCTACGGCAGGGATTTCGAGGAGGAGTCCGTACCCATCGAGCAGATTCAGGGGGAGATCGGGGATGTGGTCATCCGGGGAGAGATCGTTGCCACCGACGAGCGTCAGATTCGCGGGGAGAAGGCGATTCTTTTTCTGACCGTGACTGACTACACGGATTCCATGGTCATTAAGCTCTTCACCCGTCTGGAGGGTCTGGAGGAGCTGAAGGGCTCCCTGAAAAAGGGAACTTTTATCAAAATCAAGGGCATTGCCGTGCTCGACCGCTTTGACCATGAGCTGACGGTTGGCTCCGTCGTCGGAATTAAAAAAATCGCGGATTTTACGACGAAGCGCATGGACACCTCCGTAACAAAGCGGGTAGAGCTGCATTGTCACACGAAAATGAGCGATATGGACGGCGTTTCCGATGTGGGGGACATTATCGCGCAGGCCGTCGCCTTCGGGCACAAAAGCATCGCAATCACCGACCACGGTGCGGTGCAGGCGTTTCCGGTGGCAAACCATGCCATTCCCAAGGGCTCGGATTTCAAGGTGATCTACGGCATGGAGGCGTACCTGGTGGACGACACGAAGGATATCGTACGGCATCCGGCGGGACAGAGCCTGCAGGCCGATTTTGTTGTGTTTGATCTGGAGACGACGGGCTTTAGCCCGGTGAAAAACAGGATCATTGAAATCGGTGCGGTCAAGGTGTCACAGGGAAAAATCACGGAGCGGTTTTCGACGTTTGTGAATCCCCAGGTGCCGATTCCCTTTTCCATCGAGGAACTGACGGGCATCCGGGACGACATGGTACTTGACGCGCCCACGATCGAGCGTATCCTTCCGCAGTTTATGGCATTTTGCGAGGGTTGTGTGATGGTAGCGCACAACGCGGATTTTGATATGGGCTTTATCCAGAAAAACTGCGGGGAGCTTGGGCTGCCCTGCGACTTTACCGTGGCGGACACGGTGGCGCTTGCGCGGTTTTTGCTGCCGCAGCTGGGGCGTTACAAGCTGGATACGGTGGCGAAGGCGGTAGGCGTTGTGCTGGAAAACCATCACCGGGCGGTGGACGACGCGGCCTGTACCGCGGAAATTTTCCTGAAATTTATCGAGATGCTGGAAAGCCGCCGGATACATACACTCGATGAGCTGAACGAGCGGGGTATGCCGACGCCGGAGATGATCGGAAAAATGTCCACCTACCATGCCATCATCCTTGCGAAAAACGATATCGGGCGGGTGAATCTGTACCGTCTGGTGTCCATGTCGCACCTGACCTATTTTAACAAGCGCCCCCGCATTCCGAAGCGTGAGCTTTTAAAGTACCGTGAGGGGCTGATCCTCGGCTCCGCCTGTGAGGCGGGGGAGCTGTATCAGGCGATTTTAAACGGCAGGCCAGCGGAGGAGATCACCCGGCTGGTGAAATTTTACGATTATCTGGAGATCCAGCCCATCGGAAACAACGCGTTTATGCTGCGGGACGAGAAAAGCCCGATCACTTGCGTGGAGGATCTGCAGGAAATCAACCGGCAGATCGTGCAGCTCGGCGAGGATTTTAAAAAGCCGGTGGTCGCAACCTGCGACGTGCATTTTTTAAATCCCGAGGACGAGGTTTACCGGCGCATTATCATGTCCTACAAGGGCTTTGCAGATGCAGACAAGCAGGCGCCTCTGTTTCTGCGGACGACCGATGAGATGCTCGCGGAGTTTGCGTATCTCGGGAGCGAAAAGGCCAGAGAGGTCGTCATTACCAACACGAACAAAATTGCGGATATGTGCGAGGTGATCGAGCCGGTGCGCCCCGATAAATGCCCGCCCATCATCGAGAATTCCGACCAGATGCTGCGGGATATCTGCTACAACAAGGCTCATGAAATGTACGGGGATCAGCTTCCGAAGATCGTGGAGGAGCGGCTGGAGCGTGAGCTGACCTCCATCATCGGAAACGGCTATGCGGTAATGTACATTATCGCACAGAAGCTTGTGTGGAAGTCCAACGAGGACGGGTATCTCGTCGGCTCCCGCGGCTCCGTTGGCTCCTCCTTTGTGGCGACGATGTCCGGTATTACGGAGGTCAACCCCTTAAGTCCCCATTATTACTGCAAAAACTGCCATTTTGTGGACTTTGATTCCCCGCAGGTGAAGGAGTATGCGGGGCGGGGCGGCTGTGATATGCCTGACCGCTACTGCCCGGAGTGCGGGGAGCCGCTCTGCAAGGACGGCTTTGATATTCCCTTTGAGACGTTCCTGGGCTTTAAGGGCGATAAGGAGCCGGATATCGACCTGAACTTTTCCGGTGACTACCAGAGCAAGGCGCACAAATATACGGAGGTCATTTTCGGTGCGGGGCAGACCTTTCGGGCGGGAACAATCGGCACGCTGGCAGATAAGACCGCATACGGCTATGTTAAATGGTATTTTGAGGAGCATGGCATGCACAAGCGCGCCTGCGAGATCGACCGGCTTCTGACGGGCTGTGTGGGCGTGCGCCGGACGACGGGACAGCATCCCGGAGGCATCGTCGTGCTGCCGGTGGGGGATGAGATTTTCTCCTTCACGCCGATCCAGCATCCGGCAAACGATACGACGACGGATATTATTACGACTCATTTTGAGTATCACTCCATCGACCACAACCTGTTAAAGCTGGATATTCTCGGGCACGATGATCCGACGATGATCCGGATGCTCGAGGATCTGACCGGCATCGACGCGCAGAAGATCCCACTCGACGACGCCAGCGTGATGTCGCTGTTCCAGGGCACGAATGCGCTGCAGATCACGCCGGAGGATATCAGCGGCTGCAAGCTGGGGGCACTTGGCATTCCGGAGTTTGGAACGGATTTTGCGATGGGGATGCTCATTGACACACAGCCGAAGGAGTTTTCCGATCTCGTGCGCATCGCGGGGCTCTCACACGGGACCGACGTGTGGCTGGGAAACGCACAGACACTGATCCAGGAGGGACGGGCGACGATCTCCACCTGCATCTGCACCCGTGACGATATCATGACGTATCTCATCGGCATGGGCTTAGAGTCCGAGGAGTCGTTCAAGATCATGGAGGCCGTGCGAAAGGGCATGGTCGCCAAGGGAAAATGCGACAAGTGGGACGAGTGGAAAAAGGACATGGAGGAGCACAATGTGCCGGACTGGTACATCTGGTCCTGCGAGAAGATCAAGTACATGTTTCCGAAGGCTCATGCCGCAGCCTACGTTATGATGGCGTGGCGCATTGCCTACTGTAAGGTGTTTTACCCGCTGGCCTATTATGCGGCATTCTTTTCCATCCGCGCGAAGGCATTCAACTATGAGGTTATGTGTATGGGTAAGGATCGCTTAAGCCATTATATGGAGGATTATGAGCGGCGCAGTGCCGAGGCTGCGAAGGAAAATAAAAAGCTGCCTCCGGTGGAGCAGGATATGTACCGTGACATGCGTATCGTACAGGAAATGTACGCGAGGGGCTATGAGTTTATTCCCATTGATATTTACCGTGCCAGCGCACGCTACTTCCAGATCATCGACGGCAAGCTGATGGCGTCCTTAAACAGTATCGACGGCATGGGGGATACAGCGGCGGATATGGTGGTTGAGGCGGCAAAGGACGGGCCGTTTCTCTCCAGGGATGATTTCAGGCAGCGGACGAAGGTGTCGCAGAAAATTATTGATAATATGGCGGATATGGGGATGTTCGGCGATTTGCCGGCAACGAACCAGATCAGCCTGTTTGACTTGATGTGAGCCTGACGTGAACTGAATGTAAACTGAATGTAATGAGGCTGCGCCGTTTAAAAATCGCGATTTTCCCGGCGACAGCTGTCGAATAAAGCCATTTCAATCATTTTAAGGAGGTTTTTTCAAACAGTATGAAGGATTTACAGGAAATCAGAAAAGATATTGACGCGATCGACAGTCAGATCGTGGAGCTGTATCAGTCACGCATGAAGCTGACTGCGGATGTGGCTGCGGAAAAAATTTCTACCGGAAAGCAGGTGCTCGACCGGGAACGGGAGAAGAGCAAGCTCGCTTTGCTTGAATCCCTTGCGGACTCGGATACGACAAAGCACGGCCTGCGTGAGCTGTTCGAGCAGATCATGTCCACGAGCCGCAAGAGGCAGTACCAGCTCATGACGGAGAAGGGACGGGTGGCGGATTTCGGCTTTACGGAAATTCCCGCGCTGCAGATTGAGGGTGCGCGTGTCGTTTACCAGGGCGTGGAGGGCGCCTATGCGCAGCTTGCGCTGGAGGCGTATTTCGGGAAGGAAGTCAGCCGCTTCCATGTGGATACCTGGCGTGCCGCGATGGAGGCGTTAAAGGGCGGCGAGGCGGACTATGCGGTGCTCCCCTTTGAAAATTCCTCCGCGGGCATCGTTTCGGAGAACTATGATCTTTTGAAGGAATACGGATATTATATTGTAGGGGAACAGAAAATAAAGGTCAATCACTGCATTTTAGGCGTGGAGGGCGCAAGCTTAAGCAGTATCCGCAAAGTTTATTCGCATCCCCAGGCGCTGGCGCAGTGCGCAAAGATATTGGATGCGCATCCCGGATGGGAGCAGATCCCGATGCAGAACACGGCGGTTGCCGCGAAAAAGGTACAGGATGAGGCGGATATCACCCAGGCTGCCATTGCAAGCAGTGCGACCAGTGAGCTTTACGGACTTCATATTTTATCTGAAGGTGTTCAGGATAACCGCTTAAACGAGACGCGCTTTATTATCGTGTCGAAAAAAAGCGAGTATGTGGCGGGTGCCGGGAAGATCAGCATCTGTGTGCAGCTCATGCATGAGGCCGGTTCCCTCTACCATGCACTCAGTCACTTCATTTATAACGGACTGAACATGACGCGCATCGAGTCGCGGCCCATTCCCGGGCGCAACTGGCAGCACCAGTTTTTTATCGATTTTGACGGAAACCTTGAGGACGGTGCAGTGCACAACGCGCTGCTCGGATTAAAGGAAGAAACGTTGGATTTAAAGGTATTTGGGAATTACTAGCAGCTGTCCGGGAGCCGTGCGGGGCAGCTGGTAAAAACAGGAAAAGGAGATGTGACACATATGGGAGTAACCACATTTGCTGCAATTTATATTGGCTCCTATGAGGTGAGCCTGAAGGTGTTCGAGATTTCGGGGAAGAAGCATGTCCGCACCGTTGATTTTGTCCGTAGCCGCGTGGAGCTTGGCAAGGATGCGTTCCATGGCCAGCCAATCGGCTATGAGCTGGTGGACGGTATTTGTGACGTGCTGCACGAGTTTTCCCGCATCATGGAGGGCTACCGGGTTGACGATTTCAAGGCTTATTCCGGCCCGGTGCTTTTAAATGCCTCGAACTGCCTGTTTATTCTGGATCAGATCGAACGGCGCACCGGCATACGGGTCAGCCTTCTTGATAACTCGGAGCACCGGTTTTTATCATACAAATGTGTCTCCTCCAAGGCGGAGTTCGGCCGTATGATCCAGGAGAGCGCCGCGGTCGTAAACGTGGGCGGCGGCGAGCTGCAGATCACGCTTTTCGTCCACGGGGAGGTGCTTACGACCCAGCACCTGGTGCTCGGGACGATGCGCCTGGCACAGCTCTTTGCGGACACGAATGTGTGTCTGGATCATGCAAAGCGGCAGATGAAGGAGCTGGTGGACAAAGAGATGGAGGTCTTTAAGGCGCAGTATTACCAGAACCGCACGATCAAGTACTTGATCTTAACCGGGGATTACAGCCTTGAGGTTATGCGCCGCATGGACAAAAATCTGGATAATACGACTGTGGACGCGCGCAAGTTTTCCGGCTACTTGAAGCGCCTGGAAAAGAAGGAGAGTGCACAGATTGCGGAGGCGTTAAACTTGTCCGACGAGACGGACGCGCTGATCGTGCCCTCGCTGATTTTGTACCGGCGCATCGTGGAGACACTCGCGGCGGATGCAATCTGGGTTCCGGGCATCGATATCAGCGACGGCATTGTGTATGATTATGCACTTGCACACCGGTATATGAAGCCGGTACATGATTTTGACCGGGATATTATCTCCGCCGCAAATTCCCTCTCCAAACGTTACATGAGCTATTCCCCGCATATCGACGCGCTTGTGGAAATGAGCAGCCTGATCTACGACGCGATGAAAAAGGTGCACGGGATGGGAAAGCGGGAGAAGCTGCTATTACAGACGGCCGCGATTCTGCATGACTGCGGAAAGTACGTGAGCTTTGCCAACGCGCCGGAGTGTGCCTACGATATCATTTTATCCTCGGAGATCATGGGGCTTTCCTACCGGGACCGTGTCATCGTGGCAAGCATCGTCAAGTACAATACCTATCTGCTGGATGACTATGATGAGGTCAGCGACGTGCTGGATCGGGAGGGGTATTTGACAGTTGCAAAATGCGCGGCGATCCTGCGGGTCGCAAACGCGATGGACCGCAGCCACAAGCAGAAGTTCAAGAACGTGCGTGCGGCGTTAAAGGGAAAGCAGCTCATTATCTCCATTGAGACGGCGGACGGCATGATGCTGGAAAAGACCATGTTTGGCGCAAAGGCGGGCATGTTCGAGGAGGTATTCAGCATCAAGCCCGTAATACGGGAAAAGAAAATTTATTCCTAGCTGGCGGATTCCTTTACAGCTAAATTTATTTATTAAAAATCAGGGTGGTGTGCATATGGAAAAAGAGAATGTTATTGATTATGCAAGTGCAAAATATTATGAAAACCGTGAGTTAAGCTGGCTCAAATTTAATCACCGGGTACTGGGTGAGGCGCGGGACAAATCGATCCCGCTTCTGGAGCGTGCGAAGTTTGTCAGCATCACCTCCTCCAACCTGGACGAATTTTTTATGGTGCGCGTAGCGTCCTTAAAGGATATGGTACATGCGAAGTACAAAAAACCGGATATTGCGGGTCTGACCGCAGGCCAGCAGCTGGAGCAGATCAATCTGGCAACCAGGGAGCTTGTGGACGTACAGTATTCGACCTACAACCGCTCGCTGCTGCCGATGCTTCGTGCCCAGGGCATCTATGTTTATGACCGCATGGAGGATCTGAGCGAGGCGCAGGTGAAATCGGCGGAGCGCTACTTTGAGGAGGTCGTTTACCCGGTGCTCACCCCTATGGCGGTGGATGCGTCGCGGCCGTTCCCTCTCATCCGCAATAAGTCGTTAAATATTGGGGCCCTGATCCGCAACAAGGAGAAGGAGAACGTTTTTGCAACGGTCCAGGTTCCTTCTGTCCTGCCGCGGCTGGTTCCCCTTCCTGCGGAGGAGGAGGGGCACGATGCCTTTGTTCTGCTTGAGCAGCTCATCATGCATCAGATCGGCAGCCTGTTTTCCAACTATGAGGTGCGCTGTACCTCACCGTACCGGATTATGCGGAATGCGGATCTTCCCATCGACGAGGATGAGGCGAACGATCTGTTAAAGGAGATTGAAAAGCAGTTAAAGAAGCGCCAGTGGGGCGAGGTCATCCGTCTGGAGGTGGACGACGGGATTGACAAGGAGCTGCTTGGCATATTAAAGAAGGAGCTTGAGACTGCGGGGGAGGATGTGTTCAAGATCAACGGCCCTCTGGACCTGACCTTCCTCATGAAGCTCTACGGCCTTGAGGGCAGGGATGAGCTGCGCTATGCGCCCTACCAGCCGGTGAAGGTACCGGAGCTCATCGGCGAGAGCAGCATTTTTGACGCCATCAAAAAAGGGGATATCCTGCTGCATCACCCCTACCAGAGCTTCCAGCCGGTGGTGGATTTTATCCGGCAGGCGGCAAATGACCCGGACGTGCTGGCCATCAAGCAGACGCTCTACCGCGTGAGCGGCAATTCGCCGATCATCGCTTCCCTGGCCCATGCGGCGGAAAACGGCAAGCAGGTCACGGTTCTGGTGGAGCTAAAGGCGCGTTTTGACGAGGAGCACAATATCGTGTGGGCGAAGAAGCTGGAAAAGGCGGGCTGTCATGTCATTTACGGTCTGGTGGGCTTAAAAACCCACAGCAAGATCGCCCTTGTGGTGCGCAAGGAGGAGGACGGTATCTGCCGCTACGTGCATCTGGGCACCGGAAACTACAACGATTCCACGGCGAAGCTCTACACCGACTGCGGGATCTTTACCTGCTCCGAGGCCATCGGAGAGGATGCGACGGCGGTGTTCAACATGCTTTCCGGCTACTCGGAGCCTTTGAGCTGGAACCATCTGGTGGTGGCACCCATCTGGCTCCGGAAGAAATTTGTAAAGCTGATCCGGCGTGAGACGCGCCATGCCCTGGACGGCAGGGAGGCACGGATCCAGGCAAAGATGAACTCCCTGTGCGACCCTGAGATCATCGCGGCGCTCTATGAGGCGAGTGCTGCGGGTGTCAAGATCGACCTGATCGTGCGCGGCATCTGCTGTCTGCGGGCCGGTCTGCCGGATGTCAGCGAAAATATACATGTGCGTTCCATTGTAGGCAATTTTCTGGAGCACAGCCGCATTTTTTATTTTTACAATAACGGCAATGAGGAGTACTATATGGGAAGTGCGGACTGGATGCCGCGAAACCTCGACCGGCGCGTGGAGATTCTTTTCCCGGTGCTCGATCGGGAGCTGCAGAAAAAGGTGCGGCACATTTTAAGCGTCGAGCTGGAGGACAACACGAAGGCGCATCTTCTGATGCCGGACGGCGCGTACATCAAGCCGGACAAGCGGGGTAAGGTGCTGGTTAATTCCCAGAACCGGTTTTGTGCGGATGCGGCTGCGGTACTGCCTGCGGAGGAGAATATTTTTAAGGAGCGGGTATTTATTCCCGCAGAGCCTGTGAAAGACGAGGAATGACATGAAAAAGATTATTTTTTCCGATCTGGACGGAACCCTGCTCACTGATGACAAGCAGATTTCACCCGGCAACCGGGAGGCGATCCGGGCCATGACGGAGGCGGGACACTCCTTTGTGATTGCAACCGGAAGACCCTTTGAGAGTGCCCTTAAGATCAGCAGTGAGCTGGGCTTAAACGGTGAGGGCTGTTATATCGTTTCCTACAACGGCAGCCATGTCTATGACTGCTGCCGCAGGCGGGCGCTTCTGGACAAAAGGCTTTCGATGGAAACCGTGCGGGAGCTGTTTGGCTTTGCGTGGTCCGCGGGGCTTTATGTGCAGACCTATCAGAATGGGGAGATCCTGACGCGGGCGCGGACGGAGGAGCTTGATTTTTACGAGCGGAACACGAACCTTCCGGGATGTCCAAGGGAGGACGTGTTAGACTATCTCACCAGGGAGCCGAACAAGGTGATCGTTATCGATCTGCATGACCATGAGCGTCTTGTGCGCTTTAAAAAGGAGCACGAGGAGTGGGCGAAGGGGAAGTGCAGGCTGATCTTTTCCAATGCAAGATATCTGGAGGTGATCGCGGAAGGCGTGTCCAAGCAGACGGGAATTGAGTTTCTGACGGATTATCTTGGCGTGGATCAGAAGGATGTGATCGCGGCAGGGGACGAGGCCAACGATATCGAGATGATCCGCGCGGCGGGCATCGGCGTCGCCGTGCACAATGCCAGCCCTGCCGTAAAGGAGGCGGCCGATTATGTGACGCGCCTTTCCAACAACGAGGATGCCATTGCGGAGGTCGTCGAACGATTTTGTAAGTCATAGAACAGGAAAACAAAAAAGGCGGGAGATACCGCCTTTTTTATCATAGTTGAAAATTTCCGGATAAAATACAAGCCTTTGCTTTGGCCCGTCAGGCCCGTGACTGTTTGATGGCTTCCAAAAAGGAGTAGGGCACATGTAATTTCCCGCGGCCGCTGCCAAGTCTGATAGCAGGCTTGTTTGCACCGTGGAAATCGGAGCCGCCGGAGATGAGCAGGCCTTCCTCACGTGCCAGTGCCTTGTAGTCCTGCTCGTCGGCAGGGGTGTTTTCGGAGTAGACGGCCTCAATGCCTGCAAGCCCGTGCTCCTTCATCTCGGCGATCATGCGTTTTAACTGCGGACGCGGCATGTGGTACATGACGGGGTGCGCGAGAATGGGTGTGCCACCGGCTTCTAAAATATAGTCTGCAGCATCCATGGGCGTTACCTTGGGGCGGTCGACGTAGCAGCGGCAGCCCTCGCCGATATACTCGCAGAAGGCAGTTTTGATATCGGGAATATACCCCTTGTCCAGCAGATAGCGCGCCACATGCGCCCGGGTAATCACCGCGTCGGGGAACATTGCCTCCAGTGCCTCCTGTGTGATATCAAAGCCTTCGCTGCGGAGCTTTTCCAGCATATAGATATTTCGGTTGTCACGGGAATCGCGGAATGCCTCCATGTGCTTTTGCAGGGATTCATTTGTGATATCGATGTAAAGGCCCAGAACATGGATTTCCTTTCCCTCGTATTCGGTGGATAATTCCACGCCCGGGATCAGCTCCATGCCGGCTTCCTCTGCGGCTGCCGCGGCTTCGGCAATGCCGTCCGTCGTGTCGTGGTCGGTGAGTGCAAAGGCCGAAAGCCCTGCTTTTTTTGCTTCCGCAACAAGCTGCGTGGGTGTGCAGGTGCCGTCGGATGCGTTTGAATGAACGTGCAGATCGATAATACGGGTGTCCATATGACATACCTCCTGTTGGTGTAATAAGCGTTTGCAGCATTGCCGCAAATGGCGGCATATGCATTCAGATTATAACATATGTGCAGGAGAACCACAACGCAATGGTTTTAAAATGGTTTTATGCAATTTTTTAACATAAAAAAGCTTGACGAACCACATCACATATGTTACATTGAATAAGTTGAAAACAGCAAGCAGAGTATCCGCTCTCACCTCAGCACAATTGCGTGACTCGGGTTCACAGGTATTCAATGATGGTTACGGCGCGCGGGCATCCGATGTGCGGTGTACCATTTTGAGACGAATGGAGCAGTGGATACAGATTGTGTATCCACTTTTTTTATCGGAAATGCCATATGCGGGAAAGCTTTCTCTGTTTGACGGCACAGGCTTGCTGTGGGTGAAGCTGTAGTTGAAGTCATGTTTTATTAAAAAATGGAGGTGTAGTGTCATTAGCGAATTGATGATTAACGGACAGATCAGAGATAAAGAGGTTCGTGTGATTGGAGAAAACGGAGATCAGTTAGGAGTGATGCCAATCCGGGAGGCAATGCGGCTGGCGGATGAGGCAGAATTGGATTTAGTAAAAATCGCGCCTACGGCGAAGCCGCCCGTATGTAAGATTGTGGATTACGGGAAGTACCGCTATGAGCTTACGCGTAAGGAAAAGGATGCCCGCAAGAAGCAGAAGACAGTGGAGCTGAAAGAAGTACGTCTTTCTCCGAACATTGATTCCAATGATCTCAATACAAAGATCAGTGCTGCCAGGAAATTTATCGGCAAGGGAAATAAGGTGAAGATTACCCTGCGCTTCAGAGGCAGAGAAATGGCACACATGCAGCAGAGCCGTCATATTCTGGACGACATTGCGCAGCAGATGGCTGATATTGCAGTTGTAGAGAAAGCGCCAAAGCAGGAGGGCAGAAGCCTTGCGATGGTGCTTGGAGAGAAAAAATAAGAAGAACATTTAAAGGAGGAACTTATTATGCCTAAGATCAAAACAAAAAGAGCTGCTGCAAAGCGCTTTACAAAGACCGGAACCGGAAAGTTAAAAAGAAATAAAGCTTATAAGAGCCATATCTTAACCAAGAAATCGACAAAGCGTAAGAGAAATCTCAGACAGCCTGCTATGACTGATGCAACCAATGTAAAGACAATGAAGAAAATTTTACCTTACCTGTAAGAAGTGTATAGAAGGAGGAAATAAGAAATGGCAAGAATTAAAGGCGGCTTAAACGCTAAAAAGAAGCATAATCGTGTTTTAAAACTGGCAAAGGGATACAGAGGCGCACGCTCCAAGCAGTACCGCATCGCAAAGCAATCCGTTATGCGGGCACTCTCCAGCTCCTATGCAGGACGCAAGCAGAGAAAGAGACAGTTCCGTCAGCTGTGGATTGCGCGTATCAACGCGGCAGCGCGTATCAACGGCTTATCCTACAGCAGATTCATGTACGGCTTAAAGCTGGCAGGTGTTGACATGAACCGCAAGATGCTGGCAGAGCTGGCAGTGAACGATGCAGAGGGCTTTGCGTCACTGGCAGAGCTTGCAAAGGCAAAGCTTGCATAATCGTCATAGATTTGATCAGTCAAAAAAGATGTATTCCGCTTTAAAAGAAGCAGCGGATGCATCTTTTTTTCTTGTATGCGTAACGGAAGCATCAGGGTATATTCTTATTTTCCAAAAAGCGTGCACGGTAATTTTTTGGCGAGATGCCCTTGGCTTTGTGGAATGCCTTTGAAAAATACAGGTTATTCTCAAAGCCCACCGAGTTGGCGATGGCAGTCACCGAGATGTCGGATTTTTCCAGTAAATTGCACGCCTGGCGGATGCGGAAGCCGGTCAGGTACTCCTTGGGGGATTTTTCCATGACTTTTTCGAAGGAGCGGAAGAGATGGCTGCGGCTTAGGCCCACGTAGTCTGCAATATCCTCAACGGTGATGGGGTAGGAATAGTTGGCGGAAATGTAGGCGACCGCCTTCTGCACGTAGCCGGAGTAGGAGGTCTGCCGCACCTTTTTTGACGCGCCCCGCATGAACAGCGCAAGCGCCATATACAGCCGTCCTGCCATCTCTACGGTCCGGTCAAATTCATTGCCCCGGGCCTCATAGATGCGCAGGAGCTGATGGCAGACCTTCTCGCCGTAGGGGGCAGCGATGATAAACGGATGCTCCTTTGTAAAATCGGTGGCATTCAGAATCGGGAGGGCGTCGCTGCCGTTAAAGCCGACCCAGGCATATTCCCACGGGTCGGACACGTCCGCATAGTAGGAGATCTCCTGATTGGGATAAACCAGGAAGGTGTCGCCTGCGTGAAGCTCATACGTTTTGTTTTTTTGTTTATAATACCCGCAGCCGGAAATGATATAGTGGATCAGGTAATGATCCCGCACGCCAGGTCCCCACTGGTGGAGGGCATCGCATTTCTGGTAGCCGACGTTGTATACGGAGAGGGAGAGCAGCTCTTTTTTCGCCGCCTTGTAAGAATTTTTATAGTTCACGGTATGTACCTCTGATCGGATGAATGGGACAGTCTGTACTGTCCAAATACATTATACCTGTATATGCAACATTTTTCCATGTTCCACACACATTTTTTTCTGGTAAATTCAAAAAAAAAGAGTACACTGTATATAAAAGCAGACAGCAAGGGAGCAACTGAAAATCAATATATTGTTGAAAGGTGGGAATTTACAATGGCAATTTTAGTGACAGGCGGGGCAGGATATATCGGGAGCCATACATGTGTGGAGCTTTTGGACGCGGGCTATGAGGTAGTTGTGCTGGATAACCTCTCAAATTCCAGCGAGAGATCCCTGGAGTGCGTGGAGCAGCTGACCGGGAAAAAAGTGACGTTTTACAAGGGGGATATTCTGGACCGCGCGTTCCTTGAGTCGCTTTTTGACAAGGAGCAGATCGACAGCTGTATTCATTTTGCGGGCTTAAAGGCGGTGGGAGAGTCCGTGTCAAAGCCCTGGGAATATTATGAGAACAATATTGCAGGCACTCTGACGCTGGTGGACGTCATGCGCAGCAAGGGATGCAAAAATATCATTTTTTCTTCGTCTGCGACAGTCTACGGCGACCCGGCACAGATTCCGATTACCGAGGAGTGTCCGAAGGGCCAGTGCACGAACCCCTACGGCTGGACAAAGTCTATGTTAGAGCAGATCTTATCCGATATGCAGAAGGCCGATCCCGAGTGGAACGTGATTTTACTGCGCTACTTTAACCCGATCGGCGCGCACAAGAGCGGAACGATGGGAGAGAATCCCAACGGCATCCCCAACAACCTCATGCCCTACATTACGCAGGTTGCAGTCGGCAAGCTCGAGCAGCTCGGCGTGTTCGGAGACGACTATGACACACCGGACGGGACCGGTGTTCGGGATTACATTCATGTGGTTGACCTTGCGGTGGGACATGTGAAGGCGCTCAAAAAGATCGAGGAGAAGGCGGGTCTTTGCATTTACAACCTTGGAACCGGACACGGCTACAGCGTGCTGGACATTGTGAAAAACTTCGAGGCTGCAAACGATATCCGGATTCCCTACGTCATCAAGGAGCGCCGCCCCGGAGATATCGCCACCTGCTACTGCGATCCCTCCAAGGCAAAGCGCGAGCTTGGCTGGGAGGCCCAAAACGGCATTAAGGAGATGTGCGCGGATTCCTGGAGATGGCAGAAGAATAATCCGAACGGATATGAGGATTAACGGGCATGAAGGATTTAAAGGTAAAATTCGGAAAGACAGCTGACTGATGACGTAAAACAGATGCTGCAGTCGCTAAAGCAGTTCCGGTTGAAAAAATTTTGAAAAATTTTCAAAAAACACTTGCATTCCGACGGACCTTGTGATAGTATAATAAACGGTTCGTTGGTCAAGCGGTTAAGACGCCGCCCTCTCACGGCGGAAACACGGGTTCGATTCCCGTACGGACTGCGAGGGGATTTCCTTTCGAGGAAATCCCCGTTTTTGTTCGGTCAGAAGTGCGGAAATTTCTGCAGGCAGGTTTTTTGGAAAAAAATAAAAAATTTTAAAAAAACACTTGCATTCTGTCGAACCTTGTGATAATATAATAAACGGTTCGTTGGTCAAGCGGTTAAGACGCCGCCCTCTCACGGCGGAA
>CAJUSH010000026.1:35024-49811 GCA_910589045.1 uncultured Eubacterium sp.
ACACGGGTTCGATTCCCGTACGGACTGCGCAGGGATTTCCTTTTTGGGAAATCCCTTTTTTCGTTTCGAACAGCCTGCGAATTTCCGCTATCCTTTTGTCACAGACAGGCTGAAAATCCGGCGGATTTTGTAACCGGGAAGCCAAAGGCCAAATCGTTACAAAATAATAAACGCTCTGTGCCGCTTCCCTTGACAACGCCAAACTATCGTGGTAGTATGAAAGCGACGATCGTCTTACAGCATATGAGCAATTTTTTTAATTGAAGGAGGAAGAAAAAATGAAATGGTTTAAACGGGGGATGCTTGCGCTTGGTATTCTGGGCGGGGTGATACTGTTCAATCCGCAATCAGCGCAGGCAAAACCTCTGAAGGAGGCCAAAGCCTACCAGATCGACCTGGATGGGGACGGAACAAAGGAAACGGTTAAATGCACGGGAAAGGCGACGGGAGAGTACTGCGGCTATGAGGTGAGTGTATATGTCAACGGGAAAAAGGCTGCGTCCGTATCGGATGGAAACGCACTCTCGGCGATGATCTCCCTGCTGGATATCGACAAGGGTGACTCTGCGCAGGAGCTTTACATCCATTTTCAGAGTGAAAGCGCCTGCTTTGAGCAGGGCATTTGCTACCGCTATGAAAACGGTGCACTCTCGAAGCTTTTTACCTTTTTCAACAAGGATGCGGGAAGCGGCCGTCTTTCCGTCATGGAGAAGCAGCCCGGCGACGGAAAGGTCTATTTTGAGTCGGAGTTTTCCGATATGTATGTGAAGCAGGGGATGGTAAAGGGTATATATGAGATTTCCTCCGGGAAGCTCAAATGGGTAAAAAAATCGGTTCTGAACACAACAGGTGCCTGGAGAAAGCAAAAGTACAGAACGACCATGGCATTGAAGGTGTACGGGACCTCCGGCGCGAAATCCGAGAAGTTTACGGTGTCAAAGGGTGATGTTTTCTATGTCTACAAGATAAAGCTCAAAAAAGCCGGGGATCTGCTCTCCGGTATCACGGCCCTGTATATTAAAACCGCAGACGGCAGGACGGGCTGGATCAAAAATCCCGGGAAGGAATTTTGCGAGGGCTACATCAAAGGAGACGGCAGCTGGAGCGGCTACGCTTATGTGTGGGGTTAAGTTGGAAGCAGTTCAGCCCGGGATCCTGCATTTACTGCAAAATCCGTAACAGGAAAGCCGAAGGCGGAATCGTTATGCTAAATGAAAAAATGCACGGATTTTCCCTTGCATTTCCTATTGCAAAGTGCTAAACTGTTTACAGTTGAATATTGTACTAGATAGAAAAGTGGGTTGAAAAAACCCACTTTTCTTTATGAGAGAAGGTGAAAACATGTCAAAACGACAGGACTATGAGGCACAGACGGAGGCACTGATACTCCCGATTTTAGAAAAAAACGGCTTTGAGCTTTACGATATCGAGTATGTCAAGGAGGGTGGCACGTATTATTTGCGGGCATACATTGACAAGCCGGAGGGGATCACCGTAAACGACTGCGAAGCGGTCGCGCGGGAGATGAACCCGATTTTGGACGAAAAGGACTTTATACCGGATTCTTATGTGTTCGAGGTCAGCTCACCGGGGTTGGGCCGGCCGTTGAAAAAGGATAAGCATCTGGAAAAGAGCATCGGTGAATCGGTCGAAATTCACACGTTTCGGCCCGTCAACCATGAAAAACAGTTTCGCGGCTGTTTAAAGTGCTTTGATGCGCAGCAGATCATCATCGTGGATGAGGAAGATAAGGAGCTTACTTTTGCCAGAGCAGATATTGCCTTGATTCGCTTGGCGTTAGATTTTTAGGAGGAAAAAGGAAAAATGAAGAATGAATTATTAGAGGCACTCACGATTTTGGAGCAGGAGAAAAATATCAGCAAGGACACCCTGATCGAAGCGATCGAAAACTCGCTGGTAACTGCATGCAAAAACCATTTTGGCAAATCCGATAACGTTAAGGTAGACATGGACCCCGAGACGTGTGAATACCATGTGTATCAGGCAAAAACAGTTGTGGAAGAGGTAGAGGACCCCGTGATGGAGGTCAGCCTGCCCAGCGCACGGATGATCGATTCCAGATATGAGCTGGGGGACACGGTGAATTTTGAGATCAAGTCCCAGGAGTTCGGACGGATCGCGACGCAGAACGCAAAAAACGTCATTTTGCAGAAAATCCGCGAGGAGGAGCGCAAGGTCTTATTCAGCGAATTTTACAGTAAGGAAAAGGATATCGTCACCGGTATCGTCCAGCGCAATATCGGCAGAAATGTCAGCATCAATCTCGGCAAGGTCGACGCCATACTCACCGAAAATGAGCAGGTGCGGGGCGAGGTCTTTAAACCGACCGAGCGCATCAAGCTCTATATCTTAGAAGTAAAATCCACACCGAAGGGCCCGAAAATATTAGTATCCAGAACGCACCCGGAGCTTGTAAAGCGGCTCTTTGAGTCCGAGGTGACCGAGGTGAAGGACGGAATCGTTGAAATCAAAAGCATCGCCAGGGAAGCGGGAAGCAGAACGAAGATCGCGGTCTGCTCCAACGACCCGGATGTGGATGCGGTAGGCGCGTGCGTCGGAATGAACGGCGCCAGGGTAAACGCCATCGTAAACGAGCTGCGGGGCGAGAAGATCGATATTATCAACTGGAACGAAAATCCTGCGATGCTCATTGAAAACGCCCTTAGCCCCGCGAAGGTCATTTCGGTTATCGCGGATGCGGAGGAAAAGAGCGCGAAAGTGGTAGTTCCCGATTACCAGCTCTCCCTTGCCATCGGAAAGGAAGGACAGAACGCACGTCTGGCGGCCCGGCTCACCGGCTTTAAGATTGATATCAAGTCCGAGACACAGGCGCGTGAGGCCGGCGATTTCATGGATTATGAAAATGACTATGAGGACGAGGAATACTACGAGGATGAGTATTACGAGGACGACGGCTATTACGGTGACGATGCCTACGAGCGGGGTACGTACGCGGAAGGCGAATATACCGAGGGTGAATATGCAGAAGGCGAATACGCAGAGGGTGAATATGCAGAAGGCGGATACGCAGAGGAATACGCCGAGGGTGAATACGCAGAAGGCGGATACGCAGAGGAATACGCCGAGGGTGAATACGCAGAGGGTGAATACACCGAAGGCGAATATGCCGAGGGCGCGTATGACGAAGATGCGTACCGGGAAGGTGAACAAAGCGGGGACGAATATGCCGGCGATGCTTATGAGGCGGATGCCGGAAACAATGAGATAGAAGGTGGCGGTGCAGATGAAACATACGCAGACGGGCGGTAAGAAAACGCCGCTGCGGCAGTGCGTGGGCTGCGGCGAAATGAAGGAAAAGCGCTCGATGTACCGTGTGATCCGGACGCCGGAGGGCGGCCTTTTGATCGATACAACCGGACGGAAAAACGGCAGGGGTGCTTATATTTGTCCGCAGGATGAATGCTTAAGGCGCGCGGCAAAGTCGAAGGGGCTTGAGCGTTCCCTGAAAATGCGGATTCCGCCGGAGGTATATGCGTCCTTAGAGGAGGAATTGAGACAAAAGCATGCACAGTGATCGTGACCAACAGGAAAAAAGAAGGCCGGACAGAGTGTTATCGATGCTTGGCATCGCAGCCAAGGCAGGAAAAATCGCAAGCGGCGAATTTTCTGCGGAGACGGCCGTTAAATCCGGAAAGGCATACCTGGTAATCACCGCAGGGGATGCTTCGGAAAATACAAAAAAGAAATTTCGTGATATGGCAAAATTTTACGGTGTGCCCTGCAGGGTTTACGGTGACAGGGAGACACTCGGCGGCTGCATCGGAAAGAATTACCGCGCCGTGCTCGCAGTGACTGACGAGCGTCTGGCCGGGGCGGTAATCGAAAAAATAGCATCGGTTGAAGCAGGTCCTCACACGGACTGCCCCGGCGAAGCGAAGGGCAGTCACTGTGCTGACCGAGAGAAAAAACAGGATAACAGGCAGACGGTCTTTGATGATCCGGAAGCCCCGCAGATGTAAAGGCACAAAAGCTGCGGATGAGCGTGGAATGTAATACATGGAGGTAGTTAGTTTATGGCGAAAAGAGTATATGAGCTTGCAAAGGAAATGGGTGTTGACAATGCATCTCTAAAAGAATTTCTGATAAAGAAAGAGATAGAGGTGACCAGTCACATGAGCACTTTGGAGGATACGGTTGTTGCAATGGTGAAAAAGGAGTTTAAGGCACCGCCGAAGCCCGCGCCCGTAAAGGAGGCGCAGGAAAAGCCCGCCGGTGAGGAAAAAGCGCCGGATCGGCCGAAGAAAAAGGCGAGCATCACGGCTGTCTTTAACCCCCAGAACAGCAAAAATATGAAGGACCGCAAGCCTGCGAAGCGCCCGGCAAGGCCTGCCGGGGAACGCCCGGTAAGACCTGCCGGTGAGCGCCCGGTAAGGCCTGCGGGGGAGCGCCCGGCAAGACCCGCGGGTGAGCGCCCGGCAAGGCCCGCGGGTGAGCGTCCGGTAAGACCTGCCGGTGAGCGTCCGGTAAGACCCGCTGGTGAGCGCCCGGTAAGGCCTGCGGGGGAGCGTCCCGCAAAGCCTGCGGCAAAGCCCGCCGTACAGAAACCGGCTGCGGAAAAGCCGGTTGCGGAAAAAACGGTTACGGAAAAACCCGCAGTTGAGCGCCCGAAGCTGGAACAGCCGCATCTTCCGCGGTTTACAGGCGAGCGTGTCACGGTGCCCGTTGAGAGCAGCCGCCCGGCGAGATCCGCAAAGGGAGAGCGTGGCAGGGGCAGCGACAATCGGCAGGGCAGAGGTAACGGCAATGAAAAGAATGAGAGAAATACGCGCAATAACCGCAAGGATAATCAGAATAATCGCGGCGGTTCCGGTTATAATCAAAGTGATAGAGGTAACAATCGATTCGGTGGCAATCGCCAGAAGGAATCTGGCGCAGGACGATTCGACCGCGAGATAAACAAGTTCAACAAGGATTCTGCAAAGGCCGTACCCGATGAGGTGCGCGCAAAGGAGAGCCGGGATAATGGCCGCAAGAAAAACAACAGCAGCGGCGGAAACGGCAGAGGCAAGGATTACGATAAGCTTGGAAGCAGACGCCAGGAGCGCTTCATCAATCTGGAAAAGCAGACGGGACACAAGAAGCGCAACGCCGTTCCCCAGCAGCCCGCCGCAAAAGAGGAGGATACGATCAAGCAGATCACCCTTCCCGAGCATATGACGATTAAGGAGCTGGCGGACCGCATGAAGATCCAGGCATCCATGCTCATTAAGAAGCTGTTCTTAAAGGGCAAGATGGTGACGGTAAACAACGACATTACCTATGAGGAGGCAGAGGAGATCGCACTGGAGTTCAACTTTATTGCGGAGCCTGAGGAGAAGGTGGATGTGATCGCGGAGCTTTTGAAGGAGGAAGAGGAGGACACCGAAAAAATGGTATCCCGCCCGCCCGTTGTGTGCGTGATGGGTCATGTCGATCACGGAAAAACCTCGCTTTTGGATGCAATCCGGCACACAAAGGTGACTGACAAGGAGGCCGGGGGTATCACACAGGCCATCGGCGCCTATATTGTATCCGAAAAAGGGCAGAAGATTACGTTCCTTGACACACCGGGACATGAGGCGTTTACCGCTATGCGTATGCGCGGTGCGAATTCCACCGATATCGCGATTCTTGTCGTGGCGGCGGACGACGGCGTGATGCCGCAGACCGTGGAGGCTATCAGTCATGCGAAGGCCGCAGGCGTGGAAATTATCGTGGCGGTCAACAAGATCGACAAGCCGAACGCCAACATTGACAAGGTAAAGCAGGAGCTGGCCGAGTATGAGCTGATCCCGGAGGACTGGGGCGGAAGCACGATCTTTTGTCCGGTATCCGCCCACACGAAGGAGGGTATCGACAATTTGCTCGACATGATCCTTCTGACTGCGGAGGTTCTTGAGCTGAAGGCAAACCCGAAGCGCAACGCCAGAGGTGTTGTCATCGAGGCACAGCTCGACAAGGGCCGCGGTGCGGTTGCAACTGTCCTGGTACAGAAAGGTACGCTGAAGGTTGGCCAGCCCATCGCCTGCGGAAGCAGCTACGGAAAGGTTCGTGCGATGATCGACGACAACGGCAGACGCGTGAAGGAGGCAGGACCTTCCACACCGGTAGAGATTTTAGGTCTCAACAACGTGCCCGACGCGGGCGAGACGTTTGTGGCGATGGCGTCCGAGAAGGAGGCAAAGGCGTTTGCGGACACCTATATTTCCGAGGGCAAGAACAAGCTGATCGAGGAGACGAAGTCAAAGATGTCCCTGGACGATCTGTTTTCACAGATTCAGTCCGGCAACGTAAAGGAGCTCAACATCGTCGTGAAGGCGGATGTTCAGGGCTCTGTCGAGGCGGTGAAGCAGTCTCTTGTGAAGCTCTCCAACGAGGAGGTCGTGGTGAAGGTGATCCACGGCGGCGTCGGTGCGATCAACGAATCCGACGTCACCCTTGCATCTGCTTCCAACGCGATCATCATCGGCTTTAACGTAAGGCCCGACCCGATGGCAAAATCTACAGCGGACCGTGAGGGCGTAGATGTACGGCTCTACAAAGTCATCTACAACGCCATCGAGGACGTGGAGGCTGCCATGAAGGGTATGCTGGATCCGATCTTTGAGGAGAAGGTTATCGGCCATGCGGAGGTGCGCCAGATCTTCAAGGCATCCGGCATTGGCAATATCGCAGGCTCCTATATCCTGGACGGTGTGTTCGAGCGCGGCTGCAAGGTGCGCTTATCCCGGGCCGGGGAACAGATTTTTGAGGGAGAACTTGCTTCGTTAAAGCGCTTCAAGGACGATGTGAAGGAGGTCAAGACCGGTTATGAGTGCGGCCTTGTACTGGATGGATTTAACGATATTGAAGAGCTGGATATTATCGAGGCATATAAGATGGTGGAGGTACCACGTTAAATATGAGAAAAAACAGCATTAAAAATACGAGAATCAACGGTGAAGTACAGCGTGAGCTCTCGAATATTATCCGGGGTGAGATTAAGGATCCGCGCATCCATGAGATGACGAGCGTCGTATCCGTGGAGGTCGCACCGGACTTAAAGACCTGCAAGGCGTATATCAGTGTACTCGGGGACGAGGAGGCGCAGAAGCGCACGCTGGAGGGCCTGAAAAGCGCAGAGGGGTATATCCGCCGCACACTGGCGAAAAATATCAATCTGCGCAACACACCGGAGGTTAAATTTATTCCGGATCAGTCCATCGCTTACGGTGTGAAAATGTCAAAGCTGATCGATGAGGTAAATAATGGAAAAAATTGACGAATGTCTGGCCGGTGTGTCCCTTGTGGCGATCGCGGGGCATACAAAGCCGGACGGAGACTGCACCGGCTCTACGCTGGCGCTCTACAACTACATTCGGGATTCTTATCCGGACATTGATGTTACGCTTTATCTGGAGCCGATCCCGAACCTGTTTAAATTCCTGAAGCGCTCCGGGGAGATCGTCAGTGATTTCTCGAAGGATGTGTGCTACGATTTATTTTTTTCCTTGGACTGCGGCGACCGGGAAAGGCTGGGTGGGGCCGGCAAATATTTTGACCGTGCGAAGCGGACCGTATGTGTCGACCACCATATCAGCAACCGAAGCTTTGCGGATGTCAACCATATCGTGCCGGAGGCAAGCTCCACCTCGGAGCTGATCTACGGGCTTTTGGACGGGGAACGGATCACAAAGGAGATTGCGGAGTGCCTCTATGTGGGCATCATCCACGATACCGGCGTGTTCCAGTATTCCTGTACGTCCTCCCGGACGATGAACATCGCCGGAAAGCTTATGGATAAGGGCATCGACTACCCGGACATTGTGGATAAGACCTTTTTTGAAAAGACCTTCGAGCAGAACCGGATTTTGGGAACCGCCCTTTTAAAGGCAAAGCGCTACTGCAAGGACCGCTGCATCGCGAGCATTCTCACGGCGGCGGATATGGAGGCGTGCGGCGCGCTGCCGAAGCACCTGGAGGGCATTGTGGCGCAGCTGCGCAGCACAAAGGGCGTGGATGTGTCTATCTTAATCTATGAGACGGAAGACGGACATCAGAAGGTTTCCATGCGCTCAAACGGCGTGGTGGATGTGGCGGCCATCGGCATGAAGCACGGCGGCGGCGGACATATCCGGGCGGCGGGCATCACGATGGACGGTGTGCCGGAGCAGCTTTTGGAGCAGCTTTTGGAGGATGTGCGCGCACAGCTTGCGTGACGTCATACCTGGAGGATTTTGGCACAATGAACGGAATTATCAATATTTATAAGGAGGCGGGCTACACGTCCTTCGACGTGGTGGCAAAGCTTCGGGGGATTTTGAAGGAGAAAAAGATCGGGCATACCGGAACCCTCGACCCCCAGGCGGTGGGGGTTTTGCCTGTCTGCATCGGAAGCGCCACGAAGGTGTGCGCGCTTCTCACCGATAAGGACAAGGAGTATGAGACCGTTCTGCAGCTCGGGCTTTCCACGGACACACAGGATGCGACCGGAGCGATTTTGCGCGACCGCAGCGACCGATTGTCCGGGCTTTGCGCAAAGCAGGTCCGTAAGGCCGTCGAAGGCTTTGTCGGTGAATACGAGCAGACGCCGCCGATGTACTCGGCTCTGAAGGTAAACGGGAAAAAGCTCTGTGATCTGGCCCGGGAGGGTGTGGAGGTGGAGCGGAAGGCGCGCCGGGTACACATCTACGGGATTGCGATAACGGACATAAATATCCCGTTTGTCACGATGCGGGTGCACTGCTCGAAGGGAACCTATATCCGCACGCTCTGTAACGATATCGGTGAGTGCCTGGGCGTGGGCGGCATGATGAAAAGTCTCACGCGCACGCGGGTCGACCGCTTTGCGATTGAGGATGCAGTCACGCTTGCTCAGGTGGAGGCCCGACGGGACGCCGGAGCCCTGGACGGGATTCTGCTTCCAGTGGAAGCCGTGTTTGCTTCACTTCCGGCGCTTCATGTGAAGGAGCATGCCTTCCGGCGTGTGGAAAACGGCAATCCCTTAACGTGCGGAGATTTTTCGGATGCCCGTGAATGTCCGCCGGCAGGGGATGCGCGGTTCCGCATTTACGGCGCGGGCGAACGGTTTTACGGTATTTACGGCTATGATGCGGCACGCAAGGATTACCGCTGTATGAAGCTGTTTTAGCCGCGTCTAAATTTTGCGGGACAGGCCGGCGCATGCTGTATCCTTCGCACATCCCGCAAAGAACGAAAGAATGACTGAATAAGGAAGAAGCTATGATTTGTCTTGAACATACGGAACAATTTCATATTGAGGAGCCGTGCGCGCTCTCGCTCGGAAAGTTTGACGGGCTGCACCGGGGACACGAGGAGCTTTTGCGCCGGCTGATGGACAAGCGTAAAAATGGCCTTCTGGCCGCCGTGTTTACCTTTGACATCCCGCCGAAAAAGCTGACGGAGGGTGAGGGGCACTGCCTGCTCTCCACCAACGCGGAAAAGCAGGCCTTGTTTGCGGAGCGGGGCATCGACTATCTGCTCCAGTGTCCCTTTACGCCGCAGATCATGCGCATGGAGCCGGAGGCGTTTCTGGATTGGATCGTGAGGGGGCTTCACGTAAAGAGCATCGTAGTGGGGGAGGATTTCTGCTTCGGGCACAACCGCCGGGGGGATCACCGCCTGCTCGCGGAGTATGCGGGTGTTTACGGCTACGGGCTGGAGGTCGTAAAAAAGATCCGTTACGACGGCAGGGATATCAGCAGCACCTACATCCGCGAGGAGATCGCAAAGGGCAGCATGGAGACTGCCGCAAATCTGCTGGGGCATCCCTATTATATCGACGGAACGGTGCTCACGGGCAACCAGATCGGACGTACCATCGGCATTCCCACCGCCAACATTGAGGCGGAGCCGGTGAAGCTTCTGCCGCCCTTCGGAGTGTATGCGGCCGCCATTGATATCCGGGGTAAGCGCTATTACGGCATTGCAAACATCGGAAGGAAGCCTACCATCCGTCCGCGGGAGGGTACGGAGCAAAATCCCATCGGTGTGGAAATGCACATCCTGGATTTTCACGAGGATATTTACCGTGAGCCGGTGCGCATTTATTTTTACGCATTTGAACGGCCCGAGACGCGTTTTGCTTCGATTTCGGACCTGCAGGCACAGATTGAAAAGGATATCGTATTTAGCAGAAAATACTTTGGAAAAAGTACAAAGGAGTACATATGAGTCTACTTTTAGAGCTGGCGGGCGGTCTGGGACTGTTCCTGTTCGGCATGAATTTCATGAGTCAGGGTTTGCAGAAGGCGGCGGGTGCGAAGCTGCGTTCGATTTTAACGGCGATCTCGAAAAACAAGTATGTTGCCGTGCTCTTCGGTGCACTCTTTACGGCGATCATCCAGTCATCCGGCGCGACCACGGTTATGGTCGTAACCTTTGTGAACGCGGGGCTGATGGAGCTGACCCAGGCAGTCGGAATTATTTTCGGTGCAAATATCGGTACAACGATTACGGCGCAGCTGGTTTCGTTCAATCTGACGGCGGTGGCTCCGGTCATTTTGTTCCTGGGCGTTGTGATGTTTTTGTTCTTGAAAAAGCCCATCTTTAAAAAGGTTGGCGAGGTCATCATTGGCTTCGGTGCGCTGTTTATGGGAATCAGCATGATGTCCGGCGCCATGAGCCAGCTCAGCAATTACCCGCATGTCATTAACACGCTGGCAAAGCTGACGAATCCGGTGCTTGCGATTCTGGTGGGGCTTGTCATCACGGTTATCGTGCAAAGCTCCTCCGTGACGGTCAGCATCCTGCTTTTGATGGCAGGGCAGGAGCTTGTGACGCTGCCGATCTGCTTTTATTTTATTCTCGGATGTAATATCGGCTCCTGTACGCCTGCGGTCATGGCGGCGATGGACGCGAAAAAGGAGGCGAAGCGCGCAGCGCTCATCCATGTGCTTTTTAACGTGTTCGGCATGATTATCATATCCGTGATGCTCATTTTCTTTATGCAGCCCTTCACCAGCTTTATACAGGCGATTTCGGGCGACGATATCCGGCGGAGCGTGGCGAACACGGACACGTTTTACAAGGTGTTCCAGACGGTGATCTTCCTGCCCTTCTCCGCGCAGTTTATTAAGCTTGTGACCCGGCTCATTCCGGGAAAGGATGCCAAGCACGAGGGCTTTGTTCTGCAGTACATCAGCCGGAATACGCTCTTTTCGCCTACGGCGGCTATCGTCGCGGCGATGCAGGAGATTGCGCGTATGGGAAGAAAGGCGGAGCACAACCTCAAGCTTGCCATGGACGCATTTCTGGATGGCGACAAGGACAAGATCAGCCAGGTATACGAGACGGAAAAGTACATCGATTATCTCAGCCATGAGATTACGGATTACCTTGTGGATGTCAACCAGCGGCAGCTTCCCGTCTCCGACAGCTTAAAGATCGGCGGGCTGTTCCATGTGGTGAACGATATTGAGCGCATCGGCGACCACGCGGAAAATATTGCGGATGCGGCCGTGCGCATGAAGGAGCAGGGCATCTCCTTTTCCAAAAAGGCGACGAAGGAGATTGTGGAGATGTTCGAGCGGGACGAGCGTGTTATTCTCTGTGCACTGGAAATGTTTGAGAACGGGGAGCAAAGCCACATGCAGGAGATTCTTGCGCTGGAGGAGGAGATCGACCAGCTTGAGATCGAGCTGCAAAATTCCCACATAAGGCGCATGGGCAAGGGCAAATGCTCACCACAGGCCGGGCTTATTTTCACCGACCTTGTCACGGGACTTGAGCGCGTGGCGGACCATGCGACGAATATCGCGTTTGCCCTGTCTAATTCCAATCCGAATTAAGCGGACGCGAAAGCAAAGCAATTTAGTTGCAGCGGAAATGCATGGCAAAAGACAAATGACTGAGTCTGTGTTGATTCAGTCATTTGTCTTTTGGAATTCTTTATTGTAGGGGAGCGTTCTTTGTGCTATGATTAAGAAAACACGAACAGAGAAGGGCGACGGCAATGGAGAAAACAGATTGCAGACAACATGAAACAGGCATCCTCCAATGGCATCCGGCATTTTGTTCGGCGGTACGTTTAGAGCTGCGGGCAAATAGAGCGGATTTGGAATTTGAAAATGAATATAATTTAAGCAGGAAGCCGTTGCAGATTGATCTGCTTGTCGTTAAAAAGTCAGTTGATACGGCGATTCAGAATGATATAGGAAAGATTTTCAGCCGGAATAATATCATGGAATTTAAATCACCGCAGGACGGCCTGAATATCAATGATTATTTTAAAGTTCTGGCCTATGCGTGTCTGTATAAGGCTGAAGGAGAAACAATAACGGATTTGGACTGCAGCGATGTGACGGTTTCTTTTGTGCGGGATACAAAGCCGGTGAAGCTGATACAGGCGCTTGAAAAGCAGGGAATGTCGGTGAGCGGGTACGCACCGGGCATTTATTACGTTGAGTGCGCATGGTTCCCGATGCAGATTATCGTTACGTCGGAGCTTGATATGGAGGAGCACCGGTGGATGCGGGCGTTGACAGAAAAGCTTTCCTGTGACGAGGCAGAGACACTTTTGTGTGAGGCATCTGCTTTTAACAGAACGGAGGAAGAGGCGCTTGTGGATTCCGTGATGGCAGTAAGCATGGCAGCAAATAAGAGGGCATTTTACAGTGTAAAGGAGGAGCCGAACATGTATCAATTTGTCAGAGAACTGTTGGGAGATGAAATTCAGGCGGAGAGACTGGCCGGCAGAGAGGAAGGCAGGCAGGAAGGCAGGCAGGAAGGCAGAGAGGAAGGCAGAGAGGAAGGCAGAGAGGAAGGCAGATTGAAAGCAAATGAGGAAACGGCAAAACGTCTGTTAAAAAGAGGAAGGCTGACACATGAAGAAATTGCGGAGGATTCCGACCTTTCCCTTGAAGAAGTGGAACGGCTGGCGGAGGAATTATCCTCCGATTTGCAATTGGCATAAAATGCTTTTCGCCCATGTTGAAAGGGTTTCATATGTGAGTTGTTACAAAATTGTTACAAATTCATTGACAGGCTGGAAATATGTTGCTATAATGTGGGAAAAGTTACGGTAAATTGAAAGGCAAAGCGGTAACAGCAAATATACAGGAGGTATTTACAGACGTGGGAAATTTTAAATTTGCTTTTGCAATCGCACTTGGAGCAGTTACAGTATTTTCAGCACCGGAAGCCGCACTGGCTGCTTCCACGAGCGCAGGCATGTCCGCGATCATTACGGATTGCTTAAATCAGTCGGAGGGACTTGTGGTATCGACGGCTGATATTTCCGTGAGCAGGGCTGCGTCCGAGACAGAGGAGAAGGAGGAGCCGAAGGAAGAGGAACCTGTGGAGGATGAAAGGTTTTGCGGCTATAAGAATATTGGATTAGCCAATGTAGATAATTATCTGAATATCAGAAAGGGGCCCGGCGAAGAATATGAGCTGGTGGGAAAAATGCCCGCCGGAGGAGGCTGTGAGGTGTACGGCAAGGAGGACGGCTGGTATCACATCGTATCCGGCAAGGTGGAAGGGTATGTGACCGCTGATTATCTCTTAACCGGTGACGCTGCAAAGGAGAAGGCACCGAAGTATGCGACCGAGGTGGCTGTTGTCAATACGACAACACTGTTCGTTCGTGAGAAGCCGAATACGGACTGCGCGGTTCTTACGATGGTTCCCATCGAGGAGGAGCTGACCGTGCTGGAAACCATTGACGACGGGGCATGGTATAAGGTGGAGATCGACGATGAGGAGGGCTATGTCAGCGGCGATTACGTCGTGATTGCGCTGAAGCTTCCAAAGGCAATGACGATCTCAGAGATCAAGTACGGACAGGGTGTTTCCGACGTGCGCGTGTCTCTTGTGCAGTATGCACTGCAGTTTGTAGGAAATCGCTATGTGTGGGGCGGGACAAGCCTGACAAACGGTGTGGATTGTTCCGGGTTTACGATGCAGATTTATGCAAAATACGGCGTTTATCTGCCGCATTCCTCCCGTGCACAGGCAAACTGCGGCAGGCGCATCAGTGCCGGCGAGGCACAGCCCGGTGATCTGTTCTTCTACGGAAACAGCGGCGGTGTCAATCATGTAGCCATCTATATCGGCGGCGGACAGGTGGTACACGCGAGCAACGAGCGAAACGGCATCAAGATTTCAAATGCATATTACCGGACACCGCTTCGGGTGATTAGCCTGTTATAATATTTAGATTGAAATGTACAGACAGCCTTTTGATGGGCTGTCTGTTTTTTCGGTCGAAGAATCCGGAGGAACACGAGCTTCACCATCACTTTTTCAGACGCTTTCACCGAAAAATGCGTGCGCCGATGAGTGTTGAGGCATGCAGGACAAGAATCTTAAAGGTGATTACAAAAGTGTTTGAGGAATTTACTTCGATTCGAATGTCCACGGATATGGAAATTGAAGGAAAGGTGCTTCGACCGATTTCCCCGACGTATGTGCCAAAGGGGCATCAGTTGAAGGAGGAGCTGCAGGGTGAAACTGATTTTATAGTTATTTACGAAAACCAGAATAGAAAGACACTTTTTTACACGCAGGAATTGTTAATGGCAAGTGAAAATGCATTGGTTATTTGTATTGCTCAAAAAACAAACTGACCTCACTCAATTTGTCAAAGGCGGTCTGGCTCACAGAACTGACATGTGACAAGAATGTTAAGGTAAAGGGGTATAAAGGAAAAATTACGAGGGCCTGAAGGTTTTGATATCGTATCATATTACTTGACATTTTACGAAAAGGAAAAGGATAAGTTTTAGAATGAAATTCGACAAGAGGTTATAAACCTCTGCCGAATTT
>CAJUSH010000027.1 GCA_910589045.1 uncultured Eubacterium sp.
TGATTCATATCAAAAAAGATTTTTCATCTATAGACACAAGATTTTTTACAGCCTCCGTAAAGACTATACCAACCCCGACGCGTTATTTCATTAAAATATGTGTGCCTTTTGGTATATACTCATCGATCCTTATCTCCCATCTGGTGCTTCCGTTTTCCTCAGATCCTGATAAAGAAAACCCATATCCGGAATAAAAATCCTTTACCATAGAATTTTTCGGAGTGGGATAATAATACCCTGCAAGGCTTTTGCAACCATGCGCCTTCGCTTTTTCAATAAACACATTCATCATTGCATCCTCCAGACCCCGCTTTAAAACCCGGCAGCTCATTAACCAAAGTCTGATATGAAGGGTATCATCCACAAGCTCTCCTATGGAAACTGCAACAACGCCATGGTCGCAAAATTTATCAGAAAGCTTTCCGTACAGGCAAAGATAGCGCCCGCTTTCATTCATCGCCCGAATATCATCCTCCGTACATCGAAGCGCAGTCAGATTAAACTGGTTTGACTTATTCACAAGCTGCGCGATCCTTTGTATATATACTTCCTGAAAATCCCTGATCTCCGCTTTCATATCCAGACCTTCCAGGTATTCCCCATAATCAGAATACGCCGACTCCGCCTGCCGCGCGAATGACCTTGCCTTGTACTGCTCTGTTTTCTTCTGATCCTCCTCCGATAAAATCGTAGTCTCAAAATATCCTCCGCGGTCAACGAGGCGAATAAAATCTTCCGGTTTGACCAGCTCCGGAACAGAAACGCCAGGCACATGATTTGAAACAATACCGCGCTCCGCAGGGTTATCATCCATAAAAACAAAGCTGTCTGTTCCAAGCGAAATAGCATCCGCGATCTTTTTTATATTTTGATCCTTTGGCTCCCAATTTGCCTCAATCGCAACAAAATCATCCGCGCAAAGCACACTGTCCGGATGACGGAGCCCGTCAATCGCATTCTGATAATCGTTTTTTGAAGCAATCGCCAGCACAACACCGATTTCCCTGAGCTTTTTTAAATATGATTGAATGTCTGCATAAACCTCGCCCTTTGGTGTCTCATTTCCCAATAAAAGCCCGTCCACACCGTCCTCTCCGACAACGCCTCCCCAGATGGTATGATCCAGATCGACCGCAAGAAGCTTCTTATTTTTTCCGTAAAGCGATTTTATAATATGGGCAGCACTCGCCGCCAGATATGGTATGGCATCGTAATCACAGATATATTTATACATATGCCAGTAGATTGGACTGTTCCATTTATCCATTCCGACACAGGAGGCAATGTAATCGATGTCATTGATATAAAAATCAGGATGCTTCCCCGCATACTGATATAACAGCTGATTCATCGCAAAAATAAAATGGCTCCGTCCCCGTATATCCCAGATATCCCTGTTTCCCATCAGCCTGTAATCCGGCCTGTCAAAATTGTTTTGGATCACCGGGCAGCCAAATTTATCCTCGATCGCTTTCCAGACTGATTCGAATTTTTTATACTCCTTTTCCAGAAGCTGCGAAACCGCATCGTCAGAATCATGAACGGACGGAAATACGCCGATATTTCTCCAATTCGTATGCAAAAATACCAGATCCGGTGAAAACGCATTCAGTACATCATTCCCAAATACGGCATCCTCATAATATTTCCCATACTCCGACTGGTAAAACACAGCCCGAATCCCATCGTTTAAGAGAAACAATTCCAGCTGATCCGTTATTTCATTTGTCGTAGAGCCTCCAAGCACCGCTATTTTACAATCAATCCAATGCGTTGTTTTCGCTAACAATGTTTCTTTGATCCACGCTTTTTTTCTTTTCAAAAATTTGCTGTCATATGGATATGTAAAGCATCTCATTCCTGATACCCTTTCTGTTCTAATTTGGCCTGTCCTGATCCCCGTCACCCCGAAACAGAACCGCATGTCCGGATGAAGCACTGTAATAAATATCCACGTTCGACTGCTCAAAGGGTGCAAAGTAATTCGGAATGATATTCCCTGAGCCATCTACCTTTTTCCATCCGGAGCTTCGCAAAATATGTTCACCGACTCCAGCTTCATACAAATCTACATATTCGGCACCAACCCTCTCCATTATGCTATCAAGTGCAGCCGTTGCCGCCAAAAACAACGAAAAATCACCAATATAATCGACAAATCTGATTGCCTTCGCCTTCCGGTATTCCTGAATTCTCACCACAGCAACCGCGCCGAGTGCCTGCGCTTTCCCGTAAATTCCAAGGACAATATATTCATAAGCCGGATGACGAAAATATCTCCATTCAAAATATTTTTCAGTTTTTTCCGGCACCCCTCCCACCTTGTCAAAACAGAACGCTTCCCTTAACTGGTCAAACCGGCTATACTGCCTGTAATTGCAAGCTCCGCAGTTTAACGGCGGTATTTCTCTGTCACATATTTTCCCGATGACAAATGCTTGCGCCTGATGATTCAATCGATACCACTGTGTCATTTTTCCCACATGCATGCCTGCCAGCCGATACAGACGCTCCGTCGTCCTCAGATTGATTCCCGGACATACAATATGCCTGGCGTTTCCCTCTTTCTTCAGAAACATCAATAATTCAGCTCCCATAAAAGGCCGTCCGGAGGGTATGGTTTTCCACAATGCAAGTGCATAATCCCCGCCCATTGCCCTTTCATAAGGAATGAATCCAAGGACACCCTTTATGGCACCGTTTTCTTCTCCTATGACAAAACTGATACGCTCCTCATCCAGACCGTACTGCCATTCAAACATCTTTCTATTGCCAGCTAATATATGGCCCTTCTTCCAATAGCTGTCGATAAACTTCATGATCGGTTCCAGATCATAGCACTTTGCAAATCTTATACGCAAATCATCCATCTAGCCCACCTTTTCTATAATCAAATGCGCACGCTGACTGCACACACTGCCTCGTTCATCCTTCCACTCAATAACTTTCAGCTCCTTCAAATTTGCAGATGCCTGAGCGATCAATTCATAAATGCTCTCAATCGTAAAATAGGACTGTATCGTATCCTTTTCATACCCACTGTCAACAACCTGATCCAGATTACCCTGCTGTGAATCCATGATTAAATCAAAATACATCAAACCGCCGCGGCACAAAACCCGCATTGCCTCACGAAGGCCGGCCTCCGCTGTCTCGCGGGGCATAGAATCAAGTACCCCGTGTGAAACACATATATGAAAGCTGTCATTCTCAAATGGCAGCGCGGCAACGCTTCCGACAATCAATCGGTCACACAAGTCGAAATGACCCGTTGCCCGAAACCATTGTTTTCCGTAATCAACCGCCGTATCAGACAAGTCGATTCCATACGGATTCAAATGAAATTCATCAAGAAATTTCACATGCCTGCCCATGCCGCATCCCAAATCAAGACTCCGAAACCTTTCCCACGCATCATCGGACAGCTGCATGATATTGTGGAATGTGTCTGCCCCATCTCTTTTTCTGACAAATTTGTTGACAAATCTTATAATCTCCTCGTGCGGGTAAAAACAGACGTTCCCTCCCCTTGCATACGAAGCGTTCCATATCTTTCTCTCTGACTGCATTTCAATCACCCCCGGTTTTCCTTACAACCCATTCAACCATGTCGCCTACGGTTTTCATCCCTGCCATTTCATCTAATGTAAAGGCTATCTCATATTCATCTGCAACAGCTTCCAGTATCGTAATATGCATAAGGCTGTCCCAGCCCTCTATATCCGGTGCACCCGTATCTTTTCCTATGAATAAATCCTCGTCGTTAAATACATCTCGAAAGATATCCTGAATGCTTTCTAATATTTTTTTCTCATTCACAATTCCAGGCCTCCCTTCTGCCTCAAACCGGTTTTTCTAATTTGTAATTTTCACTTTTTGGCGGAAAATCATTGCAGTCCAGCCGGGGCAGCCTGTACCTGTCATCCGATGACAAATCCGCCACGCAGGCGTCCGTCGTCAACCCAAGCACACAGCCTTTTTCTTTTATGTAGGACACAACCGCCTCGCTATGGTTCCCATACGGGTAGTTCATCACCCACGAATCCCGGGCAATAAATTCATCCATAACCTCAAGTGCCCTGCCAATATCAGCGTGCATCTGCTCCTCCGAAAGATTTGCAAGCCAATAATGGTCATATCCATGCAGACCGATGAACATGCCCGACTGTCTCATAAGTCGAATCTGATCGCGATTCATATAAAGCTCCCGTGAAAAATCTGATTCCGCAACACCGACATATTTCTCAAAAAGGACGCTGGAAAGCTCATTCCTCAGCGCCTCGGGCAGCGCAGTCTGTAAGACCCTCTTGCAAAAAACAGTATCCCTGTCATCAAACCGGTTACGCTTTGCGTATGCTGCATATAGCTCATCGCATGATGGAAGCTCAGGATATGCCGTACCCCCCCCTAAAATCAAATCCTTCACATCCGCAGCAAGCCGGTCAATCGGTGCGCATGCCAGCACAAAATGTAATTTATTCACATCAAGCAGGGTATTCTCCGCAAAGGTCTTTCCCGGGATAAAAAACGAGCCCTGCATCCCATGCTCCATTAGCAGAGGGAAAGCCACCGTAAAATTATCAATGTATCCATCATCAAATGTAAGGAGCAGTGCATCATCCGGAAGCTCTTTGCCGCCGTCTGCCGCCTCCATCACATCCTCCATGCGAACCACGGAAAAATTTTGCTCCAGAAAATCCAGCTGCTGCTTAAACAGCGCCACGTCAAGCCCCTTGATCTTCGGGTACCTGCTATGCCGCAGGTCCCTTGTGTAGTGGTACGTGGAAATGTAGAGTCTGCTCATTTCATTGTTCCTCCGCTGTAAAATCGTTAAAATGCGCGTCAATGATCCGCGAGATAAACGCATTGCAATTCTGTTTGATAATAATATTGGGATATTGTCCAAAAACCATCACAAAATCCGGAATATCCATATCCTTTATGTAAGCATTCGCACCAACCAAAACGTTGCTTCCAACATGGCAGTTACCTAATATTTTAGAATTTGAGAACATAATCACATGCTCACCAATGGTCGGATAAATGCCATTATTTCCTCCAACCGTACAGCCCTGCATGAATGAAAATCCATTTCCGATTTTCGCTCTCCCAATGACACTTGCAAGCGGATGCTCAATAAAAAAATAATCGGGAAGCTCGACTTCATAATACGCATCACATGAAGAAAATAACTTATTCAGACAATAAATTTTGTCACAGATTCTTCTCTCCTCACCAAATATTCCCATGGAGCGTTTTTCCCCCCCCCTTATTTCACCATTATAAATAGTGTTAGAAAGGTAGTATAAAAAAATAAAATACTGTCCGCTATGAAAAGCATTGATATCATTTCTTTGATAATACTTATTTTTTACATGCGAGAAGCATTTCAACGTACGGCCGATTGCTTCGTCCAGATATGTCTCAATATAAAAAACATCACGCTCTTCTATCCCGTAAAAATTTGACAGCTGACGAATCACAAGCTCCCTCAGCTGCTCCCTCCTGATATCGGACAAAAAAGCATGCCGGATCAGACCATCGCTTTTTATCATCCATTCTCCCTGCTTTCTGCCATATTTTTTAAATTACTCAGAAAATAAATGTTTCATCGTTCCTCTATTCTTTTATATCTAAATATCTGCCGTGCTCCCAATAATACTTTACTAAAATCTCCATCATCTCAAAATCACTTTCTCCGTCTATATCCAAAACACCGCTGTCTTTCATCTCCCAGACCAGCGCAAACCTGTTTTCCGCACGCATATCTAACAAATAATCCCTTCCATAAGCGTATATGGATGCGTTCATGTCAAAGCACTGCGGCACCTGCTGTCTTGCCGTATAGTTCGATGGGATTACCCGGTCAAAAAAACCAGATTCCTTTCTGCAAACCATATTGAAATAGGGATTTCTTCTCGATTCCACAACACTGTATGCAAAATTGCATCCTTCGTTTTGAATCACCCGGTTAATTGTTCCCTCAACGTCTCCCACGCTTCTTAGCGGGGATGTGATATCCAAATCCACAACAATGTCATACTTACAACGATGCAAGCGTTCCGCTTCCAATAACGTATCCCGAATCACATCTCCCTTTGCGGCAATATCCCCTGCTAATTCCTTCTTCCTCTCTACAAATAAGTAATCTGTTCCTCTGCTGTTAATTTGTTCCATTAACCGCATACTGTCCGTGTTGACCGCAAGCTCTATGTTATGTACTTCCTTACTCTTCCTTAAAAATTTTTCATATATCCGCAACGTATAATATACGAGCGGTTCTCCGCAAAAAAATCTGACATTTTTACCGGATACGCCCTTCGATCCGGCTCTTGCACATATGGAAAATAATAGATTCATCTTTCATTCACTCCTTTGTCAGAGCAATTTGTAATGTTCGATACGCATCTGCTACGGTATTCATATTCACCTGCTTTTTCTCGATACAGTCAAAAAAATATTCCATCTCCCTGATATAAAAATCCTCATGTGGAAATTCCAGAGTACGGACCAGCCGGTTATTTTCATAGGTATGGATTGTATTCGAAATCAGATCAATATTGATCCTGCACTCATTGGTAAATATCTCCAGGATACGTTCCGTTTTCTGCCCTATATAATCCAAATGTATTTCCAGAATCATTTTGGGATATTTTGCCACATAAACAGATATATCATCGCTGTCTATTTCCAGATTCGAAAAATGTCCTTGCATATGATACACTTTTTCCGGAATGCCAAACAAATAGATTGCATAATCCCATTCATGTATTAAATCTCTTGTCACGCCGCCGCCCATATCCTGCTTCGCAGAATACAACCTTCTGTAATCTCTGTTTTTTCTCCACGCCGGTAAATAAGAAGTAGAAAGTATTCTGGCCGAAATCATTTGCTGCTTTCCCACAATTTCCCTCCTCACATACTCCATGATGCTTTTATGGCGCAGCGGACACGCCACATAATAGATTCCATCTTCCCTGAATTTGAGCGCACTGAAATCATGCTTTACAGATGCAAAAACCGGCTTTTCAATAAACATATGCTTTGTCTTGTCCAGCATGGTCTGAACCGTGACAAAATGAAGCGATGTCGGATTTGTGATAAAAACAGCATCATAATCGTCTGGCATCTCATCGACACAATAATATTGTCTGCAAATAGCATGATGACATTTTTCTTCCAAAACAGCTTGCTTGCTTCTTAAAGCATCGATTTGATAATCCAGCTTTCGCCTTTCTAACACGACTCTCAGGTTGTCCAAATGCCGTTTGCCAATGGACCCAAGACCCACGATACAGATTTTCAATTCAATCCCTCACCTCTCGATCTCGTCAATAATCCTCAACATTTCCTTATCTCTCTGAAAGCTGTATATCGCTTCCTTTCCCCCGATTGCTTCAAAAAAAGCTTTTATCTCCTCTTTGTATGCGTATTCATTGATAAAATCCTCATATCCCTCCTCATGAAAATATTCTCCCGCAGGAATCTGTATAAGCTCTTTGGATTTCATATCCTTTTCATATAATGAATCCGGAGTGCCATCCCATCGAAGATACAAATGCTCATTCAAAATTTCCAGCCTTCTGACTGCCTGTCTGCTCACGACATCCAGCATTAAATTTCCGGCATTTCCGTTTACATGCTCTATCTGAATAAAATACATATCCGGAAACTCAAGCCCCAGTTCTGTCAGGTTTCTTTTTCTAACATTTACATGCGCGATATCACCAAAAACATGCCATATCCAGGGTAACTCAATTGCCATCAGCTCCCGACAGCCATTTGTTCTTTTACTGCTCACAAAAAAATCATCCAGCTTCTCCCACGGATGCCAATCCGGCAAATACTGTCCCACATGATATTGATATGCGAAAATCCCTCCATCCTTTTTTATCCTTCCGTCTATGAACTGAATCTCTGCCCTGTACAGCGGAGTAGATGACAGAAATAACGTTTTTCCTTTCTTTTTTGCCAACTGCATATTTTCATCATATAACTCATCGATAAGATTGATTTCTGAAAAAACATGCATTCCCTTCCCCAGACACTCCTGAATGACAGCTCCATGCAATTGTGGAGATGTACATACAAATGCGCAGTCCTGCCTTTCCTTTACATCTGCCAGCGAACAGCAGCAGCTGATTTCATACTGTTTTGCAGCACTGGCTGCCCGCCCGGCATCCCGGTCTATGCCTGTAATAACAAATGAGGAATCCATCTGTTTTAAATGCTTTATCCTTCTCTTTCCCATGGAGCCAAGTCCGATCACACAGATTTTCATTTTTACCGTTCCCTTTATCAGATGTTATAAATATCCGCCTTATACCTGCCCTGATTCTCCTGCATCCACAAAATTGTTTCCGCAATTCCTTCCTCGAACGTATACTGCTGCTTCCAGCCGGTTAATTCCCTGAGCTTCGCATTGCTTCCGAGAAGGCGGTTGACCTCACTCTTCTCCGGCCGCAGGCGCTGCTCATCACAGACGATTCTGGCCCTTGGGTTCATCTGCCTTATGATCGTTCCGGCCAGAGCCCCGATCGAGATCTCCTCTCCGGTGGCGATGTTGATCTCCTCCCCAACCGTCCGGTCAGACTGCGCGATGGCCAGAAAACCCGCCGCCGTATCTTTAACATAGTTAAAATCCCTGGTTGGTGTCAGGGAGCCAAGCCGGATCTCCTCGTTTCCTGCCAAAAGCTGTGATATAATTGTCGGAATAACTGCCCGTGCAGACTGCCTCGGCCCGTATGTATTAAATGGCCTGACGATAGCTATCGGAAGCTGAAAGCTCCGATAAAAGCTCTCCGCCAGCCGATCCGCCCCGATTTTTGTCGCGGAGTAAGGTGACTGTCCCTGAAAAGGATGCTTCTCATCAATTGGAACATACTGTGCCGTTCCATATACCTCGGAGGTTGAGGTCACCATAATCTTTTCCGTTCCCAAATCTGCTGCCGACTGCAAAACATTCAGGGTTCCCTTAATATTCGTGTCCACATAGGAATCCGGTGAATGATAGCTGAACGGGATCGCGATGAGGGCCGCCAGATGAAATACCCAATCCACACCCTTCATTGCAGTCCGGATTCCGTGCGGGTCCCGGATATCTCCGGAAAAAATTTCAATCTCAGCTCTTTTTTTCTCCGGCAGTGTATCCAGCCACCCCCAGCTTCCAAAAGAATTGTAATAAACAAAAGCCCTTGTGTTGTATCCCTTTTCCAGTAGCTGCTCTGCCAGATGACTGCCGATAAACCCATCTGCCCCTGTTACCAATACTTTTTTCATATGTCCTTCTCCATCTATTCAATCCATTTTATGATTTTAAACGCCTCAGCATATCGCACACCGGCCATTCCGCCCCGAAACGTACCTAAAAAGCGAACTGCTTCCAGGCTTCTCGGGAACGGCGGCGCCCCTAACTCCGTATCGTAAATCTGCAGTGCCTCTATTTTTTTCTCAAATACATCTGTTACGTCCACAAAATAGTTCGGAACAAACATATTCGCGGGATCACCAAATTCCGTCTCAGATAAAATCTCCATTGTGGTAATCCTCTTCACATACGGAAAACGGAATATTTTCGTACATGCCATACAGCTTTCGTAGGTAATCCTGTGATCTTTATGTGAGTCATTTGGATCAGGCAAAATCACCCATCCGGGTTTTATTTTTTCAAAATAAGCAGCTATGCTGCCAATTAGCTCTCTTTTCTTTATCTCCTCCAAAGCGGCTGGCTCATAATGCAAATCCAGACAGTCATCAAATCCATAGAATTGTCTAATTTGCACGATCTGCTGCCTTCTTCTTTTCACGAACCGTTCATCCCAATCCATGCCTTGGTCAACATTCGTTAGATTTAACCAGTATATACGATCGCCCATCCGCTTTCTTTTCAGAATGGTAGCTCCGGCACCCAGCGTCTCATCATCCGGATGCGGCGAAACAACTAAAACGTTCATTTGCTCCTCTTTTCTCTGTCAATTACAAATATTCTCCGCATGTTACTGCACATTCATCCGCTTCCATAATTCGTATGATAGAATCAGATACCTTCACATCAATCTGTCCATTTGCGTTTACTTGCAGAACCTTCCCCGGCTCTATATTTTCATATCCGCATACCCGGATCTCTTCCACACGCCATACCTTTACATCTCTTCCTTTATAGATGAAATGTGCGCCTGCATATGGTCTGGTCAATGCCCGCACCAGATTATAAATCGCACGGCTTGACATCCTCCAGTCAATTCTACCGTCCTCCTTCGTCCGTTTCCTCCATACATTCCCTTTTAATATTTCCTGCGGAACCCTTTCCACACAACGGTTTTCAAAAGCCTCCCACAATTGTTCCACCTGCATTTCCGCTGTACACATCAGTTTGTCATACAGGCTTCCCGCATGATCGGTATAATCAATGCTGACAATCTGCTGTGAAACAATATCCCCGGTGTCTGCCTCAGCAGACAACATAAAAAACGTTGACGCCGTCTGCTCCAACCCCAGCGCAAGCGCCCATATGATCGGATGCCTCCCTCTGTTAAGCGGAAGCTCAGCCGGATGGTATCCGACAATCCCCTCCGGAAATAAACCGATAAAATCCTGCTTCAGCAGCTTTGACCAGCCGAAACAATAACCGATATCCGGCTTCCATTTTTTAACAAAAGCCGTCTGCTTTGTATCGTTATTTCCTGTGTCATACAGATATGGTATACCACATTCCTCACACAGGGGTCTTAAGTCTGAAAAATCGGCATTAAAATCAGATTTCTGTTTTGTGATCACCCCTACAATTTCCGCATCCATAGCAATCAGTTTTTTTAATAAGCGATAGGACGATTCCACACAGCCGATAAATAAAATCTTCATTTCACGTCACCTGCAAATCAATAAAACTTTTTTTCAGTTCTATGCCTTCTTTTAAAATACGCTTAGTTATTTCTATAATTTTTTCTGACGTATTGTCCCCTTCATAGGGGTTGCAAAAATCTTTACAGCCTTCTGCAAAATCTTTACTGGTAGCCTTTTCAAAGGCTTCCTCTATTTCCGAAATACTGCTCCCACAGGAAATTACTGTCTGCGCACAGACTCTTCCCTTCTGCCTGCTGCCGATATTGATTGTCGGAATATGGAAGGACGGTGCCTCAATAATACCGCTGGAAGAATTTCCTGCCACACAGACCGCATATTTAAGGGCGCTGAGATAACCGGTCTGCCCCATCGACTGAAACGCACATGCATTTTTATGCGTTCCGACATAGGTATCTATCAGCTGATTGATACGACTGCCTTCTGCGTCCGCATTTGCATACGTAAATACATAATGATAGTCCTGTCTGGCCGAAATAACCTGCAGCAGTATTCGAAACTGCGTTTCCGCCATATTGTTATCCAGTGTTACCGGATGATACGTAATCAAAACATAAGGACCGGCAAAGAAATGACCGTATCTGCCACATAACTCCTCACGGCTGAGAAGTCTGATCTTTTTTATGTTCTCCACACCAAGTGCCCCTACAGGAAATATACGCTCCGCCCGTTCCCCCATTTGCCGGAGCCTCTTTGCATAGGTCTGCGTGCTTGTAAAATGGATACTGCTCATTTTGGAAATACTGTGCCTGATTGCATCATCGATCAGCCCTTCTGTCAGCTCTCCCCCATGCAGGTGTGCAATCGGAATGCGAAACATCATTGCCGCAACCGCCGCGATCAGCGCTTCGTATCGGTCACCCAGCAAAAACAGTAAATCCAGATCGTTTTCTGCAAAAGCATCCGCAAATCCGGCCAGCTCTTTACTCATAGACAGACAGATTCCCCTCGCCTCGTCGGAGGTCAGATTCATCGGAATTATACGGTCAGGCAAATAGCCATCCTGCAATATGTCCCGATAGGTATTGCCGAATTTTTCTTCCAGATGAGCCCCCGTCACAATGAAATAAAGCTCCAGCTCACTATCCTTGTTGATTTTTTCTATCAGCGGCTTTAGCAGCCCATATTCTGCCCTTGTCCCTGTAACCACGCCTATTCGATACATTTATTTTCCCTTTGGATCAATTCATCAGACCTGTAGTCCCTTCCGGCCGTTTTTCCTAATATCTCATACCACTCCATCGGAGAAATCCCGTTTCCCGGCCGTTTTGTAGTGATATTATCCTTTGTAAATAATTCTCCCGCCCTGATTTCTTTGGACGCAACAATGCTTTTCCTTACACTGTCTACATTCCGGCTTTCAGAAGCCGTCCGCTTTTTTCTCCCATCCCCTAAGGCAAGCTCCACATTTCGGATTGCGTCTACCATATTGGTTAGCTCATCCGGCTCAAGGCTTGCCCTGTGATCCGGCCCCGCCATCGTCCGATCCAGCGTAAAATGCTTTTCAATCACCTTTGCACCTAATGCGGCAGCCGCAATCGAGACTTCAATTCCGGTTGTGTGATCCGAATAACCGATCTGTTTATGAAATATCTGCCCCAGCTCTTTCATTGCAGTCAGATTGACATCCCCAAAAGGCGTAGGATATTCCGTGTTGCAATGGAGAATTATAATCTCCCCGGAACCGTTCTTTTCAAGAATGCTCACTGCCGCAGTGATCTCATCTAATTCACTCATTCCGGTGGAAAGAATTACGTTTTTCCCTGTTTCCGCTATTTTTTCCAGATACGGGAGATTTGTAATTTCCCCGGACGGCACCTTCCAAAAATCCATATTCAATGCAGACAGGAAACGGATACTTTTAAGGTCAAACGGTGACGAGAGGAACCCGATCCCAACCTCATCACAATACTCCTTCAGCCGCAGGAACGTTTCCTCTGACAACGCCAGCTTTTTTAACATTTCCAGTTGAGCATCCCCCGGACCAGTCTCCCGTTTCTGATAAGCGGCCTTTGCGGCGCCGGCCGCAGCCAGCTCCTGCGGCACAAACGTCTGAAACTTAATATAATCAGCCGCAGCTTTTTTTGCTTCATCTACCATTCTTTTTGCCAGGCTGAAATCGCCGTTGTGGTTCACGCCTGCCTCTGCAATAATGATGCATGCTTCATGTTCCATAATAGATCTGTCCTTCTCCTATGCTGTGTCTTACCGTAACCCCCGCACCAACAATACTTCGATCTCCGATGTCAAGCTTCTGAATCACAGTTGCACCCGCACCAATCAGGCAGCCTTTTCCGACTCTTACATGCCCGCACAGTACGCTTCCCACCGCTAAATGTGAAAAATCATCCACACAATTGTCGTGCTCGACAATGACCCCGGTATTCACAATGCACAGCCTCCCAATAGCTGCATTTGCATTCACAACCGCCCGTTTTCCGATATAGGTGCCCTCGTCAACCTTTACATTTTTTGCCAGCACCGCTGAAGGGTCTATAATAATCGGCAGTTTGAAGCCAATCCTTTTTAACTTCTCATATAACTGCTCGCGAAGATTCCCTTCTCCCATATATCCGATCGCAACAAATGCCTGACGGATGCCCGCGTCATAAATTTTCTGCAAATCATCGTCTGTCCCGATAAAAGCAATCCCATCTGCCGATTTCCCTTTCAGGGAAGGAAGATCAATGAATCCGGCTATCACATACTGCCCGGCCTGCCGAATGCTGTCCGCTACGCTTCTCGCGTGTCCGCCTCCGCCGATTAAAATTATCCGTTTCATTATTCTGCTCCTTAAAACTGCTCCAGCTTTTCCTTCATCTGTTCCAGCTCTTCCATCTGTCCCATATCCATCCACCGATTTTCATCAATCACATAAGTCCCAACCTTTTTCTCATTTTTAATTGCAAGCTCGATCAGCTGTGTCATATGGACAGGCTTTCCATCTGGTATCAGGCACAGAAATTCCGGCTCTACAATATATATCCCCGTATTGACATAATATGCGACTTCCGGCTTTTCCTTCATTGACAGAATCTGCTGTTCTTTCCCGATCTCAATCGTTCCATATGGGATAACCAGATTTTTTTTCGCGCATACCATTGTGAAGATATTTTTATTTTCCCGATGCCATGCGAGCATTTTTGCATAATCACAATCAATCAGGACATCACAATTGCTCACGAAAAATGTATCCCTGATGATTCCCTTTATGTATGCTAATCCACCGCCGGTTCCTAAAAATTGCTCCTCCTCTACAAAATGAACCGTCTGTGTTATGTCCTTTTCCCTGAAATAGGCTTTAATAAAATCCTTCATGTAATTGACAATCATATAGACATCGTTACAGCCATATTCACTAAAGCGGTTCATAATCTGCTCGGTAATTGTAATCCCGTCAACCGGAATCAGAGGCTTTGGCAAAATATCCGTATAAGGCTGCAGGCGCGTTCCCTTTCCGCCGGCCATGACCACGAGCGGAATGCCAAGCATTTCTTTTTTCCCGCCTTTTAAGCTTAAATGGTCAGAAATAATGTCAATGAGCTCATGCTTTTCATCGATAACCGGAATCGCCGTCAATGCCTTATTGCGTATGATAGATTTCGCCATATGCCGCATATGATCATCAACATAATACGGTCTTTGATTCGCGGCACTGCATATATTTTCCTTTAAGCTTCCGCCTGCCAGCAAATATCTCCTGATATCGCCGTCGGTAACAATGCCGCATAATTTTTTTCCGTCACATACAACCGCAAAGCCTGACGCATTTCTGTCAATCACCTTCATGGCATCTTCCAACGTGCTTTTTTTATCAACAATAAAACGACTGATTTCATTCATATTTATATAGTCTGATTTTCTTTCCTTTTCCATTCTCTAAACAGTACAAGTGCTAACACCAGTTCCAAAAGCAGCATAGCAAACAGCCGAAGCCCCAAGCGGTACCGCATCACATGCAGCAGAAATACAGTCCCTGCCATACCCGCCGTTAGAAGCAGGATAAATCCGTTGTCCATCACGCGATCCCCGATGACCAGATTTAAAATCATGCAGTGAAATATCACCAGCAGCGCATAGGAAATGACGGTAGAAACAGCGGCAAACCCGTACCCGTATACCGGGATTCCATACAGATTTAACCCGATATTTACAGCCGCAGCGATCATAGTCCCGGCAGATATCCATGCCGTTTTTTTATGGTAAAATTCCACATTTACAAAAAGCTGATAGACAAATATCAAGTAAACGGCAAAGCAAATCCACATTACCAGATCGATCCCTTCCCAGTACTCCCGGACTGCCAGAAGCTTTATAATTTCCGGCGAGATCGCTATGACTGCGACAGCCGCCATCGTGTAACCGGTCAGATAAACCCGTGCCTGTGATCTGACAACCCGGCGTTCATTCCCGTCAAGCCGGCGAAACAACAGAGGGATCCACGCATTATTTGCGCCTTCCGTCACTACCTGGAGCACCATCCCCAGCATATAGGTGAGGGAATAAATCCCGCTGGCAGAATTGCCCGCCATGTCCCGAATCATGATGCGGTCGGAGCTTGAGAGTATCATATGCGACAGATTATGCGGAATCAGAGGAACACAAAACCGCAATGCATAGCTGATATAATCCCGATTCCACAAACATTTTCCGTCTCTGATATACCTTGTAACAAGAACCGCGGCAATCAGAACTGCCGGAATTGCTGCGCCCAGAATTCGTCCGAAAAATCGGTCCCGTGAAAAAAAAGTATTGATAAAACAGACGGACAGTCCCAGGTTTCCAAATGCCAGCGCCATACTCATCGCAGTATTCTTCCTGTATTCCATGAAAAAAATATACTCTGCGGATTTGTAGTTAATAACGAAGGTTGCGAAGCTGTACACGATCAGAATATTGATCTCGGCGCGGCTCATCGATACCAGCGGCCCGATGACTCCATACAGCAGGTTGGCCAGCATGGTCAGACAGCCTGTCCACAGCACGGTAAAAAATAATGTGACAGAGTAAAAACGGTTTCGCTGCTCTTTAAAATCTAACGTTCCTCTGCTGGCACAGGCCGCAAAATCCAGGCTGGTTATGATAATCATCATCTGTACAAGTGTCATAAAGACACTAACCTGACCATACTCAGCCGTATTCAGCAATCTTGTAAAAACAGGAATACTGATTAAATCCATCGCCCGAATCAGAATGACGCCGATCATGGCAGGCATCCCGTTTTTCCATATTTTATTCCGGTTCAGATTTTTTAATAAGAACGTCATATTACTATCATTCCTACGATTCCTCCGGCATTGCAACCGGCAGACAATAAACATCAGTTCCGGTATCCAGATATAAAGTCAGCAGCATATCCTCGGCCTCTGCATGTTCCTCCAGCACACGCTCACAATAAAATGCAGAATACTTCCCATGCCTCTTGTCCCGGTCAGAGAACTGCTCACACTCCGTCTGGAGTGCATAGCTGTATACCTCCTCATCTGACCCGCGCTCTCCTGTACACAGATAAATGTTCTGCGCATAGGAGTCCGTGCCGTCCACAAATGCATATCCGCTTACCCGCAAAATACCGTCCGCAAGCTCCGCCTGAATATCTGCCCGCACCCCTTCCCCGTCTCTGATTTCTCCGTCGGTCCATGCAGGCGTTACGTCTCCCTCCGTAAAGCGATAAATGTTCAGCCCGTCAAGCTTCTTGACCAGTGTATATTCCGCTTCCGGGCAATAGTGTTCTTTGATATATTGGCACAGCGTCTCGATCTGCCCGGACACATGGCCGCTGTCCGCAAAATAAATCATTTTGCTGTTCGTCATTTCCCTGTAAGCATTTTTGACTCCATAATTTGCGAGAATCAATTCATCATCCGGAACCTCATAGCGGTTCATCATATACAGATTGTGATAGTACCCGGGAGTGACCACCTCCATAACTGACCACGCCGCATCATAGATCCAGTTTGTTTCATAGGCCCCGAACAGATACAGATGCTCCTCATCCGCGGAAAGCAAATCCAGCTGTTCCCTGTTTTGTTGAAACTGCTCCTTTTGCGAGACAACATTTCCGAAAGCAGCGGCATAATACGAGCTGGTCGAAAGGCCAACATAAAACTTCAAAATAAACGCCACCGCAAGCAGCGCAGCTAAGACATACAAATGTTTTTGTTCCTTCTGTTTTTCCGGTATCGGAAACAAATAATACAGGAGCAATGCCGAGCCTGCTATCAAAACCGCCACATCTACATGGTGCTGCAGCCTGCCACGGCAGTACATATAGTAATAGGCAAAAACGCAGACTCCCGACACCAGCCCTATCCGCAATTTCCCGCCCTTCCTCCGGTATACCCCCAGACAGACCGCAAACAATAAAAATAAATAGATGCCCGTATCGTTAAAATAGTAAGACAATAAACCTTTCGACGCAGAATCCAGCTTCTGGTAAAGTGAAGCACCCTCCCCGATCGGAATCCGGGTACGGATGTCGTCCATCAATTCGGGGGTAAGGACCTGTGTATCATTGATATTTCCATATCGTTTCCACATCTCGATATCGTTAGCGGAAACCCCAAGCTTTTCATATTCCTTCCGGTGCTCTTCATACGCCGGCCATCCGTAATCATTCAGAAGCGCTCTTTTTACATTAACCTCAGAATAAACCTGCCACGCAGAATCCTGTGAGAGCTGCCAGTCATTCAATGCCCTTAATGCTCCTCCCGTGAGCCACAGGCCTGCCGTAATTACAATAAAATACATGCTCCACTTTCTCAGCTCCTTTTGCTCCATGCCTCTGTGCTCCAGCAAAAAAATCACAAACGCTGCTGCAAAAATAGCTGCAATCAGCTGATACATGCTCGTCCGTATGCACATCCCCCAGAAGATCAGCCCTATCCCGAAAAAATATTTTAATCCGAACGTCTCTTTGCTTTCGATTTGGTACAGGATAAAGAGAAAACCTGCAATAATCAATATCCCGGCTGTTTTTGTAAAGGTAATTCGGATATAACACTCATACCCGCAAAACAACAAAAACATCAGGCATGGAAGCACACACCTGGAGCCGCCGCTTTTTTTTATAATTACATAAGTTACCGCTGAAAATGACAGTACAAGCCCAATATACTGCATGATGTAATACCACGAGATGGATGGGCAAACATACATCAGTCCCTGTATTACTTTTCCAAGCAATATATTGCTGTACAGCATATGCGGGGAAAATTCTCCGGTAAATCCGCCGTACAGAATCATTGCAATATCATAGTCATCACTCTTTGGCGTCGGTTCAAATAAAAGCAGTAAAACTGCGAGCACCAGCAAATTAAATCCCAGCGCCGACAAACATGGTTTCACGCTTTTTTGTCTAAACATAACTCACCTTTTAAGCTCCATTTGCTCGTAAATGTCAAAATGCTCCAGCTGTTCCTGAATGGTAATCCGCCTTTCGTCCGGTATCTGTTTTAAAAATGCTTCTACCTGTCTGTAAAGCCCGGGCTTATACTTTTTATCCAGTGCATCTTCAATTTCAACCTGTTTTACCGTTACCGACCCAAGCTCCTGGACTGCCAGCTCTTCCATCGGTTTAAAATACAGACGATGCCTGTTCGTCAGAATTTCAACTGCCCAACGCCCGGGAGCCGCCCAGTTCGCCTGATAGGAAAACAGCGCTCCCTTCTCTGAAATGCCTGCCCCCGCATAAATACAGCCTTTTTTATGCCAGTCTAATTCACCCTTCACATAGGAGGTCAGCTCCCTGGGAAATCCTCCCAGAAAAAAAGCAAGATCACAGACATGTGTCGAATTGCAGTAAAACCACTGTTCTTTCACTTCCTGTGGGTGGGATGTTTTTCCTGCGATATGACTCCACTCCGTAAACTCAAAAGAAAAGGACGTCACACCGCCATCCTCCCTGATGATCTGTAATGCCTTCTCCGTGGAAGCATAATAGCGCCTGTTGTACGCAACATATACATGACTGCCCTTTTCCTCTGCCAACGCAGCAATTCGCTCCAGCTCCGTGCGATTGATTCCGGCCGGCTTTTCCAACAGAATATTCTTTACATTGCTTTTCAAAAGCTGCTCCGCAACCTCTGCCAGCTGCAAAACGTTTACCGCAACAATTGCAAATTCCGCTGCAGCTTCCACCGTGCCCAAATATCCGGCCACACCGCCGGCAGCCACCTTTGTTCCTGTTTCGCGCTCGAACTCCTTTGCACGTTCCTTTCCTCTGCCCACAACGGCATAGTCTGCTTCCATACCCCGAAGAACCCGGTCATATTCCTTCGCCATATTGCCTGCCCCACACAGAAGAACCTTTACGTTATCGGACATATTTCTTTCTCCATTCCCTTATTTTCAAAAAATTTTATCAACGGCTGCATAAAAATCAGGTGCTGCCTCATACTATCCTCGTATTTAGGCAAATTGCATGTGCCGGTTTCAAGAATCCTGCTTACAACCTGCTGCGTCAGCTCACTCTGATACGGGATATCAAATTCGAGCGCTTCCTCCTGCCATCCGGCTGCGGCACAGGCAAATTTCATTCGTCGGCTTCCATAATCAATGCTGCACCACATCCGGTCCCCGACAATCTCAGTCACAAAGGGCAGCCTGCTGTCCGCAAAACAGGAAATACTCCAGTTCTCACATCTGCCGCAGGTTCCTACAATACTTCCGAAAACCTCCACATATCCTTTTCTCTTGCTCTCCTCGATGCGGTCCGACAAATTCATGCTGACAATACGAAGCTTATCCTCAGCGGCAAACCACTCGACCAGGTCCAATAAATGCAGCGCGTTACAAGCCAGCCCCCAATACCCCCCCCGGGTATGCATCTCAAAGGTACTGCACAAATCTACCTGCTCTTTTAGCTTTTGAAAGGATTTCCACTCTCTTCTGGCGCAGTTCACCCATGCACGAATCCCTCTTTTTTTCAGGCATTCCCCTACATAATAAAAATCCGCCACCCGCTGGAACAGCACCTTTTCAAAAATAATAAAATCGATTTCGGAATGATCTGTCAGCTGTTCAAACACTTCTCTACGCACAGCAGAAGATGTCGCAATCACGGCAGCATCTATATGTCCCGGCAAAATTGAAACATCCTCTCCCAATACGGCATCTGTCAGCCGAAAGCTCCGGTGGTCTGACCCGATTGCCCTGAGACATTCCACATCAGGATCAATTCCATAAATTCTCCAATCATTCTGCCTGCTCAAAAGGGACTGCAAATGCCGCTTTCCCAGATTCCCCAGGCCAATCACTGCGATATTCTTTTTCATTGATGCTTCCTTCCTCTTTTCCCTTCCTATAACCTGATAATCTGACTTTCATTAAGGCGGAAAATCTGAAAATTCGCTTTTAGTGTCGCTTCATAATCCCTGATGTAAGGCTTGCCTCTGACGCCGGAAAAAAGGAACACCTTTGTCAGATCTTTTTTATCTGTGTAGCTGTTCAGCACACTTGACGTAAATTCAAACAAGTAAACGCCTGCATTTATCCGATCTATCATCAGCTCCGCCGGGATGGATGCCGGGATCTCCGTAACATCAACAGCATCATCAAACACATATTCATAGGTATCCCGCAAATGCTTTTTCAATAAAACTCTTTTTCCCGTGTAATTTTCGTTGATATATTGTTCCACACGGTGCTTCAGCTCTTCATGATTTTCAAAGGTAGCGCACATCGGCATCGTATATAAAACCGCCTCTGCGCAAAGACCCTGCGGGAGAAAATCCCCGCACCATTTTTTTATCAGACAGTCCAGAAGCTCCGTGTCAGTATACGTATTATCATGTATCTGAAAAACACGTTTATAGGTTCTGTGGCCAATCTGCTCCGGCGCGAATGCATACTTCGTACAATTCCTGCACGTATCCAGCTCATAGCGGTTCACTACATCACAATATCCCATTTTGCTCAGCAGATAGCCTCCTAAATTATACATAAAACTGATTTCACCGTTTCCGGGCTGCCATTTATGATATGTCTGTGTTCTGGTACACCCGCCATCCTCTAATATTACGATCTCTTTTTTCGATGACTGTGAGATAAATGCTCCATGCAGCAGATCCTGAGAATTAGGAACTACAGCCAGATCGTAATCATCCACGCATCCCGCAATCAATTTTTGGCAGTATCTGTCACGCTTCCCCACCGCATAATATGCTGCCGCCTTTGCAACCTCTACAATTTTTCTGACATCTGACATATGCTTCGTATTAACGTCATAGAAAATGACTCGCTCAAATATGCCAATCCTTTCACATTCCTTTGAAAGCTCAGCATCGGAAGTCGCATAATATTCCGCAACCGCTGTCCACGTATACTCTTTCCCATATGTCGCATAGTACCAAAGAAAATCATATAAATTCGCGCTGCCGCATATTACGGCAACTGCCTGTTTTTTTCTTCCATTTTTCATACAATCCCACCGTTCTTTCCCGATCTTCAAATACGGAATTTCCTTCGTCAAGCTGCTATTCTCACGACTGCTATATTTTGTAATCGAATCCTGATTTTCTGATTACATTCATGCTATCGGCTATGGATTTCCTGCGGCAGCGCATACAGCACGAAATCCATAGTCCATCTATCATGCGCCCGCAAATAAAATTTATAGCTTGTACATAAGGACTTCATATACTGCGGTATTGTAACAAAATCTTCCTTTTTATGATACAGGCAGACCGCCAATATTGGTTGATCCCTTTTTATCACTTCCTCTGCTCCTTTTAAAGCATCCAGCTCACTTCCTTCTATGTCCATTTTAATAAATCCAACCCGATCCTGGGCTGAAACAATGTTGTCAATTTTATCAGCAGGAATCTTTGTTCCCCCTGTTTCCACAACCTTATTCGATGTAGCCTCCTGTTCCTTCTCTGAAAAGCAGAGTGTAGTTTTTGCACTCCACGCACCGCATCCCAGTACCTCTACATTTTCCGCATCAGAATAAGTATCTGCCAGCTGCTGATAAATGGCTTTCGTAGGTTCCAGAAGATATGCCCTTCCGGTATAATTTTTTCCTGTGCTCTGTTCATAATTTCTGCAGAAAGAACGAAAGCTGTCTCCATCATACGCCCCGCAGTCAACCAGACAGGATATGCCTTCCAGACAAATAAAATCCCTGCAAAAATATTGATTGTCCACCCGGATTTTTTCCAGCTCAAATTCCCCGCTCAGGCGCTGTTTCAAAAAGGCCAGCATATGCTGCTTTGAAATCTCATCCCCCAGCTCTTCATACAGCCACTGTAATTCGTTCTTATGAGCGCTGATAAATGAAGCGTCCATTCTCCGCGGAGCATATAAGGTTGAGAAGTCCTTGTCAATAAATTCTATCTTATCGTAATTGTTCAGCTTCCCTTTTTTATGAAAGCACGCAACAATCACCGTATAGTTTTCCCCCCCCCCGAAAAACTTTCCATAGATATGACCGGCAGACCGCAGCAGCTACTTCCGGGCTTATAATATTCCCTGTCCACACAAAACCCGTCCGGCAGGATTTCTGCTTCCCGCAGGCTGTGAAAAACCGCTTCTCCTGCTTCTCCCGCCCCATATATATACAATTGTCTGCCTCTTTTTCTGGCGTCCCTGCTTTCTTTCAGTATACTATGTTCGTTTGCCTCAATAATAAATGACATTTTCCGCGTCCCTCCTACAGCCTGATTATATTGTTTTTCTTTAATCTGAATATCTGACAGCTTTCTTTGATGCGTGCTTCATAATCCTTAAAATACGCTCTGCCCTTTCCGCCCGAAAAGAAAAACACCTTTAGCTGATCTTTCTTTCCTGTATAACTGTCTAATACAGTAGACATAAACTCAAAAAGACAAAGCTCTACCTCAATCTCCGCTATACACAGCTCCGCCGGGACAGATGCCGGGACTTCCATAACTTCAACCGTATCGTCAAATTGATACGCCCATGTATCACGCGGATGCTTTTTCAGCAAAACTCTTTTTCCTCCGTAATTTTCGTTCACATACTCTTCCACCTGATGCTTTATTTCCTCGTAATTCTCAAAAATATCATTCAGTGGTGCTGTGTATATAATCGCCTCTGCGCAAAGTCCTTCCGGAAGGCAGTCCCCGCACCAGTTTTTTATCAGCCGCTTCAGCAGCTCCATATCCGTATGCGTGTTATCATGTATCTGAAAAATATGCTTATATGTCCTGTGCTTAAGCTGCTCCGGCCTGAGTGCATATTTTGTGCAATCCCTGCATGTGTCCAGCTCATAGCAATTTCCCATGTCGCAATATCCCATTTTGCTCCACAGATAATTCACAAGATTATATATCATATCCAGCCCGCCATTACTGCGCTTCCATTTGTGAAAGGTCTCTTTTCGGTCAGCTCCTCCATCTTCTAAAATAACAGTTTCTTTCTCTGCCGACTGCGAAATAAATGCCCCGTGAAGCAGTTCCGTAGAATTGGCAACCACCGCCAGATCATACGTGTCGACACACCCCGCAATCAGTTTTTTGCAGTACCAGTCTCTTTTCCCGACTATATAAAAAGCCGCTGCCTTTGCCAGCCTTGCCGCTTTTCGGAAATCCGACATATGCTTTGTATTTACTTCATAAAAAATCACCTTTTTGAATATACCAATTCTTTCACATTCCTTTGAAAGCTCGATATCAGAACTGACATAATATTCCGTAACAGCCGTCCACTCATACGCCTTCCCATATGTCGCATAATACCAGAGGAAATCATACAAATTCACATTGCTGAAAATGACGGCAACCGCCTGCTTTTTTCTTTGATCTTTCATGCAATCGTACCATTCCGCAAATTTTCTCATGTCGGCTGCTGTAATAATAAATTTATATTTTTATGCATAACAGCCGCCCTTAATCTTCAAACACCAGATTCCATACGTCAAGCTGCTTTGGATTATAAATCCACCCATACTCCTCGTGCGCAGACGGATGTGTCGAAAACACCTTTCCATCAAACCCTTCCATCAATGCGAACGCCCCGTTGGAAACCTTTACATTTCCCGTCTGTAAAATCCCTTCCGGGAAAACACGTTTCGCACCAAAAGACTTCAAATATGCATTCAGATCAATCACATTTACCCGATTGGAAGCGAGCGCTGCAAAGCGTTCCGACACATTTTCCTCCGAAACGGAATGCATCATTCCGGACGAAAAATTTGAGTATAAAATCACGCTGAAAACGGTCAGATAAACCCATAAATAATGGCAGTCTGCCTCCTTTGTATCCTTTAACGCCGAAAATATCGGCAGCAGCAATGGAAGTATTAACAAAAAGGCAGCTTCGCTGCTCTGCCATGCATTAAAAACATATGCCGTCAGGAAACATGCTAACAGTATTCCGATCTCCATCCCGACCATGCTTCTTTTCAGCTTTCCTTCTGCCGGTGAGAAAAGCAGCATGGCCAGCATTATGAGCCACAAATAAAACATTCCCCTTTTAAACAGGGCAAGCGGCACTGTCTTAAAATAGCTGTTGAGCTTTTTTCCGGTAAGCCCCCGTCCGTCCTTTGAAAGTCTTTCCAGTACCTTCCAGCCTTCATTGTCCAAAATGCCAAAGCTTCCATTTTGAATTGCGGCATATTCCTGTTCATCAATTCCATATATATCCTGATATACCGCATCGTAATCCCCCATTCCGTATCCATACATTCGAATAATGGCAGCACGATACCTGCCCGTATCCGTCCGCCCGTCAAACTGATATCCGGCATAATCCATTGCCCACACCAGTGCAGATACAAAACATATACCTATCACTGTCACTGCAAATGAACGAAATATCCCATTCTTTCTCAGTTCCCGGATCCGGAAAACCAGCAATCCTTTGCTTTTAACGGCAAAATAAACTCCCATACTGACAAACCCGACGATGACAGTCATGCAAAACGCCGAAAACTGCGTCATACTGCCGAGCGCCGCTAAAAACACAATCAGTATTTTGCGCCCCCTGTTTTTAATCGATCCTGTTTCTGCCGCGTCCATAAAAACAATCAGTGCGGCAAATGCCAGAACACCTGCTGTTTTCATACATCCCGGCAGGACATAACACTCATACCCCACAAAGGCTGCCAGCACTGCCGAAACAGTCAGGCCAGTCTGATTCCCGCTCCGTTTCATGATCACATAGCAAATCAGGGACAATGCTGCCAATGCGCATACGCTCAAATATGCGTAATACCATCCAAAAGCCGGAAGAACCATGGTCAATCCTTTTAACAGCCATCCAATCAATATATGGCTGTATAGAATATAAGATGTTTTTGTGCCGGATACCCCACCGATTGCCGCCCGGATCATCTCGTCCAGCTGACACTCATATGCAGCGTAAAAAAATAATCCCATCAAAAGATAAATGACATCATTGAGAAGCAGCGTATTTATCAAATTTCTTTTCTGTTGATCCGTCAATTTTACAGGCATTTTCTATCCTTCCTCTGCATATCCTCCATTTTCCGACGATACCTTTTAATGCTCCAATTCCACATGTACCATCTCATGAAAATGCCGCGACGCTGCCCGCATTTCCGCTCCGCTGTCATACGCATAATAGACATATGCAACGCGCTGGTTCATGCAGTCTTCAATCGCTTCACCGGGTTTTAGCATATCGATCTTCATGAAAATATGCTTTTCAAATTCCGGTGCGATCGTGTACCTTTTAAAAATGCCGTTTTGAGATATCATAATCCCATAATGCCCGCAATATTTCCGTTCCGGTTCCCCACAGGTAATGCCGGATGTATCCTGCCCCGTCTGTGCCAGAAGATATGCTTCCTCCCACGGAAAGCCCGTATTGGCACTTGCCAGCGTCAAAAACTGATTTCCGAAGCAGCGGCGCATCATTTCGATGATATAAGGGCGCCCGTCACATACCATATACTGCAGGCAAAAAATTCCGTCACAAAGATTCAGATCACTTACGATTTCCTGCATAATTCTTTCCAGCTCCGGACGTATAGTTTCAATCTGCTCAGCCGGAAGCGTCTCGGCCTGAATCAAATAAGGATTTACGACAGAAATACAATCGTTACTGTAAGAAGCAATAATTTTCCCTCCGGAAATAAAGCCTCCAAAAGACTGCTGCCTGCCGGTCAGAAAAGGCTCCATTACGATACATTTGTCCCTTGATTTTTGGAAAGCATTTTCTATGGCAGCTTCTGCCTCGGAAAAATTAACCGCCCTGGAAATTCCCTTTCCACCCGTCAGATCATTCGCCTTCACAATGATCGGATAACAGCAATTTTTGGCATATGTAAATGCTGCACCCTTGTCTGTAAAAATCTCAGATTTTGGCGAAGGAATTCCTTTCTCTATGCAGTATGCTTTAAATTTATCCTTATGATGAAGCAGCACTGCATGTTCATAGGTATCATGTCCTTCCCATCCCATCTGTTCCGCCACATATGCCGCAGTCAAAACGCCAAAATCGTTAGCATTACTGACTATTTTTGTAATTCTGTTCTCTTTTACCAGAGAAAGTATTTGTTCCTTATCGGAATAATCAGCCGGTATATATTCATCTGCATACGAATGCCCGATTAGCGCTGGCATGTTTCCCGTAGTAACCACGTAGAAGCCCATTTCCTTAGCTTTCTGAATAAGTGTCAATTCACTGAAACTGCCATTTAGAATCAATAATTTCTCCTGTTTCATTTATAAAGAAACACCTGCCATTTCCAGCCGCTCTGCCATCATCTTCAAACGCGCCTGATCCTCGCGTGCCATCCGGTTGTAGTAATCTCCTTTATTTTTCAGATAAAGTGTCTCAAACTCCATTGCCTTTAAAATTTCATTATTTAATCGGTTTTCATCATCACATGCATGAAATACCACCTTACGGGTTTCAAAACGGTCGTTCAGCGGATATAGCTTTCGAATAAATGGTATCGCGTCAAAGGAAATGCCGCCCCCGAAGTTTACACAATAACCCGCCTGCTTACAGCGCGACGCGATATCACTGGTGACAGCAAGCATTGCATCACTGTTCATCTGTTCTCTTGTAAGTCCCATGGATGTCGACAAATCAACCCGTCCAATTGAAACCGTATCCAAAAAATTCTTCCCTTCTGCTAAAATTGCATCCAGATTTTCATGACAGGTTTTTGTCTCCGCATTGATAATCCATTCTACCTCTTTATAGGATTCCCCATATACTTTCTTTGCCGCTCCTGCAAATTTTTTCATGGCAAAGGGGGATTCAATCATCGGAGCCATTATTCCGGAAGCCCCCAGCAACCTGCACTGATCCAGATCCCGCACTGCCTCACAACCGCCAATTTTCACATATAGCTTCATATCAGCCCGGAATATAATTTCATTTAGCATTACCAGTTCATCGGTTCTGCTTCCCTCTGCCTCGAACTCTGCCTTGATCGCAATAATCCCATAATCATCACGCAGGCATTTCAAAATATCCAGCATTTTCTTTTCTATATGATTCAATGTTTTTCCCTCCCTTCCGGCTGCATTCATTATGATTTATTTTCGTATTAGGACTCTTCCGGTACATTCTTCTCCTGAATTTCCCCGCTGTACTCCGTTATATCTGACCGTCTGATTGTCATCGGATCATTCTTGCAATCCCCGGATTTCCGATCAATATTTACCGCCTGCCGAATGGCAAATTGCGGCGCATGATTGATGCAGATATAAATCCGGCCGATATATTCCCCAAGCAATCCTAAAAATAGCATGATCACTCCGCTAAAAAACATAATTGCCGCCATCGTGGAGCTGTAACCAAGCATAATCTCAGGACGCAGTATTTTCTGAATAATAATATAGGCGCCATATACGAACCCTAAAATGGCGCATAAAACTCCCATACAGGAAGCAATCCGCAAGGGCTTTTCTGAAAAAGCCGTGAAGCCATTCATCCAAAGCGATACCAGCTTTTTAAAGCTGTATCCGGAGGTTCCTTCCTGCCGCTCCTGATGGTCAATCTCCACATTTGTCATATTTCTTGTCACCCTCAGGACAAGACCGTGCACGAATGGATAAGGATTTGTATATTTAACTACCTCATCCAAAATATAGCGTTGAAACACATAATAGCTGTTCAGGTCAACGTTCTTTGGTCTGCCGAGTAAATAGGCAGACATCGCGAAGCTTATTTTTGTCCCTATTTTTCTTAGCAGGGAATGCCTTTTATGTCGATATTTTGCAGAAACTAAATCGTATCCTTCATCCAGCTTATCAATCAGCTTAAACATTTCCCCCGGCGGATTCTGCCCGTCATCGTCAAGGCAGACTATAATGTCCCCCTTTACATGATGAAATCCAGCCATTAACGCCGAATGCTGTCCAAAATTCCGGGTCAAATCCAAAATCTTTATTTTCGGATTGCAGGCCAGCTTTTTTAACACTTCCCATGTATTGTCCTTTGAGCAGTCATTGACGCAGATAATTTCATAATCGTAGCGTGCATCCTTCGTGACTGTTTCTATAATCTGCGATACGACAGCTCCTATCGTTTTTTCCGAACAATAGCATGGTATTATGACTGATAATGTTTTCATCCCTATGCTCCCAGCCGTTATCTTTTATGCTCATACAACTCCTGAATCGCAGCTTCTATCGTTACTTTCGGCTCATAGCCTATGGCGGATCTTATTTTATCCAGCGAAATGTTCCACACATACTCATCCATCGGGTCAGCCTGGCCGGAAAAAGTAATCCGGGAAGAGGAAGCGGTAATTTCAATGCATTTTTCTGCCAATTCGTAATTGGAAACCAAATGATCGCTTCCCAAATTAAAAATACCCTGAGCATTTGAAAAAATAGACTTATAAATAGCTTGTGCAATATCCGTCACATGCACATAATTTTGCTTTCTTGTGCCATGCCCGGAAAGCACAAGGTCTTTTCCGATTATCGCATTATCTAAAAATACCGGAAGAATTGTTTGTGGGTTCATTCCAATTCCAACAGGAGAAGAAATGCGGAAGCTGACTGTTCGCAGTCCAAACATGCGGTATGCATAATCTGCTAACAATTCCTGTGTCCGTTTCGTGATATGATATATGGTCGGGGGATTGATCGGATGCTCTTCTGTAACAGGGTTTTGAATGGGAGCGCCAATCACCGGAATACTCGACAGCTGTATAAAAGCCGGAATGTTATCTTGCTCACAAAACTCTATCAATTGTTGTGTTCCTACGCAATTTGTCGTCAAGACCTGTCTCGTGAAAGGCTCCTTTCTCATATCCGCAGCCAGGTGTACGACTGCATCCAAGTTTTCAGATATGCTGCTTTTCAATATGTCTTTACAGCATTCGGCCTGCAAATCACAACATATGTATTGATCCACCTCGTGTAAAGGCGTTTTGCGCCGCCCCAATCCGATCGTATATACCCCTCTATCCTGCAAATATTTACAAACATGACCCCCGATATAACCGTTAGATCCTGTTACCAGAATGTTCTTGCTTCCTTTCATGGTAAATTTTTACCTTTCCTGAAATCTAACCAAAACTCATTTTACTGTGACTACCGCTCTATCAGAAACCGTCTCACTTCCCCAAAATCTATTTTAGGGTATTCATGAGTCGCATTTTTCTGGAACTATACTATGGAGCGCTTCATTGATGCGTGTCCTGAGCATACTTCACCTGGCGATACCAGCGCAAAGATTTCCCTTTTTCACTATAGTATTCCAATATTTTTAGATTGTCAATTGATTTTATCAATTATTTTACGATTTTTCGTTAAATTATGGTCAAAAAGGACGAAAAACAGAACAAAAAGCATAAAGAGGTGCCATGTTGGCTCTGAGGGCAGGGGCATCATAAGCTCCCAATGATGGTGTATCAGACAGGAATCTGACAGAAAGGTACCTTATTTTTATATATTTGTATTGATCCAACTGGTAAGAGCAGCTATAATATGGCCAGAATAAGTCAAAACAGGAGGATTTTTTGACAAATCAGTCGAATGTAGACCTGGCAGCGCTTAAATTTCATACATTTCGTCATACGGTGCCCCACCTATCCGGGAAAGCTTTCGTTTTCCGGATAGGTGGGGCACTTTCTGATAGAGCGGTAATGATGGCCTTCACAATAGATAAAAAGGTACAAAAACAATATTTGTACCTAAATTGAGATGGCAGTTGTTTCCCGAATATAGGATAAATCCGGGACAAGCGGAAGATGCTTTGCGATACGGCAGAAGGGGTTTGGGAAAGAACGGTGAATGCAATAAAGTGGAAAATACGCGGAAGTTTAAATTGGGCACTGCTTCTAAATTATATTGTTTTTCTTATACTTGTCTGCTTGTTTCAGCCATATTTTGAGACAAATGACGACAGTGCTATGAGAATGACTGTTTCAGGTGCCGGCGGATACTATGACAGCCATTTGATTTATATAAACATTTTAATTGGAAAGCTGATCGTATTTCTGGAAACCCATGTTCCGACCGGAAACTGGTATACGCTGATTCAGCTTATTATCGTTTTCTTTTCTTTGTGTACGGTTACATATATTTTAATAGAGCGCTCAGGCATAAAATACGGTAGTTGGATTTCGTTGATTTTGCTTACTTTTTTTGGATATGAGGGGTATATTGCCGTTCAGTTTACAAAGACGGCCGGGTTTGCGGCTGCGGCAGGAATGATGCTGTTTGTCTACGCCGTGACAGAAAACTCGAAAAATCAGGAGCTTGCATATTATATGGCAGCAGCTGCATTGATAACTATTGGAAGCATGATGCGCTTTGAAATGGCACTGACAGCAATTGCAGTTTTTGCCGGAAGTCTGTTTATAGAGGATGTGAAAAATACATGGAAAAGCAAGGGGGCCCCCCCCAAAAGTGTAAAATGGATCCTTCTTTTTATAATATTGGTGCTGATTTTTGGATGCAAAGAATATAGCAAAAGCTGTTACACAAAAGAAAAGGACTGGCGTGCATTTACGGAATTTAACTATTTTAGAAGCGAATTACTGGATTATGGCTTTCCGGACTATGCCCAAAACCAGTCCTTATATGAAGAGGTCGGCTGGACGCAGGAGGATTTGAATTTTTATAAAAGCTGGAATATCGCTGATTCGGAAAAATTTCAAGTAGAAACTCTAAAAGCAGTGGCACATGCAAAGCAGAAAAAAAGACTTCATCTGCAGTTGATAAAAGATTTTTTCTGCGAATTTATGGAACATAATGCAGCCTGTACATTGTTTTATATATGGCTCATTTTTATTGTGATTTTTATTTTGGGCGGGAGCCGTAAATCAGGCGGAATCATATTATATACAAGCTTTACAGCAATCGCATTTCATTTGTACTTATTCTGGCAGGGCAGATATTTTATCCGTAGGGTTGATCTTGCATTTCTATTTATCATAGTATGCTGTATGTTTTTCCATTGGCGTCCAATTCCCGTGGGAGAGCATGCGGTTATCCTGTGTACCTTTGTGTTTCTGCTAGTAAACAGCATTACTTATGAAGGCAAGCATGTGGAACCCGAAACAGTACGGGAAGCCCGGGTTTTGATCGAAGCTCTCTCAGAGGATGAGGAGCATTTATACGCTGCCCCAATGTTTCATCTGCGCCCGGACATTGCGTATGGAGCTTACGACAGCGTTCCTTTTGGTGTGATGGACAATATGATTTCCATGGGAGGCTGGAAAACCGGTTCACCGTTAATAAATCATATTCTGGATAGCTATGGGGTACAAAATATATATCGAGATATTGTCAACAATGACAGGGTATATTTATTGACCTATCAAGCAAACCCGGAATCCACGTTAGCGTATATTCAAAGACACTATGCGCCAAATGCTTATGTAACAGAAGAAAAACGAATTGGAAACTATTATATTTTTGCTGTTCATGAGTGAACATCAGAGAAAAATCAAACTTCTTATGAGGGTAAAAAATGAATAATAACAATAGCAATTACAATGCAATGAAAGGGAAAAAAATCCTGTTTTTAGGTGCACATAAGCTGACCATACATTTAATAAATAAAGCGAAACAGATGGGCCTTTACACAATTGTAACTGACTATGTAAAGGATGCGCCCGCAAAAAAGGCGGCTGACGAAGCTTATGACATCAGTACTCTGGATATTGACGCGTTGACAGCACTCGCAAGAGAAAAAGAAGTGAACGCCGTATTTACCGGATACGTAGATATCAATCTCGCTCCATGCCGAAAAATTTGCGATGCACTGGGACTTCCCTTTTATGCGACACTTGAACAGCTTGCGCAGACAATGAATAAAGTGAATTTTAAAAATAATTGCCGCAAATACGGAATTAAAGTTGTTGATGATGTGCCGGAGTCTTTGCTGAAAAACAATTACGAGGGCATAAATTATCCGGTCATTGTGAAGCCTGCTGACAGCTACAGCAGCAAAGGGATTTCTGTCTGTCATTACAAAGAAGAGATGCCCGGGGCAATTCAAAAGGCGCTGGATGTCTCAACGTGCAGGCAGATCGTCGTGGAAAAATATCTGGAAGCGGAGGATGTATATCTTTATTTTACGATACAGGATGGCTATCTGAGTCTGTCTGCAATGGCTGACAGGCTTTTGAATGACGAGCAGTATGGCTGTGCGCCGCAGCCGGTAGGATATTTTTTCCCGTCAAAATATATAGATTTGTATTACCAAAAGGTTCATGCCAGCCTGCAAACCATGATAGATAAGCTGGGTATAAAAAATGGTTCGTTTTTTATGCAGGGATTCGTCGTTGAACAGGACATTGTATTTTTTGAGATGGGTCTGCGACTTTCCGGCGGAGCCGGATACCTCCAGATAGCGAAGCAAAACGGTATTGACCAGATTGAAATGCACATCAGGTATGCGCTGACCGGAAAATTTGACGGATGGGATTTAAAGACATGTGATAACCCGAGGTTTCCCCAGCCCGCATGTGTGCTTGTTGTCCTTCTGCAGAACGGGAAAATCGGAAGAATTGACGGACTGGAAGCTGTGATGGCGCACAGAAATGTTTTTGATATCGTCCAATTTAAAGAAGTCGGGGATGAGCTGAAGGAGAAAGGGACATTGAATCAGGTATTTGCCCGCATTTATATGACAGGTGAAAATGAACGGGATTTGAAAGACACTATTGCGTTTGTGAAACGTCATCTGCGCATTGCGGATACAAAAAATCAAAATATGATTCTGAACTTATTTAATGAAGATCAGGTGTACTGAGGAGAAATAACTATGCTTTTAAGCTTCACCATCCCCTGTTATAAAAGTGAATATACGATAAAAGCGGTGATTGATGAGATTATTTCCATGGTTCATGAGCTGGGAAACTGTGATTATGAAATTATTGCGGTTAATGACGCTTCGCCGGACGGAACATGGCAGGTACTGACAGCTTTGAGCCGCACAAACCCGCGAATACGAGCAGTGGATTTGGCCAAAAACGTAGGAAAGCACGCTGCTCTCATGGCCGCATTTTCTATGGTGACAGGAGATGTTGTGATTGGAGTGGATGATGATGGACAATGTCCGTTAAATGAGCTGGCCCGACTACTTGCTCCGCTAGAAGACGGCTATGACATGTCAATGGCCAGCTATCCGAAGAAAAAACAGAGTATTTTCAAAAACTTTGGAAGCAGAATAAATGATTATATGGTCCGCTTTTTAATCGGGAAGCCGAAGGGAATGACTTTTTCGAATTTTATTGCACGTAAGCGCTTTGTCTGTGAAGAAATCATTAAATATGAAAATCCATATCCATATCTGGAAGGACTGACGCTTCGGACGACACAAAAGATTGCAATGGTTCCAATGGAGGAGCGGAAACGGGAAGTGGGAAACTCCGGTTATACCTTTAAGAAATCTTTGACCTTGTGGCTGAACGGATGTACGGCATTTTCAGTCAAGCCTCTGCGCCTGGCAACGGTTCTTGGCCTGACCTTTTCTGTCATCGGATTTGGAACAGGCACGTTTATGGTCATCCGAAAACTCGTAGGGCTGAATATTCAGGCAGGCTACACTTCTATCGTGGCGTTAATGCTCCTGATTGGCGGAATTATTATGGTTCTTTTGGGTGTGATCGGAGAATACCTTGGAAGAATTTATATATGCATAAACCGTTCTCCGCAATATGTGATTCGTGAAAAAAGGAATGTGCAGGGAGCAAAAAAGGAGCTGTAAATGAATAAAATCGAATTACAGAACAAATTCTTTAACCTTTACTGTCTGGAAGGCCTGCTGCGTCTGATATGGAATCATTCAAAATCCGCCAAATGGCAGAGAAATTTACAAAATCAATTACTGCAGCGGTTAATGTATCGAGCATATGAGGTGCCCTTTTACAAGAAAAGATTCGATCAGGCCGGGATAGGGCCGGACGCTGTCAAGACAAAAAAGGATCTTGCAAAGCTGCCGGTCCTGACAAAAGCGGACTATCGGGATTGGATGCTTCAGGAGGACAAAAGACCCTCCGCTAAATATTTTAAGCGTTCAAAGACGAGCGGTTCCACCGGGATTCCAATTACCAATATTTATCCTCCAAGAGAGTATGCCATGCAGTACGCCATTCATTTATTCGGCTGGCTGAGAGGAGGATACAATCCGTTTTTTGGAAAAACATTAACCCAGGAGGCTGCGGATGAATCCGTCGGCTCCCATATGTTTGTCCAAAAATTTGGTATTCTTCGGCGCGAATGCTTTCAGACAGGCTGGGAGAGAGAAAGGATTATCCGTAAAATCAGGGATTACAAACCGGACTTGATCGAAGCAAATGCTGCTGAACTGATGTATATCGCGCAATACAGTCTCGAACATAGTCTGGGCTTTCCAAAGCCCCGGTACTACACACCCAATGGCGAAAATATTGACCATATCAGCCTGCGGGCCATGAGAAAAGTATACGGTGACGGCTTGTTCAGCTTTTATGGCTGCAGTGAGATGGCAACGGCAGCGATCCGTTATCCGGGGATGGAATTTTTTCAGGTGCTTGAGGACATTACAGCAGTCAATATTCTGGATCACGGAGAAATAAAAGAAGAAGGAGAAGGCAGCCTGTTGCTAACATCTCTTTATCGGATGCAATATCCGATTATCAATTATGAGGTGGGCGACTTAGGCGTTCTAAAAGTGCATAACGAAAGAGACTACATTGAAAAAATTATTAGCCGTAAAAATGACATGTTTGTCTGGAAAAGCGGAAAGAAAACGACCTGGAGACGCTTGTACGTTATTACGGAAAATCTGGAAGACATTTATCAGATACGTTTTATTCAGGAATCATATGAAAAGGTTACGATACAGGCTGTAAAGGATATCCACTCAAAGAAGTCAGACAGAGAGCTGGAGCAACAGCTTGCTGTGCTCTTTAAAGATGTTTTCGACGACGGGGTTGCAATGAATTTCCAGTGGATGAGCGTCATACCTCCGGATCCCAATGGAAAGATAAGAAATATGATTTGTATGATTCCCACATAATTCTGATTGGATAAAGCGGTTGCACAATAAGCATAGTGAGGAATGAAATGATGTCTGAGCTTAAGAAAGAGCTGCGGCAGATTGATGTGTGGGGACTTGCCTTTGGAGCCATTATCGGTACAGGCTGTTTTTTTCTTCCTGGAACCAAATTTTTGCCCCTGTCAGGTCCGCTTGGAATGGTAATAGGAATATTGATAGGTACCGTCATGATCCTGATTATCGGAATCAATTATTCCTATTTAATTCAGCAGTTCCCACAGGCGGGCGGCGAGTATATATTTGTCAGAAAAAATTTAGGGAAATCCCATTCGTTCCTTTGCGGATGGTTTCTGCTGCTTGCTTACATTTTATTAGTACCGCTGAATAGCACATCTGTTTCTATGATTTTAAGGTATTTGACACCGGGATTATTAGAAAAAGGAAAGATTTACAATGTGGCAGGATGGGATGTTTATCCAGCCGAAATTTTGGTTACGAGCCTGATTATCGTGATTTTGACATGGATTAACGTAGTGGGTGTAAAATTCGCGGGTTATATTCAGACAGTCCTGGCTCTCATATTGGCAGTCTGCGTTTTTGTGGGAGCCGTTGCCGCGGCCATTTCGGGTGTCACGATCAGCAATCTGCAGCCTGCATTTGCAGGTGAAAATAAAATAGAATGTGTGCTGGCAACATTAGCAATATCACCATTTTTGTTTATCGGGTTTGACTGCATTCCACAGGCATCGGAAGAATATAAATTTCCCCATAGCAAAACCTTGAAAATCATGTTTTTAGCTATCATCTTCGCAGCATTGACTTATATCACGGTTGCGCTACTGACAGGTGTAGTCATGCCGTGGAGAGAAATGCTCAATCAGAACCATTCCTGGGTAACCGGTGCCGCGATCGAGTACAAATTCGGAAAACCAGGTATTCTCCTTTTGGGAACAGCGATGATATGTTCGTCCCTGGCAGGAATAAATGCTTTTCTTTTATCATCAGCCAGACTGCTGTATGCCATGGCCGGTGATAAGGTCATTCCTCCTGTTTTGGGTAAGGTGGATTCCAAACGGCATATTCCGGTAAACGCGATTGTCTCTGTTGCGGTTATATCACTGATTGCACCGTGGTTTGGCCGCGAGGTTTTAAACTGGATTGTAGAGATGTCCTCCGTAGGAGGAGCACTGGTATACGGATATAGCTCTTTCATTACATTTATCATTGCAAAACAAAAGAAAAGCAAAAAGTATGGTCTGTGCGGCATCGCGGGAACCATTTTTTCTGTCTGCTTTTTGGTGCTGCTGCTCTTTCCAGGCCTGTCAAGCTCACTGAGCAGAGAAGCTTTGATTGCACTGGTTATTTGGAGCCTGCTGGGTATCCTTATATGGTTTTGGGTAAAAGGCACTTGAAAGGCATGGAGCCACAGATAAAGAAAGGACTGTTCGTGAAAGGATCATGCTATCAGGGTTATGAGTAATAAAAAAAGTACAGAGGTAGACAGGAAAGCGTTAAAAACAGGTGTGTGGTATTTTGTTTCGGAAATATTGGTACGGGGAATTTCATTTTTATGTACAACTGTTTTTACCAGGCTTCTCTCAAAGTCCGTGTACGGAGATGTCAAAACGTATGAGTCCTGGCTGTATTTGTTAAATCCTATTTTATCGCTTGGCATTTATAACAGCATAGAAAGAGCCAGATTTGATTTCAGGGAGCGATTCGACGCATATATCTCTTCCGGTATTTTTATGGTTCTTTTACTCAATGTATTGCTCGGTTTGGCATGCTTTCCCTTCGGAAATCAGCTTGCATACTTTTTAGACTGTCCGAAGGAACTGGTTGCGTTCATTTTCTTATACACGGTGTTCTATACATCAATTTTGTGTGTACAGAAGCGGGAACGGCAGATGTTTCAATGTAAAAACAGCGTGTTGCTGTCTGTCCTCTCAGCTGTATTGCCAATGCTCACTTCCGTAATCTGTGTTATGCGATACAAAAAATTTCTAAATGATGAGCAGCTTGTCAGCCTGCGTATTCTCAGCTTTTATGTTCCGGTTGTTTTCGTAGGAATGGCTGTAACGATTTTGGCTTTTGCAAGAGGAAAAAAACTGATTGACCGCTCCTTCTGGTTATACGGATTAAAATTTTCTTCCCCGTTCATCCTGTACTCCATTTCCATGCAGGTGTTAAACCAGTCAGATAAAATTATGATTAAAAAGCTGTGCGGTTCCGATGATGCAGGAATTTACGCAGTGGCAACTACAGTGGTCTATATTATGGATGTTATCAACAACGCGGTGCAGGGCGCATGGATGCCGTGGATGTTTGAAAAGCTGCATTTAAAAGAAAAACGTCAGGTACAAGCGGTCTGGAACATGCTGCTGTTTGGCATGGGTTCCATTACATGGCTCATTGTTATGGCGGCTCCGGAACTGATCTTTTTTCTGGGAGGCAGCAATTATGGTGCCGCAGTATGGCTGATTGCGCCGATGGTAACAGGCTCTTTGATTCATTTTATAACCGTAGGCTATACGAATGTGGAGAAGTTTTATAAAAAAACCGGGTGTGCAGCTGCCGCAAGCCTTTGTTCCATGGCAGTTAATTTGCTGCTAAATTACGTTTTTATTGCCCGCTTTGGTTATCGCGCGGCAGCATATACAACGGCCTCCTCCTATTTTGCTGCAGTGGTTCTGCATAGCTTATTTATGAAAAAATGCAATATGGAAGATGTTTTACCTGTCCGCCCGACCATCTTTGCTATTTTGTTTTTTGCATGTATAAATTTTTGCATGATGTCTGTCTACCAAATGCCGTTCTATGTTAGATGGTTCGCAATATTTACTGTCTTAACAGGGATGTTTGTCAAAAATCGAAAAAATCTGACAGCAATCATAAGCAGGAAGAGGGAACGCGAATGAATTGGAACGCAAATTGTAAAAAAACAGGTGTTTTTTTCCGGAAACATATAGACATTTTGATATGCACGATAATCGTTGCGGTTATATTTTTTCTGACAGCAGCGGTATTTGAAATTCTTTTAATTTCACCGGATGATGCCGCATATCAAAATATCATGTCCGGAACTACCATGGGTGTACCTGATGCACACTGCTATTTTCTTCGATATCCCTTAGCAGCATTTTTGACATTTTTATATAAGCTTGATAATCGTGTCGCATGGTATCAGCTGTTTTTACTTAGTTCGCTTGCCTGGTGCTTTTTCCTTATTTTTTCACGGGCATGTATGCTTTGTCATATCAGAAAAATCTTATATTATATTACGTCTGTTTTTGCTGTGCTTCTACTGTTTATGACGCATTTAATCCATGTTGAATGGACGATTACCTCAGGCATTTTAGGCATGACTGCGATTTTCCGCTATATGACAATGCCGTCAGAAATGCCCAGGCGTTCAAAAATCCGAGAATATGGGAGCTGCATCTTCCTTTTATTATTCAGCTTCTGCATTCGTCATACGGTTGCTTTTATGCTTTTTCCTCTGATGGGGATCTGCTGGCTTCGAAAAGTACAGAAGCTTCGTATGTCCATGGCAGTTGATGCACCACCGGAAAGATGTACACAGATCCGAGATCAGGTGATGTTTCTTATTTTATGTCTTCTGACAACAGGAACAGTAATGCTTATACATACCCATGCATATGCAAGTGAGGAGTGGCAGGCATATAAAGAATATACGAAGGACCGCTCGGTGTTGTTTGATTATTATGGTTATCCTGATTTTGATACTTATGCGGATGTATATGAGAAAGCAGGAATTACAAGAGAGGCCTGTGACTTAATGCGGGCCGACTATAATTATGTAATACCCTGCGACAATTTTAAAAGCATCAATTTGAAAACAATTGCAAATCTGTCCGGAGAAATATATCGAAAGGACTTTATAAAAAATATGATGAAACTATTACAGGAGACACTCTTCGATCTCAAATATCTTGTCTTAAATTCGCTGATCCTGCTGCTGTTCTTTTGTAATTGTTCGGTTTGCAGTAAACGGGAAAAAATTTTTTTCATCGGTGCGGTTATACTCTGGGCAGTTGTGCTGGTAGGCTATCTGGCATATAAAGGCAGGCTTCCCGAACGTGTTATAAAATGTATCTACTATGGTATTTTAGGCGTACTTTCCGGAAATCTGTTTGATTCTATTGGCCTTTCCGCGAAGGAACATTCTGCCGTGGCACGTATTTTGAATATTATGTGCTGCATTTTTCTCATCAGCATGATTGGAGTTGAATTTCCTGCATTGTACAGGGAGAATTGCGAAAATGCAGCGTTGGCAAGAAGCAAAATACAACTGCTTCAATATTGTAAAGAACATCCGCAAAACGAATATTTCCGGGATTTTGGATCATTTTCGCAGAGAGGCGAACTGGTTATGCGCCGGGGCTATGATGCGGCTAATTGTCTGGGAATCGGAGGATGGACATATAATAGCCCGATTTTTCAAAAATCATTGGAATCTCGGGGAATTGAAGATATTTACGCTGCCATTCATGAAAATCAAAATATCTATTATCTTGTCAGTCAGGAGCGGGCTGATAAAGTAATAAAGCGGCTAAACGCATATTTTATTTCGGAAGGAAAAGCAATTCGAATGAGAATGGGGGATAAATTTCAGACCGAATCGGAAACAGTGATTGTACTGAAATTTAAAAGCCCTTTTGACATAGGAGATGTACAGCATGAAAGATAAAATTGTAATTATTGGGGCAGGCTGCTTCCAAAATCCTCTGATTTTGAAAGCAAAGGAAATGGGCTTTGAAACACATGTATTTGCATGGCCTGAGGGGGCCGTCGGTAAAAAAAACGCAGATTTTTTTTATCCGATCAGCATTACGGAAAAGACGCTTATTTTGGAAAAGTGTAAAAAAATAGCTCCAAAAGCAGTTGTCACTATAGCCTCCGATTTGGCTGCAATTACGGTGAATTATATTGCAAATCGCCTGTTTTTACCGTGCAACAGTGAATACAGCTCCCTTGTCTCTTCAAATAAATATGAGATGAGAAAGGCGTTTGAAGCTGTCGGAATAGACACACCGCAATATTATTTATATTCTGACAAGAAAAACTTCCATGAAACACCCCATTTTTGTTATCCGATGATTGTAAAACCCACGGATCGTTCAGGGAGCAGGGCAATTACTAAGTTGGAAGATTCCTCCGGCTTATACGCAGCACTTGATGCTGCATTAAAAAATTCCTTTGAAAAAAAAGCAATTATAGAAGAATATATGGAAGGTGAGGAGTTTAGCTGTGAGTGCATCTCATTTGAAGGAAAGCATCATTTTCTGCAATTGACAAAAAAATTTACAACCGGCGCTCCGCATTTTATTGAAACAGGACATATCCAGCCCGCCGGACTAGACAGGGAAACAACCGAAAAAATCAAAAAAAATGTATTTAAAGCACTCGATGCTCTGGAAATTCGTTACGGTGCTTCTCATACAGAATTTAAAATTTCTAAAGATGGACGCATTCGGCTGATTGAAATCGGGGCGCGGATGGGCGGAGACTGTATCGGTTCTCATTTAGTGCAAATATCGACCGGATATGACTTTTTAAAAATGGTCATTGATGCTGCCTGCGGAAAGGAACCTGATTTTACGAAAACGCACAGTCAAAAAATCGGAGCAATTAAGTTTATTTTGAAGGATGAGGATTTGAAATATTTAGAGAGCTTGAAGCGCAAAAAACCGGAATATATATGCGAAATCAGTAACATTGAGAATCGTCCGGAAAGCCATATCATTGACAGCTCCACGCGCAGGGGATATTATATTCTTCAATTTGAATCAGAAGAAGAGGCACACCGGCTGTTTGCATCCAAATAATATGCTACGATAAATTTCCTGCATGATCCATAAGCAGTCCCTCACTTTCAATAATTTGCGGAATCAATACCAGAGAAAATAAATCGCTCATTCAGAAAAGGAACGCAGTCAAAGCAAGGCGTTCCTTTTATTCGTAGGCTCCTGCTGCCAGCCTGACCCCTGCGCCCCTCAGCCGCTACTCAAAACAAAACATCCGGTAATTTGCCGAAGCCTCATTGTCATGCGCGCCAAGCATGAACTGCGCATAGCAGATAAGCACCGTGTCATAGCCCTTCTCTAAAATATAATCCCTCAGATGAAAGGAATCGTCATAATTTCGCAAAATCAGAGCGTCTATTTCACGAACGCCCAGCGAGAGGAACGGCTCTGTCACCTGCTCATAGGAATCCCCCAGTAGGAGTACCTTGCCGGATGCGGCGTTATGGTTGATACAGCTTATTTGATTGTAGGAATAATGCCAGCTCTTGTTTTCGTACACGCTGTTTTCCGGATTGTAAACCTCCTCGTTGATAAAACGGTCAAACGTGCCCTCATAGGCCCCCTCGCTTCCGAAAAACGTATAGCTGGTGGTAAAATTCGGCTTGATTTCCGTGTAGTCATCCAGACCCACGTATGCCTGACTCAGCTTTCTGCCCTGCTCGCCCAGCCAGCAGGCGTTCCACTCGGTAAAATTGTAATTTGACTCGTCGTAGACGGACGTATCCACCGAATAGCCGCAGTACGTATTTAAGCCCTCCGCTATGATCCGAACCGCCCACAGCCCGGCTCTCGTCGTCCAGTGATGATCCGTCCTGTAAAACAAATCCCGGACATTCAGACCCTCCTTGCGGATGTTGTCCCGCAGATCGATCGCAGGCACGCCCGCCTCCCGGATACGCATCAGGAAGCGATCCATATTGCGGTTGCTGTATGTTTCAACACCAAATTCCTCCCGGAAAAAATCGTCGTCCACATACTTTGTCGGCTCATTGACATAGAGCAGCCCAATCCCGTTTTCGTCCAGAAAATGCTTGAGGGACAAAAGCTCCTCATACTCATAATCCGTGCTTGTGCTGTCCGAAGCCGATACGATATAGTTATCATCCGTCACATATATTCCCATGCCGCTGTAAAATCCCTGCATATGGAGCCTTTTCCCCATCCAGCCGTTGAGCTCAAGCAGCATCCTCTGCTTCCACAGCCCCGAGGAAAATTCGGTTTCCAGTCTGTCCATCGTCAGCACATCCTCCGATTCCGACGCTTCCGCATCCTGTCTTAAAAGCTCCGCCAGCCTGCGGATTTCCATGTAAGAACCGCTTTTTAAAAAGACCAGACACAGCATACCGATAAAAACAACCGCGGCTATCCTTTTTGAAACACCTGCACACATTGCCCTGCACGTCCTCCCCTCTAAAAATTCGCATATGCAAACGGATGATTCTGTCCGGAAACCACAAAGGAAACGGCCCACACAAATAACCCGATCACAATTACGGAAAGCAGCACCTCATAGGCCACAGACCACTCCCTGCTCCTTTCCAGCTTTTTTTTCATCCACGGAACAACAGGAAAGCACAGGAAAATCGCCCCGAAAAGAAAGAGCGCATATTCACGGAGTAAAAATTTCGTCCGTAAATCCGCCAGGGAGCTCCCGCCGAAAAGGAACATCTGCTTCACGTAAGCAAGCCCTGTTTTCAAATCCGCACTTCTGAAAATAACCCACTGGAAATTGATAAACAGCAGGGTAAAAAGCCGATAGACGAGCTTCCCGGCTTTTGTTTTCAGCCGCTTTGGCATATTTGTCCCGCGCTCAAACGCAATCACCGCAAAATAGCCCAGACCCCACACCACAAAATTCAACGCGCTGCCGTGCCAGATTCCCGTAAGAATCCACACCACAAATAAATTGACATAGACCCCGCATTTGCTCTCGCCCCGGGAGCCGCCCAGCGGTATATAGATATAGTCCCGAAACCACCGGCTCAGGGAAATATGCCACCGTCTCCAAAATTTCGCTGCTGATTCCGTCATATACGGGTAATCAAAATTTTCCGCGCACGGATATCCGAACATCTGCGACAATCCGATCGCCATGTCCGAATAGCCCGCAAAATCAAAAAACAGCTGAAGGGAATAGCAGATCGAGCCAAGCCACGCATACGCGGCGGAAAGGCCCTCCGGCGGCGCGGCAAAAATTTCATTCGTAATATTTGCCAGCACATTTGCCAGAAGAATCTTCTTATTAAACCCGATCAGAAATCGAAACACGCCGTCCGCAAACAAATCCCTTCGCCTGCCGCGCTCGCTTTGAAGCTGCAAATCCTGATACCTGGTCAGCGGGCCGGATTGAATCTGCGCAAAAAAAGAAAGATACAGCGCGTCATGCACCGGATACCCGGACAGCCGTGCCCGATCCGTGTAGATGTCGACGAGATAAGAAATCGCTTTAAATGTGAAAAATGATATTCCAAGAGGGAGCACCGACCGGACCTCTTCCAGGGCACTGCCGGAAAAGATATGAAAAAGACTCACTCCGAAATCCGCATATTTATAATAGGCTAACAGCCCCACATTCCACGCAATCCCGGCAAATAACAGAATCCGTTTTACCCCCCCCCGATCTGCCGGCAAGCGACCTCCCAATCAGCACTGTCACAGCAATGGAAACCAGAAACAGCAGCAGATAGTCCGGTGACCCGAAGGAATAAAAGAGCAGGCTGATTCCGAAAAGTACATATTCCTTTGCCCTGTCATTGGCGATATAATAAACTGCTAATGACAGGGGCAAAAAAGCAAACAAAAAAATCATGCCTGTAAGTTCCATGCCTCGTCCTCCCCTACCGCTTTCTTATGTCCAAAATCCGGCCACCGTCCTGCAGATCCACTCCACCTCCTCTTCCTTCAGCCCGAAATACATGGGAAGACGCAGCAGCCGCTCGCTCTCCCTCGTCGTATACCGATCCTCACCATGAAACCTGCCGTATTTTCTCCCGGCATCGGAGGAATGGAGGGGAATATAATGAAATACGGCGTTGATGCCCTGCGCCTTCAGATACTCGATCATAGCCGTCCGCTCCTCAATATCCCGAAGCTTTATGTAAAACATGTGCCCGTTGTGTACGCATTCCCGGGGCACCCGCGGCAGGGTCAGCTTTTCGGACTGCTCCAGCGGCAGGAGACACGCATAGTAGCGCTGCCACAGCCGCAGACGGCTCTCATTGATCTCCCGCGCCTTCTCAAGCTGCGCCCAGAGATACGCCGCATTCAGATCACTGGGCAGATAGGAGGAGCCTGCCTCCCTCCATGAATACTTGTCCACCTCGCCCCGGAAAAACTGGCTGCGGTTTGTCCCCTTTTCCCGGATAATCTCGGCATCGAGAATTTTATCCGGGCTTTTGAGCAGGAGTGCACCGCCCTCTCCCATGCTGTAGTTCTTGGTTTCGTGGAAGCTGTAGCAGCCATAATCGCCGATTGCGCCCAGCTCCTTCCCCTTATAAGTGCACATCATACCCTGCGCCGCGTCCTCGACCACGGCAAGCTTGTACTTTTGTGCGATTTTCATGATCGTGTCCATTTCACAGCCCACCCCTGCATAGTGGACCGGCGCAATCGCCCTCGTGCGCTCCGTAATCGCAGGCTCAATGAGTGCTTCATCGATGTTCATCGTATCCGGCCGGATATCCACAAACACAATTTTCGCGCCCCGCAGCACAAAGGCATCCGCAGTGGAGACAAACGTATAAGAGGGCATGATCACCTCGTCTCCCGCCTTTATTCCGGCGAGCATCGCAGCCATCTCCAGCGCATGGGTGCAGGAGGTCGTCAGAAGCGCTTTCGCTGATCCGGTCCGATGCTCCAGCCACTCACTGCATTTTTTTGTATATGCGCCGTCCCCGCATATTTTATGTGTGTCAATCGCATCCTGTATGTATACGATCGCATTTTTCTGATACGGCGGTATGTTAAAGCTTATCATTTGTATTCCGTGCTCCCATCACATGTAGATGATATTATATAGGACTTTTTCTGCCCTATCTTCTATATTATTCTATTATTTTTTGACTGTCAAATACTTTCGTCAAATATTTTGCGATTAGGAAAGAATACGGCTGCCCTTCACCGCGCAGCCGCGCAATTGCTGTGCACATGCGAAAAAACACGGTTCTGACGGCAGTCCGGACTTTGCAGAGCGAATTTTCATGTCCAGGCTGCCCGCTGCCGGCCGGAGCGTGAGCCGCAGCAGCATATATGATTTGACAAACCTGCAGAGAGTTTTTTGTCTACAAAAATATGATTCAATTCAATATTTTAGGACAAGAAGAGGAAATAACCGGATTCAGTCTATAATCTTAATTAGAAACTGACATGCAAAGGAGGTAATGCATATGCAGATAGGTGATCGCATACGGGATCTGCGTGAAGCGCTGGATTTGAAGCAGACAGACGTTGCAAACGCACTTCACATCAACAATAAAATGATCTCAAACTACGAACGTAACATTTGTTATCCGACTCCTGAAAACATTATTGCCCTGAGCAAATTTTTTGGGGTGACGACAGATTATCTGCTTTTGCAGTCTGACGAAAAGGTGCCCGGCAAATTCAGTATCCGGAATCTGTCGGATGTTGACCGCAGAATCCTCACCTACTATCACCGGTTAAATGAAGAAAACCGCGATTGCGTCCGCGGCCTGATGGTTGCATTTTATAAAGAACAGGAAAAAGAGGAGCACGCATAATGTTTATGTCTCCTGCACAACAAAAAAACCCTGCCAGCCGACACGCTCCTTCATGGTTACGATTCACGGCTCCGGAGCCGCCCATAGTAACCCTTCATATACGACTGACAGGGATTTTTTTATTTTCATACAAAAATTTTCTATTCTTTTTTATCCGCTCACATACGAAGCCCGAACGGACTGCAGCAGCAGTTACAGAAAATATTCATCAGGCAAAGGCTCAGGCAAAAGCTGTTGCTGCCTGCAAAGGGCCTGACATAGCCCCGCCCCATATTACTGTACCAGTCGCCGCCGTAGGTGAGCTGCTGCTCGAACGCACGGTACTGCATATTGTTCGGCTCCATGGCACATGCCTGCGCGATGTGCTCCCTAGCCGTCACATTGTTGCCGGCCCCGGCATTTGCCATCGCACTGTAATAATACCAGGTCGCGGAACGATTTTTAATGTTTGAGAGCACATTGAGCGCCTCCCGGTAACAACGGTGACTGATATAATTCGCCGCCGCCTGGAGCTCGATCGTATCCGTATCCGATGCAGCGCTGCCCTGACCTGCCCGGCCCCCGTAGGCGCCGCCAAAACCGCCGAAACTTCCATAGTAGCCGCCCTGCTGCCCCTGGCCGTAGCTGCCTCCGAAGCTGTCGTAGCTGTAGCCCTGCTGCTTCTCCTTCATGATCTGGTCGTAGGCCTGCTGCACCTCTTTAAAGCGTTCCTCTGCCTGCGCCCTGTTTGGATTGTTGATGTTGGCGTCCGGATGATATTTCCTGCTCAGGCTCCGGTATGCTTTTTTTATGTCATCATCACTGGCGCCCGGGGACACCCCCAGCACCTCATAAGGATTTGCCACGTTTTTTCTTCCTCTTATTCGTTCCTGTTTTCTTCGTCCGCCGCACGGCCGCCGCTTTTTTTGCCTTCAATTCCTTTTTTCTGCGTTTAAGCTGCACATACTCATAGCGCGTCCACACACCGGAATAAAGCACATTTCGCAGAATGTCCGCGTGCTGAAAAATCGGCAGCCGTTCAAAGGACTTGGCGCACTCCGCCATCATACTGATCAGAAGCTGCCTGCAGTACGTCTCATACTCCGCATCCTTCGATATAAACGAAAGGATGTTGTAGCGCTTGCTTTTCCGATCCTTCTCGCAGTCCTCGTACGCATCCATGAGATATATAAATTTTCCCATGTAAAAGCCGAAGCACCTTAGCTCCTCCGACCACTCATCCTGCCGCCAGTCGAAAATCTCCCCTAACATCTCCCCGGTGAGCCCCGCCACCAGATCGATGTTGGTCTCCCGCCGCTCCTCCGCTGCCGCAAGCTGCGTGAGGTAACGCTCAAGCGCCGCCATCTGCCTGGGATATCCTGCGCCGATGCGCACATAGTCCTCATGCAATGCCCGAACCACCATCTTTTTCGGCACCGAATGCTCGTCTCTCCAGTCATCCAGTGAATTATGGTACGAGAGCAGCACGTTCATATCCGCCGCGTAGCGCGTAGCATCGTTGATCCACACATTCTGCCTGCTGCCCGGATGACGCACACAGCTGTACGTCTGATGCGTGTTCTGCAGCTCATAAAGCCCGCTGAGCAAAATGATGAGAAAGGTCATATCATAGTTTAACAGCATCTGTCCCTTTTTTCCACAATTTTCCTTTAGCTGACGGCAAAGCCCGCAGTAATATGCCTGATAGGTAATCTTATTCTCTTCGGTCAGCTCCTTTGCATTTGCATGAATATATCCAAACATAAAAACCTCTCAGTTACTGTCCCGTGCCTTCGCGGCCGCATCCCACAACGGCAGCAGCCCTTAGCTTTTGCGGATAAATTCCATCTTACATTTCGGACAGGTGATACAGATCTTCCCATGCCCTCTGGGCACGCGTACCTTCTGCCTGCACTGGGGACATTTATAAAAATGATAGATCCTGCGCTGCTCTGCCTGGGTTCTCGCCTTCTGCTTTTTCACCGCAAGCCCGTAGCGCCAGTTCAGATACTTCTGGTTCTGCGCGCTCATTTTTGCCGTATTTTTGGAAAACATACGATAATAACAATAAACAAGCAGGGCAATCCCCGCAACATAAAAAATTGTCCAGCGCGTGAACAGGGACAACACCAAAAGAACCAGTGTCGCACCGAGATATAGTCTGGACAATTGATCATTTCCATATCTGCCGTACATAAACTGCTGCATTTTTTCTCGAAATCTCATCGACCTTTACCTCTTCCAATTTGAAATAATATAAGGAGTCAATAGTATGTTATAGCCTATTTTTCACTTCGTCAATATAAATGCGGCAGATTTAATACTTTTTTAATAAATTAGAAAAAATACGGTTAAGCAGAACGATAAGCCGGGTTATGTCGTGAATGATCATCTATCTAGGACGCATGTCGCCATGCGCCTCAAGCGACCTACCTGAAGCTGGCGGGCCACGTCACTGCTTCGCTTTGGTCTTGCTTCGGATGGGGTTTACATGGCTGCGGCTGTTACCAGCCGCACGGTAGTCTCTTACACTGCCTTTCCACCCTTACCGCCGGTGCGGCGTATCCATGATACGAGGCACCGACGGCGGTATATTTCTGTTGCACTGGCCTGGGAGTCACCTCCACCGGACGTTATCCGGCATCCTGCCCTGTGAAGCCCGG
>CAJUSH010000028.1:0-7575 GCA_910589045.1 uncultured Eubacterium sp.
TGATGAAGCGGCAACTATTTAAACTATCAATAACTTAATATTTGCTATACTAGTACAATCATACACAAAACCGCCGCCAACATCAAGTATAAATTTATATTTTCGCTTCCGCGCTATAACAGGTTGACATAACCTCCAGTGTTTTTGCATGATTTACGTCTTTAAAAAATGAGCTGCTTTGATCTGCCCGGCTGCGCTTGACATTCATATATCGCAGTGCTATACTATATATCGAAGTTCGATATATAGCAGTGTTAGGGGGTGCTATGATAGATCGTCATATCAGAAAAGTATACGTGCCTATGACTGAAACAGGCTTTTACATCCTGCTTTGTCTGAGACAGGAAACCCACGGATACGGCATAGTCAAAAAAACGGAACAATTAACGCAGGGTGAACTGAAAATCAGTCCCGGGACACTCTACGGCAGTCTGTCTAAAATGGAAAAGGACGGTCTGATCCGGTTTATCCGGGAAGAAGAAAACCGCAAAATTTACGGTATTACGGAGCTTGGAACTAAGGTGCTTGACCTGGAAATGAAACGCATCAAACGACTATATCAAAGTATGGAGGAATCAGAGCAAAATGAAAAATACAAAAACTGAGATCCGGTTTTTCTCTGTACCGGAATGGAAAAAAGAAGAGCAATATTTGCGGGAGCAGCACAAAAACGGCTGGGAATTTGTCTCAGTCAGCGGTCTTTGCCTCTATCGCTTTCAAAAATGCGAGCCAAAGGACGTGGTCTACCAGTTAGACTACAATCCGGACAGCCAGACAAATAAAAACGAATATGTCAAAATGTTCACCGACTGCGGATGGGAGTACCTGCAGAATTATGCAGGCTACAGCTATTTCCGCAAAGCAGTCTCCGAAATGGGCGCAACGGAAGAGGAAATCTTCTGTGATGACGCTTCCCGGCTGGATATGATGAAGCGGATTTTCACCGGGCGGATATCATCTCTTATGATCATATTCTTTTTGTTCATTATTCCGCAGCTGGTATCGCGGACCATGTTTTACACGTCTGCAAACAGTATTCTGCTGACGCTGTTGTTTGTTATGTTTTTCATCTATCTGGCGATTTTTCTGTCGTTTGCCGTTTCGTTCTGGAAATGCTACAAGACGATTCACAAGAAATAACCGTCTCTAAAAGCGATGCCGGAATGACAGAAGCATTCCGGCATCACAAGCAGCTCCCTTACTTTATTTTGACCAAAGCAGCCTGGAGAGCTGCACGTTTTTTCACGTCGTTCCACTCTGGCGGCATCACCCGGTCTGTCCCATCCGGTAGAGCTTTTCCTCCTTATACGCCGCAAACCGTCCCGCATCGAGCGCGTCGCGAATCTCCTCCATCATCGTATTGTAAAAATAGAGGTTGTGCATCACAAGCAGACGCATGCCCAGCATCTCCTTCGCCTTTAAGAGATGGCGCACATAAGCCCGGGAGTAATGCCGGCACGCCGGGCAGCCGCAGTCCTCCTCGATGGGACGCATGTCCTTCTCAAATTTCTGGTTCAGCAGATTAAGCTTTCCCTCATTCGTGTAGGCATGCCCGTGCCGCCCGTTTCTGGTGGGGTACACACAGTCGAAAAAGTCCACGCCCCGCTCCACGCCCTCTAAGATATTCGCGGGTGTCCCGACACCCATGAGGTAGGTCGGCTTCCTTCTCGGCAGATGCGGCACCGTCACATCTAAAATGTGGTACATCTGTTCATGGCTCTCCCCCACCGCAAGGCCGCCGATGGCGTACCCGGAAAGCTCCAGCTCGGAAATCCGCTTTGCGTGGTCGATGCGCACATCATCGAAGATCGCCCCCTGGTTGATGCCGAACAAAAGCTGATGACGGTTAACCGTATCCTCCCGTGCGTTCAAAGCGGCGAGCCTTTCCTTACACCGCAAAAGCCAGCGCGTCGTACGGGCAACCGAAGCCTCCACGTATGCGCGGTCTGCCAGGGCGGGCGCGCATTCGTCAAACGCCATCGCGATCGTGGAGCCGAGGTTTGACTGGATCTGCATACTCTCCTCCGGGCCCATGAAAATTTTACGCCCGTCGATATGGGAATGGAAGTGAACGCCCTCCTCCTTAATCTTTCGCAGCCCCGCCAGGGAAAACACCTGAAAGCCGCCGCTGTCCGTGAGAATCGGTTTGTCCCACACCATAAAGCGATGCAGCCCGCCAAGCTCCTTGATCGTCTCGTCCCCGGTACGCACATGGAGATGGTACGTGTTTGACAGCTGCACCTGTGTTTTCAACTGCTTTAAATCCTCGGTGGACACGGCGCCCTTAATCGCCGCCGCCGTGCCCACGTTCATAAATACGGGAGTCTGGATATCGCCATGGACGGTGTGGAATACACCGCGCTTAGCGCGTCCCTCCTCCTTCAACAATTCATACATACAATTACTCCTAAAAATTCGATAGCGGCACGCGCCGCTTCACGTCACCTGCCATGCCGTCGGAAGACATTCCAAAAATGCTTCGCATTTGCCTTCCTCCTCTTCCTCTAATGATGGAACAGACGAAGTCCGGTGAAGCACATCACCATGCCGTACTTGTTGCAGGTTTCGATCACATGGTCATCACGAATGGAGCCGCCCGGCTGCGCCACATATTTCACGCCGCTCTTATGCGCCCGCTCGATATTGTCCCCGAACGGGAAAAATGCGTCAGAACCGAGGGCGACATCCGTATTTTTATCCAGCCATGCACGCTTTTCCTCCGCCGTAAAAACAGCGGGCTTTTCTGTAAACGTATGTTCCCACGCGCCGTCTGCGAGCAGATCCATATACTCATCCCCGATGTACAGGTCAATCGCATTGTCGCGGTCCGCACGCCCGATGCTGCTTTTAAATGGAAGCTTTAACACCTTTTCGTTCTGGCGCAGCCACCAGTTATCCGCCTTCTGCCCTGCAAGCCGCGTACAGTGAATGCGCGACTGCTGCCCCGCACCGATCCCGATGGCCTGCCCGCCCTTCACGTAGCAGACGGAATTGGACTGTGTGTATTTCAGCGTGATCATGGAAATAGCAAGGTCAATTTTCGCCTGCTCGGAAAGGTTCTTATGGTCCGTCACGATATTTGCAAAAAATTCATCGTCGATGACCAGCTCATTACGCCCCTGCTCAAAGGTTATGCCGTATACCTCCTTGCGCTCCAGCGCCTTCGGCACATAGCTTTCATCGATCTGAATCACATTGTAGCCGCCCTTCTTCTTCGCCTTCAAAATCTCAAGCGCCTCGGGCTCATAGCCCGGCGCGATCACGCCGTCAGATACCTCCCGCTTGATGATGCTGGCCGTCGCCGCGTCACACACGTCGGAGAGCGCGATAAAGTCCCCGAAGGAGGACATACGGTCTGCGCCCCGCGCCCGCGCATAGGCATTCGCAAGCGGCGTAAACTCCACATCCATATCATCCACCCAGTAAATTTTGCGCTCCACATCAGAAAGCGGCAGCCCAACGGCAGCTCCGGCCGGGGACACATGCTTAAAAGAAGTCGCCGCGGCAAGCCCCGTCGCCGCCTTCAGCTCCTTTACCAGCTGCCAGCCATTGAAGGCGTCCAGAAAATTGATGTAGCCGGGCTTTCCGTTTAACACGGTAATCGGCAGCGCGCTGCCGTCCTCCATGTAGATGCGGGAAGGCTTCTGATTCGGGTTACAGCCGTACTTTAACTCTAATTCGTTCATTCGTTTTCTCCTCTATCATGCATTCAAATTGGAAACCATTCGGGTATCAATCACCAGCTGCTGGCGACGTCCAGCCTATGCTCTGCCTATTTATTTTTATTCACGATCCGCGTCTCATACTCCCCGGTCTCAATATCGATATAGCGCACAAACAGCGAAACCTTATTTTCCTCATTTAAGCTGTCCCAGACCATCCCGGTAAAGCTGTCAATATCCCCGTCGAGCTTCACCCACTCCGGCTCGCCCTCAAAGCTGGGAAGCGGATCGCCGTCGCTCATGTAGGTGTGGATAAAGCGCCCCTCACCCGCCTTCGGGTTTTCGTAGGCGAAGGTGTAGCGGTTGCAGCGCTCCGGATCACCGTTGTCACTCTTTAAAACAGACATGGCAAAATTAAAGCTGTTGTTATGCACATGCATAATACCGGAAACGCGCGGCGTGAAGTTGGGCGCGTCCGGCTCAAACGCCCGCGTGCGCAGCGACTGCTCAAAGGTCTGCTGCCGGTCCATCAGCTCATAGATCGTGTCTGTCTGATCACCGTTTGTGATGATCGTCTTGTTACCCATCACCCGCACCGGCGCATAGATGATAAGACTCGGATCGCTGAGCTTGTCCGGGTCAAATGCCTGCGTGCGGATGCCCTCGCCGTCCTCCACAAAAATGCGGTTGCGGCTGTTCACGCTGCGCCCCATTATAAAATATGCGCTCACGGCATATTTGCCGTCCGCGGAGCGCCCGATGATAATTCCTCTTCCGGGGTAGCTGTTTTCCGATAATTTTCTGCTTAACGATTCAATCTGCATAGGAAACCTCCTTAATTTTTAAATGAATGGATCGGCGCCGGAATCCGACCGGCGCGGTTTACAAAGCCGTCGCACGAATAAGGGTTGACCGCCATCACCGGCGCGTAGCCCAAAAGGCCGCCGAACTCCACCGTATCCCCCACCTTTTTGCCGGGACAGGGAATCAGACGTGCCGCCGTCGTCTTCTGGTTGACCATGCCAATCGCCATCTCGTCGGCGATGATGCCGGCGATGGTCGAAGGCTTTGTATCTCCGGGAATCGCGATCATATCCAGACCTACGGAGCAGACGCACGTCATGGCCTCGAGCTTTTCAATCGTAAGTGCGCCCGCCTGCGCCGCGTTTATCATGCCCTGATCCTCGCTCACCGGGATGAAGGCGCCGCTTAATCCCCCAACATAGGAGGATGCCATCACGCCGCCCTTTTTCACCTGGTCGTTCAGCAGCGCCAGCGCCGCCGTCGTGCCCGGTGCACCTGCGTATTCCAGACCGATCTCCTGCAAAACGTCCGCCACGCTGTCGCCCACCGCAGGTGTCGGCGCAAGGGAAAGATCGATGATGCCGAACGGAATGCCGAGCCTCCTCGACGCTTCCTGCGCCACAAGCTGACCCACGCGGGTAATCTTAAACGCCGTCTTTTTGATCGTCTCGCACAGCACCTCAAAGCTCTCGCCGCGCACGGCAGTCAATGCGGTCCGCATCACGCCCGGGCCGCTGACGCCCACGTTGATCACCGCATCCTCCTCCGTTACGCCGTGGAACGCCCCCGCCATAAAAGGATTGTCGTCCGGCGCATTGCAGAACACTACCAGCTTTGCACAGCCGTTCACCGGATTTTTTTCGGAAGCCCGCGCCGTCTCGGCGATGACCTCGCCCATCAGCTGCACCGCATCCATATCGATCCCGGTTTTGGTGGAGCCCACGTTGACGGAGCTGCACATCACGTCCGTCTCTGCCAGCGCCCGCGGGATAGAGCGAATCAAAAGCTCGTCGCTTTTCGTCATACCCTTGCTCACCAGCGCAGAATAGCCGCCGAGGAAATTCACGCCCACCGCCTTCGCCGCCCGGTCAAGAGTTTTCGCGATGGACACGAAATCCTCCGTGCACTTACACGCCGCACCGCCCACAAGCGCGATCGGCGTCACGGAAATCCGCTTGTTGACAATCGGAATACAGTACTCCTTTTCGATCTCCTCTCCCACTGCCACCAGATTTTTTGCGGTGGATGTAATCTTTTCATAGATCTTTCTGTTGAGCTGCTCCAGATCGGAATCGATGCAGTCTAACAGGCTGATGCCGAGGGTAATCGTGCGCACATCCAAATTTTCCTGCTCGATCATCTTGTTGGTCTCCTCGACCTCCCATATGTTAATCATGGCCCTTCTCCTTATCTTATATACGATGCATCCGCTCGAAAATCTCTTCCTTCTGGCACTTGATGGCAACGCCGATCTGTGCGCCGATCTCGTCTAACGCCGCCGCACACTCCGAAAAGGGAACCTGCGAGCCAGCCATGTCCACGATCATCATCATGTTAAAGTAACCGGAAACGATCGTCTGGGAAATATCAAGCACGTTGATCCCGTTGTCCGCCAGATAGGTGCAGACCTTCGCGATAATGCCTACCGTGTCGTGTCCGAGCACCGTGATGATCGTCTTGCTGTTTTGATTTTCCATGTTGTCCTCCTAAAAATATATACACTCCGAAATCTCTTCCCGCTTCGCCACGTACATCGGGAAATCCGACCCCTTGTAGGGATTGTCCCCGAGGGTCACCTCCAGGCGCACCGTTTCATAGGCAAGCTTCTCATAATTATTTTCCTTTGAGAGATGCCCCAGCACCACCGCCCGGAACTGGTCGTGCAAAAGCTCGCCCAGAAACCGGCCCGAGGTCTCGTTGGAGAGGTGCCCCCGCTCCCCTAAAATGCGCTGCTTTAAGGGGTACGGGTACGCCCCCGTCTCCAGCATCCGCACATCATGATTTGCTTCCAGCAATAATACACGGACACCCCGCAGCTTATCTAACAGATATTGGTCGTATATGCCAAGATCCGTCACGACCGCCGCCGAGCGCTCCCCGTGCCGCACAATATACATAACCGGGTCGGCTGCGTCGTGGGAAACCCGGATCGGCTCCACCGACAGCTCCCCGACGACAAGCGGCTCATCCGGGTGGATGACGTGCAAAAGCCCCTCGTCAATCTCGCCGAGCGTCCGGCTTTTTTTAATCGCGCGAAGCGTGCCCTCCGTCGCATAGATCGGCAGCCCGTGCCGCCTTGCCATGACCCCCAGCCCCTGAACGTGGTCCATATGCTCATGGGTAATAAAAATCCCTTCCGTCTCCTCCGGCTTTAAGCCCAGCTGCGCCAGGCCCTCGCGGATGCGTTTTCCGCTGATACCGGCGTCAATTAAAATGTGACTGTTATCCGAGCCCGCTAAAATACAGTTCCCACTGCTTCCGCTGGCAATACTGCATAATCTCATAATTACTTCTTTTCCTCCCAGCGGATCACAACGTTGTCGCCCTCCTGCAATACCTGCGTATAATAGGCATTCTTGTCATTTATCTGTGTGATAATTCCTCTTCCCCTGGAATCGGACAGATCAAAATCTATATAATCAAACACATCGATAAAAACATATTCCGGCTTTCCGTGCATGATGATCGTCTCGCCGTTGACGAACACCGACAGCTCGTCGGATGCCCGCTTTGGCTGCACCTTCTGCTTCGCTTCGCCCGCCGCGCGCTTCGCGCCGTTCTCCGTCAGTCCCTTTCCGTCTGTTTCCCCGTCACGCCTCTTTGCATCCTCTGCGGCTGCTGCCTGCCCGGAGTCTGCTGCCGGCTCCGTCATCCTTTCGGATGCGGCTTTCTTCTCCGCCGGTCTTTCGGATGCGGCTTCCTTCTCCGCCGGCTTTTCGGATCCGGCTTCCCGGTCGTACGCACGCTCCTCCCCGGATGACTTCCACGTACGCGGCCGATCCCCGGCTCCTTCGATGCCCCAGGCAGGCTGCCTTTCGGGAGCCTCACTTCCGGGTGCTTTCACATCTCCGGTCAACTTCTCTCCGGAGCTTTCCCTTCCGGACACCTC
>CAJUSH010000028.1:7675-44080 GCA_910589045.1 uncultured Eubacterium sp.
CGCAGCTTCTGCCGGCTTCTCTTCGGAGTCTGCCCTTCCGAACGCCTCCGCAGCTCCTGTCGGCTTCTCTCCGGAGTCTGCCCTTTCGGACGCCTCCGCAGCTTCTGCCGGCTTCTCTTCGGAGTCTGCCCTTCCGAACGCCTCCGCAGCTTCTGCCGGCTTCTCTTCGGAGTCTGCCCTTCCAGACGCCTCCGCAGCTCCTGCCGGCTCCTCTTCGGAGTCTGCCCTTCCGGACGCTCCTGCAGCTCCTGCCGGCTTCTCTTCGGAGCCTTCCTCTCCGGACGCTTCCCCTTCGGATGCTTTCTCATCTCCCATCGGCTTCTCTTCGGATATTTGCGCCCCGGATGTCTGTCCGTCGCCTTCCTCTCTGTCGCTCAGCTTTCCGGGCACGTCTGCCTGTCCGTCATCCTCCGGAAGCTCCTGCCCGGCTTCTTCGCCGTCCTGCGCCGGCTTCTCCTCGGATATTTGCACCCCAAAGCCCTGCACATCCTCAGCAGACGCTCCCCCGTCGATTTTTGCAGTATGATCTTTTGCCGATTGCTCCCCAAGCACCGCAAGCGCGGCGGGCTCCCGCGCCGAAAGATCCTCTGCATCCCCCGCAGGCAGCACATCCTCCACCGCGGTGCGGTATGCCAGCACCGTCCAGTCCACGCTGAAATTCTCATAGATCAGCGCACTCATATTTTCCAGGCGGTTATTTACGAGGATATCCTCCTCCTCGTCGATCTCCACATCCATAAACTCTGCCAGCTGACGCACCGTATAATAGCTGCACACTTCAATCCGGTCGCCCTCCTGAATCTGGTACGTCGGCGGCTCAAGCGTCCCGTTTACAAGCACGAACCGCGGGCAGACCACCAGCTTCTGGTTGACCTCAAAAGAAATCGTGGATGAAGTATACTCCTCCAGCCGTTCAATCGTGTGCGCCGCGTTCTCGCCGATTGTGGACGGTATGATCTCGATCTCGCAATTCGGCTCCAGTCCGGTGTTGATATTGACCTCCCTGCCGTTCATCTTTACAATGGAGGACTCTCCCACCTCGCCGCGGATCATGCGCTGCTTGCCGTTGACGGTAAAATTGATCGCCTTCCCCCTGCGCGGGAAGAGATATTCATTCGGAAAGCCCGCCTGCAGTGCCGCGTCCACGATCGTCAGGCGGTTGTTATCGTAAAGCTGAATGCGCTCGCCGTTGAAATGCACCATAATAAAATTGTTTTTCTGCTCGTAATAATTTAAGCAGATGCCAACCGGTGTTACGATCAGTGGATCCTTCTCAATATCCGGCTGCTGGAAATCGATGGAGCGCAGCACCTGCTCACCGCGCAGCGCCACGCGCTCCTGGGGCAGCTGGAGCACCTCGGATAGCCGCTCCACAAAGCCGTGCATCTTTCCGCCGCCGCCCACGACAAAGGTTGCGCTCACCGTCTTGTCACCGTTCAGCTCAATAATCTTCTCCCCGACACCCGTCGCGATCTTGTCCACCACCGGGCCGACCAGATCCCACACCTCCTCGGCGGGCACGCGGTGCGTAATGCTCATGATATCCTCAAATTCAACCTCGTCATCTTCCGTGGAGGAGCGCTTGATATGCTCCGCCATCTTGAAATCCACCAGATAGTGCTGGACGATCACCTCCGTCATCTCGTCCCCCGCGAAGGGGATCATGCCGTAGGCGATAATACTGCCGTCCTTCGTGATGCAGATATCGGACGTTCCCGCCCCCACATCCACGAGGGCAATATTCAGCATGCGGAAGTGCTCCGGAATCGCCACGTTAATGGCGGCGATCGGCTCCAGCGTCAGGTTTGCCACCTCAAGATCCGCAAGCCCCACCGCCGCGTAGAGCCCGTCTACCACGTCCTCCGGCAAAAAGGTCACAATGATATCGGCAGCCATCACCTCCGCCTTGTGCCCCTCCAGATTGGAATAGACCTCCTCGTTGATATAATATTTCATCACCGAATAGCCCACGCAGTAAAACCGGTACTTTGTATCATTTTCCTCGCGCAGAATCCCATGGGCCTTCTCAACGCCCAAAAGCTCCAGCGTGTGGATCATCTCTCCGGTGACAACGGTCTCCTCGGGGTACTCGTAATCCACATGCGTCGTCACAGTCTTTAACACACGCCCCGCAGCCGCGATGCAAACCTCCGTCAGGGGCTGCTCAACCTGCTCCTCCAGCCTCTTTTTCACCTGTCCGATCGTCTTTCCGACCCTTCGGATATCATGAATCTGTCCGTCGAGCATGGAACGCGTGTCGTGCTCCCTGCTGTACTGGGCGATGACATGAAACTTTTCGTCCTCGTCCCGATAGCCCACGGTTCCTACCACATTGCGGGTTCCGATATCCAGACCGAAAACCAATCCCGTATCATCCATTTTCTGTGCCTCCATGCCATCCTCCTTAGCTCCTTACATTGCCGCACATCCGGCCGAAAAATCGCCCTGCGACGGGCCGGCTGCCTGCTGCCGCCATATTTTTACGGCCGGCGCAGCGGATGCGCAGACCTTCTTTCATTACTCCATACACTTTTATCCCAAATGCAGCTGCCGGATCTGCTCCTGCACCCGGGCTTCATCCCCGTTGTTGTCGATCACGACTCTGCAGTACGTCCGAAACACCTCATCCGGAAGCTGCGCCGCAAAAATCCGATCCACCTTTTCGCTGCTGTAGCCCCGGTCTGCCATGAGACGCTTCCTGCGCGTCTCCGGGTCGGCCCGGACATACCAGAGCTCGTCGCAGATCTCGTCATAGTGCTCCTCGATGAGCAGCGCCGCCTCTACGATCACATAATCGTAAACACCGGCCTGCCGCTCCTTCTCCACCTCACCGAGAATATAAGCCTTCACCGCCGGATGAACAATATCATTTAAATCCCTGCGCCTGCGCTCATCCGAAAAAAGTACCTCCGCCAGCCTTTCTCGGCAGATCCCGCCGTCGGCGCGCCAGATATCCTCGCCGCCGAAGCGCTCATGCAGGCGCCTGTAGCACGCCGTCCCCGGCTCCATCAGCTCATGTGCAATCTCGTCCGCAATCAGAACACGCACGCGGTAAGCCTGCTTCATCGCCTTCAGCACGGTCGTTTTTCCGGCTCCGATGCCGCCGGTCAGCCCGATAAATTTCATATACTCCTGTTCCTCCGCATCACACCCTGCCGGTCAGTCCCGGGCGCTATATACACTATTTCGCCTCATACCAGTCGCGCCCCTCGTGCATATCCACCTCCAGCGCCACCGAAAGCTGCGCCGCCTGCTGCATCTCCGCCGACAAAATCGCCGCCACGGCTTCCCGCTCCGAGCCCTCCGTCTCAATGAGCAGCTCGTCATGCACCTGCAGGATCAGCCTGGATGCAAGCCCCTCCGCAAGCAGCCGGTCATGCACGCGAATCATCGCGATCTTAATAATATCCGCGGCAGTTCCCTGAATCGGGGAGTTCATCGCCACCCGCTCGCCGAAGGAGCGCTGCATAAAATTCGTGGAGGAAAGCTCCGGCACGGGACGCCGCCTGCCGTAGAGCGTCGTCACATAGCCGTCCCGTTTAGCCTGCTCCACCAGGGAATCCAAAAATTCCTTAATCCTCGGATAAGTGGCAAAATACTGCTCGATGTACTCCGCCGCCTCCTTCCTCGTAATGCCCAGATCCTCCCCCAGCCCGAACGAGCTGATGCCGTAGACGATACCGAAATTGACCGCCTTCGCATTGCGCCGCTGCTGGTCCGTCACCTCCTCAAAGGGAATGTGGAATACCTGGGAGGCGGTGAGCCGGTGAATGTCCTGCGCCTGCCGGTATGCGTCGATGAGCATCTGATCCCCCGACATATGCGCCAGCACCCGCAGCTCGATCTGGGAATAGTCCGCATCCAGAAATACACAGCCCTCCCGGGGCAGAAATACCTTGCGGATGAGACGCCCGAGCTCCATGCGGATGGGAATGTTCTGCAGGTTCGGCTCCGTGCTGCTGATGCGCCCCGTCGCCGTGATCGTCTGGCGGAAGGTGGAGTGGATGCGCCCGTCGGCGCCGATACACTCCCCAAGGCCGTCCGCATACGTCGATTTCAGCTTCGTGAGCTGGCGGTACTCCAGAATCCGCGCCACAAGCGGATAATCCGGCGCCAGCTTATCAAGCACATCCGCCGCCGTGGAATATCCGGTCTTTGTCTTTTTTCCATAGGGCATTTTTAATTTCTCAAACAGGATCACGCCAAGCTGCTTGGGCGAATTGATGTTGAACGTCTCGCCCGCACCCAGATAAATCGCCTGCTCCAGCTCCCGGATGCGCACCGTAAGGCGCTCGCCGTAATCCTTCAGCGCCTGCGCGTCCGCGATGATGCCGCAAAGCTCCATATCCGCCAGCACAAAGATCAGCGGACGCTCAATCTCCTCATAGAGCCGCTTCATCCCCTGCTCCTCCAAAAGCGCCAGCATCGGCTCCTGTGCGCGAAGCAGCGTCGAAAGGAAATACCCGATATAGGTCAGCGCCGCCTCCCCCGTCTCTTCCTCCGCCAGTGCCTTTTTCAGCGTCAGCTTACCGAGCAGATCGGCCCGCGTCGGATACAGCTCATCAAGGTAAGCCTTTGCCAGATCCTCATAGACATACTCGTTCTTCAACGGGTTTAGCAGATACTCCACAACCTCCAGATCATCGACCTGCCCCCGGCAGCTTAGCGGGGCACCCTGGGGATAGATCAGCTTTAACTGGCTCTTTAAATCCATCGTCACCATATGCTTCCCTGCCGTGAGAAAATCCCGCACCTCCTCCGACAGGCATACGTCATCCATCACCTCCGTGACAGGCATCCAGAAAACCTCCTGCGGCTCATCGCACACCGCAAGCCCGAGAAGCTCGCCGTTTTCCACGAACAGGCGCAGCGCCGCCGTGCTTTTCAGCTCCTTCAGCCGCGTATGCACTTCCCGGGCATCGGAAAGCACATGCACGCAAACCGCCATCGACGGGGCCTGTTCCTTCTCAAGGTCAAAGCGCTGCAGCATATTTTTAAAATCCAGCTCCCTGCAGAGCAGATATGCCTCCGACGTAAAAAGATTTCCGATCCTTGCGGACGAAAGCTCAAAGGGAATGTCGCAGTCCAGCCTGATCGTCGCGAGCACCTTGCTCATCTGCGCCATGTCATAATGCTCCCGCAGCGCCTCCCGCACCCGCGTCGGCTGAATCTCATCGACGTGCGCATATGCTTCCTCGATGCTGTGATACTGTGCGATAAGCTTTGTAGCGCCCTTTTCCCCGATGCCTGCGACGCCCGGAATATTGTCGGAGGCATCGCCCATGAGCGCCTTCACGTCGATAAACTCCTCCGGCGTCACCAGATAGCGCGCCTCTACATCCGCGGCGTAGTAATCCTCGATCTGTGTCCCGGTCTTTTTTGTCTTTGGAATGCGGATCTTAATGTGATCCGTCGCGAGCTGAAGCAGGTCCCTGTCACCGGATACAATCGAAACCTCCAGACCCGCCTCCTGCGCCCGGCGTGAAAGCGTACCCAGCAGATCGTCCGCCTCAAGGCCCTCCTGCTCGATCGTCACCACGCCCATGGCCGCTAGCATCTGCTTCATAAGCGGAACCTGCTCCTTCAGCTCCGGCAGCATCGGCTTTCGCGTACCCTTATAGCCGTCATACATCTCATGCCGGAAGGTCGGCGCATGCACGTCAAAGGCCACCGTCAGATACTGCGGCTGCTCCTCCTCCAATATTTTAAACAGAATATTTAAAAAGCCGTAAACCGCATTCGTATGCAGTCCCTTCGCATTTGTGAGATCGGGCACCCCGTAAAACGCCCGGTTCAAAATACTGTGTCCGTCAATCAGAACGATCTTTTCTTTCATAATTTATTCATCCTCAACCAGCGTGAAAAATTTTGTATCAATTTCAGGATACGAGCGCTTCAGCGACAAGGGCTTGCCGGAAAGTGTGAGGAAGCAGTGATTGCTCTGCGCAATGGTACGAAGCTCCCCCGTCTCCTTATCCGTCATCTCATAGACAACCTTTAGCTTGACACCGTTATAGCTCACCACCTTCGCGCTGATCACAACAGTCTCGCCGAAGCGTACCATGCTCTTGTACTCACAGCTCACCGAGAGCACGGGGCTTACGATCTCAAGCTCCTCCATCTTGTCATAGCCGAAGCCCATCTGCTCCATCAGATCCATCCGCGCCTCCTCCATCCACCGGATGTAGTTGGAGTGATGCACGATGCGCATCTGGTCCGTCTCATAATACTTTACATGGTGCTCGTAAGGCTTTACCTTGATTTTTTTCGGACTGTATACGTCCACTCTAGTATCCATCATTGATCAAAACCTCTTTTCTGTCCTAAAATTCCATCCGCAGACTCCGGCGAATCTATGCCGGCGTCCCGCGTCCGCATAAGATTCTGTGTAATACAAAAATCAAATAGCTACACAGAGATAATTATGACATACCGGATATCGAATTTCAACTGCTGATATTTAATTTTTTTCCAAAACACCCCTTGACATTCCTGCCCCAAATATGGTACTTGTAATGTACAGCCGCTGACGGATATGTGAATGGACACAGTGCGGCTGTCAGTAACAGCCCGGATGCTTCCGCTGTTACGGCTGAATATATATATGCCGACCGTCTGGGCAGCTTTTCAAAAGGGGTTTTGGAAGGCTGCCCTTTTTGAAATCGGCCGGAGCCGGGAAGCCCTGAAAGCATGGAGGCACCCTTCGCGCCCACGGACACACGCCCCAACCAATTCACATTATATAAATATGGAAAGGAAGGTATTTTGTCATGAAAACGGATATTGAAATCGCACAGGAGGCCGCGATGCTTCCCATCACAGAAGTTGCAAAACCCTACGGCATTTCGGAGGATGATCTGGAATTATACGGAAAGTACAAGGCAAAGCTCTCAAACGAGCTGCTGGAGGCCGTCCGTGAGCGTCCCCAGGGCAAGCTCGTCCTTGTGACCGCCATCAACCCCACCCCCGCCGGAGAAGGAAAAACAACCACCAGCGTCGGGCTGGGCGAGGCACTCGGCCATATGGGAAAAAATGCAATTCTCGCGCTGCGCGAGCCCTCCCTCGGCCCGTGCTTCGGAATCAAGGGCGGTGCCGCGGGCGGCGGCTACGCCCAGGTCGTTCCCATGGAGGATCTGAACCTCCACTTCACCGGGGACTTCCACGCCATCACCTCTGCAAACAATTTGCTGGCCGCGCTGCTGGACAATCACATCCAGCAGGGCAATGAATGCAGCATCGACACCCGCCAGATCGTCTGGAAGCGCTGCCTTGACATGAACGACCGTGCGCTGCGCAACATTGTGGTGGGCCTAGGCACAAAGGCGGACGGCTTTGTGCGCGAGGATCACTTTGTCATCACCGTCGCCACCGAGATTATGGCGATTCTCTGCCTCGCAGAGGATATGGAAGATCTCAAAGCGCGTCTGGCAAAAATCATCGTCGCTTACGATTATGATGGCAATCCTGTCACCGCCGGTCAGCTGCAGGCAGTCGGCGCCATGGCGGCACTGCTCAAGGATGCCATGAAGCCGAACCTCATCCAGACCTTAACCCACACCGGCGCCATTGTGCACGGCGGACCCTTCGCAAACATCGCCCACGGCTGCAACAGTGTCCGTGCCACAAAAACGGCCTTAAAGCTGGCGGATATCGTCGTGACGGAGGCAGGCTTCGGGGCAGACCTCGGCGCGGAGAAGTTTTTCGACATTAAATGCCGCATGGCAGGCTTAAAGCCCGACGCCGTCGTCCTCGTGGCAACGGTCCGCGCCTTAAAGTACAACGGGGGTGTTGCGAAGGCAGACCTTGCCGCGGAGAACCTGGAGGCCCTCCAAAAAGGCATCTGCAACCTGGAAAAGCACATTGAAAATTTGCAGAAATACGGTGTACCCATCGTTGTGACCCTCAACTCCTTTGTCACCGACACACCCGCAGAGCACGCGTTTATCAGGGATTTCTGCGAAAAGCGCGGCTGTGAATTTGCGCTGTCCGAGGTTTGGGAAAAGGGCGCTGAGGGCGGCGTCGCCCTTGCCGAAAAGGTATTAAAGACACTGGATGAAAAGAAGTCCGATTTTGCGCCCCTCTACCCCGACGAGCTTCCGCTGGAGGACAAAATTACAGTGGTCGCAAGGGAAATCTACGGCGCCGACGGCGTGACCTTCGCACCCGCGGCGGCACGCACCTTAAAGAAGCTCACGGAGCTTGGCTTCGGAGCACTTCCGGTGTGCATCGCAAAGACCCAGTACTCACTTTCCGACGATCCGTCAAAGCTGGGGCGGCCCGCTGATTTCAGCATCAACGTCCGGGAGGTATACGTCAACGCCGGGGCAGGCTTTGTCGTTGCCATCACCGGAGCTATCATGACCATGCCCGGACTTGGCAAAACGCCTGCCGCTTACGGCATAGACGTAACAGACGACGGAAGGATCACGGGATTATTCTGATTATTTTAAGAACAGATGTGAAATGAGACAAAAATGAAGCTGAAAAACAGTCCGGTTTTAACGATCCCGACGGCCGCCTGATCGAGGTGGGAACACCGGTGCAGCCGCGGCAGAACATCATTACGGCAGTGGCAAAACGGCGGTGCGGCGTGGCTGTGCCGCCGTTTTCCTGATCAAACGAACGCGTCCAGGTAAGCATCCGCCTCCTCCCTTGACCGGAAAATAATCACATTTTTTTCGTTTTCGCAGCTTCTTAGCAGCCTGTAAATATCAGGCAGTTGTTTTTCAGGGAAATCTATAATCCACTGCTTAAATTCCTCGTCAAATTCAGTTTCCAGCCAGGGCAGATCCTCCCGCTTCGTTCCGATGCGGGAGCCCGCGCCCGCAAGACAGACCATCGGCAGGAGATCCAACAGAAAAACGGTATCGCAGGCTTTAAGACGCATCTCCAGGGTACGCTGATAATTTCCGTCAATGATCCACCGGTCCTTTTTCACCAGCTCCCGTACCTGTGCGTCAAATTCCTCCCTCGAAATATGCGTGCGGTCCGGCTTGTGCCACATCAGATCCAGATAATAGAGGGGAAGCTTTGTGATATCCCTCAATTTTCGCGCAAAGGTACTTTTTCCCGCACCGGGGCTTCCGATAACGATAGCTTTTAACATGACATCTCCTTCTGTGCAGCTACTTTTGCTTTTTGACGCGTCAAAAATTTGAAGAAATTTCAATCCCGTAAAAAAAGAGGACTGCCCACAGCCCTCTTTCCTGCTAATATGATTACGCTTTAATATCGTAAATCCCCTTCAAATATTCATACTGACTGTAGCTGCCGCTGTTGCTGTAGGCAGTGCTGTAAATCTGCAGCGCATCAACGGTGGAAGCCGTCTTTTCCGCAATATCGGTCACCTGGCGCTCCAGCTCCTGTGCAAAATTTGCACCCGGCCCGAACATGTCCGCCATCGCGTCAAGGTCTGCATCCGCCAAAACCTGCGCATCCAAAGCCAGCGTACCGTCCTCGCACTTTGAAATGCCGAACTCCTCCAGCTCCTCCTCATAATCCTCCATGAGCTGATTTAACTCAGACAGGAAATTTTTATTCGCCCTGCCGCCGGCATCCGCCAGACCTGAAACCATTGCGTTGTACGAATTTAAGAGACCAGCCACATCCATAACCGCCTGTGTCTGATACGCCTCCAGCTCTTCCGGGTCCTCAGTATCCGCCGCCTTCACAAACACACTCTTCTTCGCATCGTTTAACGTCCGAATCAGCACATCCGAGCGATCCGCCGCCGATAACGCCTCTACATAATGCTCCTTGTTCGCCGACTTATTTGCAAGCCGCGCCATCGCGGGATTGTTTGCGGTTATATTTGCGGACAGCAGACTCTCAATGGAATTGCTGTCTTTATTCTTTCCGCCGTTTGTGGTGAAATCGTAAAGCGAACTCACCAGGTCCGCACTGTTCATTCCTGTTACCTTCATAAAAAGCCTCCTTGGTATAGCTGCTGCAATTTTAATACCTGCTTTTTGTATCGGTAACTTTTGGCGAAATATAATAGCGGGCAGCAAAATATTTGCAGCTTCCTTCATAACATAGCCGGAACACGGAAACGCCCCATTCCGGTTTTAAACAGCACCGTCAGCGCTCCGGCCTTGGACAATCCGTCAGCGCTCCGTTCCACCGCCCCCGGACAGCACCGTCAGTTCTTCTCCGGCTTCGGGTTCACCGCCGTCGGATCCTTTTTCCGCAGCTTCTTCCATTCCTTCTCATCGATGTAGGAGTAAGCGTTGGAAATCTTCGCGTTCTCCGCCGTCAGATACACCTTGTCGCGATAGTAAGCAATCACCGGCGTATCAACCTTGATCGTCTCATAGATAGTCTCCGCCACATCCCTTGGCATATTGATGCAGCCGTGGGAACCGGAGGTCAGGTAGATCTGCTCGCCGAACTTGCTGCGCCAGGAGGCATCATGGAGCCCCACGTTATAAGCAAAGGGCATAAAATAATCTACCGGTGAGGAATAGCCCTCCCCCACCAGGGTCGCGTTGCGCTGCTTATACACGATCTTGAAAACGCCGTCGGGCGACCCGTTGTTGCGGCTTAAATTGCCGGAAACAATATCCGTCTCCACCAAAAGCTCGCCCTTTTTGTAAAACCACAGGTGCTGGCTCGTATAATCGATCTCCACATAGGTGGAGCCGATATCATAGGCACCGTGCTTTTTCGCGGTCTGTGAATAGACCGGCTCCCTGGAAATGCGCCCGCCCGTCTCCAAATCCTCGTAAATCTGTGCCTTCTCCTTCTCCTTATCGATCACCCAGCCATAATCGCCGCCGCCGATCTTTACCGTGTCCCCCTGTGACGTCCGAAACTCCCGGACATCGCCGTAGGTATTGTAGGTACTCGCCATCTGCTGCACAAAATGCGTCACCTTATCGTCGTCCACACGCACCTCGTAGTCCTCACTCACCGTGAGCCATGACTGGATCGTCTCGTTTGTCAGCTCATAAGGCTCCTGCTTTCCAAACGTATAGGTAATGCTCGTGCCGAAATAATTGTCGATCTTATCCATGCACGCATTGAGCTTCCCGTCGTCCGAGCGAATCTCAGGGTCTACATAATAATCGTAAAGCTCCAGCTTCGTATCCCCGTTCTCCACCGCCTGCTTTACAAGCTTTAAAACCTTTTTGAATTTGATCGTCGTGCCCATAACCTCCGGCACGATCTGATAGCCGTCGTCAACCCACGCAATCTTTGCATCCTCCGGCGCGATCATACGCTCCTTGTCCATAAAATCAAGGCCTGCCAGCACACCCTCAAGCAGCTCCTCATCATAGGTTGTCGAGAGATCGATCTCGTGGGTGTCCACGTTTTTTTGCTGGCCAAGCCAGTCGTACTCGTCCTGTGCCTCCAAAATCTGCTCGATCTCACCGTTCGGCACATAGGCATAGCCAATGGAGGGCCCTTCAATATTATATTTCTTCTCGTCCCTCGCATAGATCGTCAGCAGATAATCCGACACAAACCGCCCCACCTTCTCGGTTGCCTCCTCTGCGGTAAGCTCCGAGACGTCCACGCCGCTCATGACCGTTCCCGGGAAAAAGTGCGTCCTGTAATGGTTTGCCCGCAGGAAAAAAGCCGCCGCCAGCATGATTGCGGCTGCCAGCAAAATACCAGACACAATAAGCAATAGGTTATTTCTTTTCCGATTTGATGCCATCTCATACCACCTGAATTTCTAAATATTTTCAAACCGTCCAAAAACCGGAACAATCTGGAATAATTTCTCTGGTTTTAGTTTGCTTCCAAAATAAAAAAACATTCCTGAAACCAGTGTATTCGATTATAACACACTCCCACAGTTATGTGAACCAGATTTTATCAAAAAAATCCGTACAATCAAAAAGGGAATGTCTATACTACGGCATTCGACATTCCCCTGCGCATCCCTGTTTTTCCCTGCTCACAAAAACTCCAGAATCTCCTCAACCTCCGAGAGCGGAATCAGGACATCATCCGCAATCTGGCGGCTGTTAAGCCCGCTCTGCTTCAAACGGCTGACCTGCCTGATGATCAGACTGCTGTATTTCTGTATTAAATGGAACCTCGCCTCAACTGTAGGCATCTGCGGTGACCCCCTTCCGTACCGAATAACGTATCCAAAATAAAAAGTACATTATATTTATACGCAGGGCTTGTTCCAAAAATTGGGGTCAAAAACAAAAAATTTACCGAAAAATCCGGCAAAAACCCCTGCCGCAGCTCAAAGCTTCCGCGTTGACTCCCCGATCTGGAGCTGTGCGCCGAAAATCCTCTGGTTTGACTGCACCGGTCGGTCCTCGATGAGGTCCAGAAGCATCTTGATGGACGCCAGCGCCATCTCCTCCTTCGGCTGGCAGATCGTCGTCAGCGACGGATGGTAATATTTTGCCATGTCAATGCCGTCAAACCCCGCCACGGAGTAATCCTCCGGTATGCGCCGTCCTGCCTCCAGCAGTGCTTTTGATGCGCCGATCGCCGTGGAATCCGAGATCGTGAAAAGCGCCGTAAAATCCTTTCCGGAATCCAGAAATTCCCGCATGACCGCATAACCGTTTTCCGCCGTAAACGCCTCAATATCGTCCTTCATATACAGAACAAGCTCCTCGTCCAGCGGGATACCGTTCTCCTCCAGCGCCCGCACATAGCCGTTATAGCGGCTGCGCCCAATGCCCCGGTCCGTGTGGGAGGGGCAGATGATCGCAATTCTTTTATGTCCGAGCTTGCACAGATAATTCACAATCCGAAAGCTCTCCGCCTCATCGTCGATGGAAACATAATTGACCTGGGGCGTCAGCATGGATTTCAGCGGTGCCACCGTGCACAGCACATAGGGGATGGTCAGCTCCCCAAGCTCCTTCGGCTCCCGGTCGACGCGCCCGCCAAGGAAAATAATACCCTTTAAGCGCTTCTCCTTTGCAAGCTCAAGCGCCGCCGCAAGCTCATCCTCCTCCTGCTGCACGCGCTGCAGAAGAAACGTATAATCATGCTTTCCAAGCTCCTGCTCAAAAATCTTAAACATCGCAAGGAAAAAAGGATTATCGATACCCTTGATCAAAATCCCGATGGTGTTCGACTCCGTGCGCTTTAAATTGCGGGCACTGTTGTTCGGGATATAATGATTTTCCTCGATCACCTGCATGATCTTCTCTTTTGTCGCCGGATTGATATCGGGATGATTGTTAATCGCACGCGAAACCGTGCTCACACCTACCCCGCAGATGCGCGCCACATCTCTGATTGTCAGTTCTGCCATAATATACTCCGATAATATCGTCCGCAACGGGTCGATTTCTCTACCGTTACCGTTATTTTTAAACCGCAGCACAGGTTCGTTGGAACTGCCCCATGCCAGAAAAAATATATCACAAAAACAGAAAAAGGGCAACCTTTACCAGATGCCCTTCCCTCTTTTTGCGTGCAGCAGGTATTGCAGTTCACAGGCTCCCTGTAAACATAGCGTGCCTTTGTCCGCTCACAGCAGTGCTGCCGTATCCGTCTTCCGCACGTCTGCCGGCGCCAAACAACGCCCGTTCTTTTTTGTGCTTTTTTTTGCAGCTTTCGCCCGTCCGTAAATCACGCACATATCATAAATTTCCTTTGCCAGCTTTTTCGTCATCTGCCCGGACGTCATGCGCCACTTCCAGTTCTTGCCCAGGGTGGAAGGCTCGTTCATGCGGGCCTCGCTGCCAAGACCAAGATAATCCTGCATCGGAATTACACAGCGGTCCGCCACGGAGGACAGCGCCAGAGTGATCATGGAATGAACCAGTCGTTTTTCATCGGAGCCCTTCTCGTCCAGATAAGCCTCCACCATTTCCCGGTCCTCCCTGCTGATATGTCCCAGCCAGCCGAGCAGCGTCTCATTGTCGTGTGTTCCCGTATAGACCACGCAGTTTTTTTCATAAACATATGGAATATAATCGCTGGGTCCCGCATCATCCCGGGAGTCAAACGCAAACTCCAGCACCTTCATGTTCGGCCATCCGGTCTTTGCCACCAGCTTTCGCACGGAATCCGTGATAAAGCCCAGATCCTCCACGATGACATTCAGTCTGCCAAGCTTTTCCTCGATGGCCTCAAACAGCCCGTAGCCCGGTCCCTGCTCCCACTCGCCAAACTCCGCGGTCTGATCACCTGCCGGAATCGCATAATACTCGTCAAAGCCCCGGAAGTGGTCGATGCGCAAAATATCGTACATTTTGTAGCAGGCTTCCATCCGCTTGATCCACCAGTCATAGCCCGTCTTTTTATGATATTCCCAGTCATAGAGAGGATTGCCCCAGAGCTGGCCCGTCGCGGAAAAGCCGTCCGGCGGGCAGCCCGCCACCGCTATGGGCTGGCAGTCCTCATCAAACTGGAACAGCCTCGGGTTCGCCCAGGCATCGGAGCTGTCAAAGGCCACATAGATGGGCAGATCCCCGATAATCTGAATATCTTTTGCATTTGCATAATTTTTCAGTTTTTCCCACTGCTCATAAAACTTATACTGCAAATATTTGTAAAAGCCGATCTCTTCCGAGAGCTTCTCACGATAGTGCTCCAAAGCGTCCGTTTTGCGGATGCGGATGTCCTCCTCCCACTCGCTCCAGCACTTGTCGTCATGGTCGGATTTGATCGCCATGTAGAGCGCATAATCATCCAGCCAGTGGCTGTTCTGAGCACAGAATTTCCGATAAGCCTCATCGGTATCCGGCTCCAGACGCCCGTATGCCAGACGAAGAATCCGATAACGGCTCTTATACATTTTTCCGTAATCAATCGACGTTTTATCCCCACCGAAATCAGCAGCGTCACACTCCTCCTTCGTGAGCACCCCCTCCTCGATCAGCGTCTCTAAGCTGATAAAATAGGGATTGCCCGCAAAGGTGGAAAAGGACTGGTACGGCGAGTCGCCATAGCTGGTCTGTCCCAGCGGCAGGATCTGCCAGAGTTTCTGCCCTGCCAGCTCCAAAAAATCAACAAATTCATATGCCTCTTTTGAAAAACAGCCGATTCCGTATTTTCCTGGCAGTGCGCTCACCGGCAGTAAAATACCACTACTTCTCTTCATCTATTCAATCTCCTTTTCGCCCTTTAGCGCGCATTTTTCTCCAGATAAGCATACCACGATTTTCCTGCATTGTCCAACACTGCGAAAGGAAAACGGCAATTTGCGCATCCAAACGGGTTACGTTTCACTCCGTGACCCGTAACTGCCAAACCGCTTACCCCTTCACGGCGCCTGCCACAACGCCCTCGATAATATACTTCTGGCAGAGCATATAGAAAACGACGATCGGTATAATCGCGAGCACCAGCATTGCCATCATTGCACCCATATCCACGGAGCCGTAGCCGCCCTTCAGATACTGGATGGCGATGGGAACGGTCTTGTACTTCGTAATATCAAGCACCAGATAAGGCAGCAGATAGTCGTTCCAGATCCACATAGTCTGCAGGATCGCAACGGAGATACAGGTCGGCTTTAACACGGGCAGAACCACCTGGAAGAAAATCTGCAGGGGGTTGCAGCCGTCGATCATCGCCGCCTCCTCGATCTCAATCGGAATCGACTTGACAAAGCCGCAGAACATGAATACCGCAAGCCCTGCCCCGAAGCCGAGGTAAACGATGACGATACCCAGCGGATTTCCCAGCTTCATCATGTCCGCCAGCTTGGAGAGCGTAAACATAACCATCTGGAAGGGCACGATCATGGAAAAGACGCACAGGTAATACAGCGCGCTTGTGGCTGTGCTCTTCACCCGCGTGATGTACCATGCACACATGGAGGTGCACAGAATGATAACCGCCACCGACGCAACCGTAATCCAGAGGGAATAGCCGAAGGACTGGAAGAAATCAATTTTTTTGATACCGCTCACATAGTTCTGAAGCTTTACAAACGCTCTATCCGTAGGAATCGAAAACGGCATTTTACTGATATACGTTTTTTTCTTGAAGGAGTTGATCAGCACCACAAAAATCGGCATGACCCACACAATGCTCAGGATAGAGAAAAACACGGTTCCAAATGTAAATTTATTCTGCTTTTCCATTACTGCTGTACCTCCTTACTTCTCGTAGCACGGAGCTGGATCAGGGCAATTGCCGCAACTAAAATGAAGAAGATAACTGCCTTTGCCTGCCCGACACCCTCCCAGCCGGTCCTTCCGTAGAACGTATCAAATATGTTGAGCGCCAGCATCTGCGACTTGTCAGACGGTGCGCCTGCGGTCAGCGCCATATTCTGATCAAACAGCTTAAAGCCGTTGGTCAGCGTTAAGAAGCTGCAGATCGTGATGGAAGGCATCAGCATCGGGATCGTCACGTTCGTCAAAATCTGCCATTTGCTCGCGCCGTCAATCTTTGCGGCCTCGACCAGCTCGCCGGGGATATTCTGGATACCTGCGATGTAAATGATCATCATATATCCGATCTGCTGCCAGTTCATAAGAATGACCAGACCCCAGAAGCCATAGGTCGCGCTGTAGGTCAGCGTGCGGTCAAAATGAAGCAGTAAGCCGTTTAAGATCAGCTGCCAGATATAACCGAGCACGATACCTCCGATGAGGTTCGGCATAAAGAAAACGGTACGGAACACATTGGTTCCCTTCATTGCCTTAGTCAGAAGCATCGCGATCGTAAACGCAAACAGATTGATCGTGATCACGGATACAACGGTGAAAAGTGCGGTATACCAAAGCGCATGTACAAAGGTCGGGTCCTGAAATACCTTTAAGTAATTGCCGAATCCTACCAGCTTCGCATCCGTAACAGTCGTAAACTTACAGAACGAAAGGTAAATTCCCATAATAAACGGTACAATGAAGCCGATCATGAACGCCGCAAAGGTGGGAAGCACAAAAATCGGCGAATATTTTTTCATTGATTTCATAGTCTGTTCACTCCCTTTAGAAGAAACGGGCGGTCCGTCCAGAGAACCGCCCGCTATATCACTGAGTAAGTTATACGCACGGCCGATGAAATCCGCCGCCCGATATATTACTGATTTGCTGCCTGATACTCAGTCGCCCATCCGTCAACGAATGCGCTTACAACCGCATCCCAGTCCCCGGTTCCCTGTGCATACTCGGTCAGGGCAGCGCCTACGCCATCCTTCCATGCCTCGGAGGGAATGGATGCAAAGTTCCATGATACCGGTGTCTTTCCGTCTTTCACGTACTGATCCGCAATGTCAATCAGCGGGTTCGCAGGTGTATAGCCATCATCAAAGCTCTTGAACGGGGTGAGGAAGCCCATCGTATTTGCGATGGAATCACGGCCCGCATCAGAGGTCACGCACCACTCCAGGAAATCCAGCGTTGCCTGGATGTCCGCCTCGGAAGCGTTCTTATTTACACACCAGTAGTTCTCGGAACCGGTGCACAGTCCCTGGTTTTCCTCGCCGGATACACCGATATAGATCGGAAGCATGCCAAGATCCTCATCGGTCAGCCCATCCTGCGTCACCTCCGAATAAGCCCACGTACCGTTCTGATAGAATACCGCATCTCCCATCGCAAACTCTGCCGTAGCGTCATCGCCGGTTGAGGAGGAGATCAGAGTCGGGGCAACGGTGGAATCCGTAATATACATATCCCATACTGCCTTGTAGTTGTCGAGGTAGGTTCCCTCAATGGCATCGGTAGAGCCGATTCCCTTATCCTTATACTCGTAGTAAATAGGAAGGTTTGCCAGATGTGTCTTAAATCTCCAGTCAGAGGAGGAATCCATACCTGCGGATGTAAATGCACCCATCACGCCCAGATCATCCTTCTTTGCCTGGATGTCGTCCGCTACCGCCTTTAACTTATCAAAGCTCGTAATCTCGTCCGCGGAAGCAATCACCGCGCCGTCCATCTGGCAGTACTCGTCTAACAGCGTCTTATTATAAATGATACCGTAGGTCTCAATTACATACGCGATACCCTGTACGGCATCCCCATCCTTCAATACAAAGTCGTCACTCTTAACCTGCTCATAGAGTGCGCTGTCTGAGAGGTCATAGCAGTAATCCTTCCAGGAGGCAAGCCCGACCGGCCCGTTTACCTGGAATAAGGTAGGCGCCTCGCTCTTTGCCATCTCTGACTTTAAGGTCTGCTCATAGGTTCCGGAAGCCGCGGTCTGTACCGTTACCGGAACGCCGGTCTCCTGCGTGTAAACCTCTGCCAGTGCGGTCCAGTCATCTGCCTGCTCCGGCTTGAAATTTAAGTAGTAAACCTTTCCATCTCCGCTCGCAGCGGGTGCATCTGCGTCATCGCCGCCATCTGCATCATCCGCGCTATCCGCCGGCTCGTCTGCCGGAGCATCGGTATTACCGCCATCTGCCGCCCCGTCATCGGAACCGCAGCCTGCCAGTGAGGTTGCTGCCATTGCTATGCACATCATAGCACACACGATTTTCTTTTTCATGTTCGTCCTCCATTTCTTAAAATAAATTGTGTTGTGATAGTTTCTTGGAATCGTTTTCGGTATTGTTACCGGTAACGTTTCCGCAATATACCAATTTGCCAACTTTCAGATGAATTTTTTGTGCAAATCGTATAACATCGGAGAAATTTCCGCTCCGACAGGCAGCGTCGTCTGCACCGCTCTCTCCTCCAAAATCCGGAAAATAAAGGGACACCATATACAGTATGAACAACCTGAGGGAATCTATGCACCGGATGCGTTTTCGTATTTTCCGTGCAGGTTTGTTATACGTACCAAAAAATCCGCATACCTTTTTACAGATGCATCATTGCGAACTTGCGGCACTTGCGCTAAAATAGGGGAAGTGCCAAAGCCATCGGCTATAAAAACAAAAGAAAAGGGAAAACTATGAAGCTGACAACACTTTGCTACATCGAAAACGACCGCGGGGAATACCTGATGCTCCACCGCACGAAAAAGGAAAACGATTTGAACCATGGAAAATGGATCGGTGTCGGAGGAAAATTTGAAGATGGGGAAACCCCGGAGGAATGCCTGCTGCGGGAGGTATACGAAGAAACCGGGCTGACGCTCACCGACTACCGCTTCCGCGGCATCGTCACCTTCCTCTCCGACGAGTGGGAAGGTGAATATATGCACCTCTTCACCGCAAAAGCACCCGCCGGGACACCAAAGGAGTGTCCGGAGGGTGTACTCGCATGGGTTCCGAAGGAGGATGTGCCGGACTTACGTCTGTGGGAGGGCGACCGCATCTTTTTAAAAGAGCTTTTGGAGCACGAGCATGTCTTTTCGCTGAAGCTCTCCTACAAAGGAGATACCCTGACGGATTCGTCACTCATCCGGTATTCGGAAAAAAATTGAAATTAACCGCATAAGGAAGTGAACGCATGCAATCGCAAAAAAGAAAGTACCTTGTCCGGTTTTCCGTGCTGCTGACCGCTTTTGTCATCGGCATATGGATATACCGGACAAACACAAGCATTACCACATCACGAATCACCATCAAAAATCCCGGCATTCCGGATGCCTTTTCAAATTTTAAGATTGCGCATGTATCGGATCTGCACAACTTCGACTGGAAAAACAAGCTCATTGACCGCCTCAAAGCGGAAGCTCCTGATCTGATTGCTGTGACCGGGGATCTGATCGATTCACCCGACATGGACTGTGCCCTGGAGTTTATGCGCCGCGCGGCAGCGCTTGCCCCGGTATACTATGTAACCGGGAACCATGAGGCCGCATTGAAGCAGTACGGTGCGCTCGCACAAAAGCTGGAGGCCCTCGGCGTACACATCATGGATGATCAAAGCACACTCCTTGAAAAGGACGGCGCAAAAATCAATCTCGTCGGCATCCGTGACCCCAGGTTTGACAATGCGCAGCCATCCGCCGTGGCGGCAAAGCTGAAAGCCCTGTCAAACCCGGACGCTTTCAATCTTGTGCTGTGCCACAGGCCTGAGCTGTTCGACGTATACACGGCGGTCGGGTCTGATCTGGTGCTCACGGGACACGCCCACGGCGGCCAGGTAAGAATCCCGCCGATCGGCGGCCTGATTGCCCCCGATCAGGGCTTTTTCCCGAAATATACCGCGGGCGTTTATCACCGGGATCGCACCGACATGGTGGTGAGCAGGGGGCTTGGCAATTCCATCATCCCCGTAAGGATCAACAACACGCCGGAATTGGTAATTCTTACGCTGACAAACGGTTCTTAAAATCGGCAAAGCCTTCGCCTGCTCCCGGCCGTTATTCATACTGCGGCTTCGCGATAAACAAAACGCCCAGCGTTCCCGGACCGCAGTGGCTGCTCACCACGCCGCCGGCCCGCGTCTCCAATATCTCCGTGAATACACCGAGGCTCTCCAGATAGGCACGCACCGGCTCGACCACCGCAGGGGACGCGCAGGTATGTGTGATAAACACCCGGTCAGGCTTCGCCTGCCTCAGCTCCTCTTCCATATCCTTTGTATAGGAAAGCGCCACCGATTTGATGTTGCCGCGGTATTTTTTCGTGCTGCCCATAGCGCCCTCCTTCACCACGATCTTCGGATGGAGCTTCAGGGCACCGCCCAGCATAGCCGCCAGCCCGCCGCAGCGTCCGCCCCGGTGCAGATACACCAGCGTGTCCACGACAAAGCTTGCGCGCACAAGGGGCCGCAGCGCCTCTATCCGTCCGGCAATCTCGTCCGCCGTCCTGCCCTCCCTGGCCAGAATCGCCGCCTCGATAACAAGTAGCCCGATTCCGGTGGAGAGATTTTCGGAATTGATGACGTGTACAAGCTCCTGCGCATGAAGCTCCTGGGCTGCCATGCGGATGACGTTGCCGCAGGTGGACATGGACTCGGAGATACAAAAGCACACGCACTCCGTCCCCGCATCGGTGTACGGCCGCAGCACGCCCAGCGTCGTTTCCATCGAGGGCGCAGAGGTTTTCGGCGTCGTCCCGTGCTCATCCGACCACCGGAAAATTTCATCCGGCGTAATATCCCGCCCGTCCTCATACTCCGCTTCTCCAAGCAAAATATGCAGCGGCAAAATTTCGATCCCGTATTTTTGAACCAGCTCCGGCGACAGATCGCAGGTGCTGTCCGATATAATCTTTACCATGTATGTCTCCTACCTGTGTTTTCCTGACAGCTTACATGCTCTTCCATCCAGTCAAATACCCCGCTGTATCCGTCAGATATCCATGTAAGCCCGGCTGCTTTTTCATTGTCTGCGGGAAATATGCTCAGCCCAGAAGCTCCTCCAGCTGCGTGTAATCCTTCTCGGGATGCTTTTTCTTTGCGACCTTCACGAGCTTTTTCGTGAGCAGACGGTAAATTTCCCGCTCCTCATCCGTAAGCACCTGCAAATGCCGCTCCACGGTTTCCACATCCGCCCGCTCCGCAGGCCCGGTCAGCGCTTCCGTCGTGCCCTTCTCCAGCACGGCATTCATATTCCCCTCCATGAGCGGGCGCAGTGCCACCCGTGCATAGAACCGCTGAAAGCCGCAGTCCTCTAAAAGGCCGACCGCCATCTCAATCAGCCCGATCATAAGATTGGAAGCAGCGGTTGCCGCCGCATGATATTTAATCTTCTTTTCTGCGTCCAGCTGCTGCTGCATCAGCCCGCTCTCTAAGAGCAGACCGTGAAATTCCTCCAGCCGCGGGCCGCTTCCCTCAATCGTAAAGAACGCATCACGCATGACCCGGCAGTCCTCCCACGGATCGGATACGGCGTAGAGCGGATGCAGGCTGACCTGCGTGAGCCCTGCGGATGCTGCATCCGCAAAAATATCCGATGTCAGCACTCCGCTGCAATGAATGAGCAGCTTATCTTTCAGCGGGATTTTGCAGCTGCATAATCTCTGCCACACCGTCGCGATGGCATCGTCCGGCGTTGTAACAAAAACCGCATCGCAGTCTGCAAAAAGCTCCTCCGGCGTCTCATAGAAGCTGCTTTGCGTGTACTCCGCCGCTTTGCGGGCGGAGAGGTCACCTTGACTGCAATAACCCATCAGGGAGAAGCCCCTTCCCTGTTCTTTTAAATACTTTCCGAGGACGCAGCCAACCCGGCCCGCGCCGATAAATCCAATTTTCATCATATCCTGCTCTTTTCCTTTTGCTTCCTTATCGCTTCCATATTTGTCTCGTTGCCTGCAGCCATACATACCGCTGCGCCCGGCGTATGATCATCTGCGCTTTCCTGCTTTGCTTTGCACCCGGCGTTTAGCGCCTGCGCTTTTGCTTTTTTCCCGTACGCGCCGGTGGGCGGTGTGCCCTGCGGTACTCCTCCAGCGTCTGCCCGATTGTCGTGTAGTCCCGCTCAAACAATTCCTCGGAAACCTGCTGCCACAAAAGCTTTGGCGGCACGCACTCAAGTATTTTCCTGCGCACAAATTCCTTGCTTGCGGAGGCATATTTGTACATGCCGTTTTTTTCCTGGATACGGGCAAGCTCCGGACGCCACAAAAGCCGTATTTTTTTGTCCGGCTCCATGTAGGGGTTGCGCACCGCTTCCCGGATGACGTAAAAATCCAGCGCACCCTTTCCGTCCGCAGGCTCCTCCACGGAAATCACGCCCCAGTGCTGCGGCACATGCTCCCGGATGTGCGCCCCGTGGGTGGAGCCGACCACCACATAGTTGAAATCAAAATAGCGGTCATAGTCCTCCACCTGCCGCCCCAGCCTGGCATAGGTGTCCGCGTCGCTCTTGATCTCAATGCCCGCCAGTGCCTCCGGCAGCACCATGACGATATCCGCCCGGGAGCGCCCCATCGTCTTTTCCTCTATAATACGTATCTTTCCCAGCCGCTCCTCCAGAAAATCAAACAATGGCTCGCGGATATCCCGATCGTGCAGCATCTCTTATCCCTCCGTTATCATACCACATAAAGATACCACTGTCACCGGTCCACCGCAAGCCATTTTTGTTTCCTCTTGCCGCTCTTTACTTTTGCCTTCTTTCGTCACTGCTTTCGCACACGTTCCCGTTCTGACCCTCCCGGCCTTTGGCGCGCGCCCGGATATACGCCTCCAGCACGTCCGTCGCCACATCAAGCCCCTTTAAGCTGCTGTTGATGCAAATATCGTACGTCCGGGAGTCGCCCCACGCATCCTCACAGAAATTGTTGTGGTAGCGCTTGCGGTAGTTGTCATGCCGCCTCATTTTTTCCAGCGCCTCCTGCTCTGTCAGATGGTAAAGCTCCATAATACGTCTGCACTTTTCCTCCCGGTTCCCGAGGACAAAAATTGAGATCAGCCCCGGATGATTCTGAAAAATCCCCTCCGCACAGCGTCCAACCACCAGAAAGGACTCCCCCTCATCCGCCCTGCGCTTTAAATAATCAAACTGCATGTAGGCAATGTTGACCTCCGCCGAGCTGTGATGCCCCTTTGCGCTCCGCGACAAAAACAGCTTGTGGGGCTGCTCGTCGTATTTGCGCAGCGTCTCCGGGTCCACGCCCTTCTCCAATGCTATCTCGTCTAAAATGTTATGGTCGTAAAGCTTGATGCCCAGCCGCTTTGCCAGCCGCTTTGCGATCTCGTGACCGCCGCTTCCATATTCTCTTCCGACACATACGATCATTTGTGAATTATTATCCATTGCTTCCTTCCTCCTTTCAGGACAGCGCCCGCGCTCCTTCGCTCTTTGGCATTGAATTGGCCGGCATTCCTGAAAATGCCGCCCTCCTCCGCCCGGTGATTAAAGATATCTGATATAAATACATGCCATGGCAATCAGCATAACAAGAATAGTCGCGGGTGCCGCGTATCTGCAGTATTTTCCCCATCCGATCGGATAGCCCTCCCTCGATGCCACGGAAATGCCGACCACATTTGCCGACGCACCGATGGGTGTGGCAGAGCCGCCGATATCGGTTCCGATGGAGAGCGTCCACGCCAGAACAGATAGCTCCATGCCCTGCGCCGCCGCGAGGCTTTTAATCACCGGAATCATCGTCGCCGCAAAGGGGATATTGTCAACAAACGCGCTGGCAACCGCCGATATCCACAAAATAACCGCGATGACAAGCTTCACATTCGAGCCGCACATATAGCTGATACCCGCCGCGATCCACTCCAGCACACCGGTCTCCTCCAGTCCGCTCACAACTACAAACAGCCCTGTAAAAAACAAAAGCGTCTCATAGTCCACCTTTTTTAACAGAACAAGCGCCGATTTGTGCTGCGCAATCAGTGTCAGGGCCGCAACAAGTACGCCGATAAACGCCACCGTAAGCCCTGTATTAGAATGTGTAATCAAAAGTACAACCGCAACGCCGAAAATAAGCACGCTGTAAAGAAACTGCTTCCCGTCCGTAATCGCCGTTTTCGGGTCGGGATAATCTGTCGTCTCATTTGCCCCTGCTGATGCCGCAAGCTCCCTGCGGAAGCAAAAATAGAAATATAACACTACAAACAGAAGCGAAACGCCTGCAATCACCCCGGTATTGGTGACAAAATCCGAAAAGGAATAGCCCAGTGATGTACCGATGATAATGTTCGGCGGATCGCCGCACATCGTGGCGGAACCACCCAGATTTGCACAGAAAATCTCGGATATAATCATCGGGACCGGGTTGCACTTCAAAAGCCGGCACAGCTCTGCCGTCACCGCCGCCAGAAACAGGATTACCGTGATGCTGTCGATAAACATGGACAGTCCTGCGGACATGAGCATAAACACGACAAAAACCGGTACCGGCCGGTAGTGAACCAGCTTCGCAAGCTTTAAGCACAGCCACCGGAAAAAGCCGGAGAGCCCCATGCCCTCCACCATGACCATCATCCCCGCGATAAACAGAATCGTCGCCCAGTTGATGCCGCCGGAGGACTCTGCGGCCTCGCCGCCCACATGCCAGAAATCCAATGTAAAAATACTTTGAAAGTTAAGTGTCTGAAATATCGCCCGGGGACTGTGCATACACACCCCGAACACCACTACCAATACCACGGCACCGCAAACAAGCGTTACCAGATGGCGCGGAAACTTCTCCGTAACAATAAAAAAGAACATCACGAAAAAGATTGCAACCGCCAATATTTCTGCAACCATAAAGATACCTCTTTTCTCTTCGTATATTTAATATATAAGTTATGAAAAAAGAGATGCCGATTTTCTTCCGTCCGAGTGAAAAATAAAGGTCAGAATACGTAAAAGCCCATAGGTAGGGCATGCGCTGCCGTGAAAAATTTCCGCAGCCAAGTACGCAAGTAAAGCCGGCAGGCCAAAAAGAAGGAGCAGCATAAAAATTTTTTCGGCTGACACCTTCCGATGAGATACCCGCCCGTCCGAACACGCATCGTCGCTGTGCGACAGCGCTTCTTCATTGATAAAATCCGGCAGCGGCGTGCACGTCCGGGGCAGACGATACACAGAAGCGGAGGAACGGACGCTGCCCGCATCGGGCACACTGCTCCCTGACGGTACCGCACAGCAGCAGATAACCACCGTAAGCAGGCACAGCACTAACAGCCATTGCTTTAACACAGAAATGCTTCGCATCACAATCCTCCTTCCAAAAATTTTCATCTAACTATAGTCGTTTTTCTTGTAGATGTCAAGCTTTTTGTCAGCCAGCAAATCCTTCATACTGTTCAAGCTGATCAGAAGCGTTGACATATTATGCGCCAGTGCAGATGCTGTCGGCTGTATCAGACCGCTGACGCCGAGCAAAATCAAACAGGAGTTAAGTCCTATAATGCTAATATAATTTTTCCGAATACGTCTGGCAAGCCCCGCACTGATCTCCTTCAATGTTACAAGCCCCGAGAGTTGATCCGCGTCGATGGTAATATCCGCAATCTCCCTCGCGAGCTGGGCGCCGTCGCTGATGGCAATCCCGACATCCGCGGCCGAAAGCGCCGGCGAATCATTCATGCCGTCGCCTACCATCACGACCCTTCTGCCCTCCGTCTTCTCCTTCAGCACGAAGGCCGCCTTATTCTCCGGCAGCACCTCGGCATAATATTCGTCTATGCCTGCCCTCGCCGCAATGGCACACGCCGGGCGCCTGCTGTCCCCGGTCATCATGACGATCTTTGTAAATCCCGCCTTTTTTAGCTCCGCGACTACCTCCGGCGCCTCCTCGCGCAGCGGATCCTCAGTACAGAGCACCGCCGCCAGCCTTCCCTCAACCGCAAGATAGAGATGGGAATACTCCTCCGGAAGCTGCTCAAAGCGCATCTGCAGATCTTCCGGCACCAGGCAGCCCTCATCCTCAAATACAAAATTCGAGTGCGGAAAATGCTCCTCCAGACATGCCGCCAGCGCAAGCAGCTCCTCCGCGCGCTCTTCCACAAACGGCACGACCTTCACGAGCGACGGATGCGCCTTCGTCAATGTTCCTGTTTTGTCAAAGATAATCGTATGGCACCAGCCGGTCCGCCAAATGCGCGGCCTCCCCCTCCATCGAGGATTTTAAACGCTCCGATTCCTCAATCATCTGTACAATCTTCTCGTACTTATTAGAGCCGGATGTCACCTTTACCCGGACAACCAGCTCGCCTTCCTCAAGCACGGTTCCAGCATATACATATCCGCCCGCTTCCCGGGAAACCGGCAGCGCCTCCCCGGTCATGGACGCCTGATTGACGGCGCCGCTTCCCTCCGCGACAATACCGTCAAAGGGAATCATGCTTCCCATGCGGATGACGACCTGATCTCCCGGGCGAATGTGATCCGTGTCCGTTAAAATCTCCCCTTCGTCTGTCCGAAGCCAGACCTTTCCTATATTTATTGACATGCTCCGCGCCAGATCATCCACGAATTTTTTGTGCGTCCACTCCTCAAGAATTTCACCGATATCGAGCAGGAACATGACGGAGCCGGCAGTCTCCATATCCCGCCGAAGCAGTGACACGGCAATAGCCGTACCGTCTAAAACGGATACCTCGATTTTTCTTTTTCCAAGCGTATAAAGCCCCCGCCATATATATTTTGCTGCCTTACAGACAATGATCACATGCCGAAGCGGTCTCGGAAAAAAGAGCTTGTTCCCGATACGTGCGACCACCTTCCCCGCAATCTTGTCCCAGTATGCACGGTTTGTCCCGCGACCCGAATTTTGCCATATGTGATCCGGAGCCTGCGCATTTTCAAAGGAAAATTTTTGCAAAGCACGGATGAGTTCTTCCCGCTTTCCGCAATACCAAACCGCCACGTCCTGGTTTCGCTCATACACCTTCACCGACGTAACTCCTGTCTGAGCCGTCAGATAGTACTGCAAAATATCCGCATCCTTCATTGAAATACGTTTGCAGACAATATGAACCCTCATGCGTCCCCTGATCTCATGCAGAATCTTAAATTTCATTCAAATCCGTCCTCTGGCGTGTCTTCCGTGCCACGCTGCTTCCCCCTTATCACCATGCGTCCCACATCAAACCATAATTTTGCATGCCATATCTTTTCCTATGGCAATTCTGGAATCCTTCACGCTCACGATCAGATTTCCTCCCGTATCCGATATGACCGTGACAGCCGTACCTGCCACAAAACCAAGATTTTCTAAAAAGCGTCTTGTATCCTCTTTTCCTCCGACCTTAATAACCGTCGCCTTTTCACCTGCACCTATCATCGTCAGTGGTATCATCTTTTTGTATTCTCTTCTTTCCCTGTTCATCCCCGCATCACCCTTACAGTGATTTCCTGCGCATGACTCTTTTGGTTAGTATATACTAATTCTAATTAGTTGTCAAATTTGTTATTGATAATATTTATCAATAATAGTTTGTATTGGTTTACCACACGGCGAAAAAATACGAAACACCGGCTTGACCACACACGGCACAACGAAAAAAAGGGAGGCCCCGCCGACTGCACGGCGCATAGCCTCCCCTGTTCGTATCTGATTACAGCTTCCAGATATCCTTGTTGTACTGACCGATCGTCCGGTCTGATGAGAAAAATCCTGCCTGACTGATGTTTTTGAGCATCATGCGCGCCCACGCCTTGCGGTCCTCGTAAGCGGCAAGCGCTTTGTCCTTCGTCTCCACATAATCTCGATAGTCGGGGAAGGTCATAAACCAGTCTTTGTTTAACAGCTCCTTATAGAGCCGCTCGAGGTTTTCCTTCTTCCCTGCCTTCATCATCTCGTCGCCAACGATAAAGTCCACACACTTCTTTAAATCCGCGTCCTTCTCGTAGTAATCCTTCGACACATAGTCCGCCCGCTTGTAGCGCTCAATCACCGTCTCGCTGGACTCTCCGAAAATAAAGATATTTTCTTTGCCCACCAGCTCCGCGATCTCCACGTTCGCGCCGTCCATCGTTCCGATGGTGACTGCGCCGTTTAACATAAACTTCATGTTGCTCGTACCGCTTGCCTCCTTGGATGCCAGGGAAATCTGCTCGTCGAGGTCGCAGGCAGGAATCAGCTTCTCCGCCAGCGTTACGTTGTAATTTTCTACCATCACAACCTCTAAATAAGGGCTTACCTCGGGGTCGTTTGCGATCAGCTCCTGCAGGCACAAAATCAGATGAATAATGTCCTTCGCAATGATGTAGGCGGGCGCAGCCTTCGCCCCGAAAATCACGGTGATCGGGCGCTTCGGCAGCTTGCCGGATTTGATCTCAAAATATTTGTGGATGACATAGAGTGCGTTTAACTGCTGGCGCTTGTACTCGTGCAGACGCTTGATCTGTACGTCAAAGATCGCATTCGTATCCAGCTCGATATTCTGGGTGCGCTTCATGTAATCCTTCAAAATGACCTTTCTGGCCTCCTTGACTGCAAGCAGCTTCTTAAGCACCGCATCGTCGTCCAGAAACTTCTCCAGCTTTGTCAGCTCCATCGCATCCTTCTTAAAGCCCGGCCCGATCAGCTCCTCGATGAGCGCGGTCAGCTCGGGGTTGCTGTAGAGCAGCCAGCGGCGGAAGGTGATTCCGTTTGTCTTGTTGTTGAATTTCTCCGGGTAGAGCTTATAAAACTTGTGAAGCTCCGTGTCCTTCAAAATATCCGTGTGCAGTGCCGCCACGCCGTTTACGCTGATGCCGTAGTGAATGTCGATGTGGGCCATGCACACGCAGTTGTCCGTGTTGATGATCGCCACATCGGGGTCCTTGCATGCTTTGCTGACACGCGCGTCCAGCTCGCGGATGATGGGCATGAGCTGGGGCACCGCCTTCTTCATAAAGGAAACCGGCCATTTCTCCAGCGCCTCCGCGAGAATCGTGTGGTTTGTGTACGCGCAGGTCTTTGATACAACGCCGATGGCCTCATCCATCGTCATGCCCCGCTCCTGCAAAAGACGAATCAGCTCCGGAATCACCATGGTGGGGTGGGTGTCGTTGATCTGGATCACCGCATAATCACAGAGGTCGTACAGGTTTGAGCCCTTTTCCTCCGCTTCATCCAGGATGAGACGCGCCGCGTTGCTAACCATGAAATACTGCTGGTATACCCGAAGCAGACGTCCCGCGTCGTCGCTGTCGTCGGGATAGAGGAACAGCGTCAGGTTTTTCGCGATATCGTGTTTGTCAAAGCCGATGTCATTTTTTCCGACGATGGATTCGTCAACCGTCTCCACGTCAAAGAGATGCAGCTTCGTCGTGCGGTTCTCGTAGCCGACCACGTCGATATCATACATGCGCGACTTTAGGTTAAAGCCGCCAAACTCGATCTCATAGGTCTTATCCGTGGGGCGCAGCCAGCTGTGCTCACTCATCCACGGGTTGGGCGTCTCACTCTGCAGATTATTATGGAACTCCTGCTTAAACAGGCCGTAATGATAATTTAATCCCACGCCGTCGCCGTTCAGGCCAAGGGTCGCGATAGAATCGAGAAAGCACGCCGCAAGACGTCCCAGTCCGCCGTTTCCAAGAGACGGCTCCGCCTCAAGCTCCTCGATCTCTGCTAAGGATTTTCCGCATTTTTCCAGCTCCGTCTTTACCTCATCATAAAGCCCCAGATTGATCAGGTTGTTGGACAATAATTTTCCGATCAAAAACTCTGCGGAAATGTAGTAGAGCTTCTTCTTTCCCTGATTGCTCTCCTTCTCCTTTGCCGCCTCCTTCACATACTCCAAAAGTGCGACATAAATTTCCTCATTTGTGCACTGCTCCATAAAACGGCCGAATCTCTTTTTTACATATTCGTTGACTGTCATTGCTCTGCTCCTTTTTATGCTTGATTTCATGTACATTCGTTTTGACAGTCCGGCTCCCGCCTGTTTGCGCAGCCGGACTGTTTTGTTATTGGTCATTGCTATTATAGTAAACTTCTCCTGGAAAATTCTTGCAATATTATCGCGAGATATAGTACAATCCTATCATAATCAGAGAAAGAAGGGCGAAAATATGAAGATACCCGAGTACGAATCCTATCATGAGAAAAAAAATCATTTTGACGCTGCTTTCCCATACAACACCTATTTATGCTCCATTCCGCTGGATTTTATGCAGGTTCCCCTGCACTGGCACGATGAGGTTGAATTGATTTACGTCAAAAAAGGCCGCGGCATCATCTCCGTGGATTTTACATCCTACGAGGTGAGCGCCTTTGACATTGCCCTCATCCTGCCCGGCCAGCTCCACGCCATCCGGGGGATCACGGATACGGTGATGGAGTACGAAAATATTATTTTTCATCCGAAGCTTCTCGAGGGCTCCGGCGCGGACGACACCTATTACCGTTATCTGCAGCCGATTTTTTCCATGCGGCTTGCATGCCCCACGATTCTGAGGGCCGGTGCACAGGGCGATTCAGACAGCAGTCCGGACTTTGAAGCGCGAATTTCCATGTCCAGACTGCCGGTTCCCGGTCACGATGTGAACCGTAACGGATTCTGCGCTTCCGCCCTTGCTGCGGACGTGTGCACAAAAAAAGCCAGCGTCTACTCTGCCGTGCGCGCCTGTCTGGATGAAAATGACAGTATCTGCATGCACTTTCCCCCCGGCTACCCGCTGGCAATCAAGGGAAACCTCTTTGCACTCTTTTTCGCGCTCTGCACGGCGGGAAACGGCCGTACACGCACCGCCGCCCCCGCCGGAAAAAACATCGAAAAGCTGAAATCCGTCATCAAATATGTGGAGCTGCATTATGCCTCACCCATGTCCATCGAACAGATGGCGGGCCTGGCGGGCTTTTCCAAATCCCATTTTATGAAATATTTCAGGCAGACCATGGGTGTGCCCTTTACCGCCTACCTCAACTCCTACCGCCTCACCATGGCGGCGCGGCTGCTCCTGCAGTCCGACGACACCGTGCTCTCCATCGCCTCAGAGGTGGGCTTCGACAACCTCTCCTATTTTAACCGGGCGTTTAAGAAGCAGTATGGGATGACGCCAAGTACGTATCGCGGGCAGGTGTAATGCATGTGATCTGCAAAGCATTGCGTCAGGTATTTAATCCCGCCGCCCAAAATACCTCCATAATCAGCCATTCGCTCTAGCTGGGAGTCGTAATTCTTTTTCGTGTAATTGTAGGCATCACGCAAACACCTTCTGCCAAATGTCGGCTTTGCTATACACGCCCGCAAATTTGTATAGCTACATTTTTCAGATGCGGTGCTATAATAGGTCTCAGTTAAAAAAACAAATACGGAGGTAAAACACAATGAAAAATTACAGGAAAATTTTATGCGGCGCACTCGCCGCAGTCATGGCACTGACAATCACAGCTGCACCGGTAAGCGCAGCCGCGGCACCGAAGCTCTCCAAAACAAAGCTTTCGATGACAGTCGGCGACACCGCGGTTTTAACGGTTAAGAATGCCGCCAAAAAGGAAAAAGTCACATGGAAAAGCAGCAAGAAGGCGGTTGCCGCTGTCACTGCCAAGGGAAAGGTAACTGCGAAAAAGGCCGGAAAGACCGTGATCAGCGCTACCTTAAAGAGTACCAAAAAGACTTTGAAATGCAGCGTAACCGTAAAAGCTGCCGCAAAGCCGGATGAGACCACACAGGACATTACCGCTATGCTCGCAGGCAAGAGCTATGCCGGAAGCGCCGAGGCTATGGGCATGAAAATAGATGCGCTGAAATTAACCTTCGGTGCGGATCAGAGCGTAAGCGGCGCCATGCTCGACACCTCTACACTGGAGATGAAGGAGTTCACCGGAACGTACAGCGCCACGCTTTCCGGAAAAACCGTAACCATCACAGTCACCACGGCCGACGGCACGACCATGACCGAGACACTCACCGTCGTAAAGGATGATTTTTCTGAGCTCAGCGCTACAAAAACCGTAGGCGGCATGGATATCCCGGTAACGGTTGTAGAAGTGACGGCGTAAACCGACAGCCGACCATAACCTGATTTTTAAAAACGGCTGCAGCATCCGGGAATGATTTAAACAGAATGCGGACAGAGGAAAACAGTCTTTCATCATGTCATTCCGTTTTCAGGACAAATAACAGACTGCGAAAGGCAGCTTTTAAAGCTGCCCGCCGCGTTCATGATACGAAAACACGCATCCGCAGTAATTCTGACGGTACATGCCGTACTCCCGCGAAAGCTCAATTGAGCGCTTGTAGCCGTTCTTCTTTTTGAAATCTGCGTACAGGTAACGCACGCCAAGCTCCGCGCTTAGTGCCGCACCGATCTCGTTAAGCTTTCCGGCGTTTTTCAGCGGGCTGATGCTGAGCGTCGTCGTGAAGTAATCAAAGCCCTTCGCCCGTGCAAGCTCCCCCGCCTCCCGAAGGCGCAGCTCATAGCAGGCAAAGCACCTCTCCCCGCCCTCCTTCTCCTGCTCCATTCCCTTTGCCATCTCATAAAAGCGTTCGGTGTCGTAAGCACCCTCCACAAAAGAAATCGGATGACGCGCCGGGAAACGCCGGATAAACTCCTGCTGCTCCCGCACCCGCATCCAATATTCCTCCTGCGGGTATATGTTCGGATTATAATAGAAAACGGTGATCGAAAAAAAATCGGACAAATACTCCAGCACATAGCTGCTGCAGGGCGCACAGCAGCTGTGCAAAAGCAGTGTCGGCACCTCTCTCGCATCCGCAAGCCGTACAAGCTCCGCTTCAAGCATTCGCTGATAATTCTGTTTGTTCATGCCATCTCTCCTTAAAATGAATGATGTATCCCGCCAGATGTTCGTATGAAGCACTGTCCGCAAACCGCGCATTCTTCGCCTTCGGCTCGTATTATACCACAGGTTTTGTTTGTCTACAATGAAACCTTCTGTTCGGATGGCACGGGCGGCGCTGCTTTGTCATAAACTATTCATATACGCTTTGCATCTGTTCAAAGCAAGTCAAATTCACACGGATCGGTGCCGCAAGTATTTACAGCCGCACCTTCCTGTGAATTTATTTGGCTGCTGCAACAATAAATGAAATGGAGTTTGAATGATACTATGAACAATATATTAGAATTTCGGCATCTGGACTACTCCTATCACTCCATGAGCGGAGAAGTCCCTGCCCTCTCGAATATCAATTTTACGGTGGGAGAAAAGGAGTTTTTAGTCATTGTGGGGCCAAGCGGATGCGGGAAATCCACCCTGCTTGACCTGATTTTCGGCCTGATCAAGCCGGAAAACGGCGAAATCACCGGCGAGCTGGACTCCATCGGATACATGCTGCAAAAGGATCACCTCTTCGGCTGGCGCTCCATCGAACGAAACATCCTGCTTGGCCTGGAAATCCAGCACAAGCTGACCCCTGAGACAAGAAGCTATGCAGCCGAGCTTCTGAAAAAATACGGGCTTTATGATTTTCGCGGCAAACGTCCCAGCGAGCTTTCCGGCGGCATGCGCCAGCGGGCGGCGCTCATCCGCACCCTCGTGACGCGCCCGAGCCTTCTGCTGCTCGACGAGCCGTTTTCGGCGCTTGATTACCAGACACGGCTCAACGTTGCGGAGGATATCGGAAGCATTATCCGCCAGGAGGAAAAATCCGCGATTCTCGTCACGCATGACCTCTCCGAGGCTATCAGCATGGGGGACCGCATTATTATTTTATCCCCGCGCCCCGCCACCGTGGTACACACCATTGACCTGCATTTTGACTCTGCCTTAAGCTCCATCGAGCGCCGGGAGACGGACGAATTTAAGCACTATTTCAGCGAATTATGGAAGGAGATGAATCAGCTTGTACAGTCATAACCTCTCTGCGCAGGAGCTCTACGTGCGCAGACAAAAACACACGAAAATTCTGGTGCGCGTCCTGCAATACGCCATCCTTATTTCATTTTTGGCCCTGTGGGAGCTTGCCGCCGGACTCGGCTGGATTGACTCCTTTATTTTCAGCAGCCCCTCAAAGCTTGCCCACTGCTGTAAGACGCTCCTCGCAAGCGGCGATCTCATCGGGCATATCGGCATCACGCTTCTTGAGACGATTGTAAGCTTTCTGCTCGTAATCGCCTTTACACTGCTTGTCACGGTGCTCCTGTGGCTGAACAGGCCCCTGTCAAAAATTTTGGAGCCGTATCTGGTGGTCCTAAACAGTCTGCCGAAGTCCGCGCTGGCGCCGCTGCTCATCGTCTGGCTGGGCGCCAACTACAAGACAATCATTTTAACCGGTATGTCCGTGGCGATCTTCGGCTCCATCTTAAACCTCTACACCGGCTTTATGGAGACCTCTCCGGATAAGATCAAGCTCATCCGCGCGCTTCACGGCAACACCGCGCATGTACTTTTCAAGGTCGTACTGCCCGCCAATATCCCGAATCTCTTCTCCATCATGAAGGTCAACATCGGCCTTTGTCTCGTGGGCGTGATCATCGGGGAATTTATCGGCTCCAAGCGGGGACTGGGCTATATGATTATTTACGGCAGCCAGGTGTTCCCTTTCGTTCACAAACAGATATGAAATTCCTTCCTTCTGTAATTGATCTTCTCTATTTCCACTCTAACCGCTTCAAACATATCAAAGTAAAACAGCATATAATCCGGATAGACAACAATTTTTTCGATATGCTTTTTTAGATTGCTTATGCCTAAATCATGGTCTGTGATGGCAGCTACGTCATGCTCCAGCGCACGCATCCGTTTTTCTCTGTCAGAAACCATTTCACTTTTGCGCCGGAGTAATTGCAATTCGCCCTCCAGCACATGCATCTGTTCCTGTAATTTATGATCCTTCATATGATAAATATCATCCGCAATTTTACCGTCCAGATACTTGTCTACCAGCACTTCCCTGCTGTTTTTGATTTTATTTTGCTCTTTTTTCAGCGTCTCCTCCTGCTTGTGCGTTTTTGGCGTATCACGGATAATCTGCGCGAGTATGTCCATGGCGCTTTCGCGTATATGCGCTTCTGGTTTGACAGGTATTTTCTGTGCGAATTGATCTAGCAGGCACTCCAGATCGGCTTCTTTGATATGTATATTATCGCATCCTCCTGCCGTGTCATATGCCGACATTTTTCCGCTATTTAGATTTCCTGCATTTTTTGTTTTCCTGCCCCTTTGGACATATTCCCTGCAGCTCCAGTATACCTTCGGCACCTTGCCCGTCACGCTCGTGCTCCTCCAAAATACATTTCCGCACAGCCCGCACTGTATTTTGCCGGACAAAGGCGTCACATGTTTTTTACTGCCAATAACCTTTGTCTTAAAATCCCCGGTAACAACTGCACTTGCCCTCCGGTCCATCAGATCATTCACTTTTTCCCACAGTTCTTCCGATACAATGGCGGGAACCATGTGGTCATGATAGATCCATTTGTCCTTACTGTTGCGCTCGGTTCGTTTCGTCTCAAAATTTTTATGCAGAACATTCATCAGGGCCGTACCTTTGTATAAAGGATTGCGCAGGATGCGCCGGACTGTCTGCTCCGCGATTTTGTTTCCTTCACGGTTCGAATACCCATAAGCCTGCAGCATCTTTGCGATCGTGCGGGAACCATAGTTTTGCGCAGCCAGCTCATAAATAAAACGAACCATTTCTGCTTCCTTTTCATTGATCGTGACAGCTTTATTGATCTTATCATATCCCCACGTTTTTGATGTGATAACGACATTGCTGCCTGTTTCCTGCCTTTTTCTATGCGCATTGTTTATATTTTTGCTCAGGCTTCTGCTGTAATCCTCCGCTAAAATCGCTTTAATCCCCGTAATCAAAGCGTCATCCGGCGAATAAAATTTTCTGTCCAGATAAAAGTATAACCTTTTCTTGTTCTGCACCAGCTGATCGATAAAAAAATACCACTCCTTCGTATTCCGCATCAATCGGTCCTGTGATTTAATTACAATGATATCAAATTTATCTGTTTCCATGTCCTGAAACAGACGATTATACGCAGCTCTTTTTTGTGTGGTTGTGCCGGATTTTCCCTCATCTATGTAAACGCGGTCTTTGATACAATTTGATTTTGCCTTACACATTTTGATTTTGACATACATTTTGATTTTGCCCCGTAGGGGGAGGGTTCAAATTGGAAACGGAAGAAATAATACGGTGGAAATAATCATATTTGGGTGCTATAATAAATTCATCAAATTGAAACTGTATATGTGAAACAATCTTATAAATACGATAAAAAGTGGTGCCAATAATGAAAAAATACAAAAAAATATAGCCTCTCGGATTCTCACCAAATAGCCGGAGAGTAAATTCTGACAACTGAATA
>CAJUSH010000029.1:0-37276 GCA_910589045.1 uncultured Eubacterium sp.
GCATCAACCGCCCCCGTCGAAATTTCCACACCGCCGATATTCAGGCTCACGCTGCTGCTGGCTGCCTGCTGCCGGTCACTCTCATACTTTTGGAACATTGCCCGCAAATATTTGGCGTCCGCCTTCGCAATCTCCATCAGTTCCTTGTTGCGGTGCTTCATCTTCAGTGCCTCTAAATCCTCCGGGTCCATATCCACCTTGCCGCCGCCGGCGATCTCCTCCTCAAGCTCCTCGAAAAGCCCGTCGCCTGCCGCCATCGACTGGCGCATCAGCTCCTCATATTCCCGCATCAGCTCTTCCATCTCGCGGGAAAGCTCCTGTGTGATCTCCTCGGTGTCTTCCTCCAGCTCCCGCTCGGTATCAACCTCGGCGCCTTCCTCCATCTTTTCCTCCAGCTCCGCCTCGCAGGGCTGCTCGGAACGCTTCAGACGCTCTTCCTCCTGCAGATGCTTCACGCGCTTTTTTGCCACGCGCTCAATCGCCGCCGAATGTACGATCGCCGCCTGAATCTCTGTCTCGTTATACTGCCCTGTCGCCCGCTTCCTCCGCAGCAGCACCGTCTGGCGCTTTGCACGGCCTGCCACCTGGCGTGCCACCGTTGAGGTTTTAGATGTCATAATCTGCGCCGAGATCGTTTTAAAACTATACTGCAGCTTTTTCATCTTCTGCTGCGCCGCTGCCGCTTTCTGCACCGTCCTTGTCGTGCCCGAATAGCTGTCCCAGTTGTTCTCGGCCGAGTAGGTACGCCGGTACGTCTGCCCCTGATAAAGTCCTCCTATTCCTAAATCCATATACAATCCTCCGTGATTGATCTTTAGCGGTAACCGCTCAGCCTGCGGCTTCACCGTTACCTTCCACATCCATGTTTTTTCATCCAGCATTTACGTTTGTATATCATATCGGCTTTCTTTCACGCATCGACAAGACAAACAGCACAAAACGACTATCACAGGCATCGTTGGCACGGCACGGCAATGCATCTGCCGGGACGGCTGTCCGCATTATTTCTTACACAGATCCAATATCTCCGGCCTCACCGAACAGCAGCTCGGCGATCCCGAGCCCCGCCGTGAGAAAGCTTTCCTCATAAGCCGCACCCGCCATCCTCTGCCTCTTTGCGATCGCCCGCTTCGTCAGCATCTGCTCCGTGCGCTTTTTCTGCAGCCTGCGCCGCTCGGCAAGCTTATCCGCATAAGCCTCGTTTGCCTTCTGCTTATCCATGCGCTTTTTCCAGAAGCTGTCCTTGCTCTGCGCGTTAAATAAATCCGTCCCGCTTCCGCCCGCGTACTCGGGATACCAGCTGTGCCCGTGGTACTCCTCCTTGCTCGCGCCAAAAAAGTGCACCACATATTTTCCGCCGCAGATGCCGCTCCAGGGATCCCGGGCCGCAAAATCCCGCTTTAGGCAGTCCAGCACCCACTGCTCATATTCCTTATCGTTTTTCATCGCCTCAAACCCCGCCTCGGAAATATTGATCGCGATGGAATCGCCCCATTGGGAGGGATGCTGCTTGAGCATGGAAATCTGGTCGTAAATATAGCTCTTGTACTCCTCCATCGTCATTTCCTCCGTGGAAATGCCCCCGGCAGCCGCCAGCTTTGCCGTCTCCTCCGTAACCGTGACGCTCCCCGACTTTTTCTCCACCGTCTCCCGGAAGCTCATCTGTGCCTCCTTCGTTTCCTGCCCACCTGTCATCTGTGCAAAGCTCTCCGCGTATCTGCTGTACGCCCGTGTCATTGCGTTTACCTGAAATGTGCTCATAGCTGCTCCTTTCTTTTTCCTTCCTCCTGCAGCATAACCGCGGCGGTGAAAATCTGCTGCTCCACGGTCAGCTCCATGCTCCCAAAATACTTTTTTACCAGCGCCGCCACGTTTTTCAGTCCGATTCCATGCATATCCCGGTCCTCCTTGCACGTCTGCGGCAGCCCGTTTTTTTCATCAAATATAACCGGATGGCTGCAGGGGTTTTTTACCTCCAGCACAAAAAAATTTTTCTTCCATCCGCCGGAAAGCTTCACCCAGCCGTCCTCTCCGCTTTTGCACGCCTCAATCGCATTCGTCAAAAGATTGCTCAAAATGATCCCGAGATCGTAGGCAAAGCCGTCCGCAAGCTCTCCCGCCGAAAACTCGCTGGAAAACCGGATGCCCCGGGAGGCAGCACGCGCCGCCGCATCCGAAATGATCACGTCCATCAGCTCGTTTTCGGTATCGATCAGCGGGGCGCTCTGTGTGACCTCCTCCGTCATCTGCCGGACGTAGCTTTTTGCACCTGCATAATTTCCGTGCTCCAGAAAGCCCTCCAGCACACTCATATGCCCGCGCAGCTCGTGGCGGATGCTGCGGGTCTGTTCCATGAGCGTCCGGTTTTCCTCCAGCCGAAGTCCAAACGCCTCGTGCTGCCTCTGCTCCACAAAACGCCTCCTGCGCTCCTCCCCGAGCGCCAGCAGGTTGCTGTAGCTGCCGATGGATGCCCAGATACCCGCATAAAACAGCGTCGCCATCAGCGGCACAAGCCACAGGTACATCGGATACTCTTCATAAAGGCTGAAATAATAATTCTCACCCACCAAAAGCTGAAGGCGCAGCACCATCCGCCCAAACAGCACCCCCGCCACAGGCAGGATCAGCAGTGTGAACATCTCCCTCGTTTTCAGCTGCCACATACACCGGCGGATCTTTTCTGCGATAAACCAGATCAGGGCGCCCATGAGCGTGACGCGCAGGACCGCCGTAAATGCGTAAAGCCACATGATCCAAAGCAGCATCCGCGAAAGGGATTCCTCCCGCATTAGTAACCGGTTGATGTACATGCTTCCCGCGGAGTAGAGACTGGCCGCGATCAAAAAACCAATCTGGTTTACGCAGTACCAGGTAGTGATCAGAAATGCCGGAAATACCGGCAGGCGCCGCTTCCGATACCAATCGGAGAGCATAAGAACCGCGCTGATTAGCAGATAGCCCATCCACGTCGGCAAATCCACAGCCATGAGCCGCAGGCCATAAAACCCGCTGTAGAGCACAAGGGTCGTCACGTAAATATGTTTTTTTTCCTTTACCGTCTGTGCAAACACTGCCAGAAACGCCGCAAACAGATTCCCGTACACGAATATTTCCATCCCGGAAAGAATTTTCTGGACTACCTGAAACTCATGCTCACTCAACGGCGTTCCCCCTCTCCCAATGATTTTTTTTACCTTCCTCTTCTCAGAAAGTGAAGGTAGTCTTTTGCGAAGGCATCGTACTTATATCTGGACAAGGGGAGGCGCGCCCCACCGACCAGTGTGACCTCGGTGCGGTTGTATGCCTCCACCTCTGACAGATTGACCAGATATCCTTTATGAATACGGAAAAACCGTCCACAAAGCAATTGCTCCAGCTCCCCCATCTTTGCGTAGCACTCCAGGCGCTCCCCGCGCAGATGCAGAATGATCTTATGTCCCGCACCCTCCACATAAACCAGGTTGTCGATGCGGATCTCACGCACCGCGGTCCTGACACGCACGGTAAAGCACTCCGGCGCCCGCTCCCGCTCGTCAAGCCGCGCAAGCGCCCGGTCACACACCTCCACAAGCCTTTTTTGTTCAACCGGCTTCAGCAGATAGGCAAATGCCTCCACGTCGAAGGCCTCGTAAACGTACTGCTCATAGCCGGTCACAAAAATGATGACCGCCTCCCTGCCCCACCGCCTGCGCAGGCTGTGTGCCAGCTCCATGCCGTTTGTCCCGGCGCAAAACCCGATATCCAGAAAATACAGATCAAATGCGCCCGCCGCAAGCAGCCCTTCCGGAGAGTCAAATTCCTCGACTGCAATCTCCTTGTTCCAGTCCAGCAGCTGTCTGTGCAGAAGCTCCCCCGCCGGGCGCTCATCCTCGCAGATTGCAATCCGTGTCATAAGCCTCACCTCATTTTTCACCTTTGGCGCCGCATATTCTGCAGGGCCTCCGGTACATTAGAATTATCGTATTTTTTATTTTTATACAACAGGGCGATCACGCAAGCGGCAGCTTTTTCGACGCAAGCAGTAAAAGCAGAAAACAAAAAAGCAGAGAAACCAAACCGGCTTCCCTGCCCTTTTTACATGACCCGATATCGGGCTATGGTAGTACATCCTCGTTCTGATATGCCAAAAAACGCTTTTTTACTTCCTTGTAGCGCGCCTTCGGCACGGAGAGCTGCTCCCCGTTTTCAAGTGTCAGCACATAGCTGCTGATCTTTTCTATGTATTGCATGTTCACCAGAAAGCTTTGATGACACCGCAAAAAATTCCTGCCCGAGAAATCAACCTCCAGCTCATCGAGCTTGCGGTAAATGCTGAGCATCCGTCCGTCTGTAAGATGAAAATAGTTCTTATGTCCCTTCGTCTCAATATAGAGAACCAGATCCTCCTTGAGCGTCTCATCGCCCTCTACAAAATGATACCCGCATAACAATTCGTTTTTCTTTATGGCTTCATACATGCTGTCTGCGCAAATTGTTTCACTCATAGCCTCTTTTCCTTCTTACGTGTAAATCCCTGCTGCCGCTTTTTACATCCGGACAGCCGAAATCCCTTTCTGACTAAATATATCGGCCAAAAGGGATATTGGCTTATGGCAATGTCATGAAACGACCATTTACTTGTGTAAATAGTCTATACCTACAGCCGCCGGTCGATCCTCTGTCCCGGCTCCTGCTCCTTCTTTGTTTTCTGCGCGATCTCCTCCGCGAGCGTATCGGCCTTTTCGAACACGCCGCTTTCCTCCGCCGTCCACGTATCCGGATTCCCGGCTTTTTTATCCTTCATCCGAATGTCCGCAGCCCCGGCATCCCCGGTCCGCGTGCCCTCAGTCCCGGATTTTTTACCCTCTGTCCGCCCGTCTTTATCCCCGGCCTTTTTATCCTTCGTCCGCTCGTCATATTCCTTCTGTGCCGTATCCTTCAGCTTTTTATCCGCCTCAGCCAGCTTCTTAACCTGTCCGCCGACTGCCCTGTCGATCCGCTTCTCCAGATCAGAGAGCTTCTCCTCCTTGTGTGCGGTATCTACGCCCCGGGATCGGTCCGTCCGGATTTCCGATGCAAGAACGCTTTTTTCACCCTTCATACGAGTGACCGTGCGGCCTGTGTCGCCCGCCTGCCTGACCGCGGAATCTGCCGTGAGCATCGCATTCATGCTGTCCTTTGACAGTCCGCTGCCCTGCTCCTTTTCCCGCTTTTCGCATTCGTTCTTCTGTGCCTCACGCTCTCTTTTTTCCCGCGCCTCCTCGGTCTGCTTCCTGCGCAGCTCAATCTCATGCTGACGGAGCTGCTGGTTCAGATCGGAGATCTGCTTTTGCAGCTCCTGACGCTTTTTCATCTTATCCTCCGGGGGCATCTGGTCGTTTTTCGCCAGGTCCTGCAGCTGCTTCTGGGCATTTTCAATCTGCTTCTGCAGGCTCTTGCTGATCGCATCCACCGTCTGTGCACCCGTTTTAAGCGCCGGTGCCTGACCTGTACTGATTCCTTCCACTCTCATTCGTCTGTCTCCTTTCACACAGCGCTCCTTTCCCGAAACGCCGCCCTCATCCCGGCGGTCCTGCCGCCGGCCTACTTCCATGTATCCGTCGAATGTGACAATATTTATATCGGAGAACAAAAAGAAAACTTTACCGCAATGACCTATATCGCCCATTACTTACACACATAGCCCGATGCCCGCCGAAAAACGGAATCATCCGAAATAATCGTAATTATTCGCCATGTAAGAGGAATAAGGGGAACCGGAAGCACTGTAAAGGCTTGCGAAGCTCGAAGCGCCTGCGCCTGCATTATCCGAAAGCTTCTGCGCCAGCGTTGTCACCTGCTTCATAAAATCGGAGCCCGCGCCGAACACACGCTCGATCTGGTCCACATCCGCACGCCCCAGACGGTCCCGGTTCACATCCAGCATACCGTCATCCATCACATTGACCCCGATGGCCTCCAGCTCCTCCTTGTGCTCGATCGCGGCCTGCGCCATCATCTTCCGGTAAAAAACGTTCAGGGACGAGTTTGTTCCCGTGGCAGAGCTCATCGTCGAGTTGAAATATTTTGCAAAAGAACCGATCTCATCCACCAGCTCCTCGTTGCTGCCGCTCTCCCGCGCCTCGTCGAACAGATCCTCCTCCTTGTCCGTAAGCTTGTCCGCGGACTGTGACAGCTCACCCGCGTTTTTCTCCAGCCGCTGGAAAAGGTTATTGCTGATCAGCTCCATGCCGGGATTTTTACTCCGGCTGCCGACGATGGACCCGGAATTGTTATTGTTGATGTAATTGAGCAGGGACGTGTTCCCGAGGGGCAGATGTGCCCGCTTCGCAGTCTCGTTCATCGTGATTGTAGGGATTCTCATAAAAAGTACCTCTCTTTCCGTTAAAATTATGTGTCTGCTCCCGCAGCTACATAAATTCTATCGAAAAGCGGCGTCCAGATTTAACCTCAACTGCGCCACTGGCTGCATTTCTGACGCAAACAGCACCGTTTCCGTCTCCTGCCCCTGCCCTGGCTTTGCTGCGGCCCCTTTTACACATCTCCGCCTCAAATCAGATATTTCAGCATAAACTCCAGCATATCGTTCTCCCACACATCCGCCCGCAAATAAAAAATATCCGAGTAATCCGTCAGAGAGATCATCCCGGTATCCCCGCCGCCCCCGGCACCGGGCACCTTCATGAAGCCGCCAAAGCCAAGATAGGCGTGCCTGCCCTCAATGTGCAGCGCATCCACAAGCGCCGCAAAGCGCCCCGGCTCCACAACAAGCCGCCCGTCCCTCACCTGCACCGCTTCGTTTAATTCCGCGGTGTCATAAGCGCACAGCCGCAGCTTCTCGTCGTAAAGGCTTAAGCTCGTCAGCGCCGTATAGCGCGGATAGGAGGTCATGGCAAGCAGTAAAAAAAGCAGGGCCGTCACCGCAAAAAAGCCGCCCGTCACCCGGCGTCTGCCCTGCCCGCAAAGTCCCTGCCGCTTCAGCGCCGAGAGACGAGCGCAAAGCACCTGAAAATCACTGCGGCCAAAAAACGCCGCACTGCCCGTGGGTACGCTTCCCCGCAGCACCAGCGCGAGCCCAAGCAGAAGCTCCCCGTAGGCATCCCGTTTCACATCCATCAGCATCAGCACCCGCTCGTCGCACACCTGCTCCATCACCTCATGGAGCCGTTTTTCACATACATAAAAGAGCGGATGCACCCACCAAAGGCAGCCCAGGAAACGGTAAAGAGCCATCACGAAAATATGGCCCATACGGATATGTATAAGCTCATGGCACAAAACCGCCTCCAGGGAGCGCTCCTGCCAGCGGCACACGCACTCCGGCAGCACCACATAGGGATGCAGCAGGCCGCCGCAGCAGGGGCTTATTTCCTCCTGCGTCACATAAATCCGCACACGGCGCAGATACCAGGCCCCAAGCCCCGTCACATCCCGGGCGCATACCTGCGCCTTCACACGCTCTGCCAGCACCCGGTTTTCATATGCCGGCAGGCCGTGTGCGTGCCGGCACACCGACCGGTTTTTTACGGCCCAGACAAGCAGCAGACAAAGGGCCGCCCCAAAATAAAGCCGCCCCAAAAAAAGTGTGCAGTATTTGTTCAGAAAAAGGCTCACCCATGCCAGCCCCCGCGTGTAAAACAATTTGCTCATGCCCGAAAAGAGCGCCAGCGGCAGAAGCAGCAGCGCATAATAATCTATGAGCGCTGCCCGGCCCCGGTTTACTTTTACGGCCCCGTAAATCACTGCCATAAAAGCCGTTCCCACAAGCATCGTCTTTACACATTTCGTCAGACCGTATGTGAGCGCAAAATTCAGAAAGCTAATCATCCCGTTTCTCCCGCAGCTGCCCTACCAGCTCCTGCAGCTGTTCCAGCTCGTCGTCGCTGATATCCGCAGACCGCAAAAAGCTCGCCACCGCCAGGGACACCTTCCCGCCGAAATAGCGGCTGACAAAGCGCTGCTCCTTCTCCACGAGGCATGTCTCACGCCCCGTAAGCGCCCGGTAATGATAGATCCTTGCATCCTCCGCATCTACGGTAAAGCCCAGCATTCCCTTGCTCACAAGACGCCCGATCATGACACGGACGGTCTTTGGGCTGATGGAAAGCGAAGGCCTCAGCGCATGAATAATCTCCGCCGCCGTCATGGAACCGCCGCCGTTATTCCAGAGCACCTCCATAATCATCCACTCGTTTTCGCTTGGAACCTGCCTGCCCATCACATCATCCTCCTGTTCTCTTCATCCCTTCCTGCCACACCGCGCAGACACGGTCTCCACCTTCCGAAACCAGCTCTGTATCCCGCCCCGCGGTCAATTTCCACAATCAGATTTTTTGTGATCCGGTTTTCGCGCTGCATCCCCCACAATCGGCAGAAATGTCCCGCACAATGCAATCATGAAAAGCTGGATGCCCTGTAAAATCTCCTGGGTAAACATCGGATACATCGTTTCCCTCTCCTTTTTCAGTCGCAGTTTCCTATATTATTGTCGTGTCAATCATAAGCCATTCCAACGTGCAGTCCTCTCGCCAGGCTCCTTCTACGACAAAAAGAGCCTTGATATACTTATTTCCATTGTACCATATTCAAGACTCGATTTCACTATATAACTTCCAAATCTGTCATCCATTGCAACCGTTCGTGTTTTGGTTCACTCCGTGACCGGCAGCGGACAGTTAGGACATGAAAATTCGCTTCGCGGGATCTGCCCTGCGAAGCGCGTACAGTCACTGAAAAGAAGCTTCAAATTCAGGTCGGTTTTTGCAAAGCAAAAACGCCGGCTGACACCGGCGCTTTTACGGCTCTGCGCATTTGTTTTATCTTTGCAGGCAGCGGGGAAAGCAGCCATATTTATACGGATATCTGACGAATAGCGTAAGCGGCACTTTCGTCTGTTTCGCAAAAACAGATACGGCTGCCGTCAGCCCCGCGCAGCAGTCCGCTCTCCGGCCTGACTGCTGCGCCCACACCTGTATCAGACACCGTCCGGGCAGTCCACGATCACGCCCTCCTCATCCCAGAGGTCGTGCCAGTCCCTTGCGCCCTCCCACAGGAACACCTGTCCCTTGACAAGACGGTTATTCTTTTCGAGCGTCGCGATTTTTGCCATCTCCTCGTCGGTAAGGGGATCGCCGTCGCAGGTACTAAGGATGTTGCTCTCGTACTCCAGCTCATGAACGGAGAAGGGAATCGGAATCTGTCCCCGCTGCACGGCCCATTTCAGGGAAATGACAGCCGGATGGCAGCCGTGCGCCTTCGCAATCTCCTGCATCTCGGGAGTCTGCATATCCGCGATATCCTCGGGCATCATATCCCGCTCCGGGCGCTGGGGAGAGCCAAGCGGCATAAAGCCGACCGGCTGGATCCCATGTGCCGCCAGGTAATCGAACAGCTCCTGCTGCTGGAAGCACGGATGCAGCTCCAGCTCGCACATCGCAGGCTTTATGCGGCAGTGGGGAAGCACCGCCTCCAGCTTCGGGATCGTCATGTTGGACATGCCGATCTCCTTTACCAGGCCAAGGTCAACCAGCCGCTCCATCTGCCGCCAGGTCGCCAGAAAGCGTTCCACGGAAAACGGCCTGGAATCGGGATTTCTGGAATCCACGTCGCATCCCGGTGCATGGTAATTCGGGAACGGCCAGTGTACAAAATACATATCCACATAGTCGAGCTGCAGATCCTTTAAGCTCTTCGCCAGGGCGATCAGGATGTCCCCCTGTCCGTGCATGTCGTTCCACACCTTCGTCATGATGTAGAGATCCTCCCGCTTGCACAGACCGTCCGCAAAGGCGCGCTGAAACACCTCCCCGATCTGGTCCTCGTTGCCGTAGCAGGCCGCACAGTCGAACATGCGGTAGCCCGCCCGGATCGCCCCGTATACCGCATTGCTCACCTGGTCGGGGGTGAAACGGTCGGAGCCGAAGGTACCCATACCCATGCAGGGCACCTCTTTTCCGTTGCTCAGTTTAATTTTCGGCACATCTGCCGGATTCACTGCTGTCATTGAAATATCCTCCTTCATAATTATGATGCATGCAGCCGTCCGAAAAGCCCGTTCAGAGCCTTCGGATCTCGATCTGCCCATAAAGTGCTTCCATATCCGCCTTTTCAAAATAGCCGGTCTCCTCGCGCATCGCGCTGGCTGCCGACGCCGCCGAGGCAAACAAAAGCGCTTCCTGCGGTGTCATGCCCCGCTCAAAGCCAACGGCAAAGCCTGCCGTCATGCAGTCGCCGCAGCCCACCGTGTTCACCGCATCGATGCGCGGTACAACCGCCTGATACACGCCCTCCTCCACAAACATGAGGGAGCCGTCCGCGCCCAGGGAGATGACCACGCGCTCAATGCCGCTCTCGCGCAGCGCGATCCCCGCCTCAATGAGCTTTGCGCGGTCCGAAATCTTCCTTCCGGTGAGCAGGCAGATCTCGTCAATGTTCGGCTTTACCATGTGGGGCTTTGCCTTGATCACCTCCGCAAGAAGCGCCCCGCTCGTGTCCGCAATGACCTTTTTTCCGGCGCGCTTTGCCAGCTCCACCAGCGTGGGATAGCAATCCGCCCCGACGCCCTTTGGCACGCTGCCCGACATCGCCACCACATCGCACTTCGGGAGAAGCGCGTCAAATTTCAGGTAGAAGGCACGCAGCTCCTCCTCGCTGACCACCACGCCCGGCTCCAGGAACTCGGTCTGGGTTTTGTTTACAGGGTCAAAAATATTGATGCAGGAACGGCTCTCGCCCTTCACCCGCACAAAGTCCGCGGCAACGCCCTGACGCTCTACGGCTTCCGTGATATACGCCCCGGCGTGTCCGCCCACAAATCCGGTGGCCAAAACCTGTGCGCCCGCAATCGCTGCGGTCTTGGAAACGTTAAGCCCCTTGCCGCCCGCCACGTAGTCGCACGCCTTCACCCGGTTCACCGCGCCAACCGTATAGTTTTCAACTACATACCGCTTATCAATCGCGGCATTAAGTGTCACTGTCAGTATCATGCTACGCCTCGCTGTCTATGAGAATCTTGCCCTTCACCGTCCCCGGTATGAGAAACTTTGCAAAGGCAGTGTCAATCCGGCTCAGTCCGATCTTTTCGAAAATAAACGACTCGTCAAATTTCAGCTCTCCGGTTCCGAAATAGTGTGCGGCCAGCTCCCACTCATGCCCCGGAAACGGCGCGGAATAGCTCATCCATGAGCCGGTCAGCTTAAACTCCTTGCGGTTTAACAGCTCCCACTCGTCTACCGTAAAGGAAAGCTCCTTCGTGGGCGTTCCGATAAAGCAGACCTCCGCCTTGTTCGCCGCCAGCCGAAACGCCAGCTTCATCGTCACGACGTTGCCCGCCGTCTCAAACACGTAGTCGAAGCCCCGCCCGTCTGTCATCGCAAGCGCCTGCTCCATAAAATCTTCCTCCGTGGTATTGATGCCCGCACTGGCCCCGAGCCGCATGCCAAGTGCCAGACGCTCCTCGAGAATGTCAAACACCACCACTTTTTTCGCGCCGAAAATCCTCGCCCACTGCATCGTGAGCATTCCGATCGTGCCGCCGCCTAAGATGGCAACCGTCTTTCCGCCCTTAAAATCCGTGCGCTCCAGTCCATGCAGCGCCACGGTGGCAGGCTCAAAAAACGCGCCCTTCTCAAAGCTCACCGAATCGTCAAATTTCACCACGTTCGCCCGGGGCACACACACGTACTGTGCGTAGCTTCCGAAGGAGTGGGAGCCGATAAAATCATAGTGCTTGCACAGGGAATAGTTGCCCTTCTGGCAGTCCTCGCACTGCATGCACGGAACAAGGGGAATGCCCGCCACACGGTCTCCCGGGGCAACGCCCTCTACTCCCTCCCCCACCTGCTCCACGGTGCCGGAAAACTCGTGCCCCAGCACAATCGGTGTGTAGTGTGCGGTTCCCTCGTTGACCCTGGGAAGGTCAGAGCCGCAGATTCCGGTATATTTCACCCGGACCAAAACCTCTCCCGCCTTCGGAACCGGCTTTTCGATCTCCTCACAGCGAATATCCTTCACGCCGTAAACGACGCCAGCTTTCATCTTCATGGTTTTACATCCTTCTTTCTAACATATTTTTCTACAAAAACCGCCGGCTCCCGCGTCAGAGCGCCGCACCCTGCTCAAAAACCGGTGCAAGCGCCTGCGAGAGCAGCAGATACTGCTCCATATATTTCCGGTACTGCTCATGCCGCTCCATGTCCGGCTCCTGGGTGCGGGTGATCACGATGGTCTCCTCCACCGCCTGCGCAAAGCTCCCATAAAGCCCGACGCCCACACCCGCCAGTATCGCCGCACCCAGCGTCGTCGCCGTGTCAGAGGTGGGTACATGGATCGTCTTTCCGGTCACGTCCGCCTTAATCTGCGTCCACAGACGGCTGTTGCTGGCGCCGCCCATGGCAACGAGCTCGCCGACCTCTGCCCCCGTTTCCGCCGCAACCCGCAGGTTGTGCTCCAGCGAGAACGCCACGCCCTCCAGCGTCGCCCGCACGAGATGCCCCTTTGTCTTGTCAAAGCCCAGCCCGTAATAGACGCCCTTCGCATCCGGATTCCAGATAGGCGAGCGCTCCCCCGCCATATAGGGCAGAAAGATCACGCCGTCGCTGCCCGCGGGTATCGGCTGGGCAAGTGCGGTAAGCTCATCGAACGAAAGCCCCCCGCCAAGCTGCTCACAAAACCAGCGCAGCGTCCCGCCGCCGCCCACCGTGCCGCCCTGCAGCAGCCACCGTCCCGGCACCACATGGGGACTCAAAATGAGCTTCGGGTGTGCCAGCGCATGGTCGACGCAGATGCTCATGCCCCCTGCCTGACCGCCCTGCTCCTGGGTTTGCCCCGGCAGGTAAACGCCCGCGCCCAGCGTCCCGCAGGCCGCGTCAAGCCCTCCGGCGACCACCGGCGTCCCCTCCAGCAGCCCGGTCCGTGCCGCAGCCTCTCCCGTCACCGTCCCGATGACCTCATGACAGGCAAAAAGCGGCGGTATCCGATCCGCGGACAGCCCAAGCTCCTTCGCAAGCGATTCGTCCGGCGTGCCCGTCTCCATGTTGTAAAAATGAACGCCGTAGCCCTGGGAATGGTCCATGCTGCAAACACCCGTAAGCTTACGCGCAATATAGCCGTTGCTCTGCATAAATACGTCCGTCTTTTTATAAATGTCCGGCGCATTCTCCTGAAACCAGAGCATTTTCGGCGTCGTGTAGCTCGGCAGGAAGTCATTGCCCGCCACCTGGTAAATACGGGCGAAGCCAAGCTCCTGCTTTACCTTCCCGCAAATATCCCGCGCCCGGGTGTCCATCCAGATGGGCGTGCGCGCAAGCGCATTTCCGTTCCCGTCCACCGGTATTGCCGACCAGCTCTGCCCGTCAATACCGATCCCTGCGATCTCCCCCGGCGCAACCGCCCCTTTTTCAAGCACCGCCCGAATACCCGCACAGATGGCAGTCCACCACTCATCGGCATCCTGCTCCACCCAGCCGGGCTGGGGATAATAGATCTGATACGGCTGATTGGACTGTGCCAGCACATGCCCGTCCCGCTCAAAAACGGCCACCTTGCATGCACTCGTCCCAATATCGATTCCTAATAAATATACTCCCACTGATTTTTCTCCTCATAGCTTGCTGCAGCGATTCCATTCCCCCGCCGGTTCCTGGACGGATTTCCCCTGCATAACCTCGGTCAGAAGATAGCACTCCTGCGGCGGCTCCTTTGCCCCGCCCTCGAGACGGCTTAACAGGAGCTGCGCCACCCGCTTGGCGATCGCCCCGGTGGGCTGTGTGATGATGGTCAGCGCCGGGTGCACTGCCCGGGCAAACTCCCGGTTGTCAAAGCCGATCACCGACATTTCCTCCGGAATGCGAATCCCCCGCTCGTTGAGCGCGATCATCGTCCCCACCGTCATCTCATAGTTTGCCGCAAACAGCGCCGTCACCTCCGGGTGCGTATCAAGCAGCTTTCCCGCGCCCTCAGCCGCTGCGCCGATGGTGTATGCACAGTGTACCAGCAGCTTTTGGTCAAAGCCGATTCCCGCGGCGCGCAGCGCCGCCTCATAGCCCAGGCACCGCTCCCGCGCAGTGTAAACATCCGTCGGCCCGCCGATCATGCCGATCCGCCGGTGCCCGTTTTTGATCAGAATGTCCACCGCCTTTTTTGCCGCATCCCGGTTGTCCACCAGAACACTGTCGCAGGAGATCTCCGGCAGCTTACGGTCGATGACGACAATGGGCCGCCCGTCCGCCGCAAACTGCTTCAGATGTGCCCCCGTGGCATCCACCGGCATATTGATGATGCCGTCCACCCGCTTGCGGTACAAAAACTCCACCGCCTCGCACTCCAGCGCCCTGTCCGTGCGGCAGTCACAGATGATCGTGGCGTAACCCCTTTTCCGTAGGATATCCTCGATATCCGTGATGATCTGCGCACAAAAAATGTTGTTAAACTCCGGTATCACAACGCCGATGGTATGGGTGCGGTTGGTCTTTAAGCCCCTGGCCACCTCGTTGACCTCAAAATTCAGCTCCCGGATGGCCGCCTCGATCTTTTCCCGGTTTTTCTCCCGCACATTGCCGCCGTTCAAATACGAGGAAATCGTTGCAAGTCCAAGTCCCGTCAGGCCTGCGATATCCTTGATCGTCGCTGCCATCAGATCGCTTTTCCGTCGCAGCCGCACACCCTCATGCGGTCCTTTACAAGTTTTGTCACGGCTTCCATGCCCACCTCACCCAGCTTTTTCGGGTCAAAGGTTTCCGGCTTTTCCTCCAGAAGCTTTTTGCCCGCATCGGTGTACGCCTTGCGAAGCTCCGTCGCAAAATTCACCTTGCAGATACCCCGCGCGACGCAGTCCGCTACGTCCTCGTCGGAAAGCCCCGACGCGCCGTGCAGCACAAGGGGAATGTCAACGGTCCTGCGGATCTCCGAGAGCCGCTCCTTGTCCAGCACCGGCGTCCCCACATAAAAGCCGTGGGCCGTCCCGATGGCTACCGCCAGGGAATCAATGCCGGTTCTTTCGGCAAACTCCTTCGCCTGTAACGGGTCCGTGTTCGTGTCGGCAACCGCCTCCAAATCATCCTCCTTGCCGCCCACCTTGCCAAGCTCCGCTTCCACCGGAATATGGTTCGGGTGCGCAACGGCTACTACCCGGGCGCTCACGTCCACATTCCCTTCAAAGGAAAGCTTTGAGCCGTCGATCATCACCGAGGTATAGCCCTCCTTCACCGCCTGCACCGCCAGCTCAAAGCTGCTGCCGTGATCTAAATGCAGGCACACCGGAATGCTTGCGTCCCTCGCCTCGGCCGCCACCATCCCGACAAACATCGCAAGGCTTGCATACTTCACGGTGGAGGGCGTCGTCTGGATCATAACAGGCGCCTTTAGCTCCTCCGCCGCCCGTATGATCGCCTTCACCATCTCCATATTTTCGGCGTTAAACGCGCCCACCGCGTAGCCGCCCTTCTGTGCATCCAACAGCATTTGTTTTGAAGTAACCAATGGCATTTCCTTCTCCTCCTTCATCTTGACTGTGCCCGTCACAGGCCGTAATATCCGCGGCAGGCTTTGCCGCGGTTCTGCAAAACCGAAACGTTTCGGTTTTTTTGTTAAAACAATCGTACAACACTTGCCGTCTCTTGTCAAAGGATTTTTCCTGTTTTTCGGAGATGGTGAATATTGTACGATTGAGGTGAATATTTTGTTATGCTTTCAGGCGCGCAAGCTCCCGGTCAGTCTGGACGCCCTGCAATTTCATTCCCGGCTTTATTGCCCCGGTTTACAGCTCCATCACGCCCGTTGCGATTTTTTCCCGGAAACGCACGTCATGCTCCACGAACAGCATGGTCGGGGAAACCTGCAGAATCAGCTTTTCGATCTGCATGCGCGAGAACACGTCAATGTAGTTGAGCGGCTCATCCCACACATACAGGTGCGCCGGTGTGAGCAGGCTCACCGCCAGCAGCAGCTTTTTCTTCTGCCCTTCCGAGTAATCCTCCACAGGCTTTAAAAACTGCACCCGCTCCATGTCAAGCTGCCGAAGCACCGCGCAGAGCAGGCTTTCATCGAGCCGGCGCCTTTCGCAGAAATCCGAAAGGCTGCCCCGCAGCATGGATGTGTCCTGGCTGATATAGGAAATGACAAGCCCGGACGCCGCCTCAAGCACACCCGACTCCGTGACAGGCGCCGCTTCTCCCGCACAGCCTGCCCGCTGCAGAAGCATTTTTATGAGCGTGGATTTTCCGCAGCCGTTTGCGCCGTGCAGCGCAACCCGATCCCCCTGCTTCACCGAAAAGGTCAGTCCCGTCAGCAACGGTTCCGCGGCATCCCGGTACGCCACACCGTAATCCCGGGCGCTCACAAGCACCTGCTTGTAATGCGATAGCGGCATCAGCTTTAAATCCACCGGCTGCTCCAAATCCACGAGCAGCCCCTCCTTCTCAGCGATCTCACGGCTGAGCCGGTTTTTCAGATCCGTCACCCGGCTCTGCATTTTCTTCGTCTTTGCGCCGATGTAGGCCCGGGTGGCAATACAGCGGTCCGGCTCTTTTTTCGGATTAAAGCCGATCTTTGTCCGCTCGTTTTTATCCGCCCAGCGGTTCGCGCGCGCCGCCGCTTCCTTCAGCCTTCCGATCTCCTTCAAATGCTTCTCGTTTTCCGCCTGCGCAAACGCGTCTTTGCGCTCCTTGTTTTCCCACCAGACGGAAAAATTTCCCCGCAAAACCTCTATCGTCTTCCGATTTAAGACGAGCACATGGTCGACACACGCATCCAGCAAATCCCGATCGTGGGACACGAGCAGAAAGCCCTTTTTTGATGCCAGGTACTGCTTCACGCACGCTCTGGCCTCCTCATCCAGATGATTGGTCGGCTCGTCGATGAGCAGAAAATCATTTTCCCCCGAAAAGAGCACCGCCAGCAATATTTTTGTGCGCTCCCCGGGGCTTAGCTCCCCGAAGGGACGGTACAATATTTCCGCGTCCTCATGCAGCCTGGAAAGCTCGCGGATTACCCGCCAGATCTCACAGCCGCATTTGAGCTCCTCCGCAAAATCCGCCGCAGGGCTTTTCATCTGCCGCTCCGTCACCGCATACGGAAAATAGTCAAAAACCTCCGATGCGGTGATGCTTCCCCCGTACTCATATTTTCCCATGAGCAGATTCAAAAAGGTCGTTTTTCCCTTGCCGTTTCTTCCCAAAAGACCCAGTCTCCAATCCGTATCGATCGAAAAGGAGCTGTTTTCGAATATATTGTCGAAGCTTCCCTCGTAGCAGAAGGTCAGCCCGCTTACACTGATCTGTGACATATGCATTTCTCCTTTCCGGCTCCCACTTTGACGCAGAACCGCGTCAAAAAACTCCGGCAGCGCAGCTTTTGCTTCGCGCATGAAGCTGCGCATCACTACCCGAAAGGCTTTTAAAAAAACGGGAACCCCCGCCGCCAGCAGCCTGGTTACATACGATAACCCTTCCCGTTTTTGCACACAAAAAAGAGAGGTTATGCGGACATAATCTACTTTTGGCGACACGAAACACAGCTATATGAAATCATACACCGTAAAATCTTCATGCAATCAAAAGTAAATTATTTCCGCATCTTTTCACCCCTCTCATTTCAACTGGAACCACTTTAACACAGGGGCGGCTGCGTTGTCAAGTCCCTGCGGAAAAATCACCGCAAAGAGTGCCGGAGCTACCACCATTACGGTCACGCTGAAATCGGGAAAGAAGGCATCCTGCAGGGTAACCGTAACCGCGCCCAAAAAGACCACACCCAAAAAAGACAGCAGCGCGGGCGGCACCGTATACTGGACACCCGGCGGCTCCGTCTATCACAGCACAAAAAACTGCCCGACACTGAGCCGCTCCAAAACCATTTACAGCGGCTCCGTATCGGACTGTCCCAAGCCAAGGGCATGTAAGGTCTGCTACTGATTATTGTCTGATGCATTGATCGACCAACGCCGCGCCTCCCTTCGCCCTTTCATCTGCCCCGTACGCTCCTGGCCTCTATTTCATATACTGCTCCTCGTAGTCCGCAATCTGCATCGGCCGGGCGAAAAAATAGCCCTGGAACAGATCGCAGCCGATCTCCTTGAGGAAATCCACATGGTCCTTTGTCTCCACGCCCTCGGTGATAACCGGCATCCCAAGCTCCTTTGAAAGCGCCACCACCGTCCGCAGAATCGTCCGGCTGCGCTCCTCACAGTCGCTCTGGCGCAGAAATTCCATGTCGATCTTGAGCAAATCCACACGGATATCCTTGAGCATGTTCAGCGACGAATAGCCGCTTCCGAAATCGTCCATCTCCACGAGAAAGCCCGCCTCCCGCAGCCGCCCGATAAGCTTGAGCTGCTTCGGAAGATCCGTCATCATCGCCGTCTCGGTGATCTCCAGCTTCAAATTTTTCGGCTGGATGCCGTAGCGGCACACGAGGGACGTAAACTCCTTAAACACATCCACAAAGAAAAAATCCTTCGGCGAAATATTGACCGAAATGTACCGGTCGCCAAAGCCCGCCGCCTTCCATTTTTGGAGCTGCCTGCAGGCCAGCTCCCAGATATGCAGATCGAGCTTGACGATCATGCCGTTGTGCTCAAAGGGCGGAATAAATGCGTCCGGCAGTAAAAGCCCCCTGGTGGGATGGTTCCAGCGCACCAGACCCTCGCCGCCCATACAGTCCCCGTCCGACGTGATCTGCGGCTGAATGTATAGCTCCAGCTCGCCCTGCGCGATGGCCTGATCCAGCCCTGCGGCCAGCTCCTGCTCCTGCAGCACGCTGCTGCGCAGCTTTTCGTCGTAATAGGCAACCTTTTTCCCGTAATCTCCCTTGATGGTGGCAATCGCCATCATCGCACGGTCACACATGACGGAAATCGGAAGCGATATATCGTCAATCTCGTAAACCCCGATATAGATTTTGAGGGGGTAGGAAACCTCGTCCGCAACCTTCATGACCTCCGCCGACTGGTCGGCAAATTTCACCTCGCGGTAGTCCTTTTTTTTCATGAGAATCGCAAAGCGGTCATTGACAAGCCGCCCGTAAATTTCACCACGCATGCTCTGACGGCGCAGTCCCTGCGCGATATCAATCAAAAGCTGGTCCGCCGCCTTCACGCCGAACACATCGTTGACCATCTTAAAGTTGCTCACATCGGAGCAGATCATCAGATATTTTTCGTCGGGATGCAGACGCAGTGCGCGCTCCGCCTGCTTAAAGAAATATTCCCGGTTATAAAGCCCCGTGAGGTAATCGTGGTTTGCCGCAAAGCGCTCCTTGAGCAGCGCCTCGATCTCCGCCGTGCGCTCCTGTACGTCTATGTAGGAGCCGACGAGCTTTCCCTTCTCATCCAGAAGCCTGCGGTAGCGCACCTTCAGGTACTGCTTTTCACCCGATGCTTCCTCCTTTGTCCAGTCGTAGATAAAATCCTCCTCGGGAAGCTGATAGTGCGCTCTGCACCATCGGTCAAATTCCCCCCAGAAGGTATCCACGTAGGACTCCTTTAGATCCAGCATCCCCTTTACACAGTCATTCGCGTAAATCGCCCGCCGATCCGCATCCAGAATAATCAGACCGTCCAGCATCGCGTCCACGGTCAGCCCCAGCGTCTTGCTCACGAGCGCCCGGGGCACAAATTCGATCGCATAATAGTAGACCGCCATCGCCGCCACCGGAAAGCCAAGCACCGAAAAGTCCACCACCGTTCCCAGAACCAGATGAAGCCCGTCGAGCGCGATCACGGTACTTAGAATGAGCAAAATATTGACATACTTTGCACAGTACATGAGCGGCACATGAACCGACTTATGGATCAGGATGACAGCCATAACCGCCACCAGCACATAGCACCAGATGAGATGGATCTGAAACGGCTGCAGCGCATCGTATACCCAGTAAGCCCCATCCTCCCGCATCACAAGGCGCATGCGGTAGGCATGGTGAAACAGCGGGTTTAAAAGCATCTGAACCGTATCGACCCAGCAAACAGCTATGATGATATAAGGATTGATGTAGCGCGAGAGCCCAAAGGAGCCATATTCATCCGCAAACCGGACCAGCGCCGCAAGCAGCCAGTCCAACGACACAAAAAAGACGCCAAAGGCGATATCCGCCACGATCCCGCTTTGCGCCATAAGCTGAAGAATGCTCGATGCCACCGAAATACAGGCGATACCAAGCACCCACTTAATATTTTTTGTTATTTTTCTATCCTGACGAAATGCACGGACAATAAATCCGATCAGCGCCAGAAGCACCAGTCCGTAGGCAATTTCAAACCCTAGCTTCATCTTCCCCTCCTTAATAAAAAACGGGGTTTTTACATGTTTGGCCTAACTCCGCCAAAATAGCCGGCTGCCGCGCCGCATTCGCCAGATGCCCGTGCAGGCACGCCGCCTGGTTCATTGCCCGCGAAAATCAGCCCACGCCTGTTTTTTATTTTAGCAGAAAACCCGGGGGTTGTCCAGATTGCCGTTTACATCCGGTAAGGCTTTCCGTTTTTCATACGGGGCACAAAGCCCGCCCCCTCATCCCATTCCCGGCACATGCCGGCGATGGAATCCCAGGAAAAGCCAACGTTCTGATCCTGATTGTTGCGGCAGCGCTCGACACCGGAATTACAGTCAATCACGGAAAAATGATAGCCCTGCTTCATACACTCCTCCATGAGATCATAGGCCATGCCGTTGTCGTAGAGATGGTAAAAGTAATCCTTGTACGCCGCGTAAGCATCGCCCGGAAGCAGTCTCTCCATCGCGTCCCAGTTGTACTCGGTCAGATGCAGCTCAATCAGATCCAGATGGTCAAGCCCCAGTTCCTCCAGACGGGGAAGCCGCTCCATAATCGCATCCCGGTTCGGCGGATAGGCAGGCTCCTCCACGGTCACGATCATCCCGCGCTTCTTCGCTGCGCACATGTGACCGTATACCTTGTCGGAAAAATCGCTCGCCGACCAGTGAAAGCGCACCTCCTGCACGCCGATACGCTGCAGACGCTCCAGCATCGCATCGTCCGCCAGAATCCCGTTCGTGTAAACAAATGTGTATGGATTGATATTTTTCTTGCGAATCAGCGGCATAATCTGCGCGGCATAGCGCTCAAACATATCGATATATAAAAGTGTTTCCCCGGACGAGCACAGCGAAACGATGGCCGGGCGGTAGTTCTCAAACTCCGTAAGCTTGTATGCCGTAAATTCAAGCTCCTTTCGCTCCTGCTCCTCGCTCAGCAAAATCTCCTCCCGCGTCGGATTGTAATAGCAGTACGGACAGTGGCACATGCACTGCGTCCCGTGGAACAGATTGACGGACTGCTCTCCGGAAAAGCAGTCCCGACAGCCGAAAGAAATTTTCCCGTAGTGAAAGCAGTGCCCGTTTCCGTGCAGCTGCGCCCCCATCGCCAGCAATTCCTTCTGACGGTTAAATTTTTTTTCCAGTATTTCCTGATAAGTTGCAACTCTCATAAAGCTCCTGTATATACGCTCCCTCCGTATTCGATTTTGTCCGGCTCTCTTCTCCCGCGGCAGCTGCCGCAAACATCGGCGCGCTACTCTCCCGAGAGGTGCAGCACCCGCTCCGCGATCTCCTGCGTGCGCCCCTGATTCCAGAACTGCGTGCCGATATAGCCGCAGGTGCGCCTTGCCACGAACAGCTTCTCCTGGTCGCGGTTACCGCAGTTCGGACACTCCCATACGAGCTTGCCGCCGTCATCCTTGACGATCTTTATCTCGCCGTCGTAGCTGCAGCACTCGCAGAAATCGCTTTTTGTATTTAACTCCGCATACATAATATTCTCGTAAATATACTTTACCACGTCCAGCACCGCCGGGATATTCTGCTGCATATTCGGCACCTCAATATAGCTGATGGCGCCCCCGGGTGAAAGCTTCTGGAACTCCGCCTCAAAAGCCAGCTTGGAGAACGCGTCGATCTTCTCCGTCACATGCACATGGTAGCTGTTCGTAATATAATTTTTGTCGGTCACGCCCGGTATGATACCGTAGCGCCGCTGTAAGCACTTCGCAAACTTGTAGGTCGTAGACTCCATCGGCGTCCCGTAAACGGAATAGCTGATATTTTCAGCCGCCTTCCACTGGGCGCACTTGTCGTTCAGCTTCTGCATAACCGCAAGTGCAAAGGGCTTCGCCTCCGGGTCGGTGTGGCTCTTTCCCGTCATGCGCACACACATCTCGTAAAGTCCCGCATAGCCCAGCGAGATCGTCGAATAGCCGCCGTAGAGCAGGCGGTCAATGACCTCTCCCTTTTTCAGCCGCGCCAGCGCGCCGTACTGCCAGAGAATCGGCGCCACGTCGGAGGGTGTCCCAAGCAAACGCTCGTGGCGGCAGCGCAGCGCCCGGTGGCACAATTCAAGCCGTTCCTCCAGAATTTCCCAGAAGCGCTCCATATCCCCGCCTGCGGCACAGGCCACGTCCACCAGGTTGATCGTAACCACGCCCTGGTTGAACCGCCCGTAAAATTTGTAGCTTCCGTCCTCGTTTTTCTGGCTCTCCTCCACGGTGAGGAACGACCGGCAGCCCATGCACGTATACACATTTCCCTTTTTCAGCTCCCGCATCATCTTCGCGGAAATATAGTCCGGCACAAGGCGCTTTGCAGAGCATTTTGCGGCCAGCTCCGTCAGTGCGTAGTACTTTGAGTCCTCATGAATGTTATCCTCGTCCAGCACATAGATCAGCTTCGGAAATGCAGGCGTAATCCAGACACCCTTCTCGTTTTTAACACCCTGCATCCGCTGCTTTAGCGTCTCCTCGATGATCATCGCAAGATCGTCGCGTATGCGCCCTTCCCCGACCTCGTCCAGATACATGAAAACCGTCACGAAAGGGGACTGCCCGTTACAGGTCATGAGGGTGTTGAGCTGGTACTGGATAATCTGGATGCCCTGCCGGATCTCCAGTGCAAGCCGCCGCTCCGTTACGCGGCCTATGATCGCATCATCCATGGAGTCGCCGCAGGCACTTCGCTCCTGCTCCACCTCCGCCCGGATCTTTTTGCGGCTGATATCCACAAAGGGCGCCAGGTGCGCCAGCGAAAAGGACTGCCCGCCGTACTGATTGGAGGCCACCTGTGCCACGATCTGCGTCGTCACATTGCAGGCGGTGGAAAAGCTGTGGGGCTTTTCGATGCGCGTGCCATTGATCACCGTGCCGTTTCCAAGCATGTCCTCGAGATTGATCAGGTCGCAGTTGTGCTCCTTCTGGGCATAATAATCCATGTCGTGAAAATGAATGACACCCTCATTATGCGCATGAATAATCTCCTCCGGGAGCAGGATGCGGCTGCTTAAATCCTTGCTGACCTCCCCTGCCATATAATCCCGCTGGGTCGAGTTGATCACCGGATTTTTGTTGGAATTTTCCTGCTTGACCTCCTCGTTGATGCGCTCTAACAGCGCCAGAATGCCGTTGTCCGTAGAGTTTGCCTTGCGCGCTAATTCGTGCGTATAGCGATAGCGCACATACTTCTGAGCCACCTCATAGCCGCGCATCTGCATGATGCCCTTCTCCACCATGTCCTGGATCTCCTCCACACTGACCGTGTGAAGCGCCTCCGACACCTGTTTTTTTACACTGTTGGCGATCGCCCGGATCTGACATTCACTCAGCCTGTAAATGTCCCCTACCTCATGGTTCGCCTTTGCGATCGCCCCTACGACCTTCTCCTCCGCAAAAGCTACCTCTTTGCCGTCTCTCTTAATAATTTTGTAGTTTTCCATTTCTCTTCTCCGCAATCGACGGCCGTGTATGCAGCCGCCGTTGTTTCCCGTTTCCATGCTCTGCTGTTATGATTCACACTGTCTTCCAAAGCCGGATCCGCCATATGTCGTGAAACTCATACCAGATTTTGTTACTTTACACATCTGCAACTACCAGATGTAGTACTGATATTTACTATAGACGAAATTGAAGAAAAATGGAAGCCCCTTTTTGAAATTTTTGCATTCCGGGTGCTTTGCGTTCAGCATTTCCTCAAAAACGACACGCTCCGTTTTTCTGTTGCACCGAAGCATTTCCCCATGTATAATGACTGTGCCGGCAGGAACACCTCCTGACCGGCACAAAAAAGATGAAAAGACGATTTACCTATGAATATGAAACAGCAGACAAAGCCCGTCTCCTGCGGATGCATTGTTATCCGAAGCTATACCCCCGCCGACCTTCCCGCCATGACCGCAATCTGGAACGAGGTCGTGGAGGAGGGCGTCGCCTTTCCCCAGGAGGAGCTGCTGCAGGGGGATGACGGCGCTGAATTTTTTGCTTCCCAGACCTGGTGCGGCGTCGCGGAGGATGCCGACGGGTGCATTCACGGACTCTACATCCTCCATCCCAACAACGTAGGACGCTGCGGACACATCTGCAATGCAAGCTACGCCGTCACCTCAGAAAAGCGCGGCCTGCACATCGGGGAAGCGCTGGTGCGCGACTGCATCCGCCAGGCAAAAGCCCACGGCTTTCGCATCCTGCAGTTCAACGCCGTCGTCGCCGGCAATGTCCACGCACGCCACCTTTATGAGCGCATCGGCTTCACGCAGCTTGGGACGATCCCCGGCGGCTTCCGCCTGAAGGACGGAAGCTACGAGGATATCTGTCCGTATTATATCGAGGTATAGCTGCAGGGCTTTGTAATAAAAGCGCCACCCGGCATAATGCCGTTCCGTTCGTCCATAAAAGGGGCTTTGGCTGTACCTGTATCACAGACCCTGTGTATTCGCAAATCTCAGATCGCTTTTCATACCGCCCCTTCCTTCTGCCGCTGCTTGCGCGCGGCGGCCCGCTCCCGGATATCCTGCACCCGCCCGTAATCCGTGACGACGCCGTCCGACACCTGCAGCACGCGATCCGCGCACTGGGCAATGCTGCGGTTGTGCGTGATCATAATAATCGTCTGCTCGTAGGCCTGTGACGCATGCTTGAGCAGGGCGATCACCTCCCGGCTGTTTTGGGAGTCCAGATTTCCCGTCGGCTCATCCGCAAGGATCAGAGCCGGCCGCGTGAGCAGTGCGCGCCCGATGGCCACGCGCTGCTGCTGCCCGCCGGAAAGCTGGCCCGGCAGATGCCCCTTACGCTTCGTCAGGTTCAGCACCTCAAGCAGCTCCTCCAGATACCTGCGGTCCGGCTTCTGATAATCCAAAAGCACCGGAAACATCATGTTCTGCTCCACGGTAAGCTCCGGGATCAGATTGAACGCCTGAAAAATAAACCCGATGTTTCTGCGCCGGAAAACCGTAAGCTCCCGCTCCCTCATGCCAAACAGATCCCTCCCGTCAATATACACCTTTCCATCGGTCGGCTCATCCAGTGCCCCGAGCATGTTCAACAGCGTACTCTTTCCCGAGCCGGATTCCCCGATCACCGCTACAAATTCACCCTTCGGCACAGAAAAGCTCACACTTTTCAGCGCCCGCACCGCCGTCTCGCCGCTGCCGTACGTTTTTGAGAGCGCTTCGGCTTCCAATAAATACATTCATCACACCTCTTTCTATATTTTCTGCGGCACGCCGGAGGCTCCTTTCCCCGCCCCGTCCGTGTCAAAATAAAAATACCACCGGAAGCCTACCGCGGGGTGAATCCAATCCTACAATTTTGTAGGAATTGCCCGCCTAAAACGTCAGAACGAACGTCGTTCCCTGACCGGGCTGCGAATCCACCTCAATCCAGCCGCCGTGGTTCTCGACGATCGCCTTCACAAGCGGAAGCCCCAACCCGACTCCCTTCGTGTCCGTCCCGAAGCGGCTGCGGTAGAACCGCTTGAAAATATGGTACAGATCCTCCGGATGGATGCCGCAGCCTCCGTCCCTTACCGTGATCTGCACCCGTCCTGCATGCAGCCCCCACGAGAGAAGGATCACATCACCCGCCTTCGTATGATCGAGCGCATTTTTCACAAGATTGTCCAGCGCCTCCGTCATCCACACCGCATCGCACAAAAGCATGACACCCGCCTCGCCCGAGAGCCGCAGCTCCTTTTTCTCCTGGGACAACCGGTAGGCAAAGTGTCTTTTTACGCGCTTTGCCAGATCGCAGGTGTCCGTCTCCTGCTTCGCAAAGACAACCGTGCCCGCATCCAGTCTGGCGATTTTCAGCAGATTCTGCACCAGCGTCTCAATCCGCTCCAGCTCCTCCTCGCAAAGCCCGGCGAACTCACTGACTGTCGCCTGCTGCCCCGCCTCCTCCTGGATGATGCCGTTGTAAATATTCAGTGCGGCCAGCGGGGTCTTTAGCTGATGGGAAATATCCGAGATTGTGTTGCGCAGAAACTCCTTCGCCTCCCCCTCATGCGCAGCGTGGGCATTCAAGATCGCAGCCATCGCGTTGACCTCATGGAAGAGCCGGTACAGCTCCCCCTCCTCGTCACATTCGATGCGCGCATGCTCGTTTCCCGAAAGGTACTCTATGATCTGTCCCTTCGCATATTCAATGATGCGGTTCTGCCCCCTCAGATAGACAATACAGCAGGTCATCATATAAAATGCCATCACAAGCGCACCCGCCCAGATTGCATACGCCGCCCGATGCGGCATCACACACACAAGAACCCCTGCAAACAGCAGAAATACCAGGACGCCTGACAGCATTGCAATGCCGAGCGCCCTCGTTTTTTGATTCACAAACAGCTTCATTCCACACCTGCCTTTGTGCTGTCGGCATGGTTCTCCCCCGGTCCGCCCGGGGCATCCCCGCAATTCCACTTATAGCCCATGCGCCGCACCGTCACAATCCGCTTCGGCTCGCCGGGAACATCCTCGATCTTCATGCGCAGCCTGCGTATATAAACGGTCAGCGTGTTGCTGTCCACATAATTTTCATCGCAGTCCCACAGCCTTCCTAAAATCTGCTCCGGGGAAAGCACGATATTCGGATGCTCCATAAACAGGCACAGCAGCCGGTATTCCCCTGCCGTCAGCTCAAGCCTTTCCCCGTTTTTACAGGCCGTACCCTCCAGCCGGTTCAAAACGATGCCGCCGGAGGAAAGCTTCCCGTCCGTCTCTAAAAAGCCGCTGCTTCTGCGCAGCAGCGCATGAATGCGCGACATGAGCACCGCAAGCTTAAAGGGCTTTGTCATGTAATCGTCACCGCCGATATCAAGTCCCATGATCATGTCCGTCTCCTCGTCCGCGGCAGTCAGAAACAGAATCGGAACGTTTGACGCCCCGCGTATTTTTCTGCACAGGTCAAAGCCCGACCCGTACGGCAGCGATACATCCAGAACAACCAGGTCGTACGGCCCTTCTGCGAGCGCCGCATCCGCCTCGGCGCAGGTGCGCGCAACCGTCGTGTCATAGCCCTGCTTTTCCATCGCAAAGGACAGTCCGCGGACCAGGCTTAAATCATCTTCGATCAGCAGCAGCTTCATCGCGATTGCTCCCTTTCCTGTCCTGCGCCGGTTTTGGGGCGGCTCTGCCGGCACACCGCCGATGCCACTGACAGCCCGGGGCTGCAGTACGGGATCAGCGTCGCCTGGAACGCATGGTACAGATCAGATTTTCCGGGCCATACGCTGCCCGTCACCTCTCCCCGCTCATTCATCTGGTGGAACCATGAGCCGTGTACATGGTCAAGCACCTGCTCGTCCAGATATTTCATGAACCCGGCATAATCTGCGGCGTACCGCTTATTTCCTGTCACGCGAAAGAGAACGGCGGACGTGTTAATTGCCTCCGCAAGTGTCCAGTGCATCCGGTCATGGATAATGGGATTGCCCTCCCAGTCCGTCGTATAGGCAATACCCGGTGCGCCGTCCCGCGCCCACGCATCCCCGACGGCCCTCTGGTAAAGCATCTCCGCCGCCTGCACATAGGGCCGGTATGCCGCCGCATCCGTCCGGTAAACAGACAGCGCCCACTGTGTAATCAGCCGCGCCCACTCGATGCCGTGCCCCGGCGTCGCACCGTAGGGCTTAAAGGGATCCGCGGGATGCTCCCGGTTGTATTCCGGCTGTGCGCTCCAGCTCTTTGAAAAATGCTCCGGAAGCCGCCATCCGCTCTCATGCGCCCAGGAAATCACACGGTCGATGATCCGCCCTGCACGCGCCCGGTACATCTCCAGGTCCGCCGCATCCGCCACGGCCAGAAACGCCTCCACCGTATGCATATTTGCATTCAGCCCGCGGTAATCGTCCAAAACACTAAATTCCGTGTCCCACGTATCAACACAAAGCCCCTCCTGCTCATCCCAGAACCGCAGGTCAAACAGCTCCAGCGCCTCCCCGAGAAGCTCCTTCGCCCCCGCCCTTTGTGCCAGCAGGGCAGAAGAAGCCGCCAGAATCACAAAGGCATGTGCGTAGCACTGCTTACCCGGCAAAATATCTCCGTCCGCCGTAACCCCCGCATACCAGCCGCCGTTTGACGCGTCGCGAAGCTCCGTCTGGATGCCTTTGAGCGCGGCATCCGCAAGCGCCCCGCTTTCTCCGTGCCCCAGGCAGGTGCCGATACTGTACACATGAGCCATCCGGCAGGTGATCCACGTCTCCCGGCTGCGCTCCTTCCAGGGTGTCCCGTCGTCCCCCAGATAATAGGAGCTTCCCGCGGGTGACGGAAACTGACGGCCAAAGGCGAGCAGCCCCTCCCGGATCTCCTGTAAAAACGCTTTGTTTTCTTCCGTATCAATATGGTATTTTTGCATGGCATTTTTCTCCTTCCAAAGCTTTCCTTCATGTTCTATTGTATATCATAACAAATAATCGCAGGCTTTGCGCATAGATTTAACCGAAAATGATAAAAAAGGGCAAATAAGTCCATTGCCATGTCATGTTTGGAACTTTTTCCCATTGTCTTTTGCCGCAGCAGATGCGTGGCCCGGGTGTAAAAGGTAATCTTTTCCCTCCCGTAACTTTCTAATAGCGGCATATGTGCTGGAAAAGTTCCCATGTTTACCATATTTTAACATTTTTCCTTCACATTTTTATAGTAAAATATGCGCAAAATTTTGAAAAAAAGGAGAATTTGTATGAGAAAGTCATTAAAATATCTGCTCCTGGCGCCCCTCGTGCTTTTGCTGGCATTCGCCGCGGGCTGCGGCTCCGAGAGCAAAAACAGCGATGAGCCTGCGGATGTCCGCATCGCATACTTTCCGAACATCACCCACACGCAGGCGCTTGTGCTGAAAAATCAGGGCACCCTTGAAAAAGCCTGGAAGGACCGCTGCAACGTGGAATGGATATCCTTCAACGCAGGCCCCGCCGAGATCGAGGCGGTATTTGCAGGTGAAATCGACCTGGGCTATATCGGACCCGTTCCGGCCATCAACGCAAACGTCAAATCAAACGGCGACGTAAGAATCATTTCCAACGCAACGAATGCGGGAGCCGTCCTTCTGGTACGGAACGATGCCGGCATCTCCTCCGTGGCAGATCTCGCCGGGAAAAAAATCGCGGTGCCCCAGATCGGAAATACACAGCATCTGTGTCTGCTGGATCTGCTCACCAAGAACGGCTTAAAAACCGTTGACCAGGGCGGCGACGTCACGGTCAGTGCCAGCTCAAACGCCGATATCGTAAACCTCATCGACAACGGCAGCGTGGACGCGGCGCTCGTCCCCGAGCCCTGGGGCACGACGATCGAAAACAACGGCAGCGCTACGGTTCTTTTGGATTATGACGAGCTGTTCTTAAACGGAAACTATCCCACCGCCGTCGTGATCGCAAACGGCGATTTTCTGGAGGACCACCCGGACCTGGTGAAGGAATTTCTCGAAATGCATGAGGAGGCAACCCTCTACATCAACGATCATCTGGGCGACGCACTGGGCCTGGTCAACACGGAGATCGAGAGCGTTACCGGAAAATCCATCGACACGGATGTGATCGAAAACGCATTCACCCGCATCGAGGCAACCGCCGAGCTCAATAAAGATGCGATCATGTCCTTTGCCCGGATCAGTCTCGACGAGGGCTTCACAAACAGCGTACCGGAGGAGAGCGATGTATTTAACACTGAACTGCGTGAGTAAGCTTTTTAACAACTCCGCTGACAAAAAAGAAACCCTGCAGGATATCTCCTTTTCGGTAGAAAAGGGCGAATTTATCTGCATTGTCGGTCCCTCCGGCTGCGGCAAATCGACCCTGCTGAATCTCATCGCAGGGCTTGATGCCCCGACATCCGGAACGATCGTTTTGGACGGGCAGGAAATCACCGGCCCCGGTGCGGACCGCGTCGTCATGTTCCAGGAGGCCGCACTTTATCCCTGGTTAAACGTGATAGAAAACGTCATGCTCGGACTGGAGGCTGCCGGGCACCAAAAGGCTGCCCAGCGGGAAATCGCGGAAAAATATTTAAAGCTTGTGCGCCTGTGGCACTACCGCGATTACCCCATCCATCAGATTTCCGGCGGCATGAAGCAGCGCGCCGCTCTTGCCCGCGCCCTCGCCCTGGACAGCAAGCTCCTCCTCATGGACGAGCCTTTTTCCGCGCTGGATAAACAGACGATCCACATCCTGCGCGGCGAGCTGGAGGAAATCTGGGAGAAAAACCGCAAGACGATCCTCTACGTGACCCACAGCGTGGAGGAAGCCGTCTATTTTGCGGACCACATTATCGTTATGGCGGAAAATCCGGGACGCATCCGCGAGATCGTATCGGTTCCCTTTAAACGTCCCCGCAACATAGAGGAACCGGCATTCGTGGCCATGCGCAAAAAGATCCTTTCCGGCGTGCAGCTCTCTGCCCGGAAATTTGCCGCGGAGGAGTTTGATGAAGCGGATACCGGACAGAAAAACACCGCGGGACATAAAACTGACACAAAAGAGGGGGCTCACGTATGAAACTGAAAAAGCTCGCAGGGACAATCCTGTTTTTTATTCTGCTCATCCTCCTCTGGCAGCTTTTGTACACAGCCGCCTGTGACTGGTTTGACTGGGCAAAGCCCTACGCTATCCCCAGTCCCCTCGGCGTCATCGACTGTATCACACGGCTCCTTTCAAACGGAACGCTCCTCGCGGCGATCGCAAGCAGCCTGCTGCGCGTGCTCATCGGCTTTCTCATCTCGGTATTGATCGGAATCATTCTCGGTGCGCTCATTATCGCATCCGATTATCTTTCAAACAACCTCAAGCCGCTGATCCTTGGTATCCAGACGCTTCCGAGCATCTGCTGGGTTCCCTTCGCGATTCTCTGGTTCGGCTTAACGGAGCGCGCCATTATTTTTGTCGTCGTCATGGGCTCCGCCTTCGGCATTGCGCTCTCCATTGAGAGCGGCATCAAAAACGTGCCGCCCCTCTATATCCGTGCCGCGCGCACGATGGGGCTTAACTCCTACCGGCTTTACCGGAAGGTGATTTTTCCTGCCGCCCTCCCCTCCTTCGTCGCGGGGTTAAAGCAGGGCTGGTCCTTTGCATGGCGTGCACTCATGTCCGGCGAGGTCATGTCCGCATCCATGGGACTTGGCTATACCCTCATGGTGGGACGCGATCTGGCAGATATCAATCAGGTCATGACGATCATGCTTGTCATTATCTGCATCGGGATTCTCATCGATAAACAGATCTTTACGCGAGTTGAGAACCATATTTTAAGAAAGCGCGGACTATTGCAGAAATAAACCGTGCGTGAAAAACAAGCACCGCCGCAGACGGGAGTATCCTTCGCAAATACTTCCTTCTGCGGCGGTTAAGCCTTCAAATCATTCCGTTCTCCTGCTCTTCTTTTATTGAATTAATATTTTCCTTTTCTATCCGATCACAACCCGGTTTTTTCCGCTCTTCTTTGCCTGGTAGAGGGCGGTATCCACGCGTGTGCAGAGGCTGTCCAGCGTGTCGTCCTCATTTGCCTGGGTCACGCCGACGCTGATGGTCTGTGTGCGCATGGCGGGAAAGGTCGTGGTGGCAAAGCAGCGCCGGATCAGCTCCGCGATGAGAGAGGCCGCCGAGCGATCCGCATCGGAGAGCAGCAGCATGAACTCCTCGCCGCCCCATCTTCCCGCCGAATACTGCGCCGACTGCATCTGCTCTCCCCGCAGAATATCCGCCAGCGTGACAATGACGCGGTCGCCCTCCTGATGACCATAGGTGTCATTCACCTGCTTAAAATTATCGATATCAAGCATGATGAGGGAAAACTTCGTACGCTTCACGCGGGTAAGGTTTCCCTCGATCCGCCGCTGGATCTCGGCACGGTTGTACAGCCCGGTCAGACCGTCCGTAATGACCGCCGCCTGCAGGTTCCGGTTCGCCGTCTCCAGATCCCGGTTCATCTGCTCCAATTCCAGGGATGTCGCACTGATAAAGGTCGCAAGGCGTGAGACAAGGGGAATTTTTGAGAGCGCCTGGCGCTCAGTCGGCGCATCGGGTACTTCCGAGCGCGACCGCTCGCCCTCCCGCATCGCCGCAATCACAAGCGTCACGTTGTGCTGATTCAGGCAGCCGTTGGCCCGTATAAACTCACCGTGGGAAAAGAACCCCACCGACGAGGCGATATCCCGGAAGGGCTGCAGCTCATAGGTCGGCTCGTTGGAGGTCCAGAAAGTGCACCTTGCCGCACAGGAAAAAATATGTAAAATATCCGGTGCAAAGCCCCGGATGCGCTCACTGTCCTGCTCAATGATCTCCACGATCGTTTTCGGGTCCCCGTAAGAAATCCGAACCGTTGAGCCGATCTCCATATCCGACGACATGGTGATGGAGCGGTCCTCATTGCTGGCTACCGGAACCCGCAGGATCGTCGTGCCGTCGTGCTCGTAAAAGAGCGGGAACTCCAGCGTATTGTAAAAGAAATTCTCGTCATTGTTAATGTTCAGATATTTCTGATACACGTCATACGCCGGAATCCCGTCAAGCTCCTGCAAAATACTGCCCTCGGATTTCGTCACACAGAACTTTCTGCCCAGCGGCTTCCAGCCTGTGATCTTGATGGAGTCCACATAAAAATCCTCGCCGCCGTAAAAAATGACCAGAATCGAGCTCTCCGAAAAACCGCCCGCGGAAGAAATGACGCACGACGCATCGCTTGTGATGTCGTCGCTGCAGGCAACGCCGCCAAAAATCTGGATATCCGAGGGTATATCCTTCAGACCGTCACAGAAGCGTGTGTATGAGCCCTCCGGTATCGTAAAATACATCTCAATAGCCTTCACCCAGGGATGCTCCCGCGCCTCCCGCGTAATATTCCCCGTAATTTCATCCACACAAAGCTCCTTCCTGTCATACTGATAGACCCGGACCTGTGTGGTCGCATGCTCAAATATCGTCGCCATGACAATGATCTCCGGCGAAAGCCGGCAGTCGATCAGGTTGCCGCTGGTGGAGCAGCCGATATACGGCACGCCCGGAAATATGTGCTCGATCGCCTCTCCGATCGGCTTTAACACCGATTCATCCAAAACCTCCGAATAGATCTGAAACATCAGCTTCCGGTTTTCCTGCGCATCATACGTACACTTAAAACTCTGTAATTCCTCAAGAAAGCTCTCCGCCCCATGATATGCAATCTGAATCTGTCTCATAAGCACCCCTTTAGCCTGTATAGATACGTTTTTTCGCAGCTGCTTGATCTCTTTTGCAGCCCCATTTTCTTATAAAATCATACCATGGTTTTTTGGAGATTGCAATGCTGCTGGCCGGCCTAATTTGAGAGCTTTATCATCTTTTTTAGCGCACCCATTGCCCTGCCGGAATCGATGGAAGCCGCGGCCAGCGCAATTCCTTTTTCCACGGAATCCGCAAACCCGCCGATGCAGAGCGCCGCCCCCGCATTCAACAGCACAATGTCACGCTTCGCACCCTGCTGTTCTCCGGATAAAACGGCCCTTGTGATCGCCGCATTTTCCATTCCGTCCCCGCCCAGAAGCTCCGGGAGTGCACAGCGCTTCAGGCCGAAATCCTCCGGCTTTACCTCAAAAACCGTCACCTCACCGTCCTTTATTTCACCCACCGTCGTCGTACCTGCCAGGTTCAGCTCATCCATATGATTATCACCGCTGACAACGAAGCCCCGCTCCACACCGAGCTGCGCCATGACTCTTGCGATCGTTTCCACCATCCCCGGATCATACACACCCACGACCATCCGCTTTGCCCTTGAAGGGTTGGACAGCGGCCCTAATATATTAAAGATCGTGCGTATGCCGAGTGTCCTCCGCACCGGTCCCACATACTTCATGCACGGATTAAACTGCGGCGCCATCATAAACCCGATGCCTGCTTCCTCCACACACGTTTGCACCACTTCGGGGTCCGCCGCGATGTTCACCCCCAGCGCCTCAAGCACATCCGCCGCACCGGACCTGCTTGAAATCGAGCGGTTTCCGTGCTTTGCCACCGGAAGCCCTGCCCCCGCGACTACAAACGCGGCTGTCGTCGAAATATTAAAGGAATAGGTGCAGTCTCCCCCGGTTCCCACCAGATCCACGTAGCGCCCGCACCTCGGCGCGATGGTGTTTGCCTTCGCCCGCAGCACCGAGGCAAAGCCCAAAATCTCTTCCACCGTCTCGCCCTTCATGCGCAGTGCGGTCAAAAAGCCCGCGATCTCAACGTCCGTTGCCTGCCCGCTCAAAATCAGCTCCGCAATGTGCCTGGCCTCCTCCCGCGTCAAATCCGTTCCCTCTACCACTGCCGCCATCGCCGTTTTCATGTCTATTCTCATAGCTGCCTTCATGTCTGTTTACCTCCAGTCCTGATTCTGTCTTTACATATTTCTCATTGTCTATCCACACAGTTCACTTTCGCTTTTTTTGCATTTCACAGCTGTTTTATCGCACCTTTCACAGCTGGCTTGCCGCGCACTTCACGACTGATTTGCCGCGCATTTTTTATGAGATGGCCGCCGGATGAAGCCGGCGCCTACAGCTCGCCCAGCTCCCGCTTAAACGTGCTGCAATACTCCGCTGCCGCCTCCGGCGCAAATCCCTTCTCCCGCAACAGCCGGATAAAATGCGAGCCGACGATTGCCCCATCAATTGATTCCTTCATCGGTGCAAGGTCTGCGGCCCTCGTGATTCCAAAGCCCATCATGACCGGAACCGGGCTTTTTGCCTTTACATCCTCCAGATAATTTACGATCTCCCGGTGGAAGCTTTTGGACTGCCCGGTAACGCCCATGGAGGAAACACAGTACACAAAGCCCCGCGCGTCCTTTAAAATTTCCGGTATACGCCCCTTCGAGACGGGGCTTACAAGCTGAATCAAAATTGTCTCGTCCTGCCCCTCCAAAAGCATCCGCAGCTCCTCCTGCTCCTCCACGGGAAGATCCGGGACAATGAGTCCGTCCACACCCGCGTGGCGGCATCTGTCCACGAACTGCCGCAGTCCATAATGGCAAAGCGTATTGTAATACAGCATAAAGACCACGGGCAGCGTGCACCCTTCTCCCCGCAGCTCCTCCACCGCTTCAAAGCACCGGTAAATGCTACTTCCCCCTAAGATGGCCTCGTAGCTCGCCTGCTGGATGACGGGACCGTCCGCGATGGGGTCCGAAAAGGGAACGCCAAGCTCCACAATGTCCACGCCCGCCTGCTCCTGTGCCTTCACCAGCTCCTTTGTCCGCTTCATGTCGGGAAGCCCCGCCGTCAGGTAAGTTATAAACGCCTTCTCGTTGTTTTCCTTCAGCTCTCCTAATTTTTTCTCAATTCGATTGATACCCATATTTCTAACCTCCATAAAATAAATCCGCCACGCGCCGCTTCGCCTTTGCCCTCTAATTCAGATAGCCCTTGCCGGCGAGATAGTCGGCAATTGTATTTACGTCCTTGTCACCGCGCCCGGACAGGCATACGATTATACTCTGCTCAGGCGTCATCTCCTGCGCCAGCCTGCAGGCGTAGCTGAGCGCGTGGGCGCTCTCGATGGCGGGAATAATACCCTCCAGCCTGCACAGCTCCATCAGCGCATCCATTGCCTCGGCATCTGTGACGGACACATACTCGGCACGTCCGCTGTCCTTCAGATACGCATGCTCCGGACCGACGCCGGGATAGTCAAGCCCCGCAGAGATGGAATGCGCCAGCTCTACGTTCCCGTTCTCATCCTGCAGCAGATACGACTTCATGCCGTGCAGCACCCCCGGCCTGCCCAGTGCCATGGCGCTGGCGTGCTTCCCGGTCTCAATGCCAAGCCCGGCCGCCTCAACCCCGATGAGCCTGACCTTCGTCTCGTCTATAAAATCCGCAAACATGCCGATGGAGTTGGAGCCGCCGCCCACACAGGCCATCACCACATCCGGCAGGCCCCCGGCCGTCTCCGCGTACTGGCGCTTTGCCTCCCGGCTGATACAGCTCTGGAACTCCTTCACCAGCTTCGGATAGGGGTACGGACCAACCGCCGACCCGATCACATAGAAGGTATCCTCCGCGGTTTTCGCCCAGGTGCGGATCGCCTCGTTGGTGGCATCCTTGAGCGTATTGCTGCCGGAATGCACCGGAACGACGGTGGCGCCAAGCATCTCCATCCGCATCACATTCAGCTTCTGGCGCTCAATGTCCTCGGTGCCCATGTAGACCGTGCACTCCAGTCCGAAGAGCGCCGCCACGGTCGCGGTCGCCACGCCGTGCTGTCCTGCCCCGGTCTCCGCGATCACCTTTTTCTTTCCCATACGCTTTGCCAGCAAAATCTGACCGATCACGTTGTTGATCTTATGCGCGCCCGTATGGTTTAAATCCTCACGCTTTAAATAAATGCGCGTGCCATACTTTGCAGAGAGGCGTCCTGCAAAATAAAGCGGTGTCTCGCGCCCCACATACTGCTTTAAATAGTAGTGGTACAGCTCCAAAAACTCTGGATCACGAATCGCCTCCTCAAATACCGCGTCCAATTCCGTCAATGTGTTCATGAGCGACTCAGCTACAAACTGACCACCGTATGCTCCAAAATAAGCTTTTTTGTTACTCATCCTTCTCTCACCTTTCTCACAAACTGATAAATTTTTTCCTCATCCTTGCCGCTCGCGTAATCACATTCCACGCCGGAGCTGACGTCCACAATATCCGGGGCAAACAGCCGAATGCCCTCCGTGACGTTCTCTGCGGTAAGCCCGCCTGCCAGCACCAGCTTCTTTTCCCTGAAAAGCTCCCGAAGCTCTCCTGCAATGCCCCCGGCCGCCCAGTCAAAGGTTCTGCCGCCGCCAAAATCCGCACCGTCCAGCACGTACGCTTCGATCCGGGCATCCTCCAGCCGCTCACGCTCCGCTTGCTCCGTCTCACGCTTCGTCCGTGCAGCTGCTCCGCACTCCCCTGTCTGCGTGCTCCCGGCCTGCCCGTTTGCTCCGTGCTCCCCTGTCTGCATGCCTCCGGCCTGCCCGTTTGCTCCGCACTCCCCTGTCTGCGTACTCCCGGCCTGCCCGTTTGCTCCGTGCTCCCCTGTCTGCATGCCTCCGGCCTGCC
>CAJUSH010000029.1:37376-44056 GCA_910589045.1 uncultured Eubacterium sp.
CGTTTGCTCCGTGCTCCCCTGCCTGCATGCCTCCGGCATACCCGCAGCTTCCGATATTGAACGCCCGCCAGATGGGAATCCTGCACTCCCGCAGCACCTCCAGCGACAGCTCATTATGCACCTGAATAATATCAAAGCCCCCGATCTCAATCCGGCGCAGCTGCTCCACCGTAGGGCTTACCGTGACCGCAACACTCTTCACCGACGGATAGAGACTCCTTCTGATCATGACGGCATCCGTCATGCTGACGTTGTGCCTGCTCTTTTCATAAAAGACAAATCCTGCATAATCCACTCCCGCAGTGTTGAGCCAGTCTGCCTCCCGCAGTGTTCGAATCCCGCAAATCTTTACCTTCGGTGCACGCTCCCTGCCAAACCCGCCGTCCGCCTGCTGCTTCGTTTTATGCTCCTCCATATATAAAGCCTCCTTCCCTGTCTCTTCGTCTCCTTTTGATTTCAGCCGATCCCGACACACAATCTCCCCGACCCTGGCATTCCTCTTCACTCTCTTTTTAATTTCGGCAGATTCCTGCACACCGCTTCTCCCTCCTGATCTTTCCCTCTGCTTTTTTCGGTTACAGCGATTTCCAGTGCCATGCCAGCTCCCTGGGATTTTCCGCCTCCATAAAGGCACGCCCGATCAGAAACGCATCCACGCGGTGCGCCTTTAAAAGCCGGATATCGTCATCCGAGACAATACCGCTCTCCGCCACAAAGCATTTGTCCGGCGGCACCAGCGGACGAAGCCGCACCGTATGGTCCAGTGAAATGGTGAAATCCTTCAAATTGCGGTTGTTGACACCGATGATCTTTGCATCCAGCTTCAGCGCCCGCTCCAGCTCCGCCTCATCGTGGACCTCCACAAGGGCATCCATCCCAAGCTCGTATGCAAGTGCATAATAGTCCTTCATCTGCACATCGTCCAGAATCGCCGCAATAAGCAGCACCGCGTCCGCGCCGATGGCTTTCGCCTCGTATAGCTGGTAATCGTCTATCAGAAAATCCTTGCGTATCATCGGAAGCTTCGTCAGCCCCCGGATTTCCCTGAAATCGTCCACACTCCCGTGAAAATGATCCTCCTCCGTCAGGCAGGAAACCGCATCCACCGACGCACTGTAATCCGCAATACGCGCGTGCAGCGGCACACTGCCTGTGATCGTCCCAAGACTCGGCGACGCCTTTTTAAATTCTCCGATGATGGAGATACCGGGCTTTTTCAGCTGCTCATAAAAGCTGCGGCCCGCACGCGGCATCTCCCCTGCGAGCCGCCGCATCCGGGCAGGGTCTGTTCTTTTTTTGTGCTCCGCGAGCCGTATTTTTTTCTGTTCCACAATCTCATCCAATATCATCTAAATCACCCCGTTTACAAAATTTTCAATCATGCGTTTTCCGTGCTCCGTATAAATCGATTCCGGATGGAACTGCAGCCCCACAACCGGATATTCACGGTGCCGCATCGCCATAATTTCTCCGTCCGCCGTCCGTGCCAGCACCCGCAGACATTCCGGCAGCGTCTCACCCTGTACTGCCAGCGAATGGTAGCGCGCCACCTTGACAGGCGTATCGATTCCGGTAAAGATGCTGCCCCCATCATGGGCGATGAGCGACTGCTTCCCGTGAAACAGCTCCTTTGCATAGGACACCCGCCCGCCCAGCGCCTGCCCGATGCACTGATGCCCCAGACAGATGCCGAGCATCGGTATCTGATCGTAAAACGCCCGGACCACATCCATACAAATACCTGCCCCGTCCGGATTTTTCGGTCCGGGAGAGATCACAATGCGCGCAGGGCGAAGCTTTTGTATCTCCTCAAGCGTGATCCGGTCGTTTCGCACAACCGCCACATCCTCCGAAAAAATTCCGATGTACTGATACAGGTTATAGGTAAATGAATCGTAGTTATCAATGAGTAAAATCATAGGTTCTCCTCCTCCACCAGCGTCTTTGCCAGCGCCATCACCTTATTGCAGCACTCCTGATATTCCTTTTCCGGCACGGAGTCCGCGACAATACCCGCGCCTGCCTGCAGATAAACCTTGCTGCCCTTTTTGATCATCGTCCTGATCGTGATACAGAAATCCATGCTGCCGCTAAAATCTATATATCCGGTAGCGCCGCCGTAAAGCCCCCTGCGCACCGTCTCCAGCTCGTCAATGATCTCCATTGCCCGGATCTTCGGCGCACCGCTGAGTGTTCCTGCAGGCAGGAAGCTCGCCGCGAGATCCACCGGATGCAGCGCGCCCTTCCTCCTGCCCTCCACCATCGACGCGATATGCATGACATGGGAATAATTTTGCACTTCCATAAATTTTGTCACCTTCACGGTTCCGAACTCACTGATGCGTCCCATGTCGTTGCGCGCCAGATCCACCAGCATCACATGCTCCGCGCGCTCCTTCTCGTCCCGCAGAAGATCATCCTTGAGCAGGGCATCCTCCTTCGCATCCGCGCCCCTAGGCCGCGTCCCCGCAATCGGACACGTATAAACGTGGTCTCCCTGCTGCTTGACGATCATCTCCGGCGAGCTGCCGATCACCTCAAAATCACCGTAGTTAAAATAATAAAGATAGGGCGAAGGGTTCAGCTCCCGCAGCTCCCTGTACAGCTCAAAGCCCTCCTGCTTCGTCTCGATGGTCCAGCGCTGAGAAAGCACGGTCTGAAAAACATGCCCCTCCCGAATGTAATGCCGAATCCGCTCCACCTTTTCGCCGTACTCCGCCGGCGAGTCGGACTGCTCCACAATCCTGCCGTCATGACAGAGGCTTTTTCGGATCGGCCCGCTGTCCGCCCTGCGGCACATCTCGATCATGTGCCCGGCATACGCCATCGCCCCGGCCTTTCCCTCCTCACTGTCCGCACCGAGCACGATGGCAGTCAGCGTTTCCGCTACATGATCCACCAGGACAAAGCGGGTCATAAGCATCAGCTGAACCGTCTCAATGCCGATCATATCGGGATTTTCATCGGGCAGCTCCTCGCTGTAGCGAACAAAATCATAGCCGAGATTTCCCACCAGACCGCCGGTAAAAGCCAGCTCACGGTTCTCACTTCGTATTTCAAAGCTGCTGTAGTACTCCTTTAACCGCTCCCTGGGATTCCCTTCCCGCACCTCCCGGGTGCCGTCCGCCCGCTCAATCACCAGTGCATTCCCCCGGGAGGTAATGATCTCCTCCGGCTCCGGGCCAAAAAACGTATAGCGGTCATAATTTTTATCATAGGATTCCAACAGAAATCCCTTTTTCTTCCCCACCAGGTGTTCATACATATTGATGGGTGTCTCATTCACAATGCTTACCGTCTTTTTATACAGACGCAAAATCCGCTTTTCCATGTATGCTCCTTTCCGCCGCGGTGCGGTCATTGTTTTTTCCCGTATCGGAATCCCGAAATAGTTCCGGTACAACAAAAAATCCCCGACGTGAATAAATCACATCAGGGACGATTGTGGTCGTGGTGCCACCCTGTTTTTCAAGTGCTCCGGCTTCTAACCCTGCAGGCGCAGCCGAAGATTTTTCCTTATACATCTTCCGACTCCTGCAGTGCGGTCATAGTTTTTATAATATCCGCAGATTTCCTGATACATATAAAAAAGCTGATACTCCAATCGGAATATCAGCCACCAATTCACTTTTCTCATGATCCGATACGGGAGCAAAACGCTCCGATATCTTTCCCCTGTAACGTGAGGACACGGCATCCGCTACTCAATTCGCTTTGCATCTCGCAAATCCATTCCCGAAAAACTATCTCACCGGGATCCCACCATCCCCGGCTCTCTGTGCAGCATCGAATCTCGGTACTCCTTTTGGTCATCGATTTTGTCGTTTATTTTTGACTACAGTTAGATTACTACTCCTTTTGGGATTTGTCAACCCCTAAATTTTGATATTGTCAATATGGCAAACTGCACAAACATCAATTATCCACAGCTTAAACCCTTATTGCAGATCCTCATATGTTCAATTTGGAAACCATTTCTAAAGTATTACAAGGTATATTATGCTTCGTCCCGGGAAAACTATATAAAAAAATGAGGTAGAGGTATCCATATGAAAGTTATGCTCAGCGAACTATTAGACAACCAGGGCGTGTCGCAAAACCAATTAGCAAAAAATACTGGCATATCCGTTAATACACTAAGAAATCTAAGCCACAATAAAACTTCCAGCATTCGTTTTGATATACTGGAGAAAATCTGCATTTGCTTAGACTGCGGCGTTGAAGATATTCTTTGTGTAGAAAATTAAGTAATGCCTGAAAAAGGACTTATTCCAGTAACGACTGACTGAAACGCATTCCTTGACAATTCCATTAGACTTTACACCTTGCGTGTGGTATACTGACTGTAATTCATAAGTAGATCACAGAAAGGAGCATCATTCTATGTCATTAACAAATGAAGATTTACAGGCATTATCCAGCTTAATGGATCAAAAACTTCAACCGATCAATCATCGATTGGACAGCATGGAAAATCGATTGGATAACATGGAAAATCGATTGGATAACATGGAAAATCGATTGGACAGCATGGAAAATCGATTGGACAACATGGATAGTCGTTTCGATAAAATTGAATCTGACATATCAGGTTTAAAAGCCGGTCAGCTTTCTCTTAAAAAAGAACTGCGTGAGGTCAAACATAAAGTCAACGATACATATGAACTGGCCCTTGATGCATGGGGAACCAGTGCAGAAAACAGGAATTGGCTTGAAGCATTACCTAAATGAAATTAAAAGAAACGGGCTGGTGCAATTTTAAAATACACCGGCCCGTTTAGAGTTTGCCGATCGCAGAGCACAGGATTCTTTGGCTAAATTTAAACCCTTTTCTACATGCCGCAGATCCGGCTCCAGATCTCCTCCTTTACCGGTATACCCTGCTCCATATTTTCCTTTCTCCGCCTCAGTGTGGACTCCCCGGGATAGCGCACATTCCGCCCCGGCTCTTCCGGAACGGATGCATGGATATCCGCAAGCACCTGATCAATGAGCTGATCCGCCGCAGCCTCATCCTGATTGAGCAGCGCCGGATCAATAGCAATAAACACCTGCGTGAGACCGTACTCGTCCTCGCACTCCTCTTTGATTTTCGTAACCGTGTTCCCCAGCGTCATCATGTTCGCAATCAGGTCAAAGGCGATGGACATACCCGAGCCCTTCCAGTATCCGATGGGAAGCACACGCTGTGTCTTTTCGATCGCCGACGGATCACAGGTCAGACAACCCTTTTCGTCATACCCGCCCGCAAAGGGCAGCTGCTCTCCGTTTAAACGCGTCGTCTCCAGCTTACCGTAGGAATAGAGCGCCATCGCCGTATCCACCACCACATGCTCCCTGTTCTTTCGCGGAACCGCCAGTATAAACGGATTATTCCCGATCCGGCTGTCCTTTGCACCCCACGCCGGCATAATCGGACCGGTATTCGTCCAACAGATTCCGATACAGCCTGCGTCCGCCGCCTGCCAGCCATAGGTTCCGCCCCGCATCCAGTGGTTCGTGTTATACATCGCAACCATGCCGATTCCGAGCTTTTTTGCCAGCTCAACCGCACGCTCCATCGCCGCCTGCGCATTTAACATACCAAACCCCAGATGTCCGTTCCAGCGCTCCGCCGCCCCCACGGACACCTCCGTTTCCGGCAGCGCATGAACATCGATGTAGCCCTTTTCAATATACTCCACAACTCTTGGAAAACGCAGATATCCGTGGGAATAAACACCGTCCGCGCTCGTATCCGCAAAAATCCCCGCCGCCTGTGCAGCGCGGGATTCCTCCATCCCTTTTTTCATCAAAATTCTCTGAAACTCGTTTTTCATGTCCCCATAAGTAATTCTCATGCCTTCTCCTTTCCGATACCCCGACTTGTCCACCTGAAAATTTTGCTCCGCAAAAATCGCCCCGGATTTAAACCATGTTCTCACGGAATATCCTCCCTTCGCCGGGGCAGGCTCTGCCCTCCCCTTGCCGGGACAGGGGATACGGCAGCTCCTATTGTGTCCGCAATCATTCCGGTCCGACTGCAGTCATTGCACCTCTCTTCTATACAAACATGTCTGTTTTCGGGCAATTACAGATTTTCCTGCATAAATTTGCTGATCGCCTCGCAGGCTGCATCCTCGTCCGCGCCGTCAAAGGTGAAGGTGACCTCCTCCCCCTGCTTTACGCCAAGACCCATCACGCCAAAAATCGCTTTGCAGCTCATAAACCTGCCGCCCTTCCCGATCTTAATCTCACAGCCAAAATCCTTGACAGCCTTCACAAGCAGTCCTGCGGGACGTGCATGGATTCCTTCGGGGTCCGTAACTACATACTTAAATTCCTTCATGATTTTAGATCCTCCCTCTTTGATATACATTGTTTTCAAATGGTAGCATCACCTTCGCTGCCTGTTTCTCTTATCTAAAATCAGTTTACCCGTAGTATCCGGGCTTGTCAATCCGTGATTCGGGCATCCCCCGCGACCGATTCCTCCGCTGACCGGACATAAAACCCCGTCAATTTCTCTGCTGACCGGACACAGCCCGTTTAGCTTTATGGATTGCTAATTATGCAATGATTAGAGGCATTGCCGCTTTGGCCATCATGGGGCAATTTCCTATAAACTATCGGTTCACGCTTCCTGCAAAATAGCAAAAGGAAATAACTCTCTTTTGGAAAATGGCTTCTTTGATGATATT
>CAJUSH010000030.1 GCA_910589045.1 uncultured Eubacterium sp.
ATAGAGCACTTGGCTACGGACCAAGGTGTCGGGGGTTCGAATCCTCTCACGCACGCGAAAAAAGCCTTGAAAATATAATGTTTTCAAGGCTTTTTTGAGTGAAAAATGCAAAACCTTACAACTTTGCAGGATGAATCAACCACCAGTTACTATTCACGGCTCGGGAGCCGCTCATAGTAACGATTCGGGGCGATATTGAGAGTTTTGCTTCGCAAAAATCGCCCCTCACACCTGAATCATGTTCTTGCGGACTGCGCAGTAAATGCGCATTCCTGCCCCGTGAAAAGTAACAACCACCACATTTTTTTGCTGTTTTTTCACAAAATAACTGGTAATTCACAAATTCCTATGTTATAATGCATAAATGACTGCATAGGGGTTGCTCGCGGCAACTCGTTCATATATATATTTTAATTTCAGGTGATAAATTAAGGAGGAAACAGTAACTATGAGTGTACAGGTTGAGGATTTGGGCAAGAATATGGTAAAGCTTACGGTCGAGGTTCCCGCCGAGGCTGTGGATGCGGCGATTAAGTCCGCATACAATAAGCAGAAAAATAGAATTTCGATTCCGGGCTTCCGCAAGGGCAAGGTGCCTCAGGCGATGATTGAGAAAATGTATGGGCCCGAGATTTTTTATGAGGACGCGGCGAACATCCTGCTGCAGGTGCAGTATCCCGCGGCTGTAGACGAGAGCGGCGTGGATGTTGTCTCACAGCCTACGATCGATATCAGCCAGCTTGAGAAGGGCAAGCCCTTTGTTTTTACCGCGGATGTAGCAAAGCGTCCGGAGGTTACATTAGGAAAGTACAACGGCGTTACCGTGACCAAGATTGATACAAGCGTATCGGACGAGGAGGTAGATGCCGAGGTTGAGCAGCAGAGAAATATCAATGCGAGAAACGTGATCGTGACGGACCGTCCGATTCAGACGGGAGACACGGCTGTGATCGATTTCGAGGGCTTCTCACAGGGCGTTGCATTTGAGGGCGGCAAGGGTGAGAACCTTCCCCTTGAGATCGGCTCCCATTCCTTTATCGACACGTTTGAGGATCAGCTGATCGGCAAAAATACCGGCGACGAGGTGGATGTCAATGTTACCTTCCCGGAGCAGTATCAGGCGCCGGAGCTGGCGGGCAAGCCTGCGCTTTTCAAGGTAAAGATTAACGAGATCCGCGCAAAGGAGCTGCCGGAGCTTGATGAGGAGTATGTACAGGATATCTCCGAGTTTGACACCGTGGAGGAGTACCGCGAGGATGTGAGAAAGACACTCAGGGAGCGCAAGGAGAATGCGGCGAGAGGAACCAAGGAGGATGAGGCGATCCAGAAGATCATCGACAAGTCCAAGATGGATATTCCCGAGCCGATGATCGATATGCAGGTACAGACGATGCTCGACGAGTTTGCGCAGCGCATCGCGGCACAGGGTATGTCCATGGAGCAGTATATGCAGTTTTCCGGTGCCACCGCTGAGAAGCTCAGGGAGCAGGTGCGCCCGGAGGCGCTTCAGCGGATCCAGAGCAGTCTGGTTTTAGAGCAGATTGCGAAGGAGGAGAACATTGTTGCCAGCGATGAGGACGTTGAGACAGAAATCGGGCAGATGGCTGCCATGTACGGAATGCAGGTGGATGATGTAAAGAAATATATGGGCGATTCTGAGAAGGAGACCATGAAGAGAGATATTGCTGTAAAGAAGGCAGTAGAGTTTGTAATGGCGAATGTGAAGGAACGAGCAAAAGCAAAACCCAAGACCGCAGAAGCAGATGCTGAATAGGACGAAAGATAACGCAGGCTGGCCTTATTGTGAGGTCAGTCTGTTTCGGTTGCAAGCACCGCTTTGCCCGGGCTTGGGCGGGCATTACCTGAAATCTAAGGAGGTTTTTAACATGAGTTTAGTACCTTATGTCGTAGAGCAGACCAGCAGGGGCGAGCGCTCCTATGATATTTATTCGAGACTTTTGAAGGAGCGTATTATTTTTCTGGGCGAGGAGGTCAACGAGACGACCGCGAGCCTGACAGTTGCGCAGATGCTTTTTCTGGAGTCAGAGGATCCGGGAAAGGATATTCATCTGTATATCAATTCGCCGGGCGGCGTTGTGACTGCTGGCATGGCGATCTATGATACGATGCAGTACATCAAATGTGATGTGTCTACGATCTGTATCGGCATGGCGGCGAGCATGGGCGCATTTTTACTGGCAGGGGGCGCAAAAGGCAAGCGCTTCGCGCTTCCGAATGCGGAGATTATGATTCACCAGCCCTCTGGCGGCGCAAAAGGACAGGCGACGGAGATTCAGATCGCTGCGGAAAATATTTTGAAAACGAAGAAAAAGCTGAACGAGATTCTGGCGGCAAATACGGGAAAGCCTTATGAGCAGGTCGCTGCGGACACCGAGCGGGATAATTATATGAGTGCTCAGGAGGCGGTGGAGTACGGCCTGATCGACAGCATTATTTCAAGCCATGAAATGTGAGATATTGCAGAAAATCAAACACCCACGACGTGCTGACGGGTCATTATATCAAATAGATTGAGGGAGATCATACAGTGACAGGTAAAAATATAGAGAAAATCCGCTGCAATTTCTGTGGGAAGACACAGGATCAGGTGCGCAAGCTGATCGCGGGGCCGGGCGGCGCCTATATCTGCGACGAGTGCGTGGACATCTGTGCGGAGATCATCGAGGAGGAATTTGAGGAGGACGAGGCTGCGGAAGAGGAAAAGCCGGAATTTGAGATCAATCTTCAAAAACCCAAAAAATTAAAGGAGTTTCTGGACGATTACGTGATCGGACAGGAGGCGGCAAAAAAGGTACTCTCCGTGGCGGTTTACAACCATTATAAGCGCGTTATCAGCGGGGCGGAGATTGATGTGGAGCTGCAGAAGAGCAATATTCTGATGCTTGGGCCTACAGGCTCGGGAAAGACGCTGCTGGCGCAGACGCTGGCGCGGATTTTGAATGTCCCCTTTGCCATTGCGGATGCGACAACGCTCACCGAGGCGGGCTATGTGGGCGAGGACGTGGAGAACATCCTTTTAAAGCTCATTCAGGCGGCGAATTATGATATTGAGCGCGCGCAGTGCGGGATCATTTATATCGACGAGATCGACAAGATTACAAAGAAATCGGAAAATGTGTCGATTACACGCGACGTTTCCGGTGAGGGCGTACAGCAGGCACTTTTAAAAATTCTGGAGGGTACGCAGGCGAGCGTACCGCCGCAGGGCGGCAGAAAGCATCCCCAGCAGGAGCTGATCCAGATTGATACGACAAATATTTTATTTATCTGCGGGGGCGCGTTTGACGGGCTGGAAAAGATCATCGAGAACCGTATGGACCAGAAATCCATCGGTTTCAATGCGCAGATCCGCGAGAAAAACGAAAAAAATACCGGCGAGCTCTTTAAGCATGTGATGCCCCAGGATTTTGTGAAATTCGGGCTGATCCCGGAGTTTGTGGGGCGTGTTCCGGTGACGGTTTCGCTGGATTCCCTCGACAAGGAGGCGCTGGTGCGCATTTTGCGGGAGCCGAAAAACTCGCTGATCAAGCAGTATACGAAGCTCTTTGAGCTGGACGGCGTCGAGCTGTATTTCAAGGATGATGCCGTGGAAAAAATTGCGGATAAATCCCTGGAGCAGAAAACCGGGGCCAGGGGTCTGCGCTCCATCATGGAGCGCACGTTGGAGGATCTGATGTACGAGATTCCTTCGGATGAGTCGATTGTGGCGTGCACGATCACGCGGGATGCGGTGGAGGCCATTGGCGAGCCGGAGATTGAGCGCAAGGGAGCATAAACGGAAATTTGGCGGCAGCAAAAAACGGGCTGTCAGGAAAAGCTGTATGTCGGGCAGAGGGGTCTCTGCCCGATTCTTATCGGAAAGGATGTTGGAATGACTGATTTAATGAAGGAGCTGCCTGCAGTGGCACTGCGCGGCATGGTAATTTTGCCGGGCATGATGATCCATTTTGATATCAGCAGACCGCGCTCCATCCATGCGGTGGAGCAGGCGATGATGGAGGACGAAATGCTTTTTCTTGTATCCCAGCGGGAGCCGGAGACGGATGAGCCGGGGCAGGGGGACCTGTATAATATCGGTACGATCGCGCGCGTCAAGCAGGTAATCAAGATGCAGGGCGGTATTATCCGTGTGCTGGTGGAGGGCGAGGAACGCGCAGAGCTGGGGGAAATCCTGGAAGAGCCACAATACCTCAAGGTACATGTGCTCCGGTTTGATCCCGGGGAGCTGGAGGAGCTTTCCGAAAACGAGCGGGAGGGGATGCTGCGGGGCGTACAGGAGACGTTTGTGCACTATGCGGCGGTCAATGGAAAAATCGGCAAGGAGTTTGTGCGACAGATCGGGGAATACAGCGATCTGGAGAAGCTTCTGGACGTGATCGCAAACACGCTTGCCGTGGATTTCCGCAGCAAGCAAAAGCTTCTGGAGGCGGTGACGCTGACCGAGCGCTATGAGGTGCTCGTAGGGATGCTGCTCCGTGAGATAGAGATCATCGCGGTTAAAAATGAGTTTCAGGAAAAAGTAAAGGCGGCGGTCGACAAAAATCAGAAGGGATATCTTCTGCGGGAGCAGATGCGGGTGATTCGACAGGAGCTGGGCGAGGATAGTACGGAGAGTGATATCGACAGCTTCCATGAGGCGCTCAAAAAGCTCAAGGCGGACACCGAAACAAAGGAAAAAATCAGAAAAGAGATTGAGCGGTTTCGCAGCATTCCGTCCAATTCATCGGAGAGCGCGGTGCTGCGGGGCTATATTGAGACGGTCTTAGAGCTGCCCTGGAAAAAGGTGTCGAGGGATAATAAGGACTTGTCCCATGCGAAGGAGGTGCTGGAGGAGCAGCATTTCGGCCTGGAAAAGGTAAAGGAACGCATGCTGGAGTTTCTGGCGGTGCGCAACCTGACGAGCAAGGGGGAGAGCCCCATCATCTGTCTGGTAGGCCCGCCCGGAACCGGAAAGACGAGCATTGCCCGCTCGGTAGCGGAGGCGCTGAACAAGAAGTATGTGCGCATCTGCCTGGGCGGTGTGCGGGATGAGGCGGAGATCCGGGGGCACAGGCGCACCTATGTGGGTGCCATGCCCGGACGGCTCGTGACGGCGCTGCGCACGGCGGGGGTGAGCAACCCGCTCATTCTTCTGGACGAGATTGACAAGGTGGGCAGCGACCACAAGGGGGATACGTCGTCGGCACTGCTGGAGGTGCTTGACGGAGAGCAGAACCAGCGGTTTCGGGATCACTATGTGGAGCTCCCGGTGGATCTCTCCGAGGTGCTCTTTATCTGCACGGCAAATTCCACCGAGACGATCCCGCGCCCGCTTTTGGACCGTATGGAGCTCATTGAGGTGACAAGCTATACATCAAACGAGAAATACCATATCGCCTCAGATCATCTGCTTGCGAAGCAGATGAAGAAAAACGGCTTGCAGGAGGGGCAGCTGGATATCAGTAAGGCCGCGATGGAACGGATTATTTCCGGCTATACGAGAGAGGCGGGAGTCCGCAATCTGGAGCGCAAGCTGGGGGAGATCTGCCGCAAGAGCGCGCGTCAGATTTATGAGGGCAAAAAGGAGCAGGTGAAGGTCAGTGCGACGAATCTGGAGCAGTACCTCGGCAAGGAAAAGTATACCGCCGAAAAGGCGGGCAAGACGGACGAGATCGGTATCGTGCGCGGGCTTGCCTGGACGAGTGTGGGCGGCGTGACGCTGGAGGTAGAGGTGAATCTGATGCCGGGGAAGGGCGAGATGAAGCTGACCGGGCAGATGGGCGACGTGATGAAGGAATCCGCACAGACGGCGCTGAGCTTTGTGCGCTCCGTGAGCGCGGATTACGGCGTTGAAAAGGAGTTTTTCAGCGAGCATGATATCCATATCCACATCCCGGAGGGGGCGGTGCCCAAGGACGGTCCCTCGGCCGGTATTACGATGGCATCTGCCATGCTCTCTGCGATCATCCAGGTGCCTGCACGCGCGGATATGGCCATGACCGGGGAGATTACGCTGCGGGGTCGTGTGCTGCCGATCGGAGGCCTGAAGGAAAAGCTTCTGGCGGCGAAAAATGCCGGTGTGAAAACGGTCTGCATCCCGAAGGAAAACCGCCGGGATCTGGAGGAGATATCCGGGGAGATTACCCGGGGGATTACCATTCTTCCGGTTGCGCATATGGACGAGGTGCTGCGGGCCGTTCTGACCGTGGAGAAAACATCTAATATATCGAAAACATCGACAGAGGAGAATACGGATGGTCATTAAAAATGTGAGCCTGGAGACGGTGTGCGGCGTCACGAGCAGGCTGCCGGACAACCGGCTGCCGGAGATTGCCTTTGCGGGGAAATCCAATGTGGGGAAATCCTCGCTGATCAATGCGCTTATGAACCGGAAAGCGCTGGCGCGCACGTCCTCCCAGCCGGGAAAGACACAGACGATCAATTTTTACAATATCAACGGGCAGATGTATCTGGTGGATCTGCCGGGCTACGGCTATGCGAAGGTGCCGGAGTCGGAGCGTGCGAAGTGGGGGAAGATGATAGAAAATTATCTGCACAAAAGTGTGCAGCTGAAAGGTGTTTTCCTGCTGGTGGATATCCGGCATAAGCCGGGAGAGAACGACCGGACGATGTATGAATGGGTTGTCGCCCAGGGCTACCGGCCCATCATCATTGCCACAAAGCTCGACAAGCTCAAGCGCTCCCAGGTGCAGAAGGCACTGAAGGAGCTGCGCGCGGGGCTGGGACTGTCGGCGGAGGATACCGTGATCCCTTTCTCTGCGCTCAGCAAGCAGGGCAGGGATGAAATCTGGGCGCTGATGGACGAGCTGATCGACGGGCAGCCCGGGGCGTAAACGGCTGCGGCGCCGGCGGAAAAGCGCCGCAGGCTACAACTGAAGCCGTCTTGCCATATTCCACAAAAATTCGGTGCAGGTTGGCCTGCCCCGCTCCTCATCGTAGGGGAACGGATAATATTGCTGTATTTCAGGAATTTTTGCGTTGGTAAAGACGGCGTCAACCGCCGTGCGGATGCCGCGTTCTACACCGCCTCTGGTCGTGTGGTGTGCCTTAGCGACAAGCGGGTAGATATCGGTTGTTATGTGCAGCTTGCCTACCTTGTCCTTCATGAGTATGACGAGCACATCCGCGGTGTAGGTAAAGCCTACATGCTTGCGCCTGAAGCCCATACGCTCTAATTCCCCTTCTACATATGCGCGGGTGATCTCATCCGCCTTTTTCTGGTTGTAGCGCTCCACCAGATGGTCTTTTTTCCTGCCCTCGATCATTTTCTGGTAGGGATAAACCTTTTCAAGAATGCTCAGTATTTTCTCCGGGGAGTAGGAGCGGTTTGTTTTCTGGTACACATAATCTGCTCCGTGCTCGCGCATATAGCTCAAAATTACATTGGAGCCGGTATTCGTGACGACAACGATAAAAGGCTTTTCCAGGTCCCGGGCCTTCACGGAGTCAAGAAAAGAGAGTCCGTCGCCTTCCGCCAGCTCGATATCAAGTATGACCACATCTGCTTCATGCGCTTCGAGATAATCCAGCGCACACGTTTCACTTCCGGTCTCAAAAACAATCTTCATGGACGGGAAGCCCGGCAGTGCGTGCCGGAAGCCTGCCAATATCTTCGGGTCATCTTCTACCAGCATCAGTCTAACGAAATCCGTCATAACAACATCCTTTCTTATGCTGCAGCTTCTATTAGATCAACATAAAATTCCACATTATTATAATCGGTGGCAATGACTAATTGCAAGGTCACAAGGTATCATCGCTAATGTACATGCCGGGAAGCGGGGCTTTCAGGCTGTACTGACGTTAAAGGTAATACTCCGTGAGCTTGTGGTCTGCCATGTCCTGAAACTATAATTAAGCTTAAATTTCTGTCCGGGCAGCGGGTTTCTTCGGCTCGACAGTAATTGACCCACACAAATCCCTGCCGTGATATCCGTGCGGCAAATCGTATTTTTTCTATCGATCAAAAAAAACGATTATCGCGGAACCGGCTTTGAGGCATGCGACAGCAGGTATGGGGAAAAGTTATTATTTTTGTACAGAAGGATGTTTCGTATACCGGAAGGCGCGCTGTCCGGACGGATATGTTCGGTATATCATACGGAAAAAACTGCTACAAAAAGGAGGAACGGACATGAATCGGGAACTATTTTCATCCACCGGAATACAAATGCTGGATTTGCTGCTGTGTGAAAAGCTGGAGGAGTGCAGGAGACGGTGTATTGAGATGGATATTTTTGTCTATGCCGTTATTGACAGGGAGATGCGCAGTTTAGGGATCGGGAATCAGGAGCTTTTGCGGCTCTTCGGCGATTTGATCCGCAACGCGATGCGCGCAATTGTGAAGGCAGCGGATACCCAGAGGGACATTCTGGTTGTGATCACGTACAATGAGCAGGGGGAGCTGGAGTTCCAGTTTTATGATAACGGGGTGCCCTTCCCGAAAAATGTGCTCTCACATCTGGGGGAACGGCGCAACGAGGAGGCGGGAACCGGAAACGGTCTGGCTGATATGATGGAGATTCTGGACCGCGTGAAGGCATCCCTGGAAATCACGCCGCTGAAAAATGAGAACGATATTTTCACAAAGCGGATACGCATCTGCTTCGACAAAAAGGCGGAACGTGAATTGAATATTTTTGCATAAAAAATACAAAAACGGACACAGCCCGGGAGTGTAAGAATACATTCTGCGGGCTGCTTTTTTTGAGCCTGAAATTCGACAAATTTCGAGCTTTATGCGAAAATGTGGATAACCTTGGAAATCCTTTATTTATAAGTGATTAGAAGGTTTTTTTGAAGCTTTAATGTCGAGTGGTTCGACACTGATTCGACTTTTGGGCGGACCCCCAAATACTATAATTATTTTAGCGTACAGAGAAAGGGGGAATCGAAAAAAATGACCATTCGTATTTGTAATCGAAACCGGGCCGGACGTGAGCGTTTAGAGCAGCTTGTTACCCGGTATAAAAATGAGCGTGGACTATCGACACTGAAGATTTTTAGCTACGATTCGCCGGGAAAGCTGGAGGCAGATCTGCGAAAGGAGGGACCAGGTGCGTATCTGCTGGATCTCATGTATCCGGATATGAGTGGGATCGAGCTGGCAAAGCGGATACGCATGTATGACAGGCGTAGTCCGATAATTTTTATTTCGCCGCCCGCACAGGAGGCGTGCGGCGCTTCAGGGGCGTATGCCGTGCGCTATTTCGTGAAGCAGGAGGAGCTGTATGAGGCTTTGGACCATGCGTTGGAGCCAGGGAAGGGAAAGGGGAGCGATTTTTATTCCCTGAATACGGTCGAGGGCAGGCAGAGCATCCGGCTTGGAGAAATTATGTATGTGGAGCGCATTGCGCAGGCAATTTTGATTACGACTGCCAGCGGCAAGGCGTATGAGAGTGTGACCATACGGGAATCCTTTGCGAGCAAGGTAGGAATGCTTCTGGAGGATGCGCGCTTCACGCAGACCCATGTATCATTTTTGGTCAATATAGATGCGGTGGACAGGTATCAGAAAAATCAGATGATTATGCGGGACGGGCGGTGTATACCCATCAGCAGGAAATACATTCCGGCCGTCAAGGAAAAATATAATGCCTATTGCTGCTAAATTTTTGCAAAAATCGACCGGTTTTTTGTAATTTTTTGAATGCTATTCTCTTTTTTGATTTTCTGTGCTAAGTTAGCCTAAAGCCGGGCCGCAAGGCCGGCGTCAGGCAGCGACAGCCTGCCGCATTACCGGAAGAGAGGAAAGGAGGGCTTTTACAATGGATAGCCCGACATATGAAGTCGATAACAAGGAACAATTGCTGGAGTATCTGCAGGAGCACGGAATTGCGGTGCTCGTCTGGAACGAGGCAGGTGCGGTGGAGTGCAGGCACTGCAGGATGGCAGAAAGAGAAATGCGTAAGGCGGCGCATGCAGGCGACCGGGAGCACGTGCTGCGGGAACGGATTGCGGAGCGCCTGGTGTTCATGGGCTTTCGCCAGGGTCAGGTGGGTTTTAACAACATCGTGGAGGCGATTGCCGTGATCGCGCGGCTGCGGCAGGGAGAGCAGATCCGCGTCACGAGTGACATTTATCCGGAGGTGGCGTCGCGTCAGGGCAGCACCGTCCGAAACGTGGAACGGACGATTCGCAATGCCATCGAGTCGGTCTGGAAACGGAGCAATCTGCAGACGCTGCAGGAGATGTACCCGTATCCCTGCGATAACTTAAACGGCAGGCCGACAAATGCGGAATTTTTGATTAACATGGCGGGCAGGTTCCGGGAGTAAGCCTGCCCCGGCGAAGCCGGGGCATTTCCTGAGAGCACGTTTCAGGTGTGAGGGGCGATTTTTGCGAAGCAGAGCCTTCAATATCGCCCCGAATCGTTACCGAAAGCACCTCCCGGGCCGTGAAGCATAACCCGGAGGAAAAGCTCTCATGCGTTCAGATCGCGTGTACGTGGTCGGCGGCGATGCCCATTCCCTGCGCCCAGCTATCGATGTAGGGGACTGCGGCAGCGGAGCAGTAAATATGCAGATTTATGGGCGGTACGCCTGCGCATGCATCCGGGGCAATGCTCATGATGCCGGTACCGGGGATGACAAGTGTCGTCAGGCGGATGCAGTTAAAAAATGCCATCGTGCCGATGCTTGTCACACCTGCGGGAATTGTCAGGCTTGAGAGTGCGTAGCAGTTATAAAAGCAGCGGTCGGGGATCGCGGTGAGCGCGCCCGGAAGCGTGATGGCGGCAAGCGCCTCGCAGCCCGAAAAGCAGCCGTCGCCAAGGCGCGCTGCCTGATTGCCGAGGGAGACATTGCCAAGCCTCCTGCAGTCTGCGAAGCATTCCGTGCCGACGGTGCGCACCTGTTGGTTGCCGTTTACGAGCATGAGGGAATCGCAGCTCTTAAATGCACAGTCGCCGATGGAGGAAAGCTCCGCAGGACCGAAAAATGCGGCGAGGGAGTCGCAGTCATAAAAGGCATATGCACCGATGCTTCTTACCGAGGCAGGCAGTGTCAGCGCGGTGAGGGAGTCGCAGTTATAGAAGGTGTAATCTCCGACGGAGGTAATTCCGGAGAGCGCGGGAAGCGTGGTGAGGGAAGCACAGTCATAAAAGGCGTATGAGCCGATGCTTACAATGCCTTCTCCCTGCACCTCCTTAAGCGCGCTGCAGCCGTAAAACATCGCGTCTGAAATGGCACTTACGCCGGAGGGGAGCCTGACCGTCACCAGCCCGGTGCAGTTTTTGAACAGGCCGTCCGCCAGCTCCACCACCGGATAGCCTTCGATGGTTTCGGGGATTACAAGCTCTGCATCGGAAATGCGCAGCAGCTTGTTGATAGCCACGCCCCCGTATTTAATCTGATATTCATAGATCCTTGCATAGTTGACAGTGACTGTCACCGTGCATTTTTTTGTTGTCTTTCCGACCTTCGCCAGAATCGTTGCGGTTCCCGCGGACTTTGCGGTAACCTTTCCCTTTTTATTCACCGCAGCTACCGTCTTGTCGCTGCTCGTCCATGTGACCGTCTTTTTTGTTCCGGTAATTTTGAGGGTGGCCTTTTCTCCCTCCCTGAGCGTGAGGGAGGTCCGGTTCAGCGCAACCTTCGCCTGTGCGGGTGCGGCGGAAAGAAGCGTAATGCACAGTGTAAAAAGAGCCAGTGAAAGCATCATCTTAAATTTTTTCATGGAAAAACCTCCTTTTGCAGATTGAATTGTAAATAGTATACCACAATCACATCAAGATGTGGTATAATACTGAATACTTAGCGAGGTGTTTTCGAGCTTAGTGCGAGTAATACCTGACCACCTGGCGAGGTATCATACCAATTACACAGCGAGGTAATACGACATGAGAAAACGATTTTTAGCAGGAATGCTCATAGCAGCGGTTTTTGCCGGTGCGCAGGCGGACAGCGTGCAGCTTGTGCAGGCATCGCAGACGCGGGCGGAGGAATCCGCCGAGCTGCTCGCGGCCGCAGTGGAAGGACTGGAGGAAGGCACTTATGCGGAAGGAGAGGCGCTGGTCTCCCTGGAAGCGACCGAGGCGGCGGCTCTGGTGCAGGAGGGCACCTACCGCTTTGACTCCCACGTAGAGGTAGTGTCGGTAAGTGCGTTTGGAGACGGGGAGGAAGCAGGAAAGACGAATTACATCGTGCATCTGACCTCCGACAGGTACAGCGCACAGGAGCTGATGAAGCTGGCGCTGCGCCAGTATTATGTGGACGGCGTGAGTGCAAACGAGTACCGCTATCTGCGTGCGGCGGACAGCTACAAAAGCTCCCAGTGGTATCTGGACGGCACCGGAACGGACAGCAGGGGCATCCGTTTTTCCAGTCAGAAGGTGACGGAAAAAAAGACACCGGTCATCGCGGTTCTTGACACGGGTGTTAATTATCTGCATCCCGACCTGGCGGAGAGCATGTGGAACAACCCCTATCCCGGCAGGCTGGCGGGCAGCTGCGGCTACGATTTTGCGGAGGACGATGCGGACCCCATGGATATGGACGGACACGGAACGCATGTGGCGGGCATCGCCGCGGCAACCCAAAATAACGGGATCGGGATCAGCGGCGTGGCCGGCGCAAAGATCATGGCACTTAAAATCGCAAAGGATGATAAGCCGGAAATTACGGACGCGGCGGTTATCCGCGCATTTGAATATATATATGATGCGATCGACGCCGGCGTCAACGTTAAGGCGGTCAACTGTTCATGGGGCGGCAGCTACGACCGCAACGGCATGCTCTCGGAGGCGATCAATGCGGTGGGAAAGAAGGGTGCGCTCACCGTATTTGCGGCGGGGAATGATACCGTCAACTGGGACAGCGTGCGGGGCGCGCTGGCGACACCCTTTGACCTGGACAGCCCCTATACGGTCATCGTAGGTGCTTCCAATGAGGCGGACCGGGCCGCTTACTATTCCGATTACGGCGCAGAAACGGTGGATGTATTTGCGCCGGGCAGCAACATCCTCTCTACCTATAACGAGGACGTTTATATTCCGGGGATCTATGACAGTGCCACACAGCAGAGCCTGTCGGTTTACTACAATAAGCTCAGCGCGGACAGTGCAAATATTCTGCCTGCGGGACAGACCTGGAAAAACTATTACACGGCGGAGCAGATCGGTATCCCCACGGATTATACGGTGACGGTGACGGGCGTGAAAAACGGCGCAAACGGCTATGTGAAAATGGAGGTTACGCGCAAGGCAGGCTCGAACGTCGCGGGCGGTGAGCCGGCAGGCTCCATCTATGTGGATGTGACGGAGCTGAACCTGGATCCGGGCGCGACCTACTATGTCTCCTACCTGGACGGCGCGGGCAAGGGAAGCGAAATGTGCTGGCAGGCCGGAAACATGAAGAGCACGCCGGAGGAATCCCGTTTTGTGACCCGGGACGGCAGGACGTATATGCGCATCCTCGGTCTGGATATTCCCGAGAAGGAAGCGGGACGGGCAAAGGATGTTTACCTGGATGATATCGCGATTTCCGCAGCCAATCCCGACAGTACGCAGTTTGGCGCGTACATGATCATGGAGGGAACCTCCATGGCGGCTCCGGTAGTTTCGGGCGTGCTCGCCGTGCTCGGCTCGGCAAATCCGAACCTGACGGCAAAGCAGCTGCGCCGCCTGCTCTTAACATGCGTGCGCAGAGTGAGCAGTCTTTCCGACCGCTGCATTACAAGCGGCATTATCGATATGAGCCAGATGAAAACCTGGGCGACAAGGGTTACGCTCAACAAGACCGGTGCGACGCTGCGCTACGGGAAAACACTGACACTGAAGGCGAAGGTTTCGCCCGCCTATGTGACGAGCACCAGGGTGACGTGGAAATCTGGCAACACGAAGTATGCCACGGTAGACAAAAAGGGTGTGGTGCGGGTAAAGAAGGCCGGGATCGGGCATACGGTGACAATCACGGCGACGGCGGCGGACGGCAGTAAATGCAAGGCGTCCTGCAAGATCAAGCTGACGAAATAGAGGGGGCAAACATGAAAAAAAAGGGTGTATTTTTAAGACGGATATCGGCTCTGGCGCTGGCCTTTTCCATTATGCTCGGTATGCTTGCGGCACCGCAGGAGGTGTGTGCGGCGAATCTGGTTGAGGAATACAGGGATATGATCGGACAGGGCGGTTATATTTATTATATAAAGAGCAGGACAACGGCGGAGGGTGACGGTGCCGTTATTTACCGGATGAAGGTGTCCACGGCAGAAAAATCGAAGGTGCTTGAGGCAAAGAAGGGCGTTTTGAGCATGTGCATAAGCGGCGGCAGCCTCTTCTATACGACCTACAGCGAGGACGGAAAGGACTGGGAGATCTGGCGCTGCAATCTGGACGGCAGCGGTGCCGAAAAGGTGTGTGACGGTTATGTCTGCCATGCAAACGGAGATACTGTATACGGGATAAAATATGTCTCGGATAAAACGCGCCTGTTCTGCAGAGACCTTGCAAGCAAAAAGAGCACATCCATCCGGACCGTGAAGGAGCGCGTCGTGCTGGATTATGTGTGCAATTTGGGGACGACGGGCTATTATTACACGTACAATTGGGAAACGGATAAGGTTACGCTGTATTCCCTCCCCGCAAAATCCACGAAGCTCATCAAGGTTGCCACCGAAAAGAGAAACGATAATGATTCCACAACGGCGCTGCTTGTCTCCGACGTAAAGCAGGTTGACGGGGAGCTTTACTATGACTATGGTTCCTATGTGGGAACCGCAAATTACTGGTACGGCACGATCAAAAAGCTCACCGTGGACGGGAAGAAAAAGACGGTTGGGAAGGATGTGGGAAACGACGAGATCATTGTGGGCAGCAGGGAGCTGTACTACAATGACGCGCTGGTTGACACTTATTATAAGTACAGCTTTTCCACCGGAAAGTCGGCGAAGTATTCTCTGGCGTACAAGAAGGATGTAAGCTATATCATCCTCGGTGACAAGACGTACATGGCGGATACCTCAAACAAAAAGAAAATTACGATTTCACGTTTTAATTCCGGCACTGCGCAGGAGACGCTCACGAAGAACTTTATTACGATCCCGTTTAAGCAGAAGACAAACGTTTCTTACACGGTGAGCATGAAGCAGGTGGGGATCTACAACATGGTCTGCGTGAAGGGAATTGATTATACGGATGCGAGCTATGGCTGGCGGGGGAATCTTGTCAGCATAAACTGGTACATTACAGACGGAGCCGGGACGGTGCTCGGGTCTTTTAGCTAAAGACCGGTGCGGGCTGTTTGACGGAAACGGAAAGGAACACAGCTTATGACAGAGAATCAGAAATTGATGGAGGAGATCGAAGGCCTTTTGGAGACGTACCGGGGCGGAATCACGCCGGAGCAGTCGGGAGGGCTGATTGAAAAATTGCGTGGGGCGATGCTCATCGTGCCGGTGAATTTTCCGAAGGACGAGACACTTGCGGCGATGCAGAAGGAGCTTTCCCGCACGGGACAGCCCGTGAGGCTCCCGAAGGATGCAAAGCCGATTCCGGTGCTGATACAAAATCCGAACAAGGAGCAGTTTTTGGCGGTCTATACATCCCTCACCCAGCTTCCGAAGGATGTAAAGCACAACGGTGTGATTGAGATGAAATTTGACGCGTGCATGGAGTATGTGAAAAATTCCAAAAATCCGGTGCTGGGCGTGGTGATCAATCCTTTTTCGCACAATTTCATTTTAAGGCCGCGCAAGGAGCAGCAGGTGACGGCGGCGCAGTTTCACCCGCTGGCGCGCAAAAATGTGGAGTATGTGCTTCTGCCCCACAGCATTTACACGAAGGGCAAGGAATATTTTGACAGCATCGATGCGGGAGTACTGTTCCAGTTTTTTAAGGACCAGTATCAGGACAAGCTCCCCATGCCGTATGCAGAGGAGGATTTTGAGGTGATGCAGCTTGGCATCAGCCCGAAGCTGGACATGATCCATATGGCGATGCCGGCGAAAAAGCTGGAGCAGGGCGGCTGTATCCGTATTTATGCGACGTGGCATAAGGAGGCGGACCGTGCGGGCTACTATATGATCGTGCGGGGACAGGATAAATCCGCGCGGCAGTTTTTGTATATAGACGATACCGGAAAGGCTGTCGATTTGGGCACGGCACCGGTGGAGAGCGGCGAGATGCAGCAGATTATGGATCTGGAGCTGGAGCGCTATGCGGGGAGCTGATGTGCGGATATGACGGTGAGGCCGCAGGCGGAACCGTTTCGCCGGTATTTGTTTTGAAGGGAGAAGGGCAGGAAAATGTTTTTTGGATTCCTATGGCTTATTATTATCGTGATTATTGCGATGCGCTTTGTTAATGCTGCAAAGGAAAACGAAGGACGCTCCGGGCAGGCGGGTCGTCGGGGAACACCGGTGCAGCAGGGAAGATGGACGAATGCGCCGGCGGCACCGCAGGCTGCGCGTCCTGCGGCACAACAGATGGTTCGCCCTGCGGCAGCACAGCCTGCGCGTCCTGCGGCAGCGCAGCCTGCACGTCCTGCGGCAGCGCAGCCGGTTCGTCCTGCGGCGGCAAATGGCGGTGCAGCCGCGCGTCCGGACAACCGAAGGTATGCGCAGCCTGCACGGTCCGTTTCGTCGTCGTCGTACCCCGCAAAAGGGCAGGACAACGCCGAGAACTCGATTCTGCAGCGGGCACGGGCAAATGCATCGGAGCGGTTTGACGAGGATGCGCTCCGGGCGCGGGGCACGCCTCAGCCGGGCAGTGTACCTGACGGCAATGAGATTGTGCGGGACCGGGCATATGATAACCACATCCACAGCGTGCATGGAGAAGACCATGGGACAGAGCTGCGCAATCAGCCCGGCGTGGATGATTTTGACACATACCACCTTACAGACGAGGTGAATGACCTGATTGTCAAGGGCTACAGCGGAAACCTGGAATTTGAACGCGATTTTCTGGCAGAGGGAATAGATATGCTGAATCGTTTTTCCGTGTAGCGCCGGACTGTCAATTCCGGAGGTATTTTTATGGAGCAAAATAATGAAAAGCATATGACGCAGGAGGAAAAACCGGCGCATTTTGACGAGCTGATGGCGTTTCTGGATGCGGAGACCTATGAGGAAAAGCTGGAGCTTTTGCATCGGATGCAGTATGACCTGACCGATTCCTTTATCGATACAATGGCAATGTCCGTGGACGTGGTCATCCCGGAGGGGGATATCGACGAGCGCTGCCGGCAGCTTAGGGGCTGCCTGGAGGCAAAGAAAAAATATGAGAGCAGCCGTTTTCGGTAAACCGGTGCAGCTGAGGGGCAGATTACAGAATGTAATCTGCCCTGCTCATTTCACTGTTGTGGTAGTGCTTATCGTAGGTCACATCCGTGCCAAGCCACGCGGGCGGGACGAAGCGCTCTGCCTCCTGTGTGGAGGAAAACTCCACCTCCGCTAAGATAAGGGGCGCCAGATCTTCCTCGAATACGTCAAGCTCAACGGTCAGACCTCCGTCGAGAGGGATCAGATAGCGCTTTTTTTTGATGATGCGCCCGTCCGCCTTGGGCTTCAAATGGGCGTATGCTTCGGCGCTCAGGGGAAGATTGTATTCCTCCCGGGCGAGCAGGCCCTTCGCTTTATAGGTCAGGTAACAGCGATCGTCACGGCGCCGGATGCGCACCACCGGATCGACGCACAGGTAGCCCTGCTCGATTTGATGTACCTCGTAGTCGGACAGGTTTTGGGGCAGCTGCTTCGGAAGAAATTTCCGTTCGATTTCCATGTCGGCCATGTCAGTCCTCCTTACTGTTGGTTGCATGTCTTTACGATAACGGTCCGGGCACGGCCATGCCCGGGTCTGTTTTTTAAATATAGGGTTATTTTTTATGTCCGGACGGCCTGTTACCGGTCACGGAGCAGACAGTAACATTATAGGTAAAATTTGGGCGGTTGTAAACCCGGGATGTGTTGAAAAAGATGGCTGTTTGTGCCATACTGTTATTATTCAGGAGTGTCCTGGCGGACGGATGCCGGGGAAGGCACGGAGGGACGAAAACGATAAAAACGAGATAAAAAGGAGTGTGTTTTTTATGAGTGAGAAAAAAGTCGGAATTATGGTGGCGGAGGGCTACGAGGAGATTGAGATGCTGACGGTCGTGGATCTTCTGCGCCGCGGGGGAATGGTCTGTGATATTATTTCCGTGACGGGAAGCAGGGAGCTGACGAGCTCCCATCAGGTGACGGTGCTTGCGGATCTGCTGTTTGCGGATGCGGATTTTGCCGGCTATGATGCGCTGGTGATCCCCGGGGGCATGCCCGGAACGACAAATCTCGGAAAGCATGCGGGCGTATGCGGGCAGCTGAAAGCGGCCCACAAAGAGGGAAAGCTCATTGCCGCTATCTGTGCGGCGCCGACGGTGTTCGGTGCCCTGGGACTTTTGGAGGGAAAACGGGCGATCTGCTATCCGGGCATGGAGGACGGACTGACGGGAGCGGATGTGACGATGGAGCCGGTGGTTCGGGACGGAAACATCATTACAAGCCGGGGCATGGGAACCGCCATTGATTTCGGCCTGGCGATTCTTGCGTATTTTGAGGGCGAAGAGGCGGCGGCATCGCTTGCCGAAAAAATTGTATACGGAGTATAGCATGGGGTAGGTTATATGGAAGACAACAAGAAAAAGCATGGGGCTTATGCATTTCCGCAGGATCGGGTGACACATACGAGCGGTTTTCTCGGAACCATTTTTCTGGCGGCGGTGGCGGTTCTGTTTATCGCGGTGAGCGCCGTCGTGCTTTTTGTAAAGAGTGTGTCGGAGCTGTATCTGACTTATATGGTCAGCGCCATTCTGATCGCGTTCGGCATCGGGCTGATCGTAAAATATTTTGTGACCGAGGCGTACCGCAGTCTGCACGATTACGGCTTTTCCGGCGGGGCGCTCGTCGTGATTTTAGGCGCCTGCGGGCTGGCACACGCCGAGCAGGTGTGCGCGCAGATGGCGTTTTTTGTAGGCCTGCTTGTAATGGCGGTTGCCATGGTGCAGCTGCAGCAGGCACTGCAGCTGCATATTATGGGACAGCGGACATGGTCGGGGGTGCTGGCGATATCGCTGCTGACGCTTTTTGCGGCGGTGCTGCTTCTCTTTGATATCGGCTCCGTCACCGGGCGGGTGCGCTCCTTTGCCTACTGGGTGCTGCTTGTGGCGGGTGTGCTCACGCTCATCTGCATGGTGATTTCGGGCATCGGCGTAAGGCTGTTTCTGCATGAGGAGAAAAAGGAGCTGGAGCGCATGCGCTTTGAGCAGGAGCGTGCATTCACCCGGGAGCAGGAGAAAAAGAACCTGGAGGGTACGATGAAAAAGATTGAAGCGGACACGGGCGCGGGTCAGTAGCTGCGCCGGTGCTGCGGCCCACACCGAGGGTGTGGACCGTGACGCATCAGGAGCCGGCCGGCGTCTGTCCGGCTTCGGCATCCGCCTCTGCACCGCTTTCGGGGCGGGAAGGAGACGACGTACCGGCGGCAGGCGTGCCAGGGGTATCGGTTGTCTGTCCTGCATCCGGGATCTGGCGTCCTTCGACATCCATCGTATAGTGGTCCCGGTAGATCAGGTCGGAGATTTTCACCAGCTCGTAGCCCTTTTCCTGAAGGGCCGTGATCAGCGTATCCAATGCCTCGGCAGTATATTTTGCTCCGTTGTGGCAGAGGATGATTGAGCCGTTGCCAAGGTGCTTGTGGTTGGTGACGGTGTCGATGATGGAGGAGACACCGTAGTCTTTCCAGTCGAGGCTATCCACATCCCACTGGATGCTGTAGTATCCCAGTGATGTCGCCATCTGGATGACCTCGTTGGAGTAGTCGCCGTAGGGCGGGCGGAATAAAAACATTTCGTATCCGGTGAGGTTTTTCACCTTGTCGTGAACCTTCATCAGCTCGGATTTCATTTCATCGGCGCCAAGCTGGCTCATATTTTTGTGGTTCTCGCTGTGGTTGCCCAGGTCGTGTCCGGCGGCGAGTACCGCCTTCACGTCGTCGGGATAGCTTTCCACCCAGCCGCCGGTGGCAAAAAAGGTTACTTTTACGTTGTGCTTTTCCAGTACGGAAAGGATTTTTTCCGTGTCCTCGTTGCCCCATGCGGCGTCAAAGCTTAAGGCAATCTGCGGCTTGTCGGTCCGGACGCAGTAGATGGGCAGGTCGCGGCCGTTTACATTGGATGAGACGCTGATGGCGCCGGGGAGGTAATAGACGGCCCCTGCGACGAGCAGGCACACGCAGACGAGCAGTGCGGCGAGCTTGAGCTTTACGGTGTGGATATATGTGGGGCGGTAAGAAGATCGGTCAAAGGATTCCTTCATGGGTAACTCCAAAAAATCTTTTTTTCACAATTTATGCCGCAGGAGGCCGGAACATGCATCCGTACGGAAAAATGAAACCAACATAACGGCACAGCTGGGAATATTTTCCGTGCGAAAGAAAATCGGCAGATGATCTTCATATTTTGCCCAAAAAAACCGATGATACTAAATAAAAGAATTCATATGCCCGTTGCGGCACATACAGGGAGGTAGATATATGGGTATTGTAATATCGGCATCGACCGTAATGACCAGAGCATACACCGGGAACACCGGCTTTAAGGATCAGAATTTCCGGAAGAACCGGACAAACCATGAGGTGGTGAACGCCGATCGCAGGGCGATGGCGCGTGCGCTGGACCGGCTGGAGGACCTGGATTTTTCAAGCACGGATGAGGACGATACGAAGTCCATTTACAATACGGTGACTTCTTATCTCGAAATATACAATAACACGGTTACGTCTGCGGGGGATTCCAAGACGAGCCAGATCAACCGCACTGCGCGGGAGATGAAAAAGCTGATGAAGCAGCACAGCGACGAGCTGGAGGCGATCGGCATCAGCATAAAGAGCAACGGCGCGGTGAAGATCGATAAGGATACGCTGCAGAAGGCAACGACCAGACAGGTGTCCAGGGTGTTTGGCAGCAGCGATTACCTCGGCGATATGAAAACGCTGATGCGCAGGCTGCGCAACCAGGTAAACCGCGAGGTGCCCGGAATCGACCAGCAGAACGAGCCTGTAAAAAATGATACATTGACATCGGAAACTGTCGGCACTAACTTGAATTTGTATGTCTAAAGCCTTATAATAGAGTGCAACGGTTCCTATGTGATTCGGAAGCAATAAATAGAAATTTGTTTTTAGGAGAGATAAAAGACATGAAGAGAAAATGGATAGCTGCTTTGACAGCGATGATGATGTTGGCGGCTGCGGCTTTGCCGGCGCCGACGCTGACGGTGCAGGCTGCACCGCTTGTAAATGAAAGTGCCCAGCTGCACGGAGCTGCGGCAAATGCAAATGCCGAGAAGGATACCAACGCAGACGGCGTGACGGACAACGGATTTGTCTATACCCCGAACGGTGCGACGGCAACGATTACCGGATATCAGGGAACGGCGACGGCGCTGACGGTTCCGCTCAAGATCGAGGTTGGGAGCACAACAACCGGAGGAACCGGAAACACGGGCGGAACGGGAAGCACGACCAGTGCCGTGACCTATGACGTAACCGCGATCGGGAGCTATGCGTTTGCGGGAAAGGCAGGTCTGACCTCGGTGACGATGCAGGGCGGCACGACCGGCACCGGCAACAACAATACCAACACTGCACTGGGGCTGCAGACGATCGGCTCCATGGCATTTTACGGATGTCCGTCGCTGACGACGGTGACGATACCGGCGACGGTTACTTCTATTGAAAATCAGGCGTTCAGTGACTGCCCGGCACTCTCCGCGTTAAATGTGACGGCGGGAAATCAGCGCTATGTCTCCAATGACGGCGTGCTTTATCAGTATATCGGCTACAGCCAGGGGGCTACCGGCATTTACAATACCTACACGCTGATCCAGTATCCCTCCGGAAAGGCGGGAACAAGCTATGCGGCTCCGGCGGCGATTGCGAACCGTCTCACGGCAGTGGGACAGGGCGCGTTTGCAGGGGCGCAGGCGCTCACCAGCATCACGCTGCCCGACTCGGTGACCCGCATTGACAATGCGGCATTCCAGAACTGCAGTGCGCTCACATCGATTACACTTCCCACGAAGGTGAGTGTGATTCCAGCCTATGCGTTCAGCGGGTGCAGCGCCCTTGGCACGGTGACGATCCCTGATACGGTGACCAGTATCGGTGAATATGCATTCCAGAACTGCTATTCCCTGGGAAATGTCATACTGCCGGGGAGACTGACGACGATCAGCAACGGCACCTTTTACAGCTGCACAAAGCTGACCGAGATGACTATTCCCTCGGGTGTTGTCAGCATCGGGGCCAGTGCGTTCGCATATTGCAGCGGTCTTGTGAAGGTAACGGTTCCCGTGAGCGTGACGAGCATCGGCGCGAATGCTTTTATGGGTGTAAACGGCATGACGATGTACTGCCACAGCGGTTCTCAGGCTGCGAATTATGCGGCGAGCAACAAGATCGGGACGGTTATGACCTATACGGTACGCTTCCTGTCGGACACCGGGACACTGCTCTCCTCCCAGGAGGTCGTAAACGGTTCCTCGGCACAGGCACCCTCCATGCCGGAGCGCCCCGGCTACAAGCTGACCTGGAGCAGCAGCTTCAGCAATGTTACAAGTGATCTGACCGTAACGGCGGTTTATACGAGAGTATACACAGTTACCTTTATTGATCAGTACAGAAATAAGACCGCTACCGACCAGGTAGAGTACGGAAAGGCAGCTTCCGCCCCCAAGTGGACGATGAGCGGCTATAATCTGGTGTGGAGCAAGTCCTTCTCCTCCGTCACCGGTGACATGACGGTTTACGCATCCTGGGAGGACCCTTCGACCGGATTTGTCATCAACGGGAGTACGGTGAAGCCCGCGGCGAAGGATACGGAGCTGACAAAGGGTACGGTTACCTACCGTGTGACGAGTGCAAACGTCCAGAATCCGAAGGTATCCTACGTGTCCAACAGCAACGCGAATGCGACGAGCGTTTCCATCCCCAGCACGGTTACGATCGACAAAGTGACCTATAAGGTAACATCCATTGCGGATTACGCGTTCCGCAACAATAAGAAACTCAAGAGTGTGACCATGGGGACGAATATTACGTCCATCGGAATAAAGGCATTCTGCCGATGCAGTAATTTAAGCAAGGTGACGATTAAGTCCAAAAAGCTTTCGACGATCGGTAAGCAGGCCTTCTACGCTATCAGCAAGAGTTCCACGTTTTATGCATACAACTCAAAGCTGAAAACCTATCAGAGCAAGATTAAAAAGTCAGGCATCAGTACGACGATCAAGCTGAAAGCGATTTAGTGCGGGAGGTTGATATGAGAGAAACGGTTTTAAAGAGAAACCTGACAACATACATCGGACTGGCAGCAACTCTGTTGCTGCTTGGTCTGTTTTTCTACTGGGATCTGAGCCATGCATTGACGGTGCATGCGTTTTCGGATACGGAGCCGGTACAGGGAACGGTTCGTTTCGAGGAAAACGAGATTGAGGGCGGTTACACCGTCCCGGATTCTGATACGGGTATCATTCTGTATTACCAGATCTTTGGAAATAAGGAAAACCATGAGGTTTATATCAGTAACTATTCCTATTCGGGTAATAATCCGGTTGTGCTGCATCTGCCCAGCTTTATCCGTCACGGCGAGGAGCAGGATCCCTATACGGTAGTAGGTATCAACGGCGGCGTGTTTAAAAATTTTAATTATCTGACCAGCGTTGTTTTTCCGGCAAATGTGGAAAAAACCTATCAGTGGATCGGCGCCGAGGCGTTTATGAACAGCTCCATCAGCGCTAACGGGATTACCTTCGGCAGCTCGCTGCGAGAGATCCGTGACCGTGCCTTTTACGGCTGCTCACAGCTTTCCAGCGTCTACATCGGGCCGAATGTGACCACCATCGGAAACGGTGTTTTTGCGAGCTGTGCACAGCTGACGGCGATTACCGTGGACGGCGGAAACCGCAGCTATTACGGGGAAAACGGCGTGCTTTATTCAAGGGATAAGACGCAGCTCATCCAGTGGCCGGCGGGCCTGACGGTAGGAAATTCCATCGACGGGAACTGCACGATCGGCTCGCTGGAATCTCCGGTACGCATTATCTGTGCACGCGCTTTCGAGGGCTGTACGCTTTTGTATCGGATCAATGATATCTATTCCACGGTGACGACGATCGGTGAGCGTGCCTTTTACGGCTGTACGGGGCTGACCTACGCAAAGATTCCGGGCACGGTGCAGACCATCGAGGCGGATGCCTTTGCAAACTGCGGGCCGGGCCTGGTGATCGAGTGCGACAAGGGGAGCGCGGCGGAGCGCTATGCCATGAGCCACGGCATCGCGACCTCGGTAACCTGTACGGTCAATTTCTATGACGGTGCATCGCTCGTTAAGACGGAGGCAGTTCCCCTCGGCGGCTCTGCATCGGCTCCGATTTTGAACGAGCGCGCCGGATATACCCTTACCTGGGATAAGGATTATACGAATGTCCAGCAGAATCTGAATGTCTACGCTTCCTGGAAGCAGAATTTTACCGTGACCTTTAAGGATGCCTACAGCGGACAGGTGATGCAGGTGACATCTTATTTCGGCGGCAGTGTTACGCCTCCGAGCTGGACGCGCGAGGGCTATGTGCTGGGCTGGGATACGACAGCCTACACCTATGTGACGAAGGACCTGACGGTGAACGCAGTCTGGCTGGTATCCATGACAGAGGGAACCATTGAGGCGGAGAAGCCGAAGCTGGGGGATACACGCACGATTAACTACATTACCTATCAGGTGACGCGCATTACGGCATCGGATGCCCGCGTAAAAGCGGTAAATATTACAAAAAGAACCTTGACAACGCTTGTGATACCGGATACGATTACCTTTGGCGGAGTGACCTTCAAGGTGACGAACGTGGGTGTCAATGCGTTCCGTGACATGCCAAGCCTTTCAAGGCTTGAGATCGGAAAGCATGTGATGAAAATCAACCGGGCTGCATTTTACAACTGCCCGAAGCTAAAGACGATCGTTATCCATTCCAAGAAGCTGAGCAATGTATCGGAGAAAGCATTTACAAAGACTCATGTAAATGTGCGGGTGAATGTACCGAATGCTTACATCAGTAAATATAAGAGGCTGCTGATGGACGGCGGTCTGAGCAGCTACGCCAAGGTTTTTTGATAAGGAGAAAAGACACATGAATATCATGACAATTTTTGCGGGAATTGTACTGTTAGTAATCATTGTGGTCGTGATTATAGCGGCGACGGTGGCGGGAAGCACTGCGGCAGCAGTTGCGGACGAGGAAGATGGCGAGGACGATTAAATGGGTAGTAAGGACAAGAACAAATCCCAGGGCAGGTGGGCAAAATATTTGCTGGTCAGCTACGGGATCCGCCGGGCTTCCTATCTGATCCGTGCCCTGGCGGGCGCATATCTGGTCTATCTCATGTTCCAGCTTTTTACCGATGCCTCAAACACGGGGGAAGAGCTGACGGTGGTTCTGGCAGCAGCGGGCGTACTGATCATGGCGGCAGGCATTTACTTTGTTATTGGCGGTGCCTATGCGCTTTTAAACGGTATATACGCGGAAAATGAGCTGCAGGACGAGCCGGAGCGGATCGGACAAAAGGCGGATGCTGCGGATGTGCCGATGTGTGAGGACGGAGTGAACGCTAAGCCGGGAGAGCCGGATGCGGGTGATGCAGGAAGCGTTGAATCAGAAAGTTAAAGTTAAATTTAAAAACCGGAAACAAAACAAGAGGGGCTTGTCTTTGGCAGCCCCTCGCGTTATTCATACGGAACGGATATGTTCTAGCAGGGTACCCGCAGCCGGTCAAACAGCTTCTGCAGCGAGTCCATGTGCAGGATGAGAATCATGCTGCTCTTTGCCGCGGCGTTTCCCCAGTGCAGGTTTTCGTCGATGTAGAGTACCTGGCTGCTGATGGCGTCGAAGCGGTTGGATGCGTTTTTCAATACCCGCTCCACGGTATCGATGTAATCTATGGGCGGGGTGATGTTGATGAACAGGCCGGTGAGCTGCGCCATGGCGTTGACATAGGCAGCGGTTGTGATGTTGCTCGTCTCTTTGACGGCGGAGAGATCCATTTCGTTTACATCGTCAAGGGTTTTGATTTCCTTGGGATAAAAGGTGTTGATGATCTGAGAAGCAAATTCGCGCTGGACGACATGAAGCATTACACCGTCCAGGTCGCCCTCCAGACCAAGTGCAAGCCCGATGACCCGACGGTCTTTTCCGCCGAGGTACTGGGAAACGTGCTCGTAGTTGATGAGGCTGATGGACGGAACCTCGATTTGAATGTCGGTATTTAACATGGAAGCAAGTGAAGTAGCTGCATGGCCGGAGCCGATGTTGCCGACTTCGCGAAGTGCATCTAATTGTATCGCGTCAAGGTCGCTTAAATTATTGAATCCCATAATGTTGTCTCCTATCATGTGTGTTTACTATATTATACATATGATTTCTGCCCTTGACAACAACCAAAAATCGATTTAACATAACATGTGATAGCTTGGGGTACTTTTTACATCCGAGCCGCGCATTTGCTGCGGGAGAACCTGATTCAGGCAGCGGTTTGGACCTCGCGCAGCGATTTTTTGGACGAATTTACGGATACAAAGCACAAGTGATTATTATATATATTAGGAAAGGACATAGATATGAGTAAGGAACTTGCCAAGACATATGATCCGAAGGGAATTGAGGACCGCCTGTACCAAAAGTGGGAGAACAGCGGTTATTTTCATGCGAGTGTTGACCGCTCCAAAAAGCCGTTCACGATCGTGATGCCGCCGCCGAATATTACCGGACAGCTCCACATGGGACATGCGCTGGACAATACGATGCAGGATATTCTGATCCGTTATAAACGGATGCAGGGCTATAATGCGCTCTGGCAGCCGGGCACGGACCATGCGTCCATCGCCACCGAGGTGCGCGTGATAGAAGCGCTGAAGGAGCAGGGTATCGACAAGGCGGATCTGACACGGGAGGAGTTTCTGGAGAAGTGCTGGGAGTGGCGAAAGGAGTACGGCGGACGTATCGTAAAGCAGCTGCGCAAGCTTGGCTCATCCGCGGACTGGGAGCGGGAGCGCTTTACCATGGACGAGGGCTGTTCCCACGCAGTAGAAGAGGTATTTACAAAATTATATAAGAAGGGCTGGATTTACAAGGGCTCGCGTATCATCAACTGGTGTCCGGTATGCCGGACCTCTATCTCCGATGCGGAGGTGGAGCACGAGGAGCAGGACGGCTTTTTCTGGCATATTAACTACCCGGTTGCGGGGGAGGAGGGGCGGTTTGTGGAGATCGCAACGACCCGCCCGGAGACGCTGTTCGGGGATACCGCCGTTGCGGTTCATCCTGCGGACGAACGCTATCAGGATATTATCGGAAAAATGCTGCTGCTGCCTGCCACCGACCGGGAGATTCCGGTGATTGCGGACCCTTATGTGGACAAGGAGTTCGGGACCGGCTGTGTAAAGATTACGCCTGCCCACGACCCCAACGACTTTGAGGTGGGAAAGCGCCATAATCTTGCGGAGATCGTAGTGATCAATGACGATGCGACGATGAATGAGAAGGCTGGAAAGTATGCGGGGATGGACCGCTATGAGTGCCGGAAGGCACTGGTTGCGGATCTAAAGGAGCAGGGACTTCTCGTGAAGGTCGTTCCCCATTCCCACAATGTGGGCACGCACGACCGCTGCGGCACGACGGTGGAGCCGATGATTAAGCAGCAGTGGTTCGTGAAGATGGACGAGATGATTAAGCCTGCTGTGGAGGGCGTGAAAAACGGTGAGATCAAGCTGCTTCCCTCCCATATGGATAAGACATACTTTAACTGGACGGACAATATCCGCGACTGGTGCATCAGCCGCCAGCTCTGGTGGGGACACCGGATTCCGGCGTGGTACTGCGACGACTGCGGTGAGATGGTCGTATCCGCAGAAAACCCCGGTGTATGCGAAAAATGCGGCTGTAAGCATATGACGCAGGACCCCGATACACTGGATACCTGGTTTTCCTCCGCGCTGTGGCCCTTCTCGACGCTGGGCTGGCCGGAGAATACCGAGGATCTGGATTATTTTTATCCGAATGACGTGCTGGTAACCGGGTACGATATTATTTTCTTCTGGGTCATCCGCATGATCTTCTCCGGCTATGAGCAGATGGGGAAGGCACCCTTCCATACGGTGCTGTTCCACGGGCTGGTGCGGGATTCTCAGGGACGCAAGATGAGCAAGTCCCTCGGAAACGGCATTGACCCGCTGGAGGTTATTGACAAATACGGCGCGGATGCGCTGCGCCTGACGCTCATCACCGGAAATGCACCCGGAAACGACATGCGCTTTTACTGGGAGCGCGTGGAGGCGTCCCGGAATTTTGCGAACAAGGTATGGAACGCGTCGCGCTTTATTATGATGAATCTGGAGGGCATGACCATCACGGAGCCGTCCGTGGAGGAGCTGCATACGGCGGATAAGTGGATTCTTTCGCGTGTGAATACGCTTGCGAAGGATGTGACCGAGAACATGGACCGCTACGAGCTTGGAATCGCCGTGCAGAAGGTACATGATTTTATCTGGGACGAATTTTGTGACTGGTACATCGAGATTGCAAAGGTACGCACTTATAAGAAGCAGGAGGATGCAGCTTCCGCCAACGCCGCGCTGTGGACGCTGCGGGAGGTGCTCACCCGGGCGTTAAAGCTGCTGCACCCCTATATGCCCTTTATCACGGAGGAAATTTTCTGCACGCTCCAGAGCGGGGAGGATACGATTATGCTCTCCCGGTGGCCGCAGTATGACGAGAAATGGAGCTTCCCGCAGGAGGAAGCGGCTGCCTTGCGCTGCAGGGATCTGGTGAAGGCTGTCCGCAATGTCTACACCGAGATGGATGTGCCCCCGCAGAGAAAGGCAAAGCTTTTTATCGTATCCGACAGGGAGGACGTGCGGGACATTTTCGATCGTAACCGGGAGGTTTACGTGAATCTGGCGTTTACAAACGGGATCGAGGTTCAGGCGGACAAGTCGGGAATCGGCGCGGATGCCGTATCGGCGGTCATTCCCGATGCGGTGATCTACCTGCCACTGGAGGATCTGGTGGATTTTGAGAAGGAGAAGGAGCGCCTGTTAAAGGAAAAGAGCCGTCTGGAGAAGGAGCTGGAACGCTCACGCAAGATGCTTGGCAACGAGAAGTTTGTGAGCCGTGCGCCCGCGGCGAAGCTTCAGGAGGAAAAGGATAAGCAGGCAATGTACGAGCAGATGATGGAGCAGGTGCTGGGACGTCTTGCGCAGATGAAATAAGGCTTCCGGTCACGGCATGAACAGTAACACGACAGCAACAAATAAAAACGAAATAAACGCAAAAAGATTTGCAAAAGTGTGACGGCTATTGTATACTAATAAGAGCAATATGCGTTTGTTTTTCAGTTATTAAAAACAGGAAAAAAGGGGGTGTACACATGTCACTGCCAATGCCGACTGTGAGAGTCACAGATGATTACATGAAGGCATATATGATGATTCCCACTCCTGCAGCGGGTGAAAAATACACGGTGGAGTATTTGACAGACGTGCTTCACCTCAATCAGGTCAAAATCGGCATCAATGAGGATATGCTGAAACAGATTGTAAGTGAGAATCTTTTTGACAAAGAGATTTTAGTGGCGGAAGGCGCCGATGCCAAAGACGGTGAGAGCGGCTGGTTTGAATATTTGTTTGATACAAACCTCTCTGCAAAACCGATCATCCAGGAGGATGGCACGGTTGACTATAAGAACATTAAGATGATTGAGCTGGTGGAGGAAGGACAGGATATCGCAATTTATCATCCCGCGACACCCGGACAGAACGGCTACAATCTTGCCGCGCAGTTTAAAAACGCGAAAAACGGCAAGGAGCTTCCCGCATTAAAGGGAACCGGCTTTGAAAAGCTGGAGGATGGCGTTACTTATCGGGCGACTGTGGGCGGAAAGATCACGGAGATGAACAACCGGGTCAACATTTTCCCGGTGCATGAGCTGTTTGGCGATGTGGATTTAAGTACCGGAAACATCGAGTTCAACGGCGATGTGATCGTTCACGGAAGTGTGACGGAGGGAATGTCCGTCAAGGCCACAGGGACCATTACGGTGGATAAGGTTGTAGAATCTGCCTACATCGAGGGAAGAAAGGGAATTATCCTGCGGGGCGGCGTGCTCGGAAAGAACGGCGCAAAGATCCGCTCAAAGGGCCCCATCAGCGCACTCTTTTTTGAGTATGCGGATGTGGAGACGGAGAGCGATATCGAGGCAGATTCTTTTCTTGACTGCCGTGTATATGCGGGCGGACGCATTAACCTGACCGGGAAGAAGGGCTGTATCGTCGGCGGCACGACCCATGCGGTCTGCGCGATCGAGGCGCGGGAGATCGGAAATCAGGTGGGCGCGAATACGGAGGTTTCCGTGGGTGTTCATCAGCACATATTCGGAAAGATGGGCTCCATCGAGCAGGCAATGCAGGATGACGAGCGGCAGCTTGAGCGCATTGAGGAGGGGCTGATTCAGTTTGAGGCTATCATGCGTCAGAAGGGTACTTCGTTCCGGAATGACCCGCGGCGTATGGCGCTCGTGAAAGAGAAGGTGCGCTTATCGGCACTCATTGCAGGCCAGCGCGAGGAGCTGACCGGTCTGCAGAAGGTTGTGGATGCGGCAAACGGAGCCTATATCCAGGTTGTGAAGGGTATTTATCCGGGTGTCTGTGTCTGTGTGGATGAGCAGATTATTCAGGTAAAGGAGCCGCAGAAAACCGTGGAATTTAAAAAGTATATGGGGCGTGTCGGGATGTTTAACATCGGTTATACGTCCGCATAGGCGAATTTGTTCCACAAATGTCGCAATCTGCGACGGAAAATTTGAAATTATAGGGGAAACACCCTTGCAAGGAACCATCACTCTGGTATATGATAAGTCAGAACCGGAGTGATGTTTTTTTCATTAGAATAATACGCCTGTGAAGGAAAGGCTCTTCGGACAGTGACGCGCACTTTTGTTCTTGTATGAATATATGGAGGAAAGCATGATCAATTTTGAAGAGGAATTAAAGCATTTTCAGCCAAGCGGAGAGATCGAGGATGCGGAGAGTGAAATTTATGAGCACGATATCACGGACATGACGGATATTATGCAGCAGATGATGAGTGAGCTGAAGAGGAAATAAAATGGAATGCTATAAATGTGGAATTATTATAGGGCAGGAGCGGGTTTGCCCGAACTGCGGCTCTGATTTGCGGATTTATCGAAGATTCGTGGGAATCTCCAACTATCTGTACAATCAGGCGCTGGCAAAGGCGAAGGTCAGGGATCTGACCGGGGCCGCCGGGGATCTGCGGCTGAGCCTGCAGTACAACAAGGTGAATACAAATGCGCGGAATTTGCTGGGACTGATCTATTATGAAATGGGCGAGGGCGTGGCAGCCGTGCGGGAATGGCTCATCAGCAAGGGCTACCAGGCAGAGGAAAACCGGGCATCCTATTATCTGGAGCGCACAAAAAAGGACCCTACCGAGAAGGAGCGTATTAACCAGCAGGCGCGGAAGTACAATCAGGTATTGACCTATTGCAGGCAGGACAGCCTTGACCTTGCGGTTATACAGCTTAAAAAGCTCCTTTCCGGGAACCCGAAGATGGTGAAGGGCTGGCAGCTTCTTGGATTGGTTCATCTGCATGAGGGAAGCCTGGAGGCTGCGGGAAAGGCGCTGCGCAAGGCGGAGGCCATCGATGCCGGCAACCCTGTCACGGCGCGCTATCTGAAGGAGGTAGCAAAGCAGATCGGCGAGGGCGGCGGGAAAAAGGCAAAAAAAGCGGAGGCAGTCGCCTATCAGAACGGAAATGACGTGATTATCCAGCCGAAGCTGCGGGGCGATATCAATTTCTGGAGTATGGCCGCTAATCTTCTGGTGGGTGTAGCCATCGGTGTGGCGATCACATGGTATCTGGTAGTTCCGGGGGTACGCAAGCAGGCGGTGAGTGACGCGAGCGTGGCGGTGACGGAGGCGAACAATACCATCGCGGATAAAAACCAGACCATCAAGTCGCTGGAGGAGCAGATTGACGCTTTGACCGGGGATGTGGAAAACGCCAGAAATAATGTGGAGAACAAGGATGCCGCCATCGAGGCGAGCGAGTCGCTTCTGGTGGCATACGATGCCTATATCAACGAGGATATTGAGACGGCGGGAGACACGCTGGAGGGCATTGACGACAAGCTGCTCTCGAAAAATGCCAGGCAGATTATAAAGACCCTGCGGGAACAGGTAAATCAGCAGTATCTCAAGCAGGCGTATGACGCGGGCATGAGCGCCTACAACAGCGGGCGCAACGATGAGGCCGTGGAGCAGCTCACAAAGGTTGTCTCGATGGATGAACAGTACGAAAGCGGAAATGCGCTGTACAATCTGGCGCAGGCGTACCGAAAGCTGGAGGACTGGCAGAACGCTTACGACTGCTACGCGAGGGTCGTGGAGCTGTTCCCGAACACAAGCCTTGCATACAACGCAAACCGCTATGTGGCGCAGATCGGAACGATCCTGGAGCGGCAGATGTAAAAAAGAATATGAGACTTACAAAAGACACAATTTCAGAAGTTGTGTCTTTTTGTTTGTCCGGATTTCCGGGCGTGATGGAAGTAGCTATAACAAAATAAAGGAGAGGTAAGGCGATGGAATTTCAGTACGAGGCGCGGACGGGAAGCCTGCGCATTTTTACACCCCGAGAGATCGACGAGTGTGCGGCGAGCGCTCTGCGGGCGGAGGCGGACGAGCTGATCGACAGCTATCAGATCCGTCATCTGATCTTTGATTTTTCGAATACGGAGTTTATGGACAGCTCGGGGATCGGCATGCTCATTGGCAGAAGCAAAAAAATGGGCTATACCGGTGGCAGCGTGGAGGCGGAAAATCTGAGTGCCCGGGTGCAGAAAATATTTAAGCTGGCGGGGCTGCCGCGGCTGATCACAATGAAGGGGGAGCAACAATATGATTAGAGAGCAGGCGCAGGAAATGAGCATCCGGTTCGATTCCTATCCGGAAAACGAGCAGTTTGCACGGATGACGATCATGGCATTTCTGGTAGACCTAAACCCGACGGTGGACGAGCTGGAGGATGTGAAAACGGCGGTATCCGAGGCGGTGACCAACGCCATCATCCACGGCTACGAGAAGGAGGTGGGCCAGGTTCTGCTGACGTGCACAAAGATCGGTGCACGGGTGTGCATCACTGTGACCGATCACGGAAAGGGTATTGCGGATGTCAAAAAGGCGCGGGAGCCTTTTTTTACGACGCGTCCCGATGCGGAGCGCTCCGGCATGGGCTTTGCGTTTATGGAGGCGTTTATGGACGAGGTACATATTGAGTCACAGCAGGGACGGGGCACACGCGTCGTGATGCAGAAAAAGCTGCATCTCCTGCAGAAGGTGTGAGCGATGGAGCACACAATGGAATTGCTTTTGCGTGCGAAAAACGGGGATAAAGAGGCGAGCGACCGGCTGGTACAGGAAAACCTCGGGCTGGTGGGGAGCGTAGTCAAGCGCTTTGAGAACCGGGGCTGCGAGCGGGAGGATCTCTTCCAGATCGGCTCCATCGGGCTGATCAAGGCAATCGAAAAATTTGATTTTTCGTATGAGGTGTGTTTTTCCACCTATGCCGTACCGCTTGTTATGGGGGAGATACGCCGGTTTCTGCGGGATGACGGCATGGTAAAGGTGAGCCGGAGCCTGAAGGAGAACGGCTGGCACATAAAGAAGAGCCGGGAAAAGCTGGAGCAGAAGCTGGGCCGGAGCGCAACGCTCGCGGAGCTGGTGGAGGATACGGGGCTTAGCGAGGAGGAGATCACGATGGCGCTGGATGCGGGGGAGGAGGTTGCTTCCATCTATCAGACCGTTTACCAGTCGGACGGCAGCGAGCTGTATCTTGTGGACAAGGTTGCGGACGAGCGGCGGGATGAGGAGCGGCTTTTGGACCAGGTCGTCGTGGAGCAGCTCATTCTCGGGCTGGAGCCGCGGGAGCAGCAGCTCATTACCCTGCGCTACTTTGAGGGGAAAACTCAGAGCCGCGTCGCCGACGATATGGGGATGACACAGGTACAGGTGAGCCGGATGGAAAAGAAGGTGCTTCACAAAATGCGGTTACTGTTATAAAATAGAGGATAGCGGTTCTGCCGCCCTGGCACTGCGGCCTGTGCTGCGTGTGTGATCGTTCGTGCCGGGCCGATACAACCGGATGAGGGGGACATATCCTATGGAGCCGAGCCATCGCTTTTTTGAAAACCGAAGCTGCCGCTATTTTCCGTGCCATAAGGGGATGGAGGGGAAGGCGTTTAACTGCCTGTTTTGCTATTGTCCTCTGAATCCCTACAGGGACTGCCCCGGGAATCCGGTGTTTCGCGAAAATAAGGAGGGCCATCCCGTCAAGGACTGCACGGGCTGTACATTCCCGCATGTGCCGGAAAATTATGACAGGGTGCTTGCGTTTCTGCGGGAAAAGCTGCGGCAGGGGCGTGCGTGACCCGGGCGCGGATGTGCGCGCCTGCGGAAAGGCGCGGGCAAAAGCGCGCCTGCGGAAAGGCGTGAGCAAAAGCGCGTTTGCGGGAAAGCTGTGAGCAAAAGCGCGCCTGCGGGAAAGGCGAGGGCAAAAGTGCGTCTGCGGGAAAGTTGTGAGCAAAAGTGCGCCTGCGGGAAAGCGCGGAGCATAGGTGCATCTGCCGGAAGATACGGGATTTAAGCGGGCAGGCCGGAAAGTTTGCAGCATAGATGCGCCTGCTGAAAGGACGGAAATTTGAGAAAACGGGAAGAAATACGGGGAGGATGAGATCATGAGAAGATACCGGATGAGGTTTGATGTGTGGCTGAGCTTTTTACTGGCATGCGGAATTGCGTACCTGGTGGGGCTTGGCGTGGACAAGATTACGGAGCGTACGTATGAGGGCTACCGGGAGTCGCGGCTGGTGGAGGACGGCGCGGTGGGCGGCGCTGCCACGGAGGATATATACCGCATCACCTGTATTGATGATATCAAAAGCCATGAGCTGTTTACGCTTGAGACGGAGGGAATCGACTACCGAAACGAGGGCGGCGGTTATTTCGAGACGCGGTTTCTCTACAGTGTGGAGCTGCCCTCCGGTGAGCGGGTCGCCATGTGGATCAACAACGAAAACGTCGTTTCCGACGGTGATTATTTTACCGGGATAAACACGCTTCCGGTGGGGCGTATCGTGGAGGCGGATCTGGCGGCGGACGAGAGCTTTATGAACCAGATCAACCATGACGGAAGCCGGCCTCTTACCGCAACGGATTTTTATGTGGACATGGTAGGGGAGGGCGGATACGTCTCGGAGGATTCCTACAGGGAAGGCCTGGGCACCTGGGCGCAGATCATCACGGCCTGTATTATGTTTTGCATCATACATAATCTCGGCGCGCGTATCGGGATATTCCCCTATATCATCGTGCCGAAGCGTTTGCGCAACCGGCAGAACGAGTGGGATTAAGCAAGGATCCGTCGGGGGTTGATTCACAGGCTTTTATAAAAATAGAAAAGAGGCACAGACATGAAGAAAGAGAAGGAGCATATTTTTCTGGCATCTCCGCATATGTCAGAGGAGGGCTATGAGAAGTACTACATCGAGGATGCATTTGAAAAAAATTTTATTGCCCCGCTGGGGGAAAATGTGATTGAATTTGAAAAGGAGCTTGGGGCGAAGATCGGAGCGCGGACCGGCGCGGCGCTCTCCTCCGGGACCGCGGCGATCCAGATGGCTTTAATGTCGCTTGGCGTCGGGGCGGGAGACATTGTGTTTGCGCAGTCGCTGACATTTTCGGCGTCCGTAAATCCGGTCATCTACGTGGGTGCGAGGCCGGTGTTCATCGACAGCGACTATGAGACCTGGAACATGAGCCCGAGGGCACTGGAGGCAGGCCTGAAAAAATATGCGGCGATGGGACAGCTTCCGAAGGCGGTCATCGTCGTCCATCTCTACGGTCTGATGGCGGATATGGACGAGATCATGCGCATCTGTGCGCAGTACGGCGTCCCCATCATCGAGGACGCGGCGGAGGCACTCGGCACCACTTACTCCGGCGCATGTACGGGCAATGAGAAAAAGTATGCCGGGACCTTCGGCGACTATGGTATTTTTTCCTTCAATGGCAATAAAATTATCACCACTTCGGGCGGCGGTATGTTATTCTGTAATATAAGGGATGCACAGGAGGCGGACCGGCGTATTGAGAAGGTTCGGTTCTGGTCTACGCAGTCGAGGGAAGCGGCGCGCTGGTACGAGCACACCGAGATCGGTTACAATTTCCGTATGAGCAATATCGTGGCGGGCATCGGACGGGGACAGCTCAAGGTGCTGGATGCACGCGTTGAGAAAAAGCGTTATATTTACGAGTACTACAAACGGGAGCTTGGAGGACTTGCGGGCTTTTCTATGATGCCGCTGCGGGAGGGAACGCACAGTAATTGCTGGCTGAGCGCGGCGCAGCTTGCACCGGAGGCGCCGGCAGGGCCGTTAGATATCATTGAAGCGCTGGAAAGGGACGATGTGGAGAGCCGGCCGGTGTGGAAGCCGATGCATTTGCAGCCGGTCTATCGTGACTGTGATTTTGCCGCGGTTGACGGGGACGGACAATGTGTGGGACGGGAAGCCTTTTTTGTGGCGGATAAACGGATGGGAGCAGACAGCTCCGTCAGCGGCATGCTGTTTTGCCGCGGCGTGTGCCTGCCGAGCGATACGAAGATGGACGACGGGGATCTGGAGCGCATCTGCGGGGTCATAAAATCACTTTGGAGATAAAAGAAAACAAATGAACGCAAAACTATTCATAAGAAGAGTCTATTTAGTGTGCTATGACATTGCGGCGGTTGCGCTGGCAAGCTACATGGCGCTGCTGACGCGCTTTGAGCTCAAGCCGGACAACATTCCGGTGCAATATTTGAATGTGCTGTGGGGGACGCTCTGGATCAGCATTGTGGCGGCGATTGTCATTTTTTCGTCATTCCGGCTGTATACGAGCCTGTGGACCTATGCGGGCATGACGGAGGTGCTCTACATTACATCGGCATGTGTCGTGGATGCGATTGTGAACATGATTATCATCCTGCTGAGCAACCGGGAGCATTTTAACCCCATGCCGCGCAGCTTCTACATGCTTTACGGGATGTTTTTACTCAGCTTTGTGACCTTCGGACGCTTTTTTTACCGCGGGTTCCGCACGCTGCGCAGCCGCGCGGTGGCGGATAAAAGTGTGTGCAGAAACGTGATGGTAGTCGGGGCAGGCTCTGCGGGCAGCTCCCTCATCAAGGAGATCATAGGCAGCCAGTACGTGAACAAGCGTCTGGTGGGCGTCATCGATGACGCGCCGGAAAAGCGCGGGACCTTTATCCACGGTGTGCGGGTGATCGGCACGCGGGAGGATATCATCGAGAAGGCGCAGGCGCTGGAGGTGGATGAGATCATGATCGCCCTGCCCTCGGCATCCGCGAAGGAGATCCGGGACATAGTCAATATCTGTAAGGAAACCGGCTGTGAGCTGAAGCGTCTGCCGGGCATTTACCAGCTCGTAAACGGGGAGGTGAGCGTGAGCAAGCTCAAGGAGGTGGATGCCAACGATCTGCTCGGGCGTGAGCCGGTGAGCGTGGATCTGGATTCCATCATGGGCTATGTCTCCGGCAAGGTTATCCTTGTCACGGGAGGAGGCGGCTCCATCGGAAGCGAGCTGTGCCGCCAGATCGCTTCCCACAGGCCGAAGAAGCTGGTCATTATCGATATCTATGAGAACAATGCATACAGTATTCAGCAGGAGCTGATCCATGATTACCCGGGGCTTTCCCTGGAGGTTCTTATCGCGTCGGTGCGCAACACGAAGCGGATTGACGATATTTTTGAACAGTTCCGGCCGGATATCGTCTACCATGCAGCCGCGCACAAGCACGTTCCCCTCATGGAGGAGAGCCCCAATGAGGCGGTGAAAAACAATGTGCTGGGTACGTGGAAGGTGGTGCAGGCGGCGGACCGGCACCATGTCAAACGGTTTGTGCTTATCTCGACGGACAAGGCGGTCAATCCGACAAATATCATGGGGGCGACGAAGCGGGTGTGCGAGATGATCATTCAGACGTACAACAATCGCTCCGACACCGAGTTTGTGGCGGTGCGCTTCGGAAATGTGCTGGGGAGCAACGGGAGCGTGATCCCGCTGTTTCAAAAGCAGATCGAGAGCGGCGGACCGGTGACGGTGACGCACCCCGACATTATCCGCTATTTTATGACGATACCGGAGGCGGTTTCCCTTGTGCTCCAGGCGGGGGCATACGGGAAGGGCGGCGAGATTTTTGTGCTGGATATGGGAGAGCCGGTGCGCATCTACGATCTGGCAAAAAATCTGATCCTGCTCTCCGGACATAAGCCGGACGGGGATATCCAGATCACGTTTACGGGCCTGCGCCCGGGAGAAAAGCTCTATGAGGAGATGCTCATGGAGGAGGAGGGGATGCAGGAGACAAAAAACCGGCTGATACATATCGGCAAGCCCATCGAGCTGGATGAAGAAAAATTTCTGGCGCAGCTTCAGCATTTGAAGGAATATGTGGTGCAGGAGCCGGACGATATCCGCTCCTATATCCAGGACATCGTGCAGACATATTCCATTCAGAACCGGTGAGGGTGCGGGCCCGCCGGAGCGATTTTTTATACAAGATTTTGGTGTGCGGACCGGGTCTGCACCACACAGGAGACAGAAGGAGGAACTGCCATGTTGGAGATTGGAACAAAGGCACCGGAGTTTTCGCTTCCGGATCAGAACGGAGTAATGCATACATTGGAGGAGTACCGGGGGAAGCGGGTCGTCCTCTATTTTTACCCGAAGGATAACACGGCGGGCTGTACGAAGCAGGCCTGCGGCTTTGGGGAGCGCTATCCCCAGTTTTTGGAGAAGGGAGCGGTTGTTCTGGGAGTGAGCAAGGATTCTGTCGCGTCCCACAAAAGGTTCGAGGAGAAATTCAGCCTGCCCTTCACGCTGCTTTCCGACACGGAGCTTACGTGCATGCAGGCTTATGATGTGTGGAAGGAAAAAAACATGTACGGCAAAAAGACGATGGGCGTAGTGCGCACTACCTATCTCATTGACGAGGAGGGCGTGATCGTAAAGGCATTCGGCAAGGTGAAGGCGGCGGACAATCCGGCGCAGATGCTGGGTGAGCTGTGAGGCTTTTGATATCACCTGCCAAAAAGATGAAGGTAGACACGGATACGCTTGGCTTTTCCGCGCTTCCGGTGTTTTTGGAGCGCACGGCAGGGCTGATGCGGGCGCTTCAGGGGCTGACCCTTCGCGAGGCGCAGGCACTTTGGAGGTGCAGTGAGCGTCTGGCCGGGCAGAATTATGAGCGTCTTCGGACCATGGACCTGGAGCGGAGCCTGACACCTGCGATCCTTGCCTACGAGGGTCTGCAGTATCAGCATATGGCGCCGGTCGTTTTTACGGAGGATGCGCTTTGCTATGCGCAGGAGCATCTGCGCATCCTGTCCGGCTTTTACGGCGTGCTGCGTCCCCTGGACGGCATTGTGCCCTACCGGCTGGAGATGCAGGCGGCGCTGTCGGTGGACGGGAAAAAGGATTTATATGAATTCTGGGGCGGGACGCTTTACGAGGCTTTGCAGGAGGGCAATGCGGACGGCATGATTGTAAATCTCGCGTCGAAGGAGTATGCGCGGGCGGTTGAGCCGTACAGAAAGCCGGGGGATTTGTTTCTCACGGTTGTTTTTGCGGAGCGCTGCGACGGGAAATTAAGGCAGAAGGGCACGTGTGCGAAGATGGCGCGGGGTGAGATGGTGCGCTTTCTGGCTGAAACGCGCGCGTCCTCACCGGAGGCGATGAAGGATTTTTCTGCGCTTGATTACCGATATCAGGAGTCATGCTCGGATGGGGATACCTGGGTGTTTGTGCGGGAAGAAACCGGAAAATAACCCGGGGCAGGCCAGATTCCGGCAAAAGGCAGGTACAGCAGAAGGAGGGGGCGGATGTTCAGAAAAAAGAAGCCCGTGAGGGAGCAGTACGACAGGACGGTGCAGCGTCCCGTCATTCACGCCAGCATCTGCAACGGCGAGCAGGTGGCAGGCTTTGCGGATCTGCGGACGAAGAAGTTTACGGAGGTCATGCTGATCAGAACGCCGGCGGATCTGGAGGAGTTCTGCGCGCGCTACGGCGTCGCGCGGGATGAGATCACGAAGGAGTACTGACGGCGGGCTGGAATGATGGCTTTTCACGGGGTGAACGCAGGAAGAGAGGGGATAAACGGATGAAAACAACAGCGGTGCGCATTCACGGGGTACGTGATTTGCGCGTGGACACGTTCGAGCTGCCGGAGATAAAGGACGACGAGCTGCTCGTGAAAATTATGGCGGACAGTCTGTGCCTGTCAACCTACAAGGTTGCACAAAAAGGCTCGGCGCACAAAAAGCTGCCGGAAAATCTGGAGGAGACGCCCATTGTCATGGGGCATGAGTTCTGCGGCATTGTAGAGCGGGTGGGCGCGCGCTGGAAGGATGTGTACAGACCCGGGGACTGCTTTGTGGCGCAGCCGAATCTCGGTCGCGCGGATACTTATTCGCTTGGCTATTCCTTTCCGTATGTGGGCGGCGAGTCCACCCGCAGCGTGGTGATGAATGAGGCGGTGGAAAAGGGATGCCTGCTGCCGTACCGCGGGGAGAGCTATTTTGAGGCGGCGATGGCGGAGCCGCTCTCGTGTGTGGTTGCGGGCTTTAAGGCAAATTTCCACCTGCGGGATCGAAACGCCTATGATTATGTGATGGGTATCAGGCAGGGCGGATGCATGGCGCTAATCGGCGGTACCGGGCCGATGGGCGCTCTTGCAGTCGATTTGGCGATTCACGGGGAAACGCGTCCGGGCCTGCTCGTGGTGACCGGAAGGACACAGGCGAAGCTTGACCGCCTGGCGAGGCTGTACCCGGTGGAGGAGGCGGCCTCATGCGGGGTGGAGCTGCACTATGTCAACACCGCAGCTTTGTCGGATTTCAGCGAAGCGCTGCGGGGCTATACGCGGGAGGGCTATGACGATGTGTTTGTGATGGCGGCGGATGCGCAGGTGGTCAGCTGCAGCGAAAAGCTGCTGGGCTGGGACGGCTGCCTGAATTTTTTTGCGGGGCCGATTGACAGCGGCTTTACGGCGCCGGTGAACTTTTATAACGTACACTACAATGCGACGCATTTTGTCGGGACGAGCGGCAGCAACACGCAGGATATGGTGGACGCGGTGGCGCTCATTGAGCAGGGCGTGGTGAAGGTGGGAAAGATTGCGACCCATGTGATGGGGCTTGACGCGGTACCGGAGACAATCTTAAATCTGCCCGACCTTCCCGGCGGAAAGAAGATCTGTTATTCACAGAAGCGCTACCCTCTCACGGCGGTGGAGGATTTTGGGAAAACGCGCACGGAAGGCTGGGAGATGGAGCTGGCAGAGATCCTGAAGCGAAACGGCGGAATCTGGAATAAAGAAGCGGAGACGCATTTCCTGTATCATGCGCCGGATGTGTGAGAAACCGGCGCGGTGTGTCCGGCAGATGCAGGAAGGGAGGGGGAATTGATTTTCCGGCTGGTCTATGAACATGCAGGCTGTAAAAAGCCGATGGAAAGGCTCTGGATTTCCAGTATGGAGGATGCGGCTATCCGGGAAGGTTTCTCACACCTGCGGCCTGGCAGGGATTATGACAGGCTCTATGATGCGGCCCTCTGCCGGGCCGGGGCGGACTGGCTGGTTGGGATCAATGCCACAAGGCTTTTTTCCGTCCTGTATGGCGTGACCCTGAACGTGGGCCGCGTCATGTCCCCGACGCTGGCGCTTTTAGTAAAACGGGAGGCGGAAATCCGGGAGTTTGAGAGCACCCCCTTTTATGTGCCGGAGATTTCCTGCAAAGGATTTACGGCCTCCGGGGAGAGGCAGGCCGAGAAAGGGGCAGCAGAAAAGATATGCAGGAGCTGTGAGGGGCAGGAGGCGGTGGTCCGCACCGTGGAGAAGCAGACAAAGACCGTGCAGCCTCCGCGCCTCTATGACCTGACGACCTTACAGCGGGAATGCAACCGGATCTATGGGTATACGGCGCAGCAGACCCTTGACTACCTGCAGGCCCTCTATGAGAAAAAGCTGGCGACCTATCCCCGGACGGACAGCCAGTATCTGACGGAGGATATGCAGGGCACCGCCCTTTCCCTGGTGAACTGGCTGCGTGACAATATGGAGTTTGGGAAGTGCTGTGACGGGGAGCCGGATATTGGCCGTGTGACGGATGGAAACAAAGTGACCGACCACCACGCCGTTATCCCTACATCGGAGATTACCCGGACAGGAGGGATGCGGATTCAGAGGGAAAAGACGGCAATCATGCCGGAGATTATGCG
>CAJUSH010000031.1 GCA_910589045.1 uncultured Eubacterium sp.
GTCGTCTGAGGACCAGGGAAGATGGCACCATGAATTCATCGGCACTTCAAAATCCCTCCGATCCGGATGCTTTGGCTGATTAGCAAAACTCTCAATATCGCCCCGAATCGTTACTAGGAGCGGCTCCCGAGCCGTGAATAGTAACTTTAATTATAAAGAATTGCAGATCTCTGATTGACTCTTACTTCGGAGTGTGGGATACTAAATAATAGTTAGTTGATACGTTAGTTGATAAAATGTTAGTTGGTAAATATATCTTTAAGGAGGTTTTATTTTATGCAAATGACATTTCGCTGGTACGGCGAGGGCAACGACAGCGTGACACCGGAGCAGATTAAGCAGATTCCGGGTGTGTCCGGCCTTGTCTGGGCGCTCCATGACAAGCAGCCCGGCGAAGTCTGGGAGGTCGGGGAGATCGAGGAGGCCCGCCGTCAGATTGAAGGAAAGGGCTTTCATATGGATGTGGTAGAGTCTGTCAATGTACACGATGATATCAAGGTTGGCCTGCCTACCAGAGACCAGTATATTGAAAACTACAAGCAGACGCTGCGCAACTTGGCAAAGTTCGGCGTGAAGGTTGTGACCTATAATTTTATGCCGATTTTTGACTGGACGCGGACCGATTTGTTCCATCCCATGGGGGACGGCTCCACGGCGCTTTATTATGAGAAGGCAAAGATCCAGCAGGATTACAAGGAGATGGCAAACTACATCTTGGAGAATCTGCACGGCATGACGTTCCCGGGCTGGGAGCCGGAGCGCATGGCGAAGCTGGACGAGCTTTTTGAGATGTATCGTCCGGTAACAAAGGAAAGGCTGTGGGATAATCTGAAATATTTTCTGGAGGCACTGATGCCTGTCTGCCATGAGACGGGAATCAAGATGGCGATTCACCCCGATGATCCGCCGTGGGATATTTTCGGGCTGCCGCGTCTTCTGGTTGACAAAGAATCCATCGAGCGCTTCTTAAAAATGGTGGACGACCCGTACAACTGTCTGTGCCTTTGTTCCGGTTCCCTCGGTGCGAACAAGGACAACGACATTCCAGACATCATCCGAAGCTGCTGTGACCGCATTGCCTTTGCGCACATCCGCAACGTAAAGCATTTTGATAACGGCGATTTCTCCGAGGCGTCCCACAGGGACTGTGACGGAGATACGCAGATTCTGGAGATTATGCGCGCGTACCATGAGTGCGGCTTTGACGGCTACATCCGTCCTGACCACGGCCGCCATATCTGGGGCGAGCAGTGCCGCCCGGGCTACGGTCTTTATGACCGCGCCTTAGGTATCATGTATATGTGGGGCTGCTGGGATATGCTCGAGCGTGAGGCGGGAAACATCTGATTTCAGCGCGTGGGCTGAACCTTAAAAACGAAAACAGAAACGCTGTGTGGCCGGTTTACCGACCGCGCGGCGTTTTTTTGTACAGGGAGTCCGGAAAATCAGGAGGTGCTCTGCGCTGCGCGACAGGTATTTCGAATTGCGATCGCCGGGGTGCGTCATTTGCCGTGGTGTGCGTCTGGTATGCGGGATGGCGGCGAAGCGCTGCTACGGGTCAAGCTTGAAGACCGGGTCTGCCGGGTATCCGCCCGCACATTTCTGCATGGCGCGCTGGACGGAATCTCTGGAGTTTCCCCAGTCGGCATCCTTGTTGCGGTAGTCGTTTTTGTCCACAAACCATGCGACATCTTTCTGCACACGGTCGATATGCTCCTGCATCATGGAAAAAATCCGGGGATAAAGCTCCTTTTTCTGGGCGTCGCTCAGGCGCTTTTCCGCGGCCTCCATCAGATCGCCGAAGTGAGGCAGGCAAAAGCCCCTGCTTGTCCGGAACAGCTCCTGAAATTCCGCATCCTTTTTAAGCAGGTCAAAAAAGACGTCCAGATAGCGGCCGTAGATTTCGTTAAAATGGCTGCACACGTAGCAGCTTTCGGTCTTTTTCCTTACCCAGCTGCCCAGGGCAGTCCGGGGTGCGTCGGCATCTGACATGTCCGTCTTTTTCATGCGGCCCAGCATGGAGGATTTGCCGGGGGTAAAGTCCTTTAACTCCTTTGCAAGCTCCTCGCTCAGCTTTTTCATGTGCGTGCGCAAAATCCATGCGCTTCCAAGCCGGTTGCCGTAATCGTACATCATTTTATAGTGGTGCCTGCAAAAGCCGGATGCGTCCGTGGCCGCGCGAATATCGTCCTCCATATAGGCGGAGCCTAAGATGAAGGAGATAGCGTGCTGCTCGGCGGAGCGCTCCAGGTTGCAAAAGGGGCATTCGTCTCCGGCCCGAAAGGCATCCATCAGGGGAATGGCTGCAATGTTTCCTTTCATATATGTATCAGATCCTTTCCGTGTATATTTTATGTAATTTTTTAACGAATAATGAACAGGGTGCTTTGGCGTGACAGCATTACTGGGGCAGCGGCAGAAAAACAGGCCTGCGGTTTTGAAAAACCGTGAAGTGCGTAAAGCCTGCCTCACGCAAAATCAAAGGAACCTTTGCAAAATCGAAGGCGACATGCCCGGGCTCGTGGGCGTCGGAGCCGACCGTGATGATTTCGCCGCCGAGCTCACGGTAGCGTTTGATGATGTCCTCGCAGGGGTTGGGGTGTCCCAGTCCGTATTTGAAGCCGCCGGTGTTAATTTCGATTCCCTTTCCCATGTGGATGAGCCTTTTGAGGATTTCATCCAGCACATCGGCGTAGGCATCGTAGGAGTAAAATTTGTTCGTGTTCGGGCCGTAGCGCACGACATAGTCGATATGGCCGTACACGTCAAATTCCGAAAAGCCGTCAAGATTTTCCAGAATCGATTCAAAATAGCGCAGATAGGCGGCACGCTCCTCCTTGCCCTCATAAAAATCCTTATAGTAGAGATCCATTCCGTCGACGGTGTGGGAGGAGCAGATTACCTGATCGTAATGCCCGTTTGCGATGACGTCCCGCAGCTTTTCGTGGAGGTGGGGCTGTATGCCGATCTCAATCCCGTAGTGTACGGGGAAGATTTCCTTATATTTGTCGCGCAGGGCAGTGATTTCCCGCTCATACTCCTGTAAATCCAGTTCAAAGAGCCCGGACGGGTTGAAAGGAAAATCGTAGTCGAGATGATCGGTAAAGCAGATGCCGGAAAGTCCCGAAGCCCTTGCCGCTTTTATCATGTCTTCGGGGTCAGCCTCGCTGTCACCGGAAAAATAGCAGTGCATATGTGTATCCCACAGCATAAGATTCAGCTCCTTTGTGTTTTTTCTCTATTTTCGTCACTTTAGGGGGAAATGTCAAGCGACAGCACAATTTTGGTAAATTTTTCACAAAGTCTCGAATAAGGGCTTGAATTTTTGTTCGTTATTTAGTACAATTACTTACAGATTGGGCGTGTCCCATTTGTAAATTTACTTTTATTAATTTCTTAGGAGGATTTGAACATGGCAGTAAGAGTAGCAATCAATGGTTTTGGCCGTATCGGCCGTCTTGCTTTCAGACAGATGTTTGGAGCAGAGGGTTATGAGGTAGTAGCAATCAACGATTTAACAAGCCCTAAGATGTTAGCACACCTGTTGAAGTATGACTCTTCACAGGGAAAGTATGCGTTGGCTGACACCGTTTCCGCAGGAGAGGACTCCATCACCGTAAACGGTCAGACAATCAAGATCTATGCATTCCCGGATGCAAACAACTGCCCTTGGGGTGATCTGAAGGTAGACGTAGTGCTTGAGTGCTCCGGATTCTACACCAGCAAAGAGAAGGCACAGGCTCATATCAATGCCGGCGCCCGCAAGGTTGTTATCTCCGCACCCGCAGGAAATGATCTTCCCACTATCGTATACAATGTAAACCATGAGACATTGAAGCCCGAGGATAACATTATCTCCGCAGCTTCCTGTACAACAAACTGTCTGGCACCGATGGCTAAGGCTCTGAACGATCTTGCAGGCATCAAGTCCGGTATTATGAGCACCATCCACGCTTACACCGGCGACCAGATGATTCTTGACGGACCTCAGAGAAAGGGTGATTTGAGAAGATCCCGCGCAGGCGCAGTGAACATCGTTCCCAACTCTACCGGTGCTGCAAAGGCAATCGGCCTTGTTATCCCTGAGCTGAACGGCAAGCTTATCGGCTCCGCACAGCGTGTTCCGACCCCTACCGGATCTACCACGATCCTGGTTGCAACCGTTGAGAAGTCCGTAACAAAGGATGAGATCAATGCAGCTATGAAGGCAGCGGCTACCGAGTCCTTCGGCTACAACGAGGATGAGATCGTTTCCTCCGATATCGTAGGAAGCACCTATGGCTCTATCTTCGATGCAACACAGACCATGGTTGGCGAGGACAACTTAGTACAGGTTGTTTCCTGGTATGACAACGAGAATTCTTATACCTCTCAGATGGTTCGTACAATCAAGTACTTCTCTGAGTTATCATAAGATTCAGATGACAGCTTTGCTGTCCGTCATCCGATGCACGGACAGAGCTGTTTTTAACAAGACTCAAAAAGGGTCCGGTCAATTTGAATATGGGCCGGGCTCTTTTTCTTATCTATTATTTTAGGCATTATGGAGGTTTTTCATCATGGGATTAAACAAGAAATCAGTTGATGACATCAACGTAGCAGGAAAGCGCGTCCTCGTTAGATGCGATTTCAACGTACCTTTGAAGGAAGGAAAGATCACGGACGAGACCCGTATCGTGGCTGCTCTTCCGACCATTCAGAAGCTTTTGAAGGACGGCGGCAAGGTGATTCTCTGCTCACATCTGGGCAAGGTAAAGAACGGCCCCAACGAGGGTGAGTCCTTGGCGCCCGTTGCAGAGCGTCTGTCCGAGAAGCTCGGTATGAGTGTAAACTTTGTTTCCGATTATAATGTAACCGGCGATGCAGCTACCGCAGCCGTAGACGCGATGAAGGAGGGCGAGGTTGTATTATTACAGAACACCCGCTTCCGCGGCAAGGAGGAGACGAAGAACGGCGAGGAGTTCTCCAGGGAGCTGGCTGAGTTGTGTGACGTATACGTATGCGATGCGTTTGGTTCTTCCCACAGGGCACATGCGAGTGTGGCAGGCGTGACCGACGTTGTGCGTGCAAAGGGCGGCGAGTGCGCAGTCGGATACTTAATGCAAAAGGAGATTGACTTCCTTGGAAACGCGGTTGAGAATCCGGTTCGTCCGTTTGTTGCAATCCTTGGCGGTGCTAAGGTTGCGGATAAGCTCAACGTAATCAACAACCTGATCGAGAAGTGCGATACGCTCATCATCGGCGGCGGCATGGCATTTACCTTCTTAAAGGCAAAGGGCTATGAGATCGGAAAGTCACTGGTAGACGATGAGAAGATCGATTACTGCAAGGAGATGATGGAGAAGGCCGACAAGGCAGGCAAGAAGCTGCTTCTTCCCATTGACACAACCATCGCTGCAGGCTTTCCTGATCCTATCGACGGACCCATCGAGGTATCCGTTGTGGATGCGGACAAGATCCCTGCTGATATGGAAGGTCTTGATATCGGATCGAAGACGGCGGAGCTGTATGCGGAGGCTGTAAAGAGTGCAAAGACCGTTGTCTGGAACGGACCGATGGGCGTATTCGAGAACCCTACACTTGCAAAGGGAACGATCGCGGTTGCAAAGGCACTGGCAGAGACCGACGCTACAACGATCATCGGCGGCGGCGACTCCGCAGCAGCAGTCAACCAGCTTGGCTTCGCGGATAAGATGAGCCACATCTCCACCGGCGGCGGCGCTTCCCTGGAGTTCTTAGAAGGCAAATCTCTCCCCGGCGTAGCGGCCGCAGATGATAAATAATTTCTTAGCGAATCCGAGCCAAAGGCGACGGATGAGGTTAGAAATTATGATACAGGGAGACTTAGCGAAATTTTATTTTGAATATTGTTGGAGGAATATAAAAATGGCAAGACGTAAGATTGTAGCCGGAAACTGGAAGATGAACATGACTCCCAGCGAGGCAGTAAAGTTATGCGCGGAATTAAAAGATCTGGTAAAGTCTGACAGCGTAGACGTTGTATACTGTGTACCTGCGATTGACATCGTACCCGTTGTTGAGGCGGTAAAGGGAACCAACGTAGCGGTTGGCGCAGAGAATATGTATTTTGAGGAGAAGGGTGCTTACACCGGAGAGATCGCAGCAGCGATGCTTGTAGACGCAGGTGTAAAATATGTCATCATCGGACATTCCGAGCGCCGCGATTATTTCAAGGAGGATGACGCTTTACTGAACAAGAAGGTAAAGAAGGCATTCGAGGCAGGCTTAACACCGATTCTTTGCTGCGGCGAGAGCTTAGAGCAGAGAGAGATGGGTGTGACGATGGATTGGATTCGTTTCCAGATCAAGTCTGATCTGGTTGGCATCACTGCAGACCAGGTAAAGAACATGGTGATCGCTTACGAGCCCATCTGGGCGATCGGAACCGGGAAGACCGCGACTACCGAGCAGGCACAGGAGGTTTGCAAGGGCATCCGCGACTGCATCGCTGAGATGTACGATGCGGCAACCGCAGATGCAGTGCGCATCCAGTACGGCGGCTCCGTAAATGCCGGAAACGCAGCAGAGCTGTTTGCACAGCCCGATATCGACGGCGGCCTGGTAGGCGGCGCGAGCTTGAAGGCTGATTTCGGAAAGATTGTAAATTATTAGAATATACCAGTACGTTTCAAAAACCCCTGGATATAGGGCATCAAGCCTCTATATCCAGGGGTTTTTAAAGTAACCGCTTCGCCACGATTCACTTCGTAACCAGCAACCGGCAGTACGGACATGAAAACTCGCTTCGCGAAGTCCAAACTGCTGTCTGAATCATGTTCTTACGGACTGCGCAGTAAATGCGCATTCCTGCCCCGTGAAAAGTAACCATTTCAATACGCCTCATTTTTTCCAGAGATCACCTGATTGCAAACATATGTTCCTTGTGATATGGTAAGCATACAAAGAGAAACAGAAAAGGCTAGAAAGCGATAGAAGGAGACAGGAGGGGGACTGACGATGGAAAGCATGCTTCATGTCAATATTCCGGTGCAGATGATTGCCTGCACTGACACAGATGGGAGGATTACCCCTATCAGGTTCCGGTTCCGGGATAAAACGGGGGAGCTGGTTACGGTTACGATAGATCGGGTTTTGTCGGAAGACCAGAAGAAGAGCAGCATGGGAGTGACCTTCTCATGTCAGGCTGTAGTTTATGGCATCCGGAAAACATTCACACTCTGGTACAGTTATTTTGCCCATGACTGGCATCTATCACGGCTTCAGATCTGAATAATGATCTTGATATTTCCTAAGAACAAACAAATGAACAGCTTTATATAGCAAGCAAACACGACGGCTGTTATTCTAATATGCTATATTTATTTCATCAAAGGAGCAGGTTTACGAGCTGATGTCCACCCTTTCCGTTCGTTTGGCTGCAGTCAGCTTCCTAATCTGCAAATTTGTCTGTGGGCGGTGCGAAAACAGTGCCGTAGCGCCCTGTCAAACCATTTCAAAAGGAGAAACACATTATGATTAACGTCAACGAGAAAGATCATGTATTTCATCTTCATAACGGGCGTGTGAGCTATCTGCTCTATGTGATGGACAGCGGACAACTGGGCCATTTGTACTTCGGCAAGGCGCTGCGCACCGATGGAAGCTACCTCCACATGGTGGAGAAGGCCTGCCGGCCCATGACCACCTGCATCAGCGAAGGAGACCCATATACCTCCTATGAGCACCTGCGTCAGGAGTATCCTGTCTATGGCACCTCCGACTACCGTTACCCCGCTTTGGAGGTTCAGGGAACAGATGGCAGCGCCCTGTGCAAGCTGGAGTACCAGGGCTATAAAATTTTTCCGGGGAAAAAGCCCCTGCCCGGACTGCCCGCTACCTATGTGGAAAATCCCGGCGAGGCGGAGACGCTGGAGATCCGGATGCTGGATCAGTGGCGAGGACTGGAGGTCGTGCTTTCCTACACCATTTTCCGGCATTTCGATGCCATTGCCCGCAGTGTCCGCATTGTCAACCAGGGCGAAGAGCCTCTATTCCTGGACCGTGCCATGAGCCTCAGCGTGGACCTTCCCGATGGGGATTATGAGAGCATCCAGCTCTCCGGCTCCTGGGCCAGAGAGCGCTCTGTTATCGCCCGTCAGCTTCAGCCGGGCGTGACCGCTGTGTCCAGTATGCGCGGCAACTCTTCCCACCAGCACAACCCCTTTCTGGCCCTGAAACGCAGGAACACCACTGAGTACACCGGTGACGTCTGCGGCTTTAGCCTGGTATACAGCGGCAACTTCTTAGCTCAGGCAGAGGTGGACAATTACAATGTCCTGCGGGTGATGCTGGGCATCAATCCCTTTGGATTCAGGTGGAAGCTGGACCCTGGAAATGCTTTCACCACCCCCGAGGCCGTCATGGTCTGGTCTGACAAGGGCTTGAACGGCATGAGCCGGCAGTTCCATACACTCTACAAAAACCGTCTTGTTCGAGGTTATTGGCGGGATCGGGAGCGTCCGGTGCTCATCAACAATTGGGAAGCCACTATGTTTAACTATACGCAGGAGGACCTGGTGCGTTTCGCCCAAAAAGCCCAGGAGTGCGGCATAGAGCTTTTTGTTTTGGATGACGGCTGGTTCGGGGCCAGAAACAATGACCGGGCCGGACTGGGGGACTGGAAGCCGAACCTCGCCAAGCTTCCTGATGGAATCAAAGGTCTGGCGGAGCGAATCGAGGCTCTGGGAATGAAATTTGGACTGTGGTTCGAGCCGGAGATGGTCAACCGGGACAGCGACCTATTCCGGAGCAACCCGGACTACATCATCCAAACCCCGGGCCGAACCCCTTCCCACGGCCGCAACCAGTTCGTGCTGGACTTCTCACGACCCGAGGTGGTGGATGAGATTTATGCTCAGATGTACGCCCTGCTCAGTGAGGCAAAAATCAGCTACATTAAGTGGGATATGAACCGCTGCATCAGCGAGTGCTACTCCGCCTCGCTACCCGCCGACCAGCAGGGGGAGGTGTTCCACCGGTATATCCTGGGGGTGTATGATCTCCATGAGCGGCTGATCCGGGACTTCCCCAAGCTGCTCATTGAGTCCTGCGCCAGCGGCGGCGGACGATTTGATGCCGGAATGCTTTACTATGCCCCTCAGGGCTGGACCTCTGACAACTCTGACGCCGTCGAGCGGTTAAAGATCCAGTACGGCACCAGTCTGGTATACCCTGTCAGCAGCATGGGCGCCCATGTTTCCGCCTGCCCCAACAGCCAGGTCGGACGGAATACTCCCATCGAAACCCGCGGCAACGTGGCTATGACGGGAGCTTTCGGCTATGAGCTGGATTTAAACAGGCTCAGCGAGGAGGAACTCATGGAGGTCAGGCGGCAGGTGCTGTTTTACAAACAGAACCGGAAGCTGCTGCTCCAGGGAACCTTTTACCGGCTGCTCAGCCCCTTTGAGGGCAACTTCGCCGCCTGGGAGGTGGTAGAGCATGACCGCAGCCGTGCCCTGGTGACGGTGAGCCGCATCCTCAGCGAGATCAACGGCCCCTACCGCCGTCTGCCGCTGCTGGGCCTGGACCCTGACCGGAAGTATCACATCTCCAGCAAATACCTCTCCTATGAGGCATATGGAGATGAACTGATGCAATTTGGACTGATGCTGGAGGATCTGTCTTCCGGACAGAGCATGGAGGGAAGCTGTGAGGACTTCCGCTCCTTAATCTACGAGGTTGTGAGTCTATAAGAACCGTTACGGCGATAGATTTTCCCGGTTGGCAGCGGTTTTGGCCTGCTCCTGCAGCCGGTAGCGATTGGGAGACAGCCCGGTGTGCTGCTTGAAGATTTTGTGGAAGGATGCAGTCTCCTGATACCCGCAGGAGCAGGCGACGGCGGTGACCGGCAGCTGGGTCAGGGAGAGCAGGTGGGCCGCCCGGGTCATGCGGAAGGTCTGCAAATACGTGATGGGGGAGAGCCCCGTGTGTTTTTTGAACAGCGTGCTGAGGTAGCTGCGGTTCAGCCCCACATATCGGGCGATGTCCTCCACCCGCAGGGGCTCGTGGTAACAGTCCTGAATATAGCGGATGGCCTGGGCTACATAGACATTCTCCGACTGATCAGCCACCACCTCATGCTTCGTCTTGGCCAGAGCAGAGAAAAACAGCAGCAGCATGGCTTCCCGGCGGTAGAGGTCACTGGTGGTGGCATAGTTGTGTTCGAGCATATCCATCACGTACTGCTCCAGATGCTGCTGCGGGCCGCAGGTAAAAATAGGAGAGCTTTGACGCAGACCGATAGAGTTTAAGATGCCTCTGACCTCCTGCCCGGAAAAGCCCAGCCAGACGTAGGTCCAGGGATGGTTCTGATCCGCCGTGTAGGTGGTCAGGTAATCCGGCTCAATGAGAAAGCCCTGTCCTGCCTTTAGGTGATGGGAAACGCCGTTAACAGAAAATATGCCCTCTCCCTCCAGAATATAGTGGATAAGGTAAAAGCTGCGCACGGCAGGGCCATACTGGTGACCGGGCTTAGTGACGGAGCGGCCGAAATTGTTGATATGAAGCTTCTCTTTTTCTGCTTCCGGAAATTCCATAAAAATTGCATTTTCCATAATGACCTCACAGAAGGGATGTATCCTGGATGGAACATTCAAATAATTCTCTGACAAATCGATACCTTACTGCTTCCCCTTTACACGATGAAATATCTGTTCGCCGCCGTGCTTACTGCCATTACGGATTGTGCCGGCGGTTCTTCCGGATGAAGCTCCTTTATCATAGCACAAAGAAATTCGCCGTACAATAAGGATTTTGATTACAAAAATGCTTACGGATGCGCATCCGGAGGAATAGAAATATAATATTATTTTTTTTATAATACATTATTGACAAATAATATTATATAATATATAGTATTGAACATAGAATATTATTATACACGAAAACAGATGGCTATGCCGCATGATTTCGTGTGAGTGATATCCGGATCATGGATGTACGCAAATACGTAGTGTGTTTTGTGGGCATCATATAATATTCAAAACTGTCAACAATAACAAAACAGGGAGTGATGGAATGGTTTTTAACACAGGAGCGGCACTGCTCGATGCGATCGTTCTGGCAGTTGTATCCAAGGATGAAGAGGGCACCTACGGATACAAGATTACGCAGGACGTTCGAAAAGCGATTGATGTGTCCGAATCCACTCTTTATCCGGTGCTGCGGCGGCTGCAGAAGGACGACTGCCTTGAGGTATACGACCAGGAATGCGGCGGGCGAAACCGAAGGTACTATAAGATTACATCGGCGGGGGAAGCGCAGCTCGGGCTGTATAAAAGCGAGTGGATGGATTATTCAAGGAAAATAACTGCTATGTTTGCAGGAGGGGAGTTCGTATGACAAAGGAGCAATTTCTATTTCAATTGGAACAGCAGTTGCTTGACATCCCGCAGGATGAGCGGGAAGAAGCAATGGAGTATTACAGGGATTATTTTGACGATGCCGGGGAGGAAAACGAGGAATCCGTGATCGCGGAGCTCGGGTCACCAAAAAAAGTGGCTGTCAGCATTAAGGAGGGCCTGAAGGGCAGCCGTGAGGACATGGCCGGAAGCGGTGGTCAGTTTCCGCAGATGAAGGGCGGTGCGAAGAGCTACTCCGAGGCAAACCGCGGGCGGCAGCAGACCGACAGCCGCAGCAAGTGGATTATCATTTTGATTGTGGGAATTTTCACCTTTCCGGTTTGGATTGGGCTTGCAGCGGGCCTGTTTGGATTGCTGATCGGATTATTTGCGCTTATAATCGGCCTGACCATTGCGGCGGTGGCGATCATGGCGGCAGGGCTGTTTGCAGGCGTGGTCTGTGTGGTTGCCGGAATCATGCGGATGGTTACGGGAAGGTTTTTATCGGGGGTCATGACATTTGGCATTGGAATGCTGATCTTTGCGACGGGATGGCTGTTTCTTGCACTTCTGGTGCTTGTGTTTGGCCAGTTTTTCCCGTGGCTTCTGCGGTCGATTTCAAATGTTTTGCACCGCGGTTTAAAAAGAAGAAAGAGGGTGAGTGTCAATGAATAAATTTATACGAACATCTTTAATTATTTTTGCTGTCTGTCTGGTAATTGGGGGCGGCACATTGATCGCGGGAATCGCGATGGGCGGGACACTGGATGATGCGACCGTCCAGATTGACGGGGATTATCCCTGGTTTATGAAAAACGGCGACCATGGTCTGATCCGGTTTGGGGACGATGAGACTTCTGATGACGATTTTTTCGAAGATGATTTTGACGACGACGATTTTGAAGATGAAAGAAGTGAGAAGGATGATATGAAAGACGAGCAGAAAAAGGACCAGGGCATAACGGAAGGTGAGCTGTGTGCAGATGCGGCGGATGTGGAAGAGCTGGAGCTGGTTTTTGTCAATTGCAGCCTGGAAATACTTCCGTCGAACGATGAGACGATCCGCTTGAAGGTTGAAGAGAGCGGAAGCCAGTATATTACTGCAAAGCTGGACGGCAGGACGCTGAAGATCAAGGATACACGCAAAAAGAAAACGACATCAAAATCAAAAAATATAAAGATGAAAATGTATGTGCCCGACTTAATGGTATTTCGTGAGGTCGATCTTGACATGGGCGCCGGAAACATAGAGATTACGCGACTTGTGTCGGATTACATCACTATTAAAGGTGGCGCGGGCAGCCTGCAGGCCGAAACACTTGTGGCGGATAAGGAATTGGAGGCAGAGCTGGGTGTCGGTGATTTTCGGATTGAGGAAGCCATTCTTGGAGAAGTCGACATTTCCTGCGGTGCGGGCAGTGTTAAAATTGAGCAGTGTACGCTCGGGGGCGATTTAGATGTCAGCGGCGGTATGGGTGACGTGAATATCGGGATTATCGGAAAGGAAACAGATTTCAACTATGAGCTGGAATGCGGCATGGGCGAATTAAAGATATTTGGAAAAACTTACGCGTCGTTGGGGAAGGAAAAGGAGATCAACAACGGTGCACCTTATACCATATCGCTGGAGTGCGGCATCGGAAGCGTAACCATACACGAAGCTAAATAGCATTTTCCGGCACGATTTTCGACGAGATGCCCCGGAGCAGAGGCGAAGGGGCGAAACATTCAGGAGGAAGGAAAAATGTCCGTGAGCAAAGACGGGCAATACAGAAAGACAAGGAGGAAATATTTATGGAGACAAAGCGACTTACAAAATCAGATGACAACCGGGTGCTCTGCGGTGTGTGCGGAGGGATCGGGGAATACTTCAACGTGGACCCGGTGGTCATCCGGCTCTTATGGGTGGTATTCTGCTGCCTGGGCTGTTCGGGTGTGGTAGCTTATATCATTGCTGCGATTATTATACCGAGCAGAATGGTTTAACAGAACAGGAAAGCTTAAGGAGACATATCCGCTGCGGCGGGTATGTCTTTTTTCGTACGGTGAAATTTCTCCGATTGTCTGGGCGGCAATCGTTACGGTTCACTTCGTGACCGGTAACCGGAAAAACAATAATCGCACTTTTGTTCTGGAATTAGAAGAAAAAAAGTTATATAATAGACGTGACGGAGCAACCTGTTTGAAAAGCAAAGAGGACGATCTATGTATCATATCGCAATCGTGGAGGATGAGGCCGATTTTGCCGGTCAGCTTCAGACGTTTTTAGAACAATATCAGAAGGAGCAGAGTGTGAGCTTTAAAATTTCCGTGTTCGGGGACGGAGCGGAGATTCTGGAGCACTACCAGCCGGTTTATGACCTCATTTTGCTGGATATCGAGATGCCGAAGGTGAACGGCATGGATGCGGCGGCGCAGATCCGGGCGTGTGATGCGCAGGTGGTGCTGATGTTTATCACAAATATCGCTTCCTATGCCATCCATGGATATGAGGTAGGAGCACTGGATTTTGTTATCAAGCCGCTGACCTACTGCTCGTTTTCCATGCGCCTGGCGCGGGCGCTCAAGCATGTGCGTCAGACCGACCGGCAGCAGCTTCTGCTGCCAACCGCGGACGGCGTGATAAAGGTTTCCGTGCAGCAGATCTATTATGTGGAGGTGCAGAACCGGATTTTGCATTACCACACGGATCAGGGCGAATTTTGCGTGCGCGGTACGATGCAGCGGGCGGAGGAAACACTCTCACCCCATGGGTTTGTGAAATGCAATCACTGGTATATCGTAAATTTGCGGCATGTGTCCGAAGTGCGGGGAAGCATGGTCGTTGTCGGGGACTTTGAGCTGGAGATCAGCCGACGGAACCGGACACCGTTTTTAAAGGCGCTGGCGGATTATGTCGGGTGACGTACTGCGCAGGTCACCCGACCTGCGCACGATGCCTGCAGGCGCAGGAACGAAATGTGTGGACTGCCGACAGGAAGCTGGGGCGCAGGTGCATTTGCATACTTACCGCGCGAGAGGTATATGGGAATGGGGAGAGAAAATGATTGGATCGCGGCGGCGGCTTTTTTTGGCAGCGGGATGATCTATGTTTATACGATTGAGCCAAGGCTGGAGAATAAAAAGCGGATGGTACTTGGAACCATTGTCTGGATTTTGTTTATGGCTTTTGTGAATTATGCTTCGCTGAGAGAGTATTTGCTGGGGGAGCTTTCCGTGCGGCTGATCGGCTATTTATTCTTAGTCTGGCTTTTGCATATGTGCAGAGTTTTGTCGTGGTTTGCGGCGGCCTACTATGCGATCTGGGCGTTTTTCTCGTGGCAGCTTTTGTATGAGCTGTATCTGATCTGCGCGCGGTATGCAGAGCTTGTCATGGACATCGGGCGGAATTTTGACCGGTTGTTGGAGATCACTCTGTTCGCATGCGGCCATGTAATTGTGGCCGTGACTATCGGGCGGTGGATTGCAGACGGAGGGCAGAAGAAGATCGGACCGCGCCAGATTCTTTTGGCGGCGCTGACCTTTCTAGCCTTCCAGGCGATGGTGGTGACCCCGGAGGAGGTACGTGATGCCTTTCAGGAGCGGCGCTGGATGAATCAGTATTTATCCCAGCTTCTTTTAGCTGTCACGCTGTATCTGCAAAATGAGCTGTTCAAAAAAAGTGAGATCCGGCAGGAGCTGGACCTGATGAACCTGCTGTGGAAAAAGGAGCAGGAGCACTATCGGCTTTCAAAGGAGACCATTGCGCTGATCAATCAGAAATGCCACGATCTAAAGCATCAGATTTATGCGCTGCGGGGCACCGATGTGCAGGAGCGGGAGGCATACCTGGAGGAGATTGCCGCGTCTGTCCGTATCTATGAGGCGATTGTAAAGACGGGTAATGAGGCGCTGGACACGATTCTGACCGAGAAAAGCCTGTACTGTAAGGAAAAGGGGATCACCCTCTCGTGTGTGGCGGACGGTGAGGGGCTGTCCTTTATCCATACGGTGGATTTGTTTGCGATTCTCGGAAATGCCATTGACAATGCTATCGAAGCAGTTTCATGTATCTGTCAGGAGGAAATGCGCTGTATCGACGTGCTGATTTACCGCAGAAAGGGTCTGCTTGTGATCAATGTCGTCAATCCGCTGCAGGAGCAGCTGGTATATGAGGATGATCTTCCCGTGACCACAAAGGCCGACAAGGGCTTCCACGGTTTCGGACTGCGCAGTATCAAATATATGGCGAAAAAGTATGACGGGGTTTTGCGGATCCAGGAGGAGGCCGGCTGCTTTTCCCTGATGGTGCTTTTGCCGATCCCGCCGGAAATGCAGTGCGGGCAGCCGGATGGAGGCTCTGATACAAAGGCATGACCACCTGGACCATTTCAACGACCACTTAGGAAAATCATCTTGTATAATTTGGAAGAACTTTGTAAAATTTTAACAAAAATTACAAGGTTCTTTTTATTTTTTTGAGGATTTTGTGAAAATCTCTGATAAAACAGGTTTGGAGAGAGAAACTAACAATAACGGTTCATCCGGCTGTCGTGGGAGTGCGGACAGAGGACGAAGCGGAAGCATTTTAAGAGACAGAGAGGAGGTATCAGGCGTTCATGAGACGAACCATAAGGTTGATGGAGGACTGGAGGTTTTATAAAAAGGGCGGGAGCATGCGCCTTGTGGATCTGCCGCACACCTGGAATGAGGTGGACGGGCAGGACGGGGGAAATGATTATTACCGCGGGACCTGTATCTATGAAAAGGAGTTTGAAAAACCGGAGTTTGGAGCGCAGGAGCGGGTTTACATCCAGTTTCACGGCGTGGGTATCAGTGCGAAGGTGCTGCTGAACGGAACGCATGTCTGTACGCACCACAACGGCTTTTCCACTTTTCGGGCAGATATCACAGATGTATTGCAGGAGGAAAATCTGCTGCGGGTGGAGGCGGACAACAGCAAAAACACGGAGGTGTATCCGCAGGTGGCGGACTTCACGTTTTACGGCGGTATCTACCGGGACGTGGAGCTTCTCATCGTGCCGAAGTATCATTTTGCGCTCGATTATTACGGCGGTACGGGTATCCGGGTCACACCCGACGTGAAGGAGCATACCGGCGTCCTTCATATAAAATGCTACACCAATGTGGAACAGCCCGAGGAGAAAGGGCTTGAGGTGAGACTAAGCCTTTCCGATGCAGACGGGCAGGAGGTCTGCCGTAAAGGCGGCTGCAATGTGCGTATGGAGATTGAGAACGCCCATCTGTGGAACGGTGTGCGCGACCCGTATCTCTATCGGCTGCGGGCACGGCTCTATCAGGGCAGCACCGTTTTGGATGAGATTTCGCTTAATTGCGGCATCCGGACTTTTTTTATCGATCCGGATAAGGGCTTTTTTCTGAACGGGAAATCCTATCCGCTGCGGGGTGTCTCCCGCCACCAGGACTATAAGGGGATCGGAAATGCCATTTCCCGCGAGCAGATGGATCAGGACATGGAGCTGATTCGGGAGGTAGGGGCGAACACGATCAGGCTGGCTCACTATCAGCACAGCCAGTATTTCTACGATCTGTGCGACCGCTGCGGCATGGTGGTGTGGGCGGAGATCCCGTATATTTCCGAGCATATGCCAAAGGGGCGGTCAAACACCTTTTTCCAGATGAAGGAGCTGATCGTACAGAACTATAACCATCCCTGCATCGTGACCTGGGGGATTTCCAATGAGATAACCATCTCGACGAAGCACAAACAGGATATGCTCGACAACCACCGCGCGCTGCAGCGGCTCGTGAAAAAGCTTGATCCGACCCGGCCCACGACGCTGGCGTGCTATGCGATGTGCCACCCGTTCCACCCGGTGACAAAAATCACCGATCTGGTGGCGTGGAACCTGTACCTCGGATGGTATGTGCCGGGGCTGAAGCTGAACGATCTGTTTATGGAGTATTATCACCATAAATATCCGACCCGCCCTCTGGGCTATTCCGAGTACGGTGCGGAGGGAATGCCGAACCTGCACAGCGAACGGCCGCGCCGGGGCGATCACTCGGAGGAGTACCAGGCAAAATACCACGAGTATATGCTGGAATGTTTTGCGCGCCATCCGTTTCTCTGGTCAACCTACGTGTGGAACATGTTTGATTTTGCGGCGGATGCCAGGGACCAGGGCGGCGAGCCGGGTATGAACCACAAGGGGCTTGTCACCTTTGACCGGAAAATAAAGAAGGACAGCTTCTATATTTATAAGGCGTGGTGGAGCGACAAGCCCTTCGTGCACCTGTGCGGGAAGCGCTTCCGCTACCGCGCCGGAAAAACGACGGAGGTAACGGTTTATTCCAACCGGACGGAGGTGTCGCTCTACAATAACGGGAAGCTTGTCGGGACAAAGAAGGGGGCGCATGCATTTCATTTTACACTCGAAATGTCGGAAAAGAACCAGCTGGAGGTGCGCGCGGGGGGATTAAAGGATACGGCAGTGATCTACCGTACAAAGGAGCCGCTGGCGGAGTACCAGGTGAAAAAGGGCAGCAGTCAGAATTGGGTATAAGGGGAGGAACGTTATGGAAGACAACAAAAAAGAACTGAAAAAGAAGAAAAAAGCTTACAGAAAGGCGCGCGGTAAGGCGACAAGGCCCTGGAAGGCGCTGACATGGATCTCGGGGCCGCTGGCGATCATCTCGGTTGCGGCGATGATTATCGTGAGTATGTTTGACAACTCGTTTTCTATTTTTGTGGGCGGAACCTTCAACGATTTTGAGAAGGACGAGACGGCGGTTTACTACGAGACGGACTATCCGTCCAATGACGCGATGGTAGCCTACGGACTGGATCTGTGCGAGCTGGTGGAGGCGGAGGGCGCGGCGCTGCTCATGAATGAGAACGATGCGCTGCCGCTTTCAAAGGGAGCAAAGGTGAGCTGCTTTTCAAACTCCTCGGTCAATCTCGTATATGGCGGAACCGGATCGGGCAATATTGATGCATCCACTGCAAACACGCTGCGTGGTGCATTAAAGGACGTTGGGATTGAGGCAAACCCGACGCTCTGGGATTTTTATCTGAGCGAGGAGAACGAGGAGCATGTGCGCACGGCGGGCGGCATGATAGCGACGGAGTCGGCAAAGGTTTCGGAGGTTCCCTGGGATGCCTATACGGATGACGTGAAAAATTCATTTTCCGGTTACGGTGATGCCGCGATCGTCACGTTTTCCCGTGTGGGCGGTGAGGGCGCCGACCTGGCGTTTGGCGAGGTGAATTATCTCGCCCTTGACGAAAACGAGAAGGAGCTGATGAAGCAGCTTGCGGCGCTGAAAAATGCGGGAACGATCGGGAAGATCGTCGTCCTTATCAACTCGGCAAACGCCCTTCAGGTGGATTTTCTGAAAAATAACGAGTATGACGTGGATGCGTGCCTGTGGATTGGCGATGTAGGTATCACGGGTGTTGACGCGGTTGCAGAGATCATTGCGGGCAATGTCAATCCTTCTGGAAGCCTGGTGGATACTTACTGCTACAACAATTATTCTGCGCCCGCCATGGCAAACTTTGTCCCCACCGTGTATGGAGGCTACGAGGAGGGCCGCATACCGGAAAACGCAAGTACCTATATGATCTATCAGGAGGGCATTTATGTCGGGTACAAGTATTATGAGACCCGCTATGAGGATTACGTCATGGGAACAGGAAATGCGGGGGACTACGCCTACCATGACGACGTGGCCTATCCCTTCGGCTACGGCATAAGCTATACGGATTTTGCGTTCAGTGATATGGAAGTGAGCTATGATGCGGCGGCTGACCAGTATGCGGTTTCGGTAAAGGTGACGAATACCGGGGATACGGCGGGCAAGAAAACGGTACAGGTATATGTATCCAGCCCCTACACCGAGTATGACAAGGAGCATGGCGTGGAGAAGGCAGCAGTTTCCCTCGTTGGGTTCGGCAAGACGGACATTCTGCACGGGGGAGAGAGCGAGACGGTTACGTGTCTTGTGGACAGACGCGACCTTGCATCCTACGATGCCCTCGGCGCAGAAACCTATATTTTGGATGACGGGGATTACTATCTGACCTGTGCGATGAACGCACACGAAGCGGTAAACAACGTGCTGGCAGCAAAGGGCTATACGCCGGAGGGCACGGACGGGCGCATGGACGCGGACGGCGACGGGGCGCTGACTTATCAGTGGAGCGAAACGGAGTTTGACGCGAAAACCTATTCCACGGCAGAAAACGGCACCCTGATCACAAACCGCCTTTCGGATTCGGATATCAATCTGAGTGAAGATCTTGGTGAGGAAATTCGGTATTTATCCCGTTCCGACTGGACGGGAACATTCCCGACGGAAATATTAAAGCTGACGCTGACGGATGCACTTGCCGCGAAGCTGCAGGATGTGCAGTACGATGCAGATCATTACGGGGAGGAGGAAATGCCGACGCTGGGTGCGGACAACGGCTTAAAGCTGGTGGAGCTGATAGGCGCGGATTATGACGATCCCCGCTGGGAGGAGCTGCTGGATCAGATGACATTTGACGAGATGGTTTCCCTGATCGGTGATTCCTTCCATTGGACGATGCCCATTGAATCTGTGCAGGCGCCGGGAACCCGTGACGAGAACGGTCCCCAGGGTCTGACCGCGGCGCTGTTTGCAACGGGTGTTTCGGATGAAAAAAGCGCGCTGGAGGCAACGGCGTTTACCTCTGAGGACGTGATGGCGGCGACCTTTAACACGGAGATCATGTATGAGATCGGGAAGGTGATAGGGAACAACTGTATCGCGGCGGACATCGCATGTCTCTATGGCCCCGGCGCGAACACGCACCGCACGCCCTACGGCGGACGAAACTTTGAGTACTACTCGGAGGACGCATTTTTAGCCGGGGAGATGGGAAAGCATGAGGTGCAGGGAATTCGGGACAAGGGAATTTTCGTTGTGCTCAAGCACTTTGCACTCAACGACTGTGAGCAGGACCGGATCGGTCTTGGCGTATGGCTTCCCGAGCAGGCGGCCCGCGAGATTTATCTGAAGGCATTCCAGGCTCCGGTAGAGGAAGCGGATGCGGGACTGATGGTAGCCTATACCCGCTGGGGTGCAATCTGGTCCGGCGGAAACAAGGGTCTGATGACAAATATCCTGCGGCAGGAGTGGGGCAAGATCGGCTTAAACATCACGGATAACGTGCTGACCTCCTATGTCAACGGTGTGGACGGGTTGATGGCCGGCGGCGTTTCCACCTACGATGCGATGATGCCTTTTGTGACAAAGCAGCTCCCGAAATACAAAAACGATGCGGTTATCGTGAATGCGATGCGGGAGGCTTGCCACCAGAATCTGTATTCCATCGCAAACTCGGCAGGCATGAACGGGGTGGGAGCGGATACCGTGATCAAAAAGACGGATATCCATCTTGTGAAGATTCTCAGGGTAATTGGAATCGGACTGAGCTTCCTCTTTATCCTTTCACTTGTCATGTGGATGGTGAAGCGGCATAAATTTAAAAAGACAGAAGGGTCGTACAAATGAAAAATGAACAGACAAAACAGACAGCGATGAACCGGGCGAAGCTTTATCAGCTTGTTCTGTTTCCCATGAACAACGGGGCGACGAATGTTTACTATATTCTCACGATGAATTTTATCGCGTACTATGCAAACGGGGTGCTGGGACTGTTTTTGATGTTTGCCACAACGATGGTCACGGTGATGCGTCTTTTCGACGCCGTCACCGACCCGATCATCGGGGCGCTCATCGACCGCACCTCCACAAAATTCGGAAAATTCCGGCCGTATATGGTGCTTGGCAACGGGATAATGATCGTCTCGTCGATTCTGCTGTATTTTGGCACAAGAATTATTTCCGATGATCTGGCATGGCTCAAATATGTGTGCTTTGTGCTCTTTTATGCGCTCTATGTCATCGGCTACACCTTCCAGACCGCCTGCACCCGCTCGGGGCAGACGTGTCTGACCAACGACCCGAACCAGCGGCCGCTCTTTACGGTGTTCAACACGGTTGCAAGCCTGATCGGTATGGGGCTGGTGCAGTTTCTGGCGCCGATTTTGGGTGAAAGGCTGGGCGGCTACAACAGCGCGGCATTTTTTGATTTCATGATTCCACTCGCCGTCGTGGTGTCCGCGGTTTTGACTCTGCTTGCAGTGGCGGGTATCTGGGAGAAGGACCGGCCGGAATTTTTCGGCGTCGGCGGCACCCAGGAAAAGACGAGGCTCGCGGAATACGTTGCGATTTTAAGGGCGAACACGGAGCTGCAGCGGCTCATGGTTGCCGGTGCGGGCTGCAAGCTGGCGTTTTCCATTGCCACAAACATGACGGTGCTGTGTATGCTCTACGGGGCGATGATGGGAAATTACGGCGGACTGTATCTGCCTATGATGGTGGTCGGATATGTCTTTTCGGCACCGTTTTTCCTGCTGACCGTGCGCACCTCCCAGAAGCACGGGCAGAAGGCAAGCCTTGTGCGCTACACGCGGCTGGCGCTTGTCATGTACGTCGGCGTGCTCGTTCTGCTGCTTTTGTGGAGGCAGGGCAATCCGGCAGTTTTGATCAGCTTCGGGCCGTTTAACCTTTACACGGTTTTGTTTATCCTTTTCTTCGGAATCGGATACGGTGCCTACTACGCGACGGCGGATATGCCGATTCCAATGGTTGCGGACTGTTCGGATTACGAGACGTACCGCTCGGGAAAATATATTCCGGGCATTATGGGAACACTGTTTTCCCTGGTGGATAAGCTGGTCAGCTCGCTCGGATCGACCATTGTAGGAATTGCTCTTGCATTGATCGGCATCCACACCCTGCCCGACGGCAACACGCCCTATGCGCCCGGGATGCATCCGGTGGTCATTGTTCTTTTCTGTGTGGTACCCATGCTGGCGTGGATTGCGACGCTCATCGCCATGAAGGGCTATACCTTAACCGGGGAGCGGATGAAGGAGATCCAGCGGGTAAACGCACAGCGCAAGGAGGCCATCGCGCAGGGCATGACGCTGGCGGAGGCGATGGAAAGTATCAGGTAGCAGGCGATTGCACTTTTATCAACCGGTGAATGGGCGAATGCATTCGAATTGACAGCGGCAATATCGGGGTCAGGCCGTCATGTTTACGATCAGTATTGCCGCACCGAGCACGGTGAGCACGATACCGGTGGCCCGGTTGAGCGTTATCGCACTTGCTTTGTTTGCAAACCTGGCTGCGATTCTCGCCCACAACAGGGTGGACAATACACAGAAGACCAGGCAGAAGGGATCCGGCGTTCCGCCGATGGCGAAATGGCTGACAGCGCCCGTCAGGGCGGTGAATGCCATGATGAACACGCTGGTCCCGACTGCCGTTTTCAGTTCATAGCCCAGCACACCTGTCAGAATGAGCAGCATCATCATGCCGCCGCCTGCGCCTACAAAGCCGCAGATAAAGCCGATGAGCGTGCCGCAGAGGACGGACTGGACGATGCGTTTTTTCGGGCTGACCGCATGCATGCTTTCTTTTGTCGTCATGACGGGCTTTACGATGAATTTGATACCGAGGAGCAGGGTCATGAATACGGAGAAGCTGCCCATGGTAGTATTCGGCACAAGGCTTGCAGCGTAGCTTCCCACCAGGGTGAACATCAGGACAAATGTCATCATAACGACGCCGTTTTTCATGTCCAGATTTTTGTTTTTGCCGTAGGTGTAGGCACTGACGGCGCTGGCCAGTACGTCGCTTGCCAGTGCGATGCCGACGGCCTCGTATGCCGGCAGGTGTAAAAACGTGATGAGCATCGGGCTGATGACGGCGGCGGCGCTCATGCCCGCAAAGCCTGTCCCAAGCCCTGCGCCGATGCCGGCGATAAAGCAGATGAAAAACCGGTACATAATCTAGGCCTCCTTTAAGCAGGTGTCAATGTTGGAGTGAATGCGTTTGTTAAACGCGTTGATCTGTGCGATCTCTTCCTGTGAAAATCCCTTTGTTAAAATAGAAAGAAACTGCTCCTGCGCAGCCTGACCGTCGCGGACAATGTCTGCCGCGGCCCGGCAGATTTTCAAGTGCGCGCTCTTTCGGTTGCAGTCCGTATATTCTTTTCTCAGATAGCCCCGTTTCTCCAGAAGCTTTACGGAGGAGGAAACGTGGGATTTTGAGAGAAAGCGGTTTTCTACGATGTCGGTTGCGGTGTCAAAGCACGGGTTGTTAGCCAGAAAGAGCAGAATGTCCAGCTCCATGCGGGTGATCGCATGCGCTTCGCAGATTTTTCCTACACATTTTGCATAGACGCTCTTTACGGCGTTCTGGTGTTCCCAGGGGTTGATTGGCAGCATTGCGGACCTCCATTTTTGTTCTTTTTAGAACTATTTTAGCGGTTTTTATCGATTTGTCAAGGGTGTGTGAGTTTGTTGATCGAATGATTGCGTTTCAACCACCAAAAACAAAGCATTGACAATTTCCGTCAAATGAGAAATACTAACAGGTGAGGAACAGCAGAAAGATAACTGACAAATGAATCGGTTTGGAGAGAAGTGAACGTATGGCAAGAGAACGATCGAAGGATGAGATTCCCTTCCGGGAGATGACGGCGGCACAGAAGCGAAGCTATCTCTGGGATTACTGGCGGATTCCGGCACTGATTGTCGTGGTGGCGGCGGCGGTTTTGATATCGGTGATCCACACGATGGTGAGCACAAAGGATCCGATGCTTGTGGTGACGACGGTGGATGCCGGGGGCGACGAGGGCTTTCGGCCCTGGGTGGATGCCTTTGCAAAGGCACATGACATCCCGGACGATCAGTATGTGTTCGGTGATGCGACTGTGGGAACGGAGGAGGTTGGCGGCGGAGCCGGATCCCAGCAGGGTATGGCGCTTTATGTGCGGCTGCAGGCGGGCAGCGAGGATATCCTGATCCTGCGGGAGGAGACCTTTTCGGATTACGCGTCGGGAGGGTATTTTCTTGATCTGAAGGAGCTCGTGCCAGACGAGTGGCAGGAAAAGCTGGTCGTGGTTAAGCAGCGCTACGACGAGTACGATCAGGTACAGCCGGAGCCTGTCGCATGTGGTATCCGGATGTGCGATATTCCAGGCATGCCGGATACGCCTTACTACCGCGGGGCGGTCCTTGCGGTCTCATATCTGCCGGATAACTACGACAATGCGCTGGCGTTTCTTACGGAATTGCTTGCGGGTGCTTAACGATGTTTAAGCGGCGCTTGCGATATTGGCCAAAATAGATTATAATTGCCTTGTATGCCGAAGTGGAAGCTTGAAATCAGATGACAGGAGCAGACAACAGATGACAAAAAAGAGAAGACATATATGCCTGCTTCTCATTGGAGCGGTACTTTTTCTGTACGGCTGTGCGGATGGGACTGATGAGACGGGAAAGGTGTTGCCTTCGTATGCGGTGGAAGCCTCTTTGCAGGGGGAACCGCAGAATAGCGGGGATTTGGAGGAACCGGAGGATACGCACCAGGTGGAGAGCCACACGCAGGAGGGCATAGATATGGACGTGCTCAACAAAGCGGTGAACAGGATCCTTGAGGTGGGAAGCCGTGAATTTCTGGGGAGCTATCCCATTGACGAGTCCTTTTTATTCTGGTTTCGATCGACCTACGGAAAAGAGGCGTTAGAGCAGATAGCCGACGAGGCGACGGCAGGCCGGGATGCCAATATCTGGTATGAGGTGTCCGGGAGCTCCATACATGTGCTGTGGCTGGATTACTGTGAAAAATTTGATGCTCACAGAGAATACTTTGCGCGGCTGACCAGAAAGGAAGCGCTCTCGCAGGAGCAGATTGTCTTAAGCTTTACCGGGGACATGAATCTTGACGACCGCACCGGAACGATGAACTATCTGAAAACATACGGGCTTGAGTCGGCAATCAGCCAGGACGTGCGCGAACTGCTTGCGCAGTCCGATGTGGTGATGGTAAACAATGAGTGCACCTACAGCAGCCGGGGAGCGCCCCTGGCGGGGAAGGCCTACACCTTTCGTTCCGATCCGTCCAACGTTTCTATATTAAAGGAGCTTGGGGTGGATCTTGTGGGCATTGCAAACAACCATGTGTGGGATTACGGGGCGGAGGCTCTCACGGATACGATCGCAGCGCTGGATGAGGCGGGGCTTGCATATGTGGGCGCCGGAAATAACCTCGAGGAGGCAAAGCACCCCTGGTATTTTGTCATAAACGGAAAAAAGATTGCATTTGTGGCGGCGACGCAGATTGAGCGCACGTACAATTATACAAAGGAGGCCACCGAGACGGAGGCCGGCGTGTTAAAGACGCAGACCCCGGACAAATTTTTAGAGGTGATCCGGCACGCAAAAAAGAAGAGCGATTATGTCGTCGCCTTTGTGCACTGGGGCACGGAGGGCACCAACTATTACGGGCAGGATCAGGTGCTGCTTGCGGAGCAGTTTGCGCAGGCCGGAGCGGATGCAGTCATCGGCGGGCACCCCCACTGCCTGCAGGGCATTACCTATATCGGGGATGTTCCGGTCATTTACAGTCTCGGCAATTTCTGGTTCGGAAGCACGCCCACGGACGGTGTGAAAAAAAAGGATACCGGTATTGCACAGCTGATGATCGACAGGGACGGCAGCATGCATTTTCGTTTTGTGCCCTGCATACAGGAGCAGTGGCAGACCTATCTGGTGACGGAGGAGGCCGAGAAAAACCGGATTCTTGACTTCGAGGAATATCTCTCGGACGGTGTCAGTATTGACGGGGACGGCTATGTGACGAAGTATGAATAGACGCTGCCGTGTACACAAGCAACAACAAAACGTTCGAAGCCGGACACAAAAATCCAGCGGATTTTTGCTGCGGCGTATTGGCGGACGGTCGGCTTTGAGCGCTTGCAAATAAAAGAAAAGAGGACAAAGACATGAGCAAAAAACCTGTAGTTTTAATGGTACTCGACGGTTACGGACTAAATGACAATCCGGAGTCAAACGCGATTGCGATGGCAAATACGCCCGTGATGGATACCCTGATGAAGGAGTGCCCCTTTGTGCCCGGAAATGCATCCGGCATGGCAGTGGGACTTCCCGACGGACAGATGGGAAATTCCGAGGTGGGACACATGAATATCGGCGCGGGCCGCATCATTTATCAGGATCTGACCCGTATCACGAAGGCGATCGAGGACGGGGATTTCTTTGAAAATCAGGTATTGCTTACCGCGATTGAGAACTGCAAGAAAAACAATTCCGATCTCCATATGTGGGGACTGCTATCGGACGGCGGCGTACACAGTCACAACACACATCTGTACGGCCTGCTTGAGATGTGCAAGAAAAACGGCCTTAAGAACGTGTATGTGCACGCGTTTCTGGACGGCAGGGACACACCTCCGGCATCCGGAAAGAGTTATGTGGAGGCGCTCGAGGAGAAGATGAAAGAGATCGGCGTCGGAAAAGTCGCATCCCTGTCAGGCCGGTATTATGCCATGGACCGTGACAACAACTGGGACCGCGTGGAGAAGGCGTACCGGTCGCTGACTACCGGTGAGGGCGTGCAGGCGGAGAGTGCCGTGCAGGCGATGGCGGACTCCTATGCCAATGACGTGACCGACGAGTTCGTGCTTCCTACCGTGATCGTGGAGGACGGTAAACCCTTATCCCTCGTAAAGGACGGGGATTCCGTGATTTTCTTCAATTTCCGTCCCGACCGTGCACGGGAGATTACACGTGCCTTCTGTGACGATGCGTTCAAGGGCTTTGCGCGTGAGCGTTTAAATCTGACCTATGTCTGCTTTAAGGACTACGACGAGACAATCCCGAACAAGCTTATCGCCTTTGAGAAGGAGACCGTGGAAAATACATTCGGCGAGTACCTTGCAAAGTGCGGCAAAAAGCAGCTGCGTCTCGCGGAGACCGAGAAATACGCCCATGTAACCTTTTTCTTCAACGGCGGCGTGGAGGAGCCGAATGTGGACGAGGCACGCATTCTTGTAAATTCGCCGAAGGAAGTTGCGACCTATGACTTAAAGCCGGAGATGAGCGCGCCCGAGGTGGGCATGGATCTCGTCGAGGCCATCAAGTCCGATAAGTATGATGTTATCATTATCAACTTTGCAAACCCGGACATGGTGGGCCACACCGGTGTGCTTGAGGCGGCCATCAAGGCGGTGGAGCGTGTCGACCAGCTTGTGGGCGATGCCGTGCAGGCGGTAAAGGATGTGGACGGAGCCATGTTTATCTGTGCGGACCACGGAAACGCGGAGAAGATGGTCGATTACGAGACCGGAAAGCCCCACACGGCTCATACGACAAACCCGGTTCCCTTTATCCTGGTGAATTACGACGCGTCCTACACGCTGCGGGAGGGCGGATGCCTGGCGGATATTGCGCCGACGCTGCTTGAGATCATGGAGCTTCCTCAGCCCGCCGAGATGACCGGAAAGTCGCTGCTCATAAAGAAGTAAATACTGCGGTTCACGGGTGAGCCGCAGATAAATAGACAGGGGAGGGAAACATTGATGAAGGAATTTCAACCGATCAAGGAGGGCAAGGTACGGGAGGTATACGACAACGGGGATACATTGATCCTGGTTGCCACAGACCGCATCTCGGCCTTCGACGTTATTTTGAAAAATAAGATTACGGACAAGGGCGCGATTCTCACGCAGATGTCTAAATTCTGGTTTGATTTTACAAAGGATGTGATTGACAACCATCTCATCTCGGTTGACGCGGCGGACATGCCGGAATATTTTTCGGGGGAGCAGTTTAACGGAAACAGCACGCTGTGCAAAAAGCTTCGTATGCTGCCGATTGAGTGTATCGTGCGCGGTTATATAACCGGAAGCGGCTGGGAGAGCTATCAGAAGGACGGCACCGTCTGCGGCATTGCCCTGCCAAAGGGTCTGCAGGAGTCTGAGGAGCTGCCCGAGCCGATCTACACGCCCACGACGAAAGCGGATCTGGGAGATCACGACGAGCATATTACCTTTGAACAGAGCGTGGATATTTTAGAAAAGCTCTATCCCGGAAAGGGCGGGGAGTACGCGTCTGCGATCCGGGATGCGACGCTGGCGCTCTACAAAAAATGTGCGGCGTATGCGAGGGAATGCGGCATCATCATCGCGGATACGAAGTTCGAGTTCGGACTTGACGAGAACGGAAGGGTTGTGCTGGGAGATGAAATGCTCACGCCGGACAGCTCACGCTTCTGGCCCGTGGAGGGCTACGCCCCCGGGAAGCCCCAGCCATCCTTTGACAAGCAGTTTGTGCGCGACTGGTTAAAGAGCCATCCCGACAATGACAACCTGCTGCCGGATGAGGTCGTTGCAAAGACGATCGACAAATATAAGGAAAGCTATGAGCTGCTCACGAAAAAAGCGTTTTGCCGTTAGCACCAGGAGGTACGCTGTTTTTGGCAGGAAAGGAGAACAAGATTGCATACGGATAAATATATAAGCCCGCTCTCGGAGCGCTATGCCAGTAAGGAGATGCAGTATATTTTTTCGCAGGATATGAAATTTACGACCTGGCGTAAACTGTGGATCGCGCTTGCGGAGACGGAGAAGGAGCTGGGACTGGACATTACCCAGGAGCAGATTGACGAGCTCAAAGCGCATCAGGACGATATCAATTATGACGTGGCACGGGAGCGGGAAAAGCAGGTGCGCCATGACGTGATGAGCCATGTGTACGCCTACGGACAGCAGTGCCCGAAGGCAAAGGGCATCATTCATCTGGGGGCGACCTCCTGCTACGTCGGGGACAACACCGACATGATCGTCATGGCGGAGGCGTTAAAGCTGGTGAAAAAGAAGATCGTGAACGTGCTGGCGGAGCTGGCGGATTTCGCGGAGCGCTACAGAAATCTCCCGACGCTGGCATTTACCCATTTCCAGCCCGCGCAGCCCACCACGGTAGGAAAGCGGGCGACGCTCTGGATGCAGGAGTTTCTGCTGGACCTGGAGGATCTGGACTATGTGCTCGGCAGTCTGAAGCTGCTTGGCTCCAAGGGAACCACGGGAACCCAGGCAAGCTTTGCGGAGCTTTTCGACGGAAACGACGAGCTTATTGACAAGATCGATCCGATGATCGCGCAGAAAATGGGCTTTGAGAGCTGCTATCCGGTGTCGGGGCAGACCTATTCGAGAAAGGTGGACACCCGTGTTGCAAACGTTCTGGCGGGAATCGCGGCCAGCGCTCATAAATTTTCCAACGATATCCGCCTTCTGCAGCATTTGAAGGAGATCGAGGAGCCCTTTGAGAAAAATCAGATCGGTTCCTCCGCGATGGCGTACAAGCGCAATCCGATGCGCAGCGAGCGCATTGCGTCCCTTTCCCGCTATGTGATGATCGATGCCCTGAATCCGGCTGTCACGTCTGCGACACAGTGGTTCGAGCGGACCCTTGACGATTCCGCAAACAAACGTCTGAGCATACCGGAAGGATTTTTAGCAGTTGACGGAATCCTGGATTTGTGTTTGAATGTAGTAGACGGGCTCGTTGTCTATGATCGGGTGATTACGAAGCATCTGATGAGCGAGCTGCCCTTTATGGCGACCGAAAACATCATGATGGATGCGGTTAAAAAAGGCGGTGACCGTCAGGAGCTTCACGAGCGGATCCGCCAGCTTTCCATGGAAGCGGGACAGCATGTGAAGGCGGAGGGAAAGGATAACGACCTGTTAGAGCTGATCGCAGCGGATGAATCCTTTGGCTTAAGCCTGGAGGAGCTGCAGGCAAACATGGACCCCGCAAAATATACCGGGCGTGCCGCATACCAGGTGGAGCAGTTTTTGAAAACTGTCATCCGGCCGGTGCTGGATGCGAACAAGGAGCTGCTCGGCGTAAAGGCGGAGATATCGGTATAAGGCGCAAAAGGCCGGAACGCGCACCGTCCGCAGCATTATTTGTCATGAGGGAGGAACAACATGAAAATCACATCCGTGACTGACGCCAATGGTGTCACGACGACAACGATAGAGACTGACAGCAGCGTGAACAAATCCTCGGATTTTGCGTCTGAGCTGGGATCAAACCTGAAGACCAGCGCGTCGCTGGAGAAAATATTTACGGCTGCATCGCAGAAGTACGGCGTGGACGTGGAGCTGCTGAAGGCTATGGCAAAGGCGGAGTCTAATTTTAATCCCAACGCCACCAGCAAGAGCGGTGCGATGGGTATTATGCAGCTCATGCCTGCGACTGCAAAGGGGCTTGGCGTACAGGATGCCTACGACCCGGAGCAGAACATCATGGGCGGCGCAAAATATATTGCCTCCCTTCTGGAGCAGTACGACGGAAATGTTTCGTATGCCCTGGCGGCTTACAACGCGGGCAGCGGCAATGTGGCAAAATACGGCGGCATTCCGCCCTTCGAGGAGACGCAGAATTATGTGGCAAAAATACTTGGCTATCTGCAGGAGGGCGGTGTGACGATTCCCGACAGCTGGGCGGGCGATGCGACAAGCAATGCCTCGGCCGGCACGAATTCGACGCTGTCGGATGTGCTGAAGTCGCTGTTCACCAGGGACGATTACGAGGATTTCCTGCGTCTGTTTCTGGAGCGGTTCCTGACGCGGCTCGATGAGAAGGCGGCAGGGATTTCCGGGGATGAGGACGACGAGGAGCAGGACGATGCGGCGAGCGTGACAAAGGCGGCAGCGGACAGGACAAAAAATGACAGCGATGCCTACGTTGCTTATCGCAATTTCGCAAACACAAACCGCATTGCGATCTATTTAAAGCCGGATACGAGTAAGAGCTGACATATCTTTGCCGCTTTTACGGCACGCGTGTGACAAGTAACCGGAACAGATAAATATTTCCGAAATTTTCAAATTAAGTGTTGACATGTATCTGCGAATATAGTATATTATTATTCGTTGAGTGATTCGACAGGCTGCCGTGGCTCAGTCGGTAGAGCGTCGCATTGGTAGTGCGGAGGTCACGGGTCCGATTCCCGTCGGCAGCTTTGGGTACAAGCAAAGGCTTGTACCTTTTTCATTTTCTTGACTTTTTTAGCGTGCAATGCTACGATGAAAGAAATACTTGCAGAAAGAGGGTGGGACTATGGACGGTTCTGATAGTTATGGGCATAAACAGGTGAACGATCGACAGCAGAAAAATGCCCGCAGGATTCCACAGACCGATCAGAGCAGAGTCCATGGCATTGCTTTTATGCAGAAAAATTATACATGAGTTTGTTGTCCATCGTTCGTTTCATCGATTTTTGGTTTGCGCATTTTATGCGTTTGGGTAAGAAGAAAAAGAACGATGGATTTTTTATGCCCTTTTTTCCCATGATATTGAGAAGAAAGGAGACGTAAACTGTGGAAGAAGAATTATTTATCCCGGAGCGGCCGGACTATGAGGCCGAGCTTTTGGAGATTCTCGATTCCGACGCGAAGCCCTCCGAGCTGCGGGAGCGTCTGGATGATTATCATGAGAATGATATCGCCTCCCTCTTAGAGCGTCTGGACAAGGATGCGCGCAGGCGCCTGTTCATGATTTTGAGTGCCGAGCGCATTTCCGAGGTGTTTTCTCACGTCGAGGAGGACGATATCCGGCATTATATCGTGGAGATCGGCGCAGAAAAGTCGGCGGAGATCATGGCATCCATGGATGCGGATGAGATCAGCGACATCTTGGAGGATCTGGACGAGGAGGAGCGCGCAAAGGTCGAGGCGCTTCTGGATATCGAGACAAAAAAGGACGTTGAGCGCATTTCCGCTTATGACGAGAACGAGATCGGAAGCTACATGTCCACGAACTATATACTGATCAGCCGGGATCTGACCATCAAGGAAGCCATGAAGTCGCTTGTGGAGCAGGCGGCGGACCATGATAACATTTCCACGATGTATGTGGTAAACAAAAACGGAACCTTTTACGGTGCGTTAAGCTTAAACGACCTGATCATTGCCAGGGAGCACGAGGAGCTGGAGGATCTGATCGCGACATCCTTTCCTTATGTTTATGCACAGGAGGGTATCAGCGACTGCATCGATGAGCTGCGGGACTATTCCGAGGATACGATCCCGGTGCTCGATAACAACAACCGCGTGATCGGCGTCGTGACGGCTCACGATATCGTAGAGATGATCGATGAGGAGATGGGAGAGGATTACGCGAAATTTGCGGGTCTGACCGCGGAGGAGGATCTGAACGAATCGCTGCTTGCGTCCATGAGAAAGCGGGTGCCATGGCTTGTGGTGCTCTTTGTCATGGGGCTTGGGGTCTCGACGATCACGGGGCTTTTTGAGCACGTCATGTCGGAGCTGACGATGATCGTCACCTTTCAGTCCCTCACCCTTGGCATGTCCGGAAACGTGGGGACCCAGTCCCTTGCGGTGACGCTGCGCGTGCTGACAGACGAGGAAAACCTGGAGGGAAAGCAGAAGCTTTACCTCGTAGGAAAGGAAATCCGCGTCGGCATGTCCAACGGCCTTTTGCTCGGGAGCATCGCGTTCCTTTTCATCGGCGGCTATCTGTTTTTTATCAAGGGACAGCCCATGGGGACGGCGTTTCCCATATCGGGCTGCATCGGGCTTGCGCTCTTAGTTGCCATGACGATATCCAGCTTTACCGGGACGGTCATCCCCCTCTTTTTCAATCGGATCAAGGTGGACCCGGCGGTGGCCTCCGGCCCGCTGATCTCAACGGTTAATGATCTTGTAGCGGTTGTGACCTATTACGGGCTGGCGTGGATTTTGCTGCTGAATGTGCTGCAGGTCGCGATTGTGTGAGCCATGTTTGTCTGAGCCGGTTCTTTGAGCCGGGCAGTGATATTCGGACAATCAAATAAAGAAGTTATGGGAGGATGCAGATGAGGTACTTGTTGAAAAAAATGAAGAAGGGTGTACTGGCGGCCGTGCTCGTGTGTGTGCTCGGCGCGCTGCTTTTGCCGGTTGGAGCATCGGCAGGGGAGGCACCGGCCGGTGAGCCGGAAGAAAAGCTTGCCTTTACAAAATCGGTGACGAAGCTTACGGCGGGAAAGACATACCAGTTTCGGGTGAACCGGGAGGAGGTTACCTGGTCGGTAGGCAATGAAAAGATTGCATCCGTGAGCAGCAAAGGAAAGGTGAAGGCAAAGCGCTGCGGAAAGACGCATATCTATGCCTCGGCGGGCGGCAAGCGGATCTCGGTGCTTTTACAGGTAAAGGGAAAAAAGATTGTGGGGATCGATCCGGGGCACCAGTCCCGGGGAAACAGCAGTACGGAGCCAAACGGCCCCGGCTCGACGACCCGCAAGGCAAAGGTGTCGGGCGGAACGCGCGGGACGGCTACGGGCCTTTACGAGTACAAGCTGACGCTGCAGGTTGCGAAAAAGCTGCGCAGCGAGCTGCTGGACCGGGGCTATCAGGTTGTTATGACGCGCACAAAAAACGACGTTGATATTTCCAATAAGGAGCGGGCGGTTCTCATCAATGAAAGCGGGGCGGATATCTGTATACGCCTTCATGCGGATGGCGGGGCGGCTGCGGTGCGGGGCGCCTCGGCTCAGTGCTCCTCCGCGTCAAATCCTTATATCAGCAAGCTTTATGCAAAGAGCAAAAAGCTTTCGGAAGCGGTGCTCAGTTCCTACTGTGCAAAGACGGGGCTTCGCAACCGCGGTGTTTTTTACCGCGATGACCTGACCGGGACAAACTGGAGCACGGTTCCCACGACGCTCATGGAGATGGGCTTTATGACAAATGTGGCGGACGATCGGTTCATGGCCTCTGCCTCGGGGCAGAAGAAGATGGTAACGGGCCTGGCGGACGGCATCGATGCTTACTTCGGCTTTTAACCGGCTATTGCCTTTTCGGAATAAGTGCGGTATAATTTTTGGCGGAAAATGTACGAAAAGAGGATATGACGATGAAAAAAGAAGCATTTGTGACGAAAGAGCAGCTGGAGACGATCATGGAGCAGTTTCCGACTCCCTTTCATTTATATGATGAGAAAGGAATCCGTGCCAACGCACAGGCGGTGAAGGATGCGTTTTCCTGGAATAAAGGCTTTAAGGAATATTTTGCGGTGAAGGCGACCCCGAATCCGTTTTTGATCCAGATTCTGCATGAGTATGGCTGCGGCTGTGACTGCTCCTCGCTGGCGGAGCTGGTGCTTTCGGATGCCTGCGGGATCCGGGGCGGGGATATTATGTTTTCCGCGAACGACACACCCGCGGAGGAGTTTGTGAAGGCAAAGGAGCTTGGGGCAATCATCAATCTGGATGATTTCACGCACATTGCGTTTCTGGAGGAGACCATCGGCGAGATTCCCGAGACGATCAGCCTGCGCTACAATCCCGGCGGTGTCTACGAGATCAGCAACGGCATCATGGACAACCCCGGTGATTCCAAGTACGGTATGACGAAGGCGCAGCTGTTCAAGGGCTACCAGCTTTTGAAGCAGAAAGGCGCAAAGCGCTTCGGTCTTCACTCCTTTCTGGTGAGCAATACGGTGACCAACGACTATTATCCGACGCTGGCGCGCACGCTCTTCCAGCTCGTGGTTGAGTTAAAGGAGCAGACCGGGATCGAGATCAGCTTTATCAATCTCTCCGGCGGTGTCGGCATCGCCTATAAGCCCGAGGATACCCCGAACAATATCGCAGCGATCGGCGAGGGTGTGCATCAGGCGTTCAACGAGATTCTGGTTCCCGCCGGGCTTGGGGATGTGGAGATTTACACCGAGATGGGCCGCTTTATGATGGGACCTTACGGCTGTCTGGTGACACGGGCCATTCATGAGAAGCACATCTACAAGGAATATATTGGTGTGGACGCATGTGCGGCAAACCTGATGCGCCCGGCCATGTACGGCGCGTACCACCACATTACGGTCATGGGGAAGGAAAACGAGCCGTGCGACCACATGTATGATATTGTCGGGGCGCTCTGTGAGAACAACGACAAGTTCGCCATCGACCGGATGCTGCCGAGGATTGAGAAGGGTGACATTCTGGTCATTCACGACACGGGGGCACACGGCTTTGCCATGGGCTACAATTACAACGGACGTCTCTGGTCGTCGGAAATTCTGCTGAAGGAGGACGGCACGCCAAAGCTCATCCGCCGCGCACAGACCGTTGCGGACTATTTTGCGACGTTTGACTGCTTTGACGAGTTGAAAGGGAAATTACAGTAAGGCAGCCAGTGCGTATTCCTGACCCGTGAAAGGAATCTTTTTATGTTCAAATTGCCGGTTACTTGCGCAAAAAAGCTTGCATTGGGAGGAAAAATATGCTATTATATCTTTTGTTGAGTAGCAAATCAACATAGATGCCGGTGTGTCGGAATGGCAGACGATGCAGACTCAAAATCTGTTGGGAGTAATCCCGTGTGGGTTCAAGTCCCACCACCGGCATGATTAGAAAACAGCTACAAGCCGATGATTTTTGCTAAGATCATTGGCTTGCGGCTGTTTTTTGTTTATGAAAAAACGGTTCATCGGAGTACTGGCGGCAGCTGGCATTGGAATCGGAGAAGGCTGCATGACGCCGGCATATGCGCAGGAGACACCGCAGCGGGTCAGCATATGCGGATGCTTGTTTAAAGAGCGGAAATCATTTGCAGGCGCAACAGGTTCTTCCGCCGCGAAACGGTCCTATACCGGAAGGGCGCCTATCACAGTTATCGGAAAGGATAATTATCCGGGTGGTGTGACAAAAAATATTTATCTCCAAAATCTTTATAATATCTTTAAAAAGACCTGTTATTCTTTTTCTAAAGACAGATGGGGCGCGATGCGCATCCGCTGTAAAGTATAGAGAAAGGATGCGGCTGCGGGGAAGCAAAGCAGCTGCGAAGGGATTTAAAACATATGGAAGCGATTTTAAAGACAACCGGCCTGTGTAAAAGCTTTCACGGGCAGAGGGCGGTGGACAATGTATCGCTGTGCATCGAAAAGAATTCGGTGTACGGCCTGCTGGGGCCAAACGGTGCGGGCAAGTCAACGATCCTGAAGATGCTCACGGGTATGATACGGCCTACCTCGGGGGAAATCGAATTTGACGGGCGGCCCTGGAGCCGGGAGGTGCTCTCCGATATCGGGGCGCTGATCGAGATGCCGCCGCTCTACGGAAACCTGACTGCGGAAGAAAATCTTGAGGTGCGGACGACGATGCTGGGGCTGCCGAGAGAGCGGATCGGGGAGGTTTTGGAGACGGTGGAGCTGACGGACACGGGAAGGAAACGGGCGGGGCAGTTTTCACTCGGAATGCGCCAGCGGCTAGGCATAGCACTGGCGCTTCTGAGCCATCCGAAGCTGTTGATTTTAGACGAGCCGACCAACGGACTTGACCCGCTTGGAATACAGAAGCTGCGGAAGCTGATCCGCTCTTTTCCGGGTGAGGGCATCACGGTTCTTTTATCCAGCCATATTTTGAGCGAGGTGGAGCTGATCGCCGACCACATCGGCATACTGGCGAAGGGCGTGCTGGGCTACAACGGAAGGATTGTCCCCGGCGGGGATCTGGAGCAGCTGTTTTTGCAGGTCGTGGGTGCAGACAGAGAGGAGGCGGCGGTATGCTGAAGCTTGTAAGAGCGGAATATCGGAAGCAGCGCCATACGTTTGTGGCGCATCTGCCCTTTATCGCCCCGGCATTTACGCAGTGCCTTGTCCTGCCCTGGGCGCATGGAATGGGAAGTGCGCTGTTTGCGGGGATATGGAACTGGTGGTACACGCTGCTGCTTCCGGGGATGCTGGCGATTTTCTGCTGTCTGGGGATGAAAAAGGACGAAAGGATCAATTATTATAATCTGCTGTTTGTTCCGGTTCCGGTAAAGCGATGTGTCATGGGAAAGATCATCTATGCGTTTCTCGGACTGGTGAGTGCCAATTTCCTGATGTTTGCCTGGACCTGGCTTGTCAGCGTACTGCTGGGGCAGACGGCTCCGGTCATGGGCGGCTTTTTCGCGTTTCTCGTGCTGAGTATAACGCTTTTGTGGGAGATTCCGCTGTATGTTTTTCTGAGTGCACGATTCGGGATGCTTGTCATTCTTTTTTCGGGTATGGCGCTGCAGTTTTTTAGCGTTAGTTTTTTGGCAGACACGACGCTCTGGTGGGTTTTTCCCATGGCGATTCCGGTCCGGCTCATGTGCCCGGTGCTTGGCATTTTGCCAAACGGCCTGCCGGTTCCAAACGGGAGCGGCCTGTGGGACAGCGGTGTTCTTATACCCGGCATGCTGCTTTCGCTGGCGTGGTTTTTGGTGCTCACCGTTTTGACGTGCGCGTGGTTTCAGCGAAAGGCGGTGGGGAAATGATGCTGCTTCGGTATTTGCGGGCTGATCGAAAAAAGCTCAGGCGTATGCCGATTGGCGCGGCGCATCTCATAATCCCCGTCGGGGCGGCTGTCATTTTTTGGCTCTGTTATAGGTATGTGCCGGGGGAGCGCACGCAAAATCTGGAGGCATATTATCAGGTGCTCGGCATGGGCTTTCCCTTTTTGATCGGGGTGTTCAGCGCTCTGCTCGCCGAGCAGGAGCTGTCGGCTGGCGCTTTTTGGAATATGCTCTCCGCGGTGGAGCGGGTGCCTGCTTTTTTCAGCAAATTGCTGCTGCTTGTTCTGTACGGGGCGGGCGCCGTTTTACTGGCGTCGCTGCCGTGCGGCATGGGAATTTATCTGCTGGAGGGTGGGAATGCTTCATTTGGCTTTGCAGCGGCGCTTCTGCTGCTCGGGAGTAATCTTTTTTGTTATGTGCTGCACGTCATACTGGCTTTTACCATGCACGAGGGCGTAACGGTTGGGGTCGGTATGGTGGAGAGCCTGCTTGCTGCGCTGCTTTTAACGGGGATGGGAGAGGGTGTATGGCCCCTGGTTCCCGCCGCGTGGGGCTCCCGATTTGTAACATTGCTTTTGCGGGCGTCCGGTTCCTGTGCTATCATAGACACAGAATGCCGGATTGCCGTGCTCGTGTGTATCGGAGCAACACTCGGCAGCCTTGTGGTATTTTACCTGTGGGCGTGCTGCTGGGAGGGAAAAAGAGGAACCGAATGATGCGCGGCCTGCGGGCGTATGACAGAAAAATCAGTTAGGAGAAAAAGCTTGGCAACTATTTTGGCGATTGATGACGAGAAGGATATTTTAAATCTGATCCGGCGAATTTTGAGCCGCGACGGGCATCTGGTGGAGACGCTTTCGGATTCCGCCGCGGTGGAGGCGGCGAGACCGGAGCGCTTTGACCTGATTTTGCTGGATGTGATGATGCCGGGGATGGACGGTTTTGCCCTCTGCGAGATGCTTCGGGAACGTGTGGACTGTCCCATTTTATTTCTGACGGCAAAGACGGACGAGAGCAGCCTGGTGTGCGGCCTTGGGGCGGGCGGGGATGATTATATCTGCAAGCCCTTCGGCGCGGCGGAGCTTCGGGCAAGGGTCAACGCGCATCTGCGGCGGGAGCAAAGGGAGCATGCGGTGCGGCTGGTGTTCGGAAATATCGTATTCCACCTCCGCGCAAAGCAGCTTATGGTGGACGGGAGTGAGCTTCCCCTGACGCGGGGAGAGTATCGGATCTGCGAGCTTCTGGCTCGAAATCCGGGGCAGGTGTTTTCAAGAGAGCAGATTTATGAAAACGTGTTTGGCTTTGACGGAGAAAGCAGTGACAGCACGATTGCGACACACATTAAGAACATACGGATGAAGCTGGAACAGTTTCATGCTTCACCGATCAGGACTGTCTGGGGGATTGGATATAAATGGGAGCCGTAAAAGGAGCCCGGGAGGCTTTGTCGGGATTAGAAAATAAGAAAAAGCAGCTGGTTATTCCGTTCAGTTTTTTTTATCTGAAATATTTTGCCTTTTTGTTTGTCGAGACACTGGCGGTGCTCGGAGCCGTGTTATTCATCTTCGAGCTGTCGATTGTAAACGGGTTTGTGTATCCGGCTTACTATGCACAAAGCCAGGCGAGAGATGCGGCGGGGGAGCTTGCTGAGGCAGTACAGGTAGAGGAGGCGCTCATTCCCAGTCTGTGCAGCTATGTAGTTTTTGATAGGGACGGAGCGGTAAAATCGGGCAATATAAAGGAGCAGAGCATCGCGTATGCATGGCGGGCGGTGCAGGAGCAGACGCCGAAGTCCGGCAACTACTATTATGAGGTGATCCCGCGTGAGGGGGAATACTGTGTGCTCCAGTACGAGATCCTGCCCCAATATCGCTCGCCTTTTTTGCGGCGCTGTCTGCCAAATCCCCAGACCCTGCTTCTGCTTAGCGCTCTGTGCGCGTTTTTACTGATCATCCTCCTGACAGCGTTTCGTTTTGGGCGCACTATGAAAAGGAAGCTGGCACCTCTGATTTCTGTGACAGAAGAGATACAAAAGCAGGAGCTGGATTTTTGTGTCTCCCAGAGCGATATCCGTGAGATCAATGCGGTTTTGGGGGCGATGGACGATATGCGGAAGGCATTGAAGGCTTCCCTGGAGAGCCAGTGGCGGCAGGAGCAGACAAAAAAAGAGCAGATTCTGGCGCTGGCGCATGATCTGAAAACGCCCCTGACGCTGGTGCGCGGAAATGCGGAGCTGTTAAGGGATACGCCGCTTGATGAAGAGCAGAGGGAGTGTCTGGAGGTGGTTGAAAAGGGTGCCGGAAGGATGCAGCGATATGTGCAGACACTGATTGAGGTGACGCGTGACAGTTATCGTCTGCGTCTGCAGCGTGTTGCGCTGGCATCCTTTGCACAGGAGGCGCTTGCGCAGCTTCAAATGCTGTGTGCCGGAAAGGGGCTTTTGACACAATCGGACTTTTCCTGGGAGATGCCGTATGTTCAGCTGGATCGGGAGCTGTTTTTGCGCGCACTTATCAATGTGTTTTCCAATGCCGTCGAATATACGGATGCTGGGGGAACGATTTTTTTTGAGGTGCTCCAGCATGAGAACGAGCTGTGCTTTACTGTCACGGATACGGGCTGCGGCTTTTCAGATGAGGCGTTAAAGCGCGCCACAGAGCAGTTTTTTACTGGGGATCAAAGCCGCAGCTTACAGGAGCATGTTGGAATTGGTCTGTATATGGCAGAGTGTGTGGTGAAACAGCACGGCGGACGGCTTGGGTTGGAAAATTCGGACCGGACAGGTGGTGCGCGGGTCTGTATTTCTCTCTGCAACAGTGAAGCCGGGGTTTGAATAGCTGCCGTAAAAGCGCACCGCTTCAGGCCGGGCCTGCGCCCCCGGGTGTCCGGGGGAATTTTTATAAAATCCCGGGCAAAGTGGTGCTTATTATTAAATTTACAAGGAGGATATGTGTATGTTTCGGGAGATGAGACGGAAAAAACAGCTTCTTTCGGAGGCGGAGTGTGCGGATATTTTAGAGCGGGGAAGTGCGGGTGTGCTGTCGCTTCTCGGTGATGATTCGTATCCGTATGGAGTGCCCATGAGTTATTTTTACGGGGACGGCAAGGTGTATTTTCACAGCGCGGACAGCGGGCACAAAATTGATGCGCTCAGAAACCATGGGAAGGCTTCCTTTTGCGTGATCGACCAGGATCATGTCATGCCGGAGGAATACACGACCTATTTCCGGAGTGTAATCGCATTCGGGCAGGTGCGCGTGATCGCGGATGAGCAGGAGCGGCGCAGGGCCATTCTTGCATTGGGGAAAAAATATTATCCCGACGACAGTGCGGCGCACCGGGATGAGGTAAATAACTTCTCGGAATCTTAATGAATGTGATACTAACTGAAAATTGACAACTGA
>CAJUSH010000032.1 GCA_910589045.1 uncultured Eubacterium sp.
TGTTCATTGGGATGAAACTCTATTATTTCATTTCCTGTATAGTCTTCCTTGAAAACCTCATTGATTACCGGAATAATCATTTGTCGGCAATCATTTAAAATTGTCCGAAATGCTCCATCATATATATTTCCCATACGCAATCCTCCGTATTTCTTATTTACATCATATCATTATCATATTTGTATACGCAACTATATTTGAAATACAATTTGCATTTTTCATATCTTATATGTTTATTTCATTCGATTTATCCTGAATTAACCTATAATAAGCACTTTATTCGACACCATACATCACAAAATAAAGCGCATATTATCCCCAAAAACTACTCCATTCTACCCCGGCAGACTATTTTCGACGCAGACCGCCCCATACCCCAACTGGGGATTCGGATACTGCGTAAATCCCGGCAGTGCCCTCGCCCCACGATGCAGGTAGGCTTTCATTTTTGCTCCGTACAGATACGGGTCGCGCCCGGTCACGATGCCCCACTGCATCAGAAGCGCCGCCGCCCCCGTGACAAAGGGCGTCGCCATGGACGTTCCAGTACGTGCGGCATAGCCGCCGCCCGGCGCGCAGGACATAATATCCACTCCCGGCGCAACCAGATCCGGCTTAACCTGGCGCAGCGCCCTCGTGTAGCCCCGTCCCGAAAAGGCTGCGGGCGCATCCGTATAGGAATCATAGGCGCCCACGGTAATCACACCGGCGGCGGTGGACGGAATCGTCAGTGTCGTCTCCGGCGTGGAATTTAAAAATCCGGTCGCCGGCCCTGTCACGGAACCGGCGGGCAGCCACAGGTTATAGCCCCCGTCCACAATCCGCTCCGGCATAAGAATGATCTGCCAGAAGCCCGAGTCAAGATATGCTTTCTCAGGAAGAAATTCTATATAAATTTCCTGGAACGGGCTGTAGGGACTCGGCTCCCCGTAATAAATCAGCAGTCTCGTATCCCCCATCCGCACCTGGCTTGTGCCCGGAACAGGTGCGATCATTTCCCTGCGGTCGCCCCTCGGATGGATCAGCATAACGCTGAAATCGTCCGTGTACGACTTCCACAGCTGTACGTTCAGACTGCTCTCGTACTCCGCAACCGCCAGGTCAATACGCACATTTTCCGTTTCCAGTACGCCGGACGTGTGCACACGCTTCGCCGCCTCATTGCCGCTGCCCGCGACAATGCTGCACTTCCAGTAGCCCGCTATATCTGTCAGGTAGGTTTCCAGCAGGGATGTGCCGCTGTGCGAACCGTAATTATTGCCAAAGCTCAAATTCAGTGCCAGCGGCATCATAAGCGCCTGTGCCTTGCGGACGCAGTAGTCCACCGCCATCATAAGCTCAGTCGTGCGTGGAAAGGAGCCGCCGTCCGGCACGCCCAGCTTCACAATGAGCAGCTCGCTCTCATAGGCAACCCCGCGGTTTTTACCGCCGGAGGCCCTTCCGTTTCCCGCACAAATCCCCGCCACATGGGTACCGTGCCCCGATGTATCCACCTCCGGCAAAATCCGAAGCGCCTCCGTCGTATCAGACGCCGCAAGCGCCTCATTGATCTGCGCCCGGCTATACTCCACACCAGTCAAAAAGCCCTCCGGCGGCGCGTCCCCTTCGCGGTCCGGACGCGCTGTCTGATCCCAGAGCGCCACGATCCGGCTCGTGCCGTCGGCGTTACAGAAATCAGGATGCCGGTAATCAATACCACTGTCCACCACCGCCACGAGCACGCCCGCTCCGGTAAGGTTTGTTTCACTCCCCACCATGCCCCGCCCGGTCTGCACCGGAAGCATGCACGATGCACTGCGCCCCTGCGCCACCTCAAAGTAGAGACGCTTCGGCTTCTCAATGTACTCGATCTGCGAAAGCTGTGCCAGATACTCGATCTGTGTCTGCGGCAGGCGGATAATCGCATACCGGTTCATCAGCTCCGTGATCTGCCACTGGGGAAACTTTGCAGCAAGGGATGCCAGGGAACCAAAATATTTAACGATCACCTCCCAGGTATCATCCTCCTCGTCAAAGCCGGCCGAAAGGTCTGGTGAGCGCATGCGCTCCTGCTCGCTCACATCCAAAGCAAGATTAAAAAGATTTTCTATTTTTTCATTGTTCATCGTCCCGTCCGATCCATCTCTGCTCTCATTTTAACGTATGCATGGAGGACAAAAAAAAGCCCCGCCTTTTGCCTTCACGGCCGCTCCAAATCACAAGCCCCGCCTTTTGCCTTCACAGCCGCTCCAAATCCGTTTTTCATGCCCCTGACTCCCGTCTCCTCGGCAGATACCAGCTCAGTGCCGTTCCGATCGCACCCAGCACAAGGATTACAATGCCCATGCGCATAAAAACTGCTCCGACTTCCTGCACATCCTCCAGATTCCGCAGCGCCTCCGTATACGTGAGGAGCAGAAAAATACCCGTTATGCAGATGCATAATCGAAACCGGTTCTCTACATGCAGCTTAAGCTGCCTGTACCAGAGCACGCTCAGAACAACAAACTCCGCCAGGAAAAAGACGCCCCAGATAAGCGCCAGGGTCGGCCCCGCATGCTCCGGCTTTACACCAAGGATATTCCCCCCGGAAAGCACCTGCGCAAGCGCCAGCTGCAGAATGCCGATGGACATCACGATAATCGCTGCCGCGGCAAACGTCAGCCAGCCGTCCGCCTTTTTCGACGGCACACCCGAAACCGAATACTCCCCTGTCCGGTAGACGGCGAGCATACACACCGGCATCAAAGCATAGTAGATCAGCTTTGTCAGATAGCCGTAGCCATGAAAGGCATGCCAGCCCAGCAGCAGAAGCAAAATTCCAAGCCCGTAGCTTACCATCGTCTGTTGCTTCATCCGGGACTGGATTTTCTTCAGCCCGTTCAGCTCCCGTTCCTCCAGCTTTTCCGCAGAAAAATCCGTAAACTTCTGTTGCTCTAAAAGCCTCCTGCACGCTGCGCACTCACCGACGTGCTCCTCCACCGCCACCCGGGATTTCTCCGAGCAAACCTCGTCCACGTAGGACGGAATCAAATCCCCGATAATCTCACAATCCCATTTCATCCGTGTCCACCTCTTTCAATAATGTCTGTTTCCCGCGAAAATAAGTCACCCGCGCCCAGTTCTCGCTCCTTCCCAGCATCCGTCCGATCTCCCCGAAGGTCAGATCACTCAGCACCCGCAGCATCATAACCCGCTTTGTCTGCTCCGGAAGCTCCTCCAGCCTTTGCCAGACGTCGGCCAGTTCGATTTTCATGATCACCTGCGTCTCCGTATTTTCTCCCGAAGCCAGGCTCTCGTCCAGCTCCAGCGGATGCTCATGCTTTGCCTTCGCCCAGTACTGGTAGAGCAGATGCTTTGCGATCTGGCACAGCCAGGTCGTCACCTTGCAGCTGCCGTCATACCGGTTAATGGACTCCATCGCCTTCACAAACGTTTCCTGCATCAGATCCTCCGCCAGCGCTTCATTCTTACACCGGGAAAACAGAAAATAATAGACGATACGGGAATTTTCTCTGTATAGCTCTTCCACTCTGTGCTTCCTTTCACGCCGTGCCGCCCCAAACAGCCACCGGATACCGGCACGCATTTATGTACCTGTTGTTGTGATACTTATATATCCGATCACACGGGAAAACGTTACAGGAAAATACAAATATTTTACCCGGTCTGCAATTTCTCCATCCATCCTCTTTTCGAAAGATCACAGGCGGGATGAGATACCGCACCACCGCCGACAGCTTCTGAGGCCCCATGATAAAGACCCCCGCGGCACCGCGGGGGTCTTGCTTATCTTACGTATTTGATTTAACCCTCCAAGGCCTGGATCGCCTCAATGGTCTGCTTATAATCCGCGCGCACGCGTTCCAGGTTATCCGTGCTCGCCGGTGCACTGCCGCCCCGAAGCTCCTCCGTCAGCTGATGACTTGAATCCAGCAGCCGGCTGAAGCCCAGATTTGATGCCACACCCTTGATCGTGTGGGCGGCGCGGAACGCTTCCTCATAATCGCCTTCATCAAGCTTTGCATTGAGCGTCTCGAAGCTCGCGTCGTTTAAGAACTTCCGGACGTATTTCACGACACGCTCCTCCTTCATCAGCCGGGACATAACGCCCTTGTAATCACCCCCGATTGCATCATAAAACTCCTGTAATGTCATTTACCTCTTCTCCTCTCTATCATTCTGTCTCATCGTCACGGCTCAGCTCCGCCAGCGTCTCAAACTGCCTGCGCACCTTGCGGTAGCATTCCAGCAGCTTCGGAGAAAATATTCCGCACTCGCCTGTCACGATCATATGAAACGCCTCCTCCTTCGTGTAGGCGCTTTTGTACACGCGCTCATTGATCAGCGCGTCATACACATCCGCAATAGATACAATCTGTGCCGAGATCGGGATGTCGTCACCTTTCAGCCCGTCGGGATAGCCCCGCCCGTCGTAACGCTCATGGTGATGACGGCAGATATCATAGCTCGCCTTCGCATAATCCTTATCCCATGCACCCTCTATATTTTCCAAAATCTCACAGCCCCTCGTGGTGTGGGATTTCATATATTCATACTCCGCGTCAGTCAGCTTCGCCGGCTTTAACAAAATGTTGTCGGGGATCGCAATCTTTCCGATATCGTGCAGTGCGCTTGCTGAGGCAATAACCGCCATCTGTTTCTCGTCCAGACCGTACTCCGGATAATCCTCCATGAGCTGCCTGCCAAGCGCTTCCGTATAATTCTTTACACGGAAAATGTGCCCGCCGCTCTCCAGGTCACGCCCCTCGACCACGGTTCCAAGAATATCGATGATGCGCACATTGTTCAGCTTGAGCTTCTCGGCCTGAATCTGCAGTATACGATACTGCTTGCGCAGCGTCTCGGTCTGCTTCTCCACCCTCTGCTCCAGCTGGTTTTTGTACATAAACAATTCCGTGACATTTTTTACACGGTGGCGTACCAGCGTATTATCAAAGGGCTTGTGTATAAAATCCGATATCCCGTAGGAAAAGCACTTTTTCTCCGTCTCCAGCGAATTTTCGCCGCTGATGATGAGCACCGGCATCTTCTCCAGCCAATTCCTCTTTTTCATGATCTCAAGCACCGCAAACCCGTCGCCGTCCGGCATGATCAGATCCAGCAGAATCACCGCGATATCCTCACCGTACTTCTGAATCATTTCAAGCGCCCTTCTGCCGGATTCCGCCTCTAAAATCGGGTAATCCTCCTCCAGAATCTCCCGCAGGATATCCCGGTTCAACTCCATGTCGTCCACGACCAGCACACTGTTTCTCATAATTTTCTCCGAATTAAATAGTTTTGTAGCTGCGGGGAAGCCTGCCTGAAAATCCTGCAAAGCCCCGGCGCAGGGCAAACCGGCGGGAAGGCCGCAAAGCCGTCGGCCGGTTCCTCTGCCGCGGCTACGTGTTGTGGAAAATCCCTATGCCCGTCCCGCTCCGGCGCAGCGTCACATTGCACATCTCCTTCGCCAGAAAGCGCTGACCGCCAATCTCGACGATCACACCCTCAAAGAGCATTCCGCGCACACTCACCTTGGCGCTTGCAAACTCCTTTTTCCGCTTTAAAATATTCTCCTTCTCCTGCCTGAGCTCCCCCATCTCCAGCTCCTTCGTATAAATGGCGCTCTCGATTTTCAGATAGATCTCCATCGTATTGCGCACCTCAGGGGGATATTTCCTCTGGATATCCTTCTGTCCGTTTCTTAGGATTTTCAGCTCCCAGTTTACATTTTCGATCCGGCTGTTAATCTCGATTTCCTCCCTGATCAGGGACTCGTTAACACCCAGTGTAAAAAAGGTCTGCAGTCCCGTGCGGTTACCCGCGTTGTAAACGCTGATGCTGCGCATAGCATACGTCTTTCCGCCGGCAATCATGCCCTTATTTCCGGAGATTTCAATCCGGCCCTCCGCATAGATCTCACTGTTCAGACAATAATTTGCCCGAATATCGCCGCCCGCATACACGCAGATCGTCTCGAAAAAGTTTCCGCTGACATCGCCGCCCGCCCGGATCGTGCCCCGGCCTCCTGCCGCGTTTGCTCCCTGGCGTAGAACGATATTGCCCCCGCACTCCAGGCTGGCATCCTCCACAAAGCCGTCCACAATAATATCCTCGGTAGCCGTCACGCTGCCGGCGGAGGCCACATTCCCCTTGATGTACACACAGCCGTCAAAAACCACCTTTCCGTTCAGTGCGGTCACGTCGTCGAGCACCAGCAGCCTTTCAATGACCAGCCGCTCCCCGTCTGAGATGACCCTTCCCATATAGGCGGCAAAATAGGTGTGCTTATCCTCATTTAAGACAAAGCCCTTTCCGTTTAGCATGTTCTTCTCATGACCACGCTTTGCCGGAATCTCCTTTCCCGTCACGCTAAAGCCCGGTACGCCCGCCTGTGCATCGTGATAAACTGCCAGAAGCTGGCCCTTGTCAACCACCTCGAAAAATTTCATGCTCGTATAGTCTACGGAGCCGTCCGGCAAAATATCCGGCTTCTGGTTCTCCATCGTATCAAAAAAATATTCGTACCAGCCATCCGCCCCGCTCTCGGGCTTCTGTCCCTCGGCGACCTTCACCAGCCGCTCCGACCAGCGGCCCATGATCAGGGCCTGGATCGCCTCTTCTATAACGCCCTTTTTCACGCCGCCCTGTCTGAGCCCGCGCTCCAGCTCCCTGCGGTTGAGCGCCCTAGGATTGCCTTTAATCTCAATATGGGCCTCCATCTCGTCATCGGAGATTACGACCCTGAAATCCTCAAATACCTCTGTCTCTTCATTTTCATCGAGCAGCGAGCCGAGCAGGGAATCGAGGGAGTCATCCGCAAGACTCAGCCTGCGCTTTTTCATCTCCTTCGCCGTGTACATGAGACTCGCGTACTCGGATGCCGGCAGGCCGTCCTCCATGCCAAGGCGGATCTCTCGCATCTGCTGCCAGCCGAAAAGCGCATCCTGATAGATCGTCGTATCCAGACGATGCTCCAGACCAAGACGGATCTCCCGCATCTGCTGCCAGCTCATCTCCATCTTTGCATAAAGACTCACATCCACGCCGCACTCCAGACCCAGCGCGATCTCGCGGATGGACACGCCGCGGAACTCCTTTTTGAGATACGGGTCAAGGTTCACGCCCTTTTCCAGGGCGATGCGGATCTGCTCCAGCTGCTCCGTCTCATAGCCCCGCTGAATGTAAGGCATCAGATTAACACCCGAAGCGATCGCCTTGCGCAATTCCCGCAGCATTCCCGCCTTAAAGCCTTCATAGGAGGAGAGATCAATCCCCTCCTCCAGACCAAGGCGGATCTGGCGCATCTTCTTATAGGAAAGCTCCGGAGACGAAAACTTTGCAATGTCAACGCCGGACTTTAATCCCTCCCTAAGCTCCTCCATCTGAAACCAGTCATACTCCGGAATCGCAAAGCAGAGTATATCCAGCCCCTCCAGCATACCAAGACGGATCTGGCGCATCTGAATCGCCATAAACTCCTTTTTTGCATAAATATCCACGTCCAGTCCGGCACTTATGCCCTGCTCGATCTCCTCGATCTGATCTCTGTTAAACCCTGCCCTGATCCACTGATCTTTTTCAGACATATATATTTCTATCCTCTATGTATTCCTTTTTTGTCACAACGGAATGACCTTTCCGTAAGCGCCGATAATCTGAGGCTCATCCTCCTCCGACCACTCCACGCGGTAGATCACCTTTTTGCGCATCACCCGACCGTCCTCCGGTACCTCAAATTCCCGCTCAACCACAGGCTGCTCGGGTGTGGAGGTATAAAACACATGGCTCATGGTGCGCATCGTCTCTTCTCCCACGATGCCCCTGATCTCCTCGCTGTTCTCCGGATCCATAATCAGCTCCGGGAATCCCTGCTCGGCAACCTTCGGCCCCATCAGGCGCACCATCTTCGGTGAAACCGTATATTCAAACTGAATCTCCCTGGAAATGGAAGCAAAAAACTGGTACTTCGCCCGCTCCCGCTCCAAAAGCTGCAGAGTCCGCCCGGATGCAGAAAGCTCCTCGTGCATCCCAATCTCCTCCACAACCGTATCCAGCTGCTCGTCGTCCATCACGGTATCCTTGTTCAGAAGCTCCCTTAGCTGCGGTGCACTCTCCTTTAAGCAGTCCATCAGAACCGGATTGAAGGCACCGCACTCTCCGTTTAGAATCATCCTGAGCGCCTCCTCATGGGAAAACGCCTTTTTGTAGACGCGCTCACTGGTAAGTGCATCGTATACGTCCGCAACCGACACAACCTGCGCACTGATAGGTATCTCCTCGCCCTTTAAGCCGTCGGGATAGCCCCTGCCGTCCCAGCGCTCATGATGCCAGCGGGCGATCTCGTAGGCGGTCCGTATAAGGGGCTCATCCTTGTAGAGCGTCACCTTTTCCAGCATCTGCGCACCCTGCATGGAATGCGTTTTCATGATGGCAAATTCCTCGTCTGTAAACCGGCCGGGCTTATTCAGAACCTTGTACGGAATCGCAATTTTTCCCACGTCGTGCAACGCGCTCGCCATGGCAATCAGATGAATATCGGCCATAGACAGCCCATACTGATCCGTCATCTGCACAAGCCTGCGCAGCAGCAGATCCGTTATGATGTTGATGTTGAGGACATGGTTCCCGCTCTCACCGTTACGGAACTCCACAATATGGCTCAAAATATTTACCATCATGCGGTTGCTCTTCTCTTTTTCGTAGATCTGCTCCGTCACCAGATCCACCAGCTTTTTCTGCTTATCGTATAACAGCAGCGTATTTACTACGCGCCGGTGAACTACCGCTACGTCAAAGGGACGGCTGATGTAGTCCGTCGCCCCCAGCGCATACGCCTTCTCCAAAAAGGCGGAGGAGCTTTCGGATGAGATCATGATCACAGGCACATCCTCAATCCACTGATTTTCCTGCATCATCGCAAGCACGCAGAAGCCGTCCATTTTCGGCATAATCACATCCAGCAGCACCAGATCGATCTCCGTATAATGCACACTCAAAATCGTAACCGCCTCATCCCCATCGGCGGCCTCCATGATCTCGTACTCGTCCTCGAGCATGTCCGAGAGCAGGGAACGATTCATCTCGGAATCATCAACAATCAAAATTTTTTGTCGGTTCTTTTCACTTATCAAAACTAATAATCCTCTTCCACTTCCTCTTCTTTTTCACTAATGTCACTTACCGGCTTTTCCAGTCCCTCAATCTCAATGCCATGCTTTTGTGCGTAATCCCAAAGAGCCGCGTGGATCGCCTCCTCCGCCAGCAGAGAGCAGTGCACCTTTACCGGGGGAAGCCCGTCTAACGCCTCCATCACCGCCTTGTTTGTCACCTGCAGCGCCTCCTGGATTGTCCGGCCCTTGACAAGCTCGGTGGCCATGCTGCTGGTCGCAACCGCAGCCCCGCAGCCGAAGGTCTTGAATTTACAGTCCTGAATGATACCGTCATCGTCAATGTCCAGATACATGCGCATAATGTCGCCGCACTTGGCATTTCCGACGGTTCCGACGCCGCTGGCGTCGTCAATCTCACCCACGTTGCGCGGGTTATTAAAATGGTCCATTACTTTTTCGCTGTACATATCTTTTATGCCTTTCTATATATTATAATATAAACTCCTATGATTTGTCTATCACTTCTGATTCTTCACAAAATCCTCATAGAGGGGCGACATGGAGCGAAGCTGCTCAATGATCCCCTTGAGCTCGTCCACCGTTGTATCGATCTCCTCCATCGTCGTCTCATGGGAAAGCGACAGACGCAGGGAGCCGTGTGCGATCTCATGCGGCAGCCCGATGGCAAGCAGCACATGGGAAGGATCGAGGGAACCAGAGGTGCAGGCGCTTCCGCTGGAGCCGCAAATACCCTTCTGGTCAAGCTTGATGAGCATGGACTCCCCTTCAATGAAACGGAAGCAGAAATTCGCGTTGTTGGGCAGACGGTTTGTCCGGTGGCCGTTTAAGCGGCTGTAGGGAATCTCCGCAAGCACGCGCTCGATCAGGTGATCCCGCAGCTTTGTCTCACAGGCGATGCGCTCCTCCAGCTTCTCGGCGGAAAGCACCGCCGCCGCTCCCATGCCGACAATTCCGGTGACATTGTGCGTCCCCGCGCGCCGTCTGCGCTCCTGCGCGCCGCCGTGGATAAAGGAGCCGCTCTTTACGCCCTTTCGAATATACAAAATTCCGATGCCCTTCGGCCCGAAAATCTTATGACCGCTGGCGGAGAGCATGTCGATGTTCATCTCGTCCACGTTCAGCGGGATGTGCCCGAACGCCTGCACCGCATCGGTGTGGAAAAAGACGTTATGCTTTCTCGCCAGCGCACCGATCTCCTTCAGCGGCTGGATCGTTCCGATCTCATTGTTCGCCGCCATAACCGAGATGAGCACCGTATCGGGGCGGATCGCCTGCTCAAGCTCATCCAGGCGGATCACACCGTTTTCGTCCACACCCACATAGGTCACCTCATAGCCCTGCTTCTCCAGATATTCGCAGGTGTGAAGAACGGCGTGATGCTCAATCGCGGAGGTGATAATATGCTTTCCCCTGCCCGCGTAAGTCTCCGCCGTCGCCTTCAGCGCCCAGTTGTCCGCCTCGCTGCCGCCGCCGGTAAAATAGATCTCCTCCGGCTTCGCCCCGATGATCCCTGCGATCGCCGCGCGCGCCTCCTCCACCGCATCCTTGCTTTTCCCCGCAAAGGAATAAATGCTGGAAGGGTTTCCGTAGTATTCGCTGAAATAAGGGGTCATCGCCGAGAGCACCTCCGGCGCAACGCGGGTCGTGGCCGCGTTATCCAAATAAATATATTTCATGGTCTGGTACCTCTTTTCATAGATAAATAGATTGTAAATAATAATCCCGCATGATCCGCAAAAACTCCCACGATCAAACTATTGAAAATATTATACCCCATTTTTGCCTAATGTCAAGGTTATACATTACTAACAACCGCGTAAAGAATGGTGCCGTTACTTTTCACACCCGAGCCATGCACTTACTGCGGGGCTGCGGAGGATCATGATTCAGACAGCAGTTTGGACTTCGCGAAGCGAATTTTCATATCCAAACTGCCCGTTACTGCTCACGGAGTGAACAGTAACATGGTACCTGGTTACTCTTGTTTGCTCTGTTTCACAAAAAACATGGCGCACGGCGTGCAAATGTGCTATACTGGGGTTTAGAATTTGAACAAAAGGAGTGTTGAACTATGTCAGAGACAATGAAGGATTATGAGGCGGAAATCAACGCCTCCTTCCGCAAAATCGATGCGGGTGATATCGTGACCGGAACCGTCATCGCCGTGACGGAGGAGGAAGTCACCGTGGATCTGCGCTACTATGCGCCCGGCATCATCCGGGCAGCGGATTACTCCGACGATCCGGACTGCATCTTAAAGGAAGCCGTTCAGGTCGGCGATACGATCGAAGCCACCGTTATGCGCACCGACGACGGTGAGGGAAATATCCTCCTGTCAAAAAAAGAGGCCAACAACGTGCTGGCGTGGGACGTGCTCAAAGGCTACCTTGAAGATGAAAGCGTCCATACGGTGCGGGTAAAGGGCATCGTTCCCAGCGGCGTGGTCGCCTACCTTGAGGGCATCCGGGGCTTCATCCCCGCAAGCCAGCTAAGCCTTGACTACGTGGAGGACTGCAACCCGTTTCTCGGAAAGGATCTCGACGTCCGGGTCATCACCGTCGACAGGGACAAGGAAAAGCTGGTGCTCTCCGCAAAAACCGTACTCCGCAAGCAGCAGGAGGAAGCGCGCAACCATCGGATCTCCATGCTCGTTCCCGGCTCCGTTGTGGAGGGAACCGTGGAAAGCCTTATGCCCTACGGCGCATTTGTAAACCTTGGCGACGGGTTAAGCGGTCTGGTACACATCTCACAGATCTGCCAGAAGCGCATTAAGCATCCCGGCGAAATCTTAAAAGAAGGCCAGAAGGTAAAGGCGAAACTTTTAAACACCAACAACCACAAGATCAGTCTCTCCATGAAGGCACTTGAGGAAGAAATGGTGGACACCGAAGCAGAGGATGCTGCCGCCGCAGAGTACAGCTCCAACGAACAGGCGACCACAAGCCTCGGAAGCCTACTGGCAGGGATAAAGCTATCGTAATGCCGGGTAACCAGATGTGTAATTGTGAAAGTAATGATCACATAAAATTGCCGGATGCAGTCTGTCAAAGCTGCATCCGGCTCTATAACTTTGTCTATGCGCTTCTAGCAGCCTTCCGTTGTTTGACTTCCCAAAGAAACGTCCTCATTTCATTTTGTCACGCATAGTTTCCCTGCTGCTCATCAAAGCAGCTTACCTCTTGTTTTTCTTACCCCCGGCCTTTTTCTTTCCCTTCCCGTCGCGCTTTTTTACGCTGTAGCCGAAGCTCCCCAGCGCTTCCCCGAGCTGAAAGTAGGTGCCGTGGGAATATGCCACTAAGCCTGCATCGTTCAGATGAAAGGACCCGTTTTCATCCATATACTGCTCATCCACGGTCACGCTGACGATTTTCGCCAGAAACATTTCATGGCTGCCCAGCGGTATGATCTGTGTCACTTTACAGGCAAGGTTCAGCGGACTCTCTGCGATTGCAGGAGCATCCACGCCCTCCACCACCGCCGGCGTCAGCTTCATCTCCGAAAATTTATCCACATCTCTTCCGGAGCGCACGCCGCAGTAGTCACAGGAGCGCACCAGCGGCGCGTGCACCAGATTTACCACAAACTCACCCGTTTCGCGGATGATATCATAGGAATAGCGCTCCCTGCGTATGGACACAGAAAGCATGGGCGGATCGGAATTTACCGTACCTGCCCATGCCACTGTTATAATATTCGGTTTTTCGCCTTTTCGGGCCGCACTCACCATCACCGCCGGAACGGGATAGAGCATGTTGCCGCCCCGCCAGGTCTCTTTGCCGCCGAAACCGCTTGCTCCGGCTCTGAATCGTGTCTCCATAGCTGTCAATTCTCCTGTAAAGCGGTCATCAGCCCCGGTATAAACTGCTTTTTGCGGGATACCACGCCCCGCAGCACCACCTGCGACTGTCCGCCCTCGGCATCCCGGAAAGCCCGCTCAAGCATACGCGCCGCACCCTCCCCGGCGCACAAAATCTCGGACTGCTCCATGACGATATTTGTAAGCATCACAAATACCATGTCCAGCTTGCGCTCGCCAAGCATCTTTTCCAGATATTCCTGCACACGGGTCCTGACCTCCTCCAGATCCAGGGCGCTCATCGCGCTGATCTGGCTGACGCCGAAGGTGCGCTTTTCCGCAGTAAACGTCTTGAAATCCAGATAGCAGATCTCCTCGATGGTCTTTTTTCCGAAATTGCTGCCGGCCCGGAACATGTTGCTGGCAAACGTCTCGATCTCAATGCCCGCAAGCTCCGCCAGCTCCTGCGCCGCCTCCTTATCCCAGGGGGTACAGGTGGGGGATCGGAACATCAGTGTATCGGAGATGATCGCCGCACACAAAAGCCCCGCGATCTGCCCGTCCGCCTCCACGCCGCGCTCCTGATACATTTTCCACACAATCGAAGCCGTGGAGCCGAGGGGCTGGTTGCGGAAAAACACCGGCGACATCGTCTCCAGGCTTCCAAGCCTGTGATGGTCGATGATCTCTAAAATCTCGGCTCCGGCAATGCCGTCCACCGCCTGTGTCCGCTCGTTGTGGTCCACGAGAATAACCTGCTTCTTCTGCATATTCAGCAAATTTCTGCGGGACATCATACCCACATAGTCGCCGTTCTCATCCAGAACCGGGAAATCCCGGTGGCGCTCCTTGGACATAACCTCCCGGATATCGTCTACATAGTCCTCCAGCTCAAAGGTCACCAGGTTGTTCCTTGTCATAATAGACTTGATCGGCATACTCTGATTGATAAGACGCGCCGTCGTAAAGGCATCATAGGGCGTGGAGATCAGCACACAGTCCCTGCGCTTTGCCATCTCCAGCATCTCCCTGGAAACCTGCGCACCGCCGCAGATGATCATACAGCTCACATCCAGCTCCAGCGAGCGCCGCTGCATCTCCTCACGGTCGGCGAGTATGACCAGATCATCCCGCTCCAGGTATTCGTCAATGCGATCCTTATTGCCTGCCGCCACCTGCACCTTGCCCCGCATAAAAATGCCGTGCTCGTTTCCGGTGAGCAGCGTTCCGTTTAAGGTCTCGATAATGTTGCGATAGCTCGTCCGCGCCCTCGAAAGGGTACGGTCCTGATTGGACACCTCCATGTAGGACATGGCGATATCGTTGTTGCCGATCAGGCCCACCAGCCTGCGGTTTTCGTCCACGATAGGAAGGGTCACCACCCGCTCGGTCTGCATCAGCTCCCACGCTTTTTTCAGCGTGATATTGTCCCGCACACCGGCGGTGCGCCGAAAGCTGATATCCTTTACCTGGGCACCCACATCACTTACAAGCTCCGGCTCCTCCACGCCGAAATAATCCAGCACATAAGCGGTCTCACCGCTCACTGCCCCGGCGCGCTTTGCCACAAAATACTCCCCTTCGGTCCTGTTTTTTAACGCGGCATATGCAATCGCCGAACAAATCGAATCCGTATCCGGATTTTTGTGACCAATCACCCAGACACTTCCTGTCGTATGAAAGCTCATCTCTACCCTCTCTTATAAATGATAGCTCAGTAAAAAACAATCAGATAAGCCAGTATCCCGGCGATTCCGAGGAAATTAAGCACCGTAAAAGCAAGAGACACCTTCAAAAGCTTTGCCTGCGCACCCATGCGCTCCTGCAGGATGTCCACCTGTTCCTGAATATGCTGGCGGGTCCGCTCGTCCGCATCGGAGCGCATCTTGCTCTGCTCGTTCATCGACGCCTGGATATTTCGGTAGCACTTTACGTCCTCGGCGTGGATCTTGTCCGCAATGTCCGACTTTAACGTCGTAATCTGGCTGTTCATCTCCGTGGACAGCTCGTTGATCTGCTCCAGCTGTCCGAGCTGCTCCAGCTGCTCCTTCAAGCCCTCCAGACTGCGGGTATTCTGATCGATCATGTTCTGTGCCGCAGTCTCGAACGCCTGCCGCGTGCTCTCGGCAGACTGGTTGATCTCGTGGGTCAGGTTCTGTGTAAGACCCGATACCTCCTTGCTCACCGCATCGGAAAATCCGCTCATCTCCTGCCGCACATCCGCGGACATGGCCTCGATGCGCTCCGACACGCTGCCCATAATCCGGTTCGCCTCATCCTGACGCACCGTAATCAGCTCATCCAGCTCGGATGCCTTCGCTTCCTTCCGGCTCAGCGTGCTCTGCAGCTGCTCTGCCTCGTTTTTGCGCGTCGCCATCAGCTGATGGAGCTGCCTTGCCTTCTCCCGGAACTCGTCGATCTGTCTTAAAAGAAAATCCTCCTTTTCCAGATCGATCATATCCGCCACGTCCAGGCCGATCTTTTCCGTGATCTGGTCAATCTCCTCCGTCTCCGCCACGGAATCGGGAAGCGTTACTGCCTGACGCGGGGCGTACTGCGGCTGCCGAACCCGCTGCGCAGCCGACGGCTCCGGCGTGGGCGCCGCTGCGGCTGCCGTCTCCGGCGCGGGCCGGAACGCTTTCTGCGCAGCTGACGGCTCAGGCGCGGGCGCAGGCTGAGACGCTTTCTGCGCAGCTGACGGCTCCGGCGCGGGCGCAGGCTGAGACGCTTTCTGCGGGGCTGACGGCTCAGGCGCGGGCGCAGGCTGAGGCGCTTTCTGCGAGGCTGACGGCTCCGACGTATAGGCTGCGGCGTGAAATGCTTCCTGCACGGCCCGGGGCTGCACAGATGCAGCAAAATCCGCTGTCTCCGATGCTTCCGTCGGCGCGGGAGACGCTGTCTGTATGTAGGCTTCCTCCGACCTTGAAGCAGCCGATGTGGGCCGCTCCGTTTTTTCCCTTCTGTCCATTTTGCGCTGTGGTCTGCGGAACCACTCCTCGATCTGAAGCATATCAATCCTCCCCGTAAAGCTTATTACTCTTCCATCCATCCCCTTTCACAGCCCCCGGCCGTCCAAATTGCAAAAAATGGAGCTGCGACACGATATATGCTACATTCTACCATCAATTACCGGATTTGTAAATGATTCATTTTCCGCACAATCATAACAATATAACACGCAATCCGACCTTCGCGCCCGCTTTAGAATACCTCCCGCCCGTACACCTCCAGCTGGGTCAGCGCCGGGAACGGCGACGGATCCTCCGCCTTCTTCATGTCATGCATTGTCAGGCTTCTCACCCGCTTCGGTTCAAATGTGATGATATGCGGAAGGGTCTGCTTCTCCAGATCCCAGTCCAGGCTGCTGCCGTCGGAAAAAGAAAAAGTCACCTGTGTCCACCAGTTATCATGGGGAAAATCCGCCCGGGTATACATAACGATGCGGTCAATCTCCACCTCCCGTCCGAAATCAATCGTGATCTCTGCATCATCCTGCATGTTGATCCCCCAGGATTCAAAGGGCCATTCGCCGTGGCTCTCGTTTGCGGTCACGCCGTCGATGGCATTCTGCGCCGCAAACACCGCCTCGCCCCGGGTCTCCACATTCGCTGCCGCATGGGGAAAGCTGTTTTCCAGTCCGTGCTGATCCCAGACATTTAGCGCCAGATTTCGGTAGACCTGATGCAGAAATTCCGGATATTTTTTCAATGTCAGAAGATGAAGCCCGTCCGCAAAGGTATGAGGTGAAAGATTCGTGCGCTTTTCCCCGAAGGGAATCTCATATTCCATCACACCCGTCAGATATACAACGCTAAGCCCGCCCGACTCGTCGAGCTGGAGCAGATAACTTGCCGGCACCTCCCCCGGTGTCACGCGGATCACATCCCCCGGCTCATAAACACCGCGGTAGACAAGGCGCACCTCCGCCCCGCCTGCGGATGCCTTCACGGCCCCGCTTTGATCCAGAATTTCTATTTTATGTTCGATTTCATTTCCGGCTTTGCGCCCGTCTTTATTCACCTGCATAATTTCTCCTTCCGGTACACCGCGTACCTCTTCCCCCATAAATTCTCAGCCCGCGCCATCCAAGATGACGCGGGCCAAGCTGCTTTTGGGGTTTTACTTCCTTCTTGCCTTTGTTCTCGTTATCGTTCTTATTCTCATGCTTATTTTTATGCTTATTTTTGTTTCTTATCCGTTTTTATATCCGAAGTTCCTGATCTCACTCCACCGCTGCCGGAAATAGTGTGCGGCGAGCTTTGGCCTTCTCTCCCGGGTAAAAAGCCCCTTCTTGTTGCCGTCCACGCGCATGACACCCTGGATCGTCCCGAAATCCGCAAAGTTCCACACCTGTTCCCCGATGAAAAACGGCCGCTTGTCAAACTCGGCGTTCTGGCGTCTGTAAAACTCCACCTGGAACTCCTCGGAAAACATCTCCGGCACGCACTCATGAATGCCCGCGACCGCGTCCGCACCGTATTCGGTCACCATCACCGGCTTGCCCTGCTTCTCCCAGAAATCCAGCTCCATATTCCATGCATAGCAGGCGGCATCCAGATCGCCGGAGAGATTGTACCAGCCGTAATAACGGTTGATACACACAACGTCCATCGTGCGCGTCACGATATCCTGCTCGTAATTGTTCTGACAGCACACAAAGGTCACCGGGCGCTTTGCCGCATCCAGGGTGTGCGTATACTCATACAGCCCGTGCCAGTAGTCGTAGGCAGCCTCCGGAAAATGCTCGCTGTCCGGCTCGTTCCCAAGGGACCACATAACCACGCAGGGATGATTTTTGTCCCGGTCAACCATATCCCGCAGCACCTGCCTGTGGTGCTCCAGAATCGGATACTCGTACGGATTTTTATCTCCCCCCGCATTGATGCCAACCGCGGGCGTCTCGTCGATGACCACGATGCCCTCCCGGTCGCACAGCTCATACATCTCCTCCGCATAAGGGTAATGGCTCGTGCGGAAGGAATTTGCGTGCAGCCAGTGAATGAGATTTACATCCTTCACATTCAGGCACTCATCCAGCCCCCGCCCGTGAAAGGCGCTGTCCTCGTGCTTGCCGAAGCCCTTGAAATAAAAGGGCTTCCCGTTGATCAGAAACTGTGTGCCCCGCACCTCGACCGTGCGCACCCCGAAGGGCTGCTCGTAAACATCCTCGCCGTAGCAGATGCGCATCGTATACAGATAAGGCTCCTGCGGGTAGGGATTCCACAGCCTTGCATTTTTTATGACAAGCGTTCCCTTCTCCGTGTCCGCCGATGCCACCACCGTACCCCGCGCATCCAGAACCGTTACCGAGACACCCGCATCCCCTGCCGCGCCCCCGAGGCTCACCTCATAAGCTACGATTCCGTCCGTCCCGTCCACATCCGGGACGATGGTCACATCCGAGATATAGGAAAGCGGCGTCGTATAGATGCGCACCGGACGATTCAGCCCCGCATAGTTGAAAAAGTCAAAGGCGGGAAGATTCTGCTTTCTGCGCCAGCGCTTCGCCGCCTCCACGCTCGGCACGCCCGGATTGTCGGAGCCGAAAAACGCCATGTCCTCGTTTCCGACAGGAAGCGTGCCGTTGTTCACGCGATTATCCACCGCGACGAGCAGCTCCGCCGTCTCTCCCGCTGTCACAAGCTCCGTCAGCTCCGTCTCAAAGGGCAGAAAGCCACCCTTGTGGATCGCCACGCGTCTGCCGTTTACATACACATGCGCCGCGTGAGTCGCCGCGTCAAGCCGCAGAACAAGCCGCTGTCCGGCAAACATACGGGGAATTGTAAACGTCCTCGCATAGTAGGCAAAGCCGTAATGATTGCGGTACTCCGGCACATCCTTCTGATCGTTGTAGGACGCCGGAACCGCAATCGGCTCCATCCCCTCCGGGCGTGCAAGGCACTCCCCCGGCTCCGTATCGTCTCCCAGCTTAAAATCCCAGATGCCCGCGAGATTGATCATCCCCCGCGCCTCGTTTTCTCTTGGATATAACATATGCTCCTCCTTTATCATCCATCCCGTCAGGCGTCCTCTTTTTGAAAGCACCTGCGGCAAATCCCTAATACGGTATCCCGTATTCCCCGTCCGACGTATCCGGCAGCCCCAGACCGTAGGATATAAAAATATGTTTCAAAATCAGCGCGTGAAGATACGCGGTCAGCCCTGCGGAAATGAGCAAAAACAGCCACTGCACAAACACCGCCAGCGCGATCACTCCCGCCGTAATCACGAGCATAAGCAGCGTCCATCCGAACTGCTTTGCCGCCATCATAAACGAGAGCAGAAAAATCTTTTTCGTATCTGCCTCACAGCGCGCCAGCACCGGAAAGAGATACGTGAAAATCATCCCGTACACAAAGGCCAGCACAAAAAAAACGATAAGCAGCGTCTTTGCCGCACTGCTGTCCATCCGCTTTATGCAGATGTAGAAATCGCCGCCCAGCACCAGCCCGAAAAAGAGCATGATCAGCCAGCAGACGGTCGCCTGCTTAAAATTCTCCTTAAACGCACGGAAAAAGGACTGGAAAATCGCGCCCTCCTTGTCCTCCGCCAGCTTAAGCATCACATAGTAGAGTGCCGTCGTGCTGGCCCCGAGTGTCACCACCGGTATGCTGCAAACCGCCCACAGCACGGTAAGCAGCAGCATATCCACCAGCTTTCCGATAAAATTCCACACCGGATTGTCCGGGCTGAAAATACTGTTCATCTCCGTTACCTCCTGCCTGCACCCACAGAGCACACCGCATCCGCCGCAGCATGCTTTATCCGCGCACGGCGCATCCTCCTGCGCTCTTCTGTGCAAAATTCACCTGAACCGCCTGCTGCGCACAGCGCAGATGCCCTCACTGCAGGCCGCACTGCGCGCGGATAAAATCCCGCACAAGCTCCATGTGCGGCGCCTTTTTGCTCACGGAAAGATACACCTCCCCGCCGTCCGAAAAGCTGCCGTCCGTAATACGAAGCCCGCACAGGATCTCCTCACCATCCTTGTTCCTAGCGGTGAAAAACGCCTCGTCCCACGCCGCAAGCTCCGCATCCGATAATACATCCCGCAGATCCGCCATCGCTCCCAGCCCGTTGTAGTGCGAAAGCACCACCGCATCAGAAAAAACCACGTCCGCCTCGCCGCCCGTCAGATACGTCGTCATTTTCATCTGATCCAGATATGCCGACTCTGGCGGGACACCCTCGGCGTCAAGCTGCGGCTCCGGCGATGTGTCCACGATGACCTGCTGCCTCTGCGCATCCAGCCCCAGCGCCGCAAGCGTCTCCTCCTGCAAAAGCTGCTCCCGGTCATAGTCATATCCCTGACCCACCACGACCGCGCAAAACGCGGTTTCCCGGTTTTTGTCCGAAAAAAAATCCTTCCAGACAATCGAAAGAAGCGCGGCGGCAAGCGCCGCCGTCAATATCAGAAGCTTGCGCTCCTCCCAGATGTAAGTCAGCTTTTCCTTCATAGTCACCGCATCTTTCTGTGTTATCATTCACATACTTTAGTAATCCAGCACCGTCCCCGCAAGCTTATCCTTCCCGGGTTCGAACACGATCACATTGCCGTAGCCCAGACAGCCGTCCACCTCGATTAGATCGGTCGGGGAGTTGACCTCCTCGTGGCAGATGCACACGATGTAACTTGCGTCTGTGGCACCTGCCGTAATGCGCAGTGCCTCCGCCTGCCGGTTCGCGTAGGTGATGCGCTTTAACGCCGAGATGACCGGCAGGCGCTCTGCGCGCACGTCCAGCGCATCTTTGCTAATAACCGTGAAAAACGACGCAAAGCCTCCGCTTTTGCACGTCACCCTCAGCATATCGTTTTCTTCGCTGAAATTATAGTAACGCGCCAGCCTGGATTTGTCCATAGCCGCCTGTACCTTTTCCCCTGCCAGCTCAAAGCGCGCCCGGGTGTGCTCCCCCTCGTAGACGAAGCGGCTCCCGCTCCCCTGCACCAGCCTCCCCTGGGGATTGAAATGAAAATACTGCTCATAGCTGTGGGGGTCGCCCGAATAGCACTCGTCGCAGATCACATAAATCTCCTGCGCAATCGAAAGAATTCTTCTGCGGATAAACGCACCGCCCGCCATGTCCATATAGCCCAGATTTCCCGCTTCTATATAAGAAAGAGCGCCCGCACATTTACCGTGGGGTTTTATCGCCGCCGCCAGCTTGCTGCACTCCCAGGAATCCTTGTACACGTAAAAAGGCCTGCCGTCCACCGTGAGCGTGTTGTGGCTTGCCGGATCCTTAAACTGTCTGCGGTCCTCGCCGTCAACGTAGGTAAAGCGCCCCGCGTCCATGAGCACGTCCTCGCCGTCCATCACCAGGTCAATGTGAAGCTTGTCCCCATGGCTGTGCCCCGCGCCAAGCGTCCCGCACATGAAATGAAGCATATCCGCCCTTTCGTCCCAGCCGCTGCGCAGCACCACATGACCGCTGTCCGGCATGCTCACGGACGTAAAATCCGGCTCAGCAGCCGAAAGCCGTTTGTATTCCCCGTTTGCCGCCATACCCAGATCCCAGATGCTTCCATAGTCCAGCTCCTTCACCGAAGCGGGCTTGAGCTGCCCGTCCGAAAAGAGGTACGCTGCTTCACTGAGCCGGTCGGAAATATCCACATCATCGCTGTCGCCCATCATCAGCTCATGTCCGTTGGGCCGCACCAGCTTTTTGCTTGCCAGTGCCATCAGCTTTAACCGCTCCAGCAGCACCGGGGGAACCTCCAGCCCGTTTCGCCTGCACAAAACGACAACATCCTGGAAGCAGTGGAACACCTCGTTGTGGTACATCGGCGACTGCTCCCAGTGCATGCCGTCGTCCATAATCTGCATCCGCGCCTGAATCGAAAGATGCTCCAGCGCAAACCGGGCATACTCCTTCATCTTCTCACTCCCGGGCAGCATCAGAGCAATGTCAAACAGCCCGTGGTTTTCGATCACGCCCCAGTTGGACATATAGCGGTAGGGGGAATCGCAGGAAACCAGGTAGTCCGCGTGGACGATCATCGTCTCGTAAAATCGGTCCAAAAACTCCTCCGTCAGAGCAGGGGAATCCTTAAAATAGCGCAGCGCCTTGTTCCAGTACTCCCCGCGGAAGCCGGCCTCCAGGGAGCGCCACGGCCCCATCTTATCCGCATCCGTCAGCAGCACCCGTTCCATCCAGTCGCCCGCAAGCTCCACAAAGCATTCCGCGTACTTTTCATCCCCCGTAAACTGGTACGCCTGTCCCAGGGTGATAAAAAAGCGGTGGCGATTGAACGCCCACACAAACTCCTGGTCCCCCGCCGGGTTAACCCACCAGTCCACCTTGTCATCAAAATGAATCGGCACAAACGTCCGCTCCAGATCCCATTTCAGGTTAAACAAAAAGGTCTTATTGCAGATATTGTCCGCACTCTCAATGAGCGCAGACACATCCTCGCTCCAGCGCTTTCTGCAGTAATCCGCGATCGCCTTCGCGTCGTCCATAAAATAACAGCTGTCCGGGCGGTCAAAAAATTGCTCTTTTTTCATATTCGTTGTCCATTCCTTTCGTTCTGCCGGATTTACCAGTATTCCTCCCAATCCTTATGCAGCCGCATAAGCGCTTCCATATAAAAATAATCCCCCCAGGAATTGCACTCGTCCACGCCGTAATGATTGCAGGTGTTATAGGGCGAGTGGTTGGAGTAGGTGCTGTGGAGCACCAGCCCGTTGGATACAGCCATATCCTTCACGGCATAATTGTCACAGACGGATTTCAAGAGCCGCTTCGCCAGCGCCGTGTAGTGCGCCGCGTCCTCCCCGTCCAGATACCGGCTCATCTCCAGCATTCCGCACACCGCGATGGATGCGGAGGAGGAATCCCGGGGCTGGTCGTCGCCGTCCGTAAATTCCAGATCCCAGAAAGGCACCAGATCATTCGGCAGATGCGCAAGGAAATACTCCGTCACCCGCTTAAAAAGCTCTATATATTCCTTCCGTCCCGTATAGCGATACGCCAGCGCCATGCCGTAAATTCCCCACGCCTGCCCTCTCGCCCATGCGGACCCGTCCCGGTAGCCCTGACAGGTGGCACCGTGGTCAGGCGCCCCGGTTTCGGGGTTAAAGAAAAAGGTGTGCCAGGTGGAGTAATCCTCCCGTATGACATTCGCCACCGCCGTGTGGATATGCTTCTCCGCGATATCCCGGTATTTCGCGTCCCCCGTCTCATCGCCGGCCCAGTAGAGCAGGGGCAGGTTCAGCAGACAGTCAATGATCAGACGGTAGTTGTCCGCGCCGTCCATAGGCCCCCAGGCCTGTAAAAATTCCCCCACCGGATGATAGCGCGTTAAAAGCTGGTCCGCCGCCAGAATGGCAGCCTCCCGCGCCTTCTTATCCCCGGTCAGCTTATACGCCGCCACGCAGGAGGGTGTATACAAAAAGCCCATATCGTGGTGGTCTACCTCAATCTTTTCCGTTATGCGCCTGTAGAACGAATCCACATGCGCCATGCCCGCAGATTTCAGCGCGTCCGCCTGTGCTCCATGCCCTTTTGCAAATGCATATTCATACGCAAGCCACACCTCACCGGTCCAGAAGCCCGTTGTCCAGTAATTGTTTTCAATGGGCTGATAAAAGCCGTTCTCGCTGTACGCCTTCTGAAATTTTCCGGTGAAATCCGGCAGGACATGCACCACCTGCGCCTCACAGAAATCAAGGGCAGCTGCGATCTCCTCCCCGGAGATCATTTCATAAGTATCAAAGCTGATTGACATGCTCGCTCCTCCCTCAGATAAGCCCTGCGCCGCAGGTTTCCCATCCCGCCGCGAAAAGGCTTATAAGCCTTACGCCGCAGGCTTTTCGCAGCGGAGCAGATGTACTCCGCCGCAGACCTGCGGCGCGAAAGCCGTTATAATATAAAATATAAAAAACTAACCCTTGACACCGGTACTCGCAACACCCTCAACAAAATATTTCTGCAGGCAGAGGAACACCACCAATACCGGGATGAGCGAGAGCACGGAGCCCGCCATAATAAGCCCGTACTGGGACGAGTACTGTCCGATGAACATTTTCAGTCCGAGCTGAATCGTCTTTTTCGCCTCGGTCTTTAAGTAGATCAGGGGTCCTAAGTAATCGTTCCATGTGTTAACAAACGTAAAAATCGTGAGTGTGGAAATCGCCGGCTTCGAAAGTGGCAGCATGACCTTCGCGTAAATGCCGTACTCGCTCATGCCGTCAATACGTGCCGCCTCGCACAGCGAATCGGGAATACCCATGTAAAACTGCCGCATCAAAAACACGCCGAACGCCGAGAACGCCTGCAGACAGATCATCGCCGTCAGCTTGTCGTTCAGCCCGAAGCCGCGCATCATGATAAACTGGGGCACCATGTACACCTGCCAGGGCATCGCGATCGTCGCGATATATGCCATGAACAGCAGGTTTTTGTGCTTAAACTCCAGCTTCGCAAAGGAGTACGCCGCGAAGCTGCTGGTCAAAAGCTGCAGAAGTGTCACGACAATCGTTAAAAATACCGTATTTTTAACAAAGATCCCAAAAGGAATCTTAGTCCAGATATCCAGGTAATTTGACCAGCGGGGATTTTCGGGAATCCACACGAAGGGGTTCATGTTGAACACCTCACGGTCCGTCTTGATAGATGCCGAGAGCATCCACAGGAACGGAATGATCATCGCTGCCGCGATAATGATTAGTATAATGTAAAGACAGATTTTTCCGACCAATCTTTTTTTGCTTGCTGAATGCATCTTTTCCGCTCCTTTCCTATGAATTTGAGAACTTGGACTCGCCCTTGAACTGGATCAGGGTAACGATCAGCACAAGCGCAAACAGCACCATCGCAACGGCGCTGGAGTAACCCAGCTTCCAGTAGTTAAACGCGTTCTGATAGATGTAGTATACGAGCACGGTCGCCGAGTTGGAAAGCTTTCCGTCCCCGCCGCCTGCCAGCATCACGGCGATATCATATACCTTGAAGCAGTTGATCGTCAGCATGACGATGACAAAGAACGTCGTGGGACGAAGCTGGGGCCATGTCACGTAGCAGAATTTCTGCCAGGTGTTGGCACCGTCCAGGCTCGCCGCCTCGTAAAGCTCGCCGGAAATACCCTGCAGTCCCGCAAGGTAAATCACCATATAATAGCCCATGTATTTCCACACACTAAACAGGATCAGGGTGAACATAACAAGCCCGCCGCCGAACCAGTTGGGCAGGTTCTCATTTGCCACCTTAAATACATAATAGAGAATCGCATTCACCGGACCCTTTGTCGGGTGGAAAATCATGGACCACACGGCCGTGATCGCCACCAGCGATGCGACGTAGGGGAAGAAGGACACGGTACGGAAAAATCCCCGGAAGCGCACCTTCTGGTTCAGGACGATTGCCAGCGCCAGCGATGCGATCATCGTCAGGGGCACGGTCCCGATACAGTAAATGATCGTATTTTTCAGCGCGGCAACAAAAAACGTATCATCCTTTAATGCTGCAAAGTTTGCCAGACCCACAAATTTCATCGGGTTGTTGCCGTCCCACTCCAGAAATGCCAGCGCAAAGGCAAAGATAATGGGAACCAGCGTAAAAACTGCAAATCCGATAAAGTTAGGCGCGATAAACGAATAGGCTACGGCATTGCGCTTGCGCTCACGGCGCTTTTTATTTCTTGCCATCTGCTCGGGCGAGGGTGCCTGGATGGCAGCATTTTCAGTCGTATTCATCCCTTTTTAACTCCTCTCTCAAAACTGCTTTTCACCTGATGCATGTGCCCGCGGTCCGGGCCGTCCGGTGCATCCGGCCGGTGGAAAGCAGTCCTGCTTTCATTTTTTGTACGAAAAGGGGACTGGCTTTCTGCCAGCCCCCTTCCCAAATTACTTTCATCAACCAACCACTATATTCACTCTGCGGAATCGTTAGTTCAGGATCTTTCCGACTTCCTCGTTCATGCTCGCAATACCCTCGTCTACCGTAACCTCACGGTTCATGATAGAAGTATGGTAAGTATCCAGGATGTTGTTCACCTCGGATACGTTTTCAGCGTAAGGAACCTCAAGGTACAGGTTGGAAACGTTCAGTGCCTCCTTGCTCGCATCGTCGGTCGGGAATCCCTCTAATGCGGTAATCACATTCGCAACCTCATCGGTCATGATTGCCGGGAAGTTACCGGTCTGTGCCATTACCAGAGCGCCCTCTGCGCCGGATACGAAATTCACGAAATCCCATGCCGCATCCTTCTGGCTGGAAGCGCTTGTCACGGAGATACCGGTAATTGTTCCAAGTGTGGAGCCGGGCTCTACACCCTCAGCGTGGGGATATTTTACGATGCCCCAGTTACCGCACAGGCTGGAATCGTACTCACCGCTTGCAAGGCTGCTCATCATGGTTGAGATAAACCAGGAGCCCATGTTCATCATCGCTACGTCTCCGTTGGAGAATGCTGCGGAGTAATGCAGACCCTCTGTGCTCAGGGTAATGTAGTCACGGCAGATGCCGTCGTCTTCCTGCTTCAAAACCATTTCATAGTAAGGCTTAAAGTAGTCGTAGTTGCCGTCTAAAATGCTGTGCTCGCCGTCAAGTACGCCGAATAACTGTACGGCAGATCTCCAGGTGTGGTAATGTGTGCCGTAAACCTGTGCGCCGAACTCGTCGGATGCAAGCTTGCGCGCCAGCTCATCGTACTGCTCAAAGGTCATATCGTTCGTCGGATAGTCAACGCCTGCCGCATCGAACAGATCCTTATTATAGAATACAACCCAGAAATCGTTACGGAAGGGCAGCTCATAGAGCTCGCCGTCAACCGTTACCTGATCGGTCGCACCGCCGTACTGGGAAAGGTCGATGCCTGCGCTCTCGATATAGGAGTTCAGCGGCTCGAGCGTGTTCTTCTGTACCAGAGTCGCATAGCCGGGAACGTCCTTGATCGTTACGAGGTCAAAGTCCGTGCCGCTTCCGGAAAGCTCGGTTGCGAGTACGGTCATGTAATCGGTAGAGCCAAGGTCAACCATCTCGATGGTCACATTCTTGTTCTTCTCCTCGTAGGAATCCTTCAATGCCTGCCAGTAGGGTGTGGTGTCCTGATCCCAGATCGCCCACTTTAAGGTGATCTTCTCACCGTCTGCCGCATCGTCCGCAGGCTCGTCTGCCGCGTCGTCTGCGGGCTCATCCGCCGCATCGTCCGCAGGCTCATCTGCGGGCTGGTCTGCCGGCTGATCCGGCGCGTCATCACCGCTGCTTCCGCATCCTGCAAGCATGGAAGCGGTCATGGCACCTACCAGTAAGATGCTTAAAACTTTTCTTTTCATTTTACAATTACCTCCCTTTGATCATTTGGCCGCCCTCCCGGGCAACCTTTGTATAAACAAAGTATAGCTTTTCGGCCCTTCAAAACAAATGGCTGATTTTTCTTTTTTATGCAAAATTTATGCAGAATCTCCCATTTTCCGAAAAAAAAGATGCAAAATCTTCGAAAAAGTTGTAAAATTTTATTATCATGATTCAAAGCCGGGATGCACGGGGTATGTCCAAGCCCGGCTGTACGCCGTTATCAGGAGGGGCCTATGTACAAATCCATCAAGAAAAAAATACTGCGGATCTCCGTTGCCTTCACGCTGATCATGGGCCTGCTCGTCGCCGGCACCTGCTATTTTCTGTTTTACCACTATAATAGAAACAGCCTCACACACAGCACGGAGGTAAACGTCCAGCACATCGCAGACGCCATAAACGAGGAGTACGACAACGTGGAGTCCCTCGTGCGCTGGTGCCAGCTCAACCTGCGCCTCCTGCCCTACTCCCTGTACCAGGACAACTCCGGCAATTCCAGGCTCGCGCTTTACGAACGCCTGAACAACCAGTTCGGCACCACGGATTCCACCGGCTACATCCACCGCTTTGTGGTGAGCAATTTCAGTGATTACTACATCCAGATCGTATCCACGGTCTTTTCCACCACAGCCGACGTACCCGCCGTCATCATGGGACAGGACTACTTTTACCCGACGCTCGAGGCAGGCGACTTTGATTTTTCCATGGGGCTTGTAGACGACCCGCTCATGCGCACGTCAAAGCAGATGCTTCCCATCATCCGTCCCATCTACCATCCCTACAATTCTACGGTGCTGGGATGGCTGCTCGTGCAGCTGAGCCCCGCACTGTTTACCGATGCCTTTAAAACCTACTCCGTCGACTCTGAGAGCAACTTTTATTTAAGCGTCGCAGACAGGCTCTACGCCTATGAAGGCGGCGTGCTGGTGCCCCTCGAAGAGCCTCTGTGGGGCGAGCAGGAAACAAAGCGCGAGCTGCTGTACGGGGACACCACTCTCTCCGTCTCCCTCACCGACGGCACCCGGTACGTGACACGGCCCCTGAGCTTAAACGGCTGCTATGTCACCCAGAGCATCCCCATCACGCACCCGCTGCTGCAGATGAATTCGTTTATTTATGTGTTCGGCATGATCGCCCTGCTCGTCGTGCTCGCCGGGCTCATCTACACACTGTACCTAAACCACATCGTAAACCGGCCCTTAGAGCGGCTGCTCTCCCGCATGAAAAAAATCTCCGCCGGAGATTTCACGGCGGATGCAGCCATCGAGTGGGACAATGAATTCGGAGATATCGGACGGGGCATCAACGAGCTGTCAGGAAGCGTGCAGAAGCTCATCGACACCCGGGTCCGGATCGAAAAGGAAAAGCGGGAATATGAATACCAGATGCTCCAGAGCCAGATCAATCCCCACTTTCTGTACAACACGTTAAACTCCATCAAGTGGATGGCATCCATCCAGAACGCCACCGGCATTCCCGAGATGACCACCGCCCTCTCCCGCCTGCTCAAAAGCATCGCAAAGGACGAGCGCCAGCGGGTCCCCATCCAAACGGAGCTTGACTTTTTAAACGACTACTACACGATCCAGAAATACCGCTACGGCGGCAGCATCACGATGGATGTCTCCCTTGCGGACGACGCCCTCACAAACAACGAGATTCTGCGCTTTACGCTGCAGCCCATCGTGGAAAACGCCATCTTCCACGGCATAGAGCCGAAGGGGGCCGCCGGTGCGGTAGGCATCCGTGTCCGTAAAAATGCGGACGGCAACGTGTGCATCGACGTCACCGACGACGGCGTTGGCATGGACAGCGAAACCGTCGCACAGCTTTTAACCGGCGAAAAAAAATCGTCGTCCAATTTTTTCCGGGATATCGGCATTTCCAATGTCCACAAACGGCTGCAGTATGAATACGGCGAGGCCTACGGCCTGTCCTTTTCCAGTGAGATCGGAAAGTATACCACTGTCACCGTCACCCTGCCTGAAAAACCCTATAAGGAACAGGCAGCTTCCACAGGAGGTAACCATGTATAAACTATTGATCGTAGACGATGAACCACTCGTACAGGTGGGCATCAAATCCATGCTCGACTGGAGCACCCTTGACGTAGAGATCACCGGCACCGCCGCAAACGGCGAGGCGGCATTAAAGCTCATTGAGCAGCAGCTTCCGGACATTGTGATCACCGATATCAAAATGCCTATTTTAAGCGGTCTTGAGCTGGTGCGCATCTGCCGGGAGCGCTACGGCTCCCTCCCTGCCTTTCTCATTCTCACCAGCTACGAGGATTTTGCCATGGCAAAGCAGGCGATCTCCTATCAGGTCACGGACTATCTCGTCAAGCTGGAGCTGGATGCGTCCATGCTGGAGACAAGCGTCCGCCGCGCAATTGCACTGATCAACAAGAGCAAGGCCCCCACCGTGAAGGGACGTACAGATTTTTCCCATGCCGGCGCTCTGCGGGAACGGTTTTTCATCCGTCTGGTCAATAACCTGTTTGAGAGCGAGGAACAATTTCTGCTGCAAAAGGAGGAGCTTTCCATCTCCTTTCCGCCCGAGGGCTGTCTGGCAGGCTATTTTCTTATAGATCCGCCCCCGGACACAAACATGGACAGCGGACAGCTCTTAAACCTGTACAGCTCCGCGCTGGAGATGTTTATCCAGCTCATCGCGAAATACATCGCCTGTTATGTGACGCCCCTGGATGCCCGCCACTTTCTCGCCGTGTTTCCCTTTGCCGGAGAGGAAGCCGACGAGGCGCGCCCGGAGCTTATCCATGCCCTCGAAAATACGCGCGGGATGCTCAAAAACTATTACAACGCAACCATCCGCGCAGGGCTCGGCCACCCGGTTTCCAACCCCTTTGACCTCTCCGGCTCCTTTTACGAGGCCAAGCAGTCCCTTGCCGGAACGGATGCGGACACGCCCTTCCTCTTTTTCGACGGGCTGGACCGCAACGCTGCCGGAAGTGTTTTTAACATGGCGATCTTCAAAAACGACATACGCGCCGCCTATGAGGAGATGAACCACGAAAAGCTCCGGGGCATTTTCGCGTCCATCACGGAGCTGTTCTCGCAGCACACGTCCCACTATCTGCAGGCAATGGATGCGGCAGGCTCCATTCTCTACCTGACCATCTCCCTTCTGCCGGAGGGGGAGCACATCGTGAGCGACATTTTTTCGGAGGATGCCGCCGGATACCGCAGCCTCTACCAGCTTGGCACCACCGAGCAGGTCATGAACTGGATGCAGACGCTCTGCGACGGGCTGTGCGCTTATTTTCTGTCGGAAAAGGAGGATTACAAAAATCATGTGGTCGCAAACGTCAAGTCCTACATCAACCAGAACCTGAACCAAAAGCTGACCTTAAACGAGGTCGCCGCTGCCTTCGGCATCAGCCCCGGCTATTTAAGCTCCCTGTTCGGAAAATATTCGGATATGGGTTTTGTTGCATGCGTGAACCACGCCAAGATCACCGCAGCCAAGAAAATGCTGCGGGAAAGCAATGACAAAATCTACGAGATTGCCGAAAAGCTGGGCTTTGAGAGCGCCTTTTATTTCAGCAAGGTATTCAAGAAGGTGGAGGGCTGCTCGCCCCGGGAATTTGTGCAGAAGGGATAAAATCATTCCGGTTATACGAAACGGACGCAGGCCGCTGCGTATAACCGGAGCCAGGGTCTTTTGCCGATTTCAGCAGGGAAAGCATCTGCTATTTGGCAAGGCTGCACCGCACCTTCGCCCCGGGCATGAAAGGAAGTCCCTGTCACTCGGTTCTGCGCTTTTTGAGCAGCGCATTGACCGCTATGAGCAGCACGGATCCGATCACAATGTCCGCCAATACCGACACTGCGATCTTCCCGATAAAAATCCCGTTTGTGTTTTTCTTCTGCCATGCATCGTTGAGCATGTACAGAAGATAATCATCCGGTGTCTGATAGGTATCCATAGCATCCTTTAGGAGCACCCGGGTCTTATCAAGCATCCCCGCCTTCGTCCCGAGGGGCAGCGTGATCTCCGCGCCCGCCCTGATCTGCCGTGCATAGCAGCGGTTCATCTGCGCCAGCACATGGCTTCCGTCCGCCAGCTCGATCACATAAATCGGGCAGTAAATCTGCGGCATGTGCAGCCATCCGCTGACAACCTCATCCCGCCTGCCTCCACTCGTCCGGCTTGTCCGCCTGTTGAAAAAGCCCTCCCATTTTGCAAGTGTATAAACATCCGTCTCATAGACGGCGCGGGGTGTCACGGTCACATAATCCAGGCCCGGGATCAGACCGTCCCACTGTCCGATTTCGGTGAGCGCAGCCACATCGTCACCCCCAGGCAGACCCGCATAATTCTTCGTCGTATCCTGCGCGATCTCCCGGGCGCCCACCGGCTCAAAGTCCGCCCGTTTCAGCAATAGCCCCTCCAGGTCAAACAAGTTGAAGACGGCCACTGCCGCCGCAAATGCTGCTATATACACAAATACATCCAAAAGCTTTCTCATATCACTTACAGACTCCCTCGCTATTCACAGTCTTTTTTCACAGCACCTTCGACAAAAACTCCTGCGTCCGCTCGTTCTGCGGTTCACCGAATATCTGCTCAGGCGTACCCTGCTCCATAATATGCCCTTCATCCATAAAGAGCACACGGGTCGCGACCTCCCGCGCAAAGCCCATCTCGTGGGTCACCACAGCCATCGTCATGCCGTCTTCTGCAAGACCCTTCATCACGCCCAGCACCTCGCCTACCATTTCCGGGTCCAGCGCGGAGGTCGGCTCGTCAAAGAGCATCATCTTCGGCTTCAGCATAAGGGAGCGCACGATGGCGATACGCTGCTTCTGCCCGCCCGAGAGCTGCCCCGGATAGGTATCTGCCTTCTCCGCAAGGTTCACGAGGTCTAAAAGGCGCAGTGCCTCCTTCTGTGCCTGCTCCTTTTCCATGCGCTTTAGCTCGACCGGGGCAAGCGTCAGATTTTCCATGATGGACAGATGGGGAAACAGATTAAAATGCTGGAATACCATGCCCATCTGCTGACGGATCTCGTTGATATTCACGCCCTTTTCCGTGATATCCTTGCCGTCAAAGATAATCTGTCCGCCGGTAGGCTGCTCCAGCAGATTCAGGCAGCGCAGAAATGTAGATTTCCCCGAACCGGAGGGGCCGATGATCACGACCTTCTCCCCCTGCGCGATATGCTCGTTGATATCGATGAGCACCCGGTGCCCACCAAAGCTTTTACAAAGATTTTTAACGGTTATCACTTTCCCGCAGCCTCCTTTCCAGCTTGCCCATCAGCCATGTAAAGAACATGACGATCACAAGGTAAATCGCCGCCACCGCGATCAGCGGGGGCAGCGCGTCAAACGTGTTGCCGCGGATGATATCGCCGCCCCGGGTCAGATCGTTTAACCCGATGTAGCCGCAGATAGACGTCTCCTTTAAGAGCGTGATCATCTCGTTGACCAGCGCAGGCAGCACATTTTTGATGGCCTGGGGCAAAATGATCTTCTGCATCGTTTTCCCATAGCCAAGGCCGAGGGACCGGCCCGCCTCCATCTGACCCTTGTCGATGGACATAATGCCGGAGCGGAAAATCTCCGCCACATACGCACCCGAATTGATTCCGAAGGTGAGCACCGCCACCAGCACCTTGTTTGTACTGCTGGCTAAAAATACAAAATACATCAAAAGCAGCTGTACCATCGCAGGCGTTCCGCGGATGATCGTCAGATAAACCCGGCAAATCAGATTGAGCAGGTTTAGCAGAAATCCGGCAAAGCCCTTTCGCCCCGCCTCGCCCACCTGGTCATGGGCGGTGCGGATCACGGCTACAACGACACCGATCGCCAGTCCGAGGATGAGCGCGAGCAATGTGACAAGCGCCGTTACCTTCAAGCCGTTTACGATGTAGAGATATCGCTGCTTTTCGATAAAATCAAAGATCAGTTTTTCTTTTAACTCGATTACAAACTCCATAAATCACCTTTCTAAGGCTGCGCCAATGGATACAAAAACCCAAAAAGGAAGCGGATTACCCGCTTCCTTCTGCAACAATTCTTTCTTGTTTAATCTGCGGTAATATATTTGTCCATGATCTCCTGCAGCGTTCCGTCCTCTTTTAGCTCGGCAATCGCCTCATTGACCTTCGTCAGAAGCTCATCGTTTTCCTTGTTCAGACATGCCGCATAATCCTCGACCACATACTCGGTGTCAAGAATTTTCAGACCCTCGTTGCCCGCCACAAAATTCTTTGCAGGCTCGTTGTCGATAATCACTGCGTCAACCTTTCCCTGTACGAGCGCCATTACCGCATCGGCACCCTTGTTGTACTGCTCCACCGCATCCTCGCCGAAATCCTCACATGCGAAGCTGTCTCCGGTGGTCATAAGCTGCACGCCGATCTTCTTGCCCTCCAGATCGTCCACACTGTTGATATCGGAATCCTCCCGCACGATCACGACCTGAATTCCGGTGGCATATGTATCGCTGAAATTAACGGATTCCTCCCGGTCGGGGCGCACCGTCATACCTGCCAGCCCGATATCAGCCTTCCCGCTCTGAACCGCAAGGATGACCGCCTCAAACTCCATATCCGTGATCTCCAGCTTCATCCCCAGCTTGTCCGCGATCGCCGCTGCGATCTCCGCATCGATTCCTACGATGCTCTCGCCTTCGTAGTACTCATAAGGCGGAAAATACGCGTTGGTCGCCATCGTGAGCACACCGTCCTTCACGGTCACGCCGGATGAATCTTTTCCGCAGGCGCACAGCATACACGCTGTCATTACCATTATAAGTGCGATCGATAATATTTTCTTTTTCATGTCTCTCTCCTCTCTTTGCTGCCGGACGCAGCACACTTTCCAACGTATTATACAGTAGCTTTATGCAAAATGCAATGATGAAAATGAATTTTTTGGGAGAATGCGTGCATAAATATGCAGCAAACAGGCAAACCCTGCCCTTTACATGAAAACCCCGGATTTCCGGCTATTCATTCATCGTCGCCAGCTTCTTCGCCTGATCCGCCGCAATGCACGCGTCGATGATCTCCTGAATATCCCCGTTCATGATCTTATCGAGCTTATAGAGCGTCAGATTGATGCGGTGGTCGGTCACGCGTCCCTGGGGGAAATTGTAGGTGCGGATCTTCTCGGAGCGGTCGCCGGTTCCGATCTGGCTGCGGCGCTCCGCCGCCTCCGCGTCCTGCTGCTTTTGCAGCTCCATGTCGTAGAGCTTTGCCCGCAGGAGTGCAAACGCCTTTTCCTTATTCTGGAGCTGCGATTTCTCGGTCTGGCTGTAAATCACGATACCGGTCGGATAGTGGGTGAGACGCACGGCGGAATCCGTCGTGTTGACACACTGCCCGCCGTTTCCGGAAGCACGCATGACATCGATGCGGATATCCTTCTCATCAATGCGGATATCCACCTCCTCCGCCTCCGGCATAACCGCTACGGAGCAGGTGGACGTCTGGATACGCCCCTGCGACTCCGTTTCCGGCACGCGCTGGACGCGGTGCACGCCGGACTCGTATTTTAGCACGGAATAGGCGCCCGTGCCCGTCACCATAAAATTCACCGACTTCATGCCGCCGATGCCCGTCTCGTCCGCCTCAAGCGTCTCCACCCTCCAGCGGCGCCCCTCCGCGTAATGCACATACATCCGGTAGATCTCCGCCGCAAAGAGCGCGGCCTCCTCGCCGCCCGCACCGGCACGGATCTCCACGATCACGTTCTTGTCGTCGTTGGGGTCCTTCGGGAGCAGCAAAATCTTAAGCTCCCCCTCTAGCCGCGCGACATCCTCCTTCGCACCGGCAAGCTCCTCCTTTGCCAGTTCCTTCAGTTCCTCGTCGCTTTCCTCGTCCAGCATCGCAAGGGAATCCTCGATGGCCTGCCTGCATTTTTTATATTCGCGGTATGCCTCCACGATCGGTGTCAGATCGCTCTGCTCCTTCATCAGCTTTCGGAAGCGGTTCGCGTCGTTCGCCACATCCGGCTCGGAAAGCTCACTCATGATCTCCTCATAGCGAATCAGCAAATCCTCTAATTTATCAAACATTTCTCCGTCTCCTCATATCGTTTATGCCTGCCCGGAATGTCCCGGACAGCGATCCCGTTACTTTATTATTCCATGACCCGAGTATGAAACGCAACGCTATTTTCCCTTCAGCCGTCCCCGCACCACACGGTCGAGCCCCGCCAGATCCTTTACCACGGACAGCTCAAAAAAGCCGCGCTCCGCCATGATGCGCTGCACCGCATACGCCTGGTCACAGCCGATCTCAAAAAAGAGCAGCCCGTTTTCCTTTAAATACTCCGGGGCAAGGTCCGAAATCCGCCGGTAAAAATCCAGCCCGTCCATTCCGCCGTCCAACGCCTGCTGCGGCTCGAACAGCTGCACCTCCGGCATAAGCTTCGGTATCTGCGCCTGCGGAATATAGGGCGGGTTCGACACGATCACGTCAAAGCGTCCGTTCACATTGTCAAACAGGCTGCCCCGCACCCACTCGGCCTCCAGCTCGTGGAGCTTCGCGTTCTCCTTTGCCACGAGAAGCGCCTGCTTGCTCACGTCCGTGCCCGTTCCGCTCACCGTGGGCGCATTTTTCAGAATGCTGAGCAGAATACAGCCGCTTCCGGTGCCGATATCGAGCACCTCCATCCCCGGCTCGAGCGCCTTTAAAACCTCCTCCACCAGCACCTCGGTATCCTGTCTGGGAATGAGCACATTGGAGTTGACCTTGAAGGTCATCCCCATAAACTCCTGCTCCCCGGTGATGTACTGAAGCGGTATGCGCTCGGCGCGCTTTTCCAGCACACGGTCATACTCGGTGAGCACCTCCGGCTCCACTTCTGCATTGATATGTGTAAAATAAAAGCTTCGATCGATCTTTGCCACCATCTCCAAAAGCAGCCACGCATCAATCTTTGCATCCGCGACACCCGCGGATTCCAGGAGCCTTTCTCCCTTTTGCTCTGCTTGCTTAAATGTCATCTGCCAGCCTCCCCTGTCCGACGGTCTGCGCCCTCAGCTCCTCCACATAGCTCTTCCAGTCAAACACCGCCTCCACGGAAGCGATGCCGACCTCGATCATATCCTCGTCCGGCTCCCTCGTCGTCAGTCTCTGCAGCATCATGCCGGGCTTGCTCAAAAGCCCGATCACCCGGCCCTCGCTGCGCCCCGCCAGACGGATCAGCTCGTAGGAAATCCCCGCAATAACCGGAATGAGCGCCAGACGCAGGCCCAGCCGCAAAAGCGGCGTGTCCACCCGCACAAAGAAAAACAGGATCACACTGACGATAATGACAAAAAACAGAAAGCTTGTACCGCAGCGCTTATGCAGACGGGAGCTTTTCTTCACATTCTCCACCGTCAGATCCAGGCCATGCTCAATGCAGTTGATGCATTTGTGCTCCGCACCGTGGTACATGTATACCCGCTGAATATCCTTCATCATGGAAATGCCCGCCACATAGGCAAAAAAAATCGCGATGCGGAGCAGCCCCTCCGCGAGGGCGACCCCGCCCTCCGAAAAGTTCCAGCGCCTGAAAAATGTTGACAGCCAGTAGGGAAGCACCATGAAGAGCGCAACCGCAAGGACGATCGAGAGTGCAACCGTGCCGCCCATGAGGGCATCCTCCTTTTTATTCCGCTTTTCCGCGTGCCCGGAAGTGTCCGGCTTTTCCTGACCTTCCTGTGCATCCTTTTTTTGCGTCTCGTCCGCTTCCTCCTCAAAAAAGGAGGCCGAAAATGTAAGGCTGCTCATGCCAAGCACCAGGGAATCGATAAAATTTACCACGCCCCGCACAAGGGGGATCCCGTTCACCGACCGGCCCTTCAAAATGCCCTTATATTCTTTTTTTTCAACGATGATCTCACCGTCGCTTTTGCGGACCGCTACCGCGTAGGTGTCACTGTTTTTCATCATGACACCCTCCATCACGGCCTGCCCGCCGATTCCTGAATATCCCATGCTTATACCTTTCGTTCAAGCCCGTCCCGCATATCCTGCGGATCTGCAGGCTTATAACAGTTCAGCCCGGAACCCTGCACTCGCTGCAAAGTCCGTAAGAACGTGTATATTCTGCCAGGCAGGAAGCCGAAGGCTGAATAGTTACGCGAGCGTTTTCGCATCTGTCAAAAAGCGCTGCGTAAATACAGTCATCCATGCAGCCACGATACCTGAATTGTATGAAAAACGCCCCGGCTATGAACGGTTACAAAAAAAGGCTGAAGTCTAGCAACCTCAACCTTTGTTTCCATGTTCTTATTTCATGCCGTATTTCTTGTTGAACTGCTCAATACGTCCTCGTGCCTGGCTGGCCTTCTGCTGTCCGGTGTAGAACGGATGGCACTTCGAACAAATCTCAACATGGATTTCCTTCTTTGTGGAACCAGTGACAAATGTGTTACCGCAGTTGCAGGTAACAGTTGCCTCATAGTATTCGGGCTGAATTTCTGTCTGCATCTTTTTCACCTCACCTACTCAATGTATGATCTATAAGTAACTATTCAATATCCGTATAGTTACGGGTAACGCCCTCTGCAAAGACTTTTACAGCTGGCATCGCCTGCCATATCTCACAACAGCTTATTCATTGTAGCATAACCGTTTTCGTTTGACAAGGAGTTTTATAAAAATTTTTTCTTGCGCACCTGCTGCACGTATTCGTAATTGCTGCGCGTGTGCGCGAACATGTTCAGGATGTTTTCCACCGCATCGTCGGTCTTCATGCCGTTGACGGCGCGGCGCATGATGTTCACCGCCTCCCGCTCCTCCGGATTTAAAAGCAGATCCTCGCGTCTGGTGCTGGACTTTACGATATCAAGCGCCGGAAATACGCGCTTTTCCGAGAGCTTGCGGTCAAGCACCAGCTCCATGTTGCCGGTTCCCTTGAACTCCTCGTACACAACGTCGTCCATCTTGCTTCCGGTGTCTACCAGCGCAGTGGCGAGGATCGTCAGGCTGCCGCCCTCCCGCATGTTGCGCGCGGCGCCGAAAAAGCGCTTCGGCATGTACAGTGCAGCCGGGTCCAGTCCGCCGGAGAGCGTGCGCCCGCTCGGGGGAACCGTCAGGTTGTAGGCCCTGGCAAGGCGCGTGATGCTGTCCAGCAGAATCATCACGTCCTTTCCGTGCTCCACCAGGCGCTTTGCACGCTCCACAACCATCTCGGAAACGCGCTTATGTCGCTCCGGCTGCTCGTCAAAGGTGGAGTAGATAACCTCCACATTATGTCCCTCGATCGCCTCCTTGATGTCCGTCACCTCCTCGGGACGCTCGTCGATCAGAAGAATGATCAGGTGCATTTCCGGATTGTTCTGCTTCACTGAACGCGCGACTTCCTTTAAAAGAGTCGTCTTACCCGCCTTCGGCGGTGAAACGATCATGCCGCGCTGCCCTTTCCCAATGGGCGAAACAAGATCCACAATGCGCATCGCAAGCCCGCTGCGGCTTGTCTCCAGGTGCAGCCGCTCATTCGGAAAAATCGGCGTCAGATCCTCAAAATTTTTCCGCCTTGCCGCCACGGAAGGGGGATAACCGTTGATGGTCGTGATGTATAAAAGTGCGGAAAACTTCTCGCTCTGGGTTTTTACCCTCGTATTGCCGCACACAATATCCCCCGTTTTTAAGCGGAAGCGGCGGATCTGCGACGGCGACACATAAACGTCATTCTCGCCGGGCAGGTAATTCGCACAGCGGATAAACCCGTATCCGTCCGGCATCACCTCCAGAATGCCGTTCGCGGTCACGCCGCTGTCGAGGCTCGAATTTACCTGATCGGACTGGTCATAATCCTCCTCCTCCGCAGCCGCATTCGCCCTGGCCGCCTGTGCACGTGTATCGCGTCCCTCCCGGTGTGTCCGCTGGGGACGTTCGGTGCGCTCCGCATGCTCTGCCTGCTCCGTTCCCGCATGCTCCGTGCGTTCCGTCCGCTCGGCGCGCTCCGCCCGTTCGGTGCGCTCGGCGTTGCCCGCGCGCTGGGGACGCTGCGTCCCGCCTGCTGCCGGTGCTTCCTGCGCCTTTGCCGACTTCTCCGGCGTTTCCTCCCGCGCAGCCTCCTCCTGCTGCTTTTTCATCTGCTCCAGGCGCCGGTCCTCACCAATCATCGCATCCACAACCTCCGCCTTTTTAAGCGCGGAAATATTCCGCAGTCCCCTGGCCTTTGCCAGGTCTTTGAGCGCGGCAACGCTCAACGATTCATACTTCTCTCGCATATCTGCCATACTTTATTCTCTCCTTAAAAAATTACACAATAAGATTCCATGTAGCAACTCTATCAGTTTAAAAATGGGAAAACGATGATTTGTAACGGAAAATCCTGATACCCCGCAGGGCGATTGCAGTGTGTTATAACACCGTATGTGTGCCAAAGCCCGTCCGAGAGCCTTTGCTTTCATAATATTTGTCTATTGTACCATATGTGTCCGAAAATAGGAAGCCCTATTTTCCCCTTGATTTCAAAAAAAACTAGTGCTATGGTATTATTACCTTTGATTGGCAAAAAGCACACACGCTCAACCGAGGAGATACATTATACAAGGAGAAAACATCATGGACCAGAAGGAAAAAGCGATACAGATGCACAGACAGTGGAACGGCAAGCTCGTGACCACCTCCAAGGCGCCGGTGAAGGACCGCGAGGCCCTCGCCATCGCCTATACCCCCGGCGTCGCCGAGCCATGCAGGATCATCGCGGAGCATCCCGAAGAAGCCTACAATTACACCATCAAGGCAAACACCGTGGCGGTCGTCTCGGACGGCAGCGCGGTTTTGGGTCTCGGCAACATCGGGGCACTTGCGGCAATGCCCGTCATGGAGGGAAAATGCGTGCTCTTTAAGGAGTTCGCGGATGTGAACGCCGTCCCTATCTGTCTTGACACCCAGGACACCGATGAGATCATCCGGACCGTAAAAAATATCGCCCCCTGCTTCGGCGGCATCAATCTTGAGGATATCGCCGCGCCCCGCTGCTTCGAGATCGAGGAGCGTCTGAAGGAGCTGCTTGACATTCCGGTGTTCCACGACGACCAGCACGGCACCGCCATTGTCGTTTTGGCGGGCATCATCAACGGGCTGCGCGTTACCGGAAAGAAAAAGGAAGCCTGCAGAGTCGTGGTAAACGGCGCAGGATCCGCGGGCATCGCCATCACGAAGCTGCTTTTAAGCTACGGCTTTACCGATGTCACCATGTGCGACCGGGCAGGCATTATCGGGCCGGATTATCCCGATTTAAACTGGATGCAGCAGGAAATGACAAAGGTCACAAACCTGCGCCGCGCTTCGGGCACCCTGGCGGACGCCTTAAAGGGTGCGGACATTTTTGTGGGCGTCTCCGCGCCCGGCATTGTGACGCCGGAGATGGTCTCCTCCATGAATCCGGACTCCATCCTCTTTGCCATGGCAAACCCGGTGCCGGAAATCATGCCGGATGCCGCAAAATCCGCTGGTGCACGCATCGTTGGAACCGGGCGCAGCGACTTCCCCAACCAGGTGAACAACGTGGTGGCATTCCCCGGCATTTTCCGCGGCGCACTTGAAGGCCACGCAAAGCAAATCACCGAGGAAATGAAGCTTGCGGCGGCACAGGCCATTGCG
>CAJUSH010000033.1 GCA_910589045.1 uncultured Eubacterium sp.
AGTCCCAACTGGTTGTTGGGTACTGAAACCCTACACTTATATATTAGGAGGAGGGATCTCTTATCAGCAGGAAAGTAAAAATATGGATGATCGTTATTTGTGCTGCGGTCTGTCTGTACTTTGCAAAGGAATTTTTTGACCATAAGTTTGATTCCGTGGAATCCTTACAGCTTTATATGAAGGGCTTCGGCGTTGGCGCGCCGTTTATCCTCACGCTGTTTCAGGCGTTTCAGGTGGTGGTTCCGATTCTGCCGGGGTATCTGGGGTGCGCGGCGGGAGCCATCGCGTTTGGGAGCGCCACGGGATTCTGGTGCAACTATATCGGAATCAGCGTCGGCTCGATCATTGCCTATTTTCTGGCAAAAAAATATGGCGTTGAGCTGGTGCTTTCGCTGTTTTCAAAAAAGCAGTATGATACGTGGAGCACGCGCATCGAAAAAAGCCGGTCCTACGAATGGTTTTTGTTTATCGCCACGCTGCTTCCACTCTTCCCGGACGATTTTCTGTGTTATTTTTCCGGGCTTATGAAAATGAACAGCAAAAAGTTTATCTGGATCATTATACTTGGAAAGCCGTGGTGCATTTTGGCGTACAGCCTTGCCTTCGGACTGATAAAATAAAAGTTGCAGCGGCAGTTTGAAACGATTATGATAAAGGAGATACGAGATGAAGAAAAAATTACTGGGATATTATGATTATACGGTGGTACTTACATATTGCGGGATGCTGTTCGCCTTTCTTGGTATTTTGCGGGTGCTCGCACAGGATTACTGGGAGGGCGTATGCTGTCTGATGATGGCGGGTATCTGCGACATGTTTGACGGGACGGTCGCCGCCACGAAAGAGCGGGCGGCTGACGAAAGGCGCTTCGGTATCCAGATCGATTCCCTCAGCGACCTTGTCAGCTTTGGCGTTTTGCCTGCGATATTCGTTTTTATGATTTCCGGGCAGAACCCGGTCGTGGGATTTTTTGCGGCATTGTTCACGCTGTGCGCGCTCATACGGCTCGCCTATTTCAATGTGCTGGAGGAGGCGCGCCAGAACCAGACGACGGGACACAGAAAAAGCTATCTGGGTGTTCCGGTTACGACCATTGCCGTGCTGCTTCCCGCGGTTTACCTGCTCTATGACTACCGGGTGTTCAAAAATACGCTCTGCTTCCCGGCACTTCTTATACTGATGGGCGTGGGCTTCCTTGCACCGATTGAAATCAAAAAGCCGGGAGCTGCCGGGAAGATCGGCATCCTCTTTATCGGGATGCTTGAAGCCGTGGGCATGTTTCTGTTTTTGGGATGGGGTGCGGTATGAGTGAATCGTGGTCACTGCGCTTTTTGTACCGGACGCTGCCGGGCAGGGCGTGCCTGAAAATTCTGACGTTGCCCGCCGTTTCAAGGGCGGCCGGCGTTGTGCTATCGAGCGGTTTATCAAAATGGTTCATTCCCCATTTTATACGAAAGAACCGGATTGACCTGAGAAATATAGAAATTCCCCGGGAGGGCTTTTGCTCCTTTAACGAGTTTTTCACGCGAAAACGGCGTACGGAGCAGGAAGCGGCAGGGGGGGCGCTGATCAGCCCCTGCGACGGCTTTTTATCGGTGGTAAAGCTTGCCGACGGAACGTTTTTTGATATCAAGCATACGAGATTTTCGCTCATGGATTTGCTGGAGGACAAAAAGCTTGCCGAAAAATTCGAGGGCGGGACTGCCTTTATCTTCCGGCTCACGCCCGCAAACTATCACCGCTACTGTTACGCGGCAGATGCCAGGGTAGTCCGGTGCAGAAAAATCAGCGGTGTTTTGCACTGTGTCCGACCGATTGCGACGCGGACCGTTCCGGTTTACGCGCAGAACAGCCGGGAGTATCAGGTGCTGAAAACAGACCGGTTCGGGACCGTGGTGCAGATGGAGATCGGCGCGCTCCTCGTAGGAAAGATTCGGAATCTGGCACAGCTTACGGAGGGGAACCGGGTAGGCGCCGGGACACAGAAGGGGTATTTTGAGTTTGGCGGCTCTACGGTGGTGCTGCTGCTTAAAAAAGACGCCGTCCGTTTTCGAAAACGGCTTTACGCGCGGATGAACGGGGACGGCGAAATGCCGGTGCGCATGGGCGAAGAGATTGCGCACAAAATCTGAACAGGGAGCCTTCCGGCTTTTGCCGGGAGGCTTTTTATACCGGGCAAATTTCGGGCGGGAGGGCTACACAGGAGGTAACAGTATGAACAGAAAAATGATGATCGTGTGCAGCCTGGTGGCTGCGGCAGGCCTTGCAGCAAGCTGTACGAGGACGCAGGAGCAGATGCTGGTCAGGGCAAAGAGCGGGCCTGCGGCGGAAGCCTCTCCGGGGACGAGGCCGGATGGGGAAAGCGGTAAGTCCGCGGTGAGTCAGGAAGGGTCGCTGCGGGAAATCATCGGCGCGCCGCAAGTCTGCCGGAGATGAAAAGACGGCGGCAGCAGCGGCCGGAATGACGGAGGAGGAAGCAAAAAAAATCGCGGATAAAACCGCCGCAGGGCTGGAGCTTTTAGGTATGGAGGCGACGGCCTGGGAGCCGGTTGTGGAGGTGCTCTGCGCCAGGAGCGGCGCGCCGGGAAAGGATGATATCATGGATTACGGATATGTATTCCATTATACGAGAAGGCTTTGCGGCATGCCGGTCACGTACACGATGATACCCGGCGGCAGCCTTGCGGAAACGGACAGCGATGGCTTTGCGTGGGGGTATGAAACACTGGATGTGTATGTCACGAAGGAGGGCGTTGATGAGATCCGTTTTGAAAATCAGTATGAGATCGGAACGGCCGAAATCGAGCCGGTAAAGCTGCTTGCGTTTTCCGACATTATGGAGGTTTTTGAAACAATGACGGCAGTCCGGGAGTCGGATGTGCTGGTGGACAGACGGGCAGAGCAGGGAGATTTTGCCGCACCCGCATATGCGCGCACATACCATATTGACCGGATTACGCTGGGCTATACCCGGATTTATGATCCGTGTGCAAAGAGTAAAAGCGGTGTGTTTGCAACTTTGACACAACTGTGTGGTATAATAGGAGCACCTGGCGGGGCGTTTCCCCGCCTGGTGCGGGTAATACATGACCACTTAGCGAATACATGGCAGAAGGGGACATACAAATGAAGGTTTTGATCGTGGAGGATGATGAGGCGATTGCAAATTTACTGTATATGGATTTAAGCGACGAGGGCTACGACTGTACCTGCGTGTACAACGGAAAGACGGCGGCGGATCTGCTGGAGGAAAACGGGGATTTTGATTTTATCCTGCTGGACGTGATGCTGCCGGAGGTTGACGGGTATGAGCTGATGGAGTACATCCGGCCCATGGAGATCCCGGTGATTTTTCTGACGGCGCGGGGCGCGGTGAACGACCGCATTAAAGGGCTTAAGCTGGGCGCGGACGACTACATGGTAAAGCCGTTTCAGAGCGGCGAGGTGCTTGCCCGGATGGAGGCGGTGCTGCGACGCTACGGGCGGGATAAAAAGAAGCTTGCCTTTGCGGATGTGACGGTGAGCCTTTCCTGCAGGAAGGCGTTTCAGAACGGGAGGGAGGTTGACCTTACCGTAAAGGAGTTTGATCTTCTGGTGGAGCTGATGCAGAACAAAAACGTGGCACAGTACCGGGATAAGCTTTACGAGCGTGTGTGGAAGGAGCCGTTTCTGGGGGACACCCGCACGCTGGATACACACATCCAGAGGCTGCGCAAAAAGCTGGGCTGGGAATCGTATATTAAAACCGTATTCCGCATCGGATACCGCCTGGAGGGCGAGGGATAATGAAGCTTGGGGCAAAAATATTTTGTTACGTTACGGTTTTTTTCAGCGCGGCATTTCTGCTGGGCGGCTATACCCTCATTTCTTATTTTTATGAGGTCGCCATGGGCCGTGAGGTGGAGGCTGCCGTGGAGCAGTATCAGTACAATAAATTTGTGGTGGAGGCGAACCTGATCACCCGGGGCGAGGAATGGTTTGAGGGTGCCATCGGAGGAGCGTATGACATGGAGAGCATGGCGTCGGATATGAACGGGACCGTCGCTTTTTTTTCGCTGGAAAAAAACGAGCTTTATTCGAGGTTTCCGAAGGGGACGGATGCCGCGCGATTGCTTGCGGATATTTCCGGGAATCAGGCAAATCAGGCGAATTACTGCTTCCTTTCGGTGGGGAAGCGGATGTACGTGCTTGTGGCTGGGCTTGTGCCCCACGGGAATACCGGTATCTATCTCGTGACGGGGGCGGATGTGCAGCAGGTGTTAGAACAGCAGGAGCGGATTGTGGAAAAATTCAGCGTTGTGTACGCGGCGGCTATCGCGGTCGGGATGGTGCTGATCCTGGGCTTTTCCGCGGCGCTGACAAAGCCCATCAAGCGCCTGACTGCCGCTACAAAAAAGATTGCGGACGGAAACTACGGGGAGCGGATTCCCGGCAGCCGCGGCGATGAGGTGGGGCAGCTGGCCGTAAACTTTAACCGGATGGCATCCGCCGTGGAGGAGAAGGTGCAAAAGCTCTCGGAGAGCGCGAGACAGAAGGAGGATTTTGTGGCAAATTTTGCACATGAATTAAAGACGCCCCTCACGTCCGTCATCGGCTATGCAAACCGCATTTACCAAAAGGAGCTGCCCCGGGAGGAGCAAAAGCAGGCGGCATGGTACATCTGGAATGAGGGTATGCGCCTGGAGGCACTCTCGCTAAAGCTGATGGATTTGACCGTGCTGGGACACGGGGAATTTTCCCTGCAGCGCGTGGAGGCGGCAGGGCTTTTGGAGGAGCTTTCGGCAGATGTGGCATATCTTATGGAGGAGAAGCAGGCTGTACTTTTTTCTGACGCACAGCAGGGAATCATCGCGGTGGAGTACGATCTGTTCAAGACGCTTTTTTTAAACCTTGTGGACAACGCCATCAAGGCGGGGGCAAAGCATATCCATGTCACGGGACGCGTGGAAGGCGGAACCGGAATTTCGAAGGCTGCGCGCCGGTATGTGATCGAGGTGGCGGATGACGGCAGCGGCATCCCGGCGCAGGAGCTGGGGCGCATTACGGAGGCCTTTTATATGGTGGACAAATCCCGTTCCCGCAAGCAGCACGGCGCGGGCATCGGGCTTGCCCTGTGCGAGCAGATTGCACGGATACACGGGAGCGGGCTGGAATTTGAGAGTGACGGGAAGAGCGGGACGCGGGTGCGTGTGTCGTTAAGCTGTGAGGAGGAATGAGATGCAGAGCCTGAAAGGGAAAATTTACACGGCGGTCATGGTGGCGGTGTCGTTTGGTATCGTGCTTGGCGGATGGTTTCTGACGAGGAAGCTGCTTGACAAAAAGGAGGAAGAGTTTTTGAGCGGCACCGGGTCGGTGTCGTTGCGCTACGAGCAGACTGCGCTGCTTGCGCAGGAGGAGGCGCAGGAGAAAGCGAATGCTTTTAAAGAGCAGAAAATACCGGAAGCGCTCATGAAGGAGCTTCTGATGCTGTGGGATTATGCGGGGAAGGAGATGCCGCATGAGCCGAAGGAAGAGCAGATGAACATGGAGCAGGCGATTGAGACGGGAAAGCAGTGGATTACGGTGCTTGCGGAGCATGAAATCGTACCGGGGACATTAAAGGACGGTGATTTTGACAAAATCACGGCGCAGCTTAGTACCGTGGAGACACAGACAAGGCTCGATGAGCGCCTTCTAAGCCGCTGGACGCTGGAATTTATGAAGGATGACGTGGATATTAAGCTGATGATCCATGCGATGAGCGGTGAAGTGTGGTATGCCAGTATTTCTATGATGGCATACAGCAGCCAGGCATATGAATACAGCCTTGAGGAAATACTGGACCTGATGTTCCCAAGGCTGGCAGAGGGTTATGCGCAGACCCTGTACACTTCGGAGAATCATGTGCAGAAGCTTCTGGCGCAGCAGCTTGTGTCTGCGGAGATTATTTTTATGGTCAGGGGTGAAGCTGTCTACACAATTCCGTCCTATGAGATTGTTTTTTGGCTGAATAATATAGACGGGGTATATGATACGAATACTGCTGAGTCTGAAGCGGTCAATAGTTTGCAATTTTGACACATCTTGTACGAAAGTCGGAGACATCTTTTTGCTAAAATCTATTTATCGGAGCTGCAAACGGGCGGTGCCGAAACAAAAGGGAGGTTTTTGCGGAGGATGAGGAGCGGAAGAAGGATCAGTGCGAACGAATTACAGACAACGGGAAGGAGGCGGAGAAGGACGGGGAGCCGCGCGGTAGTTCTTGTGATGGCGTTCGTTTTTGCAGTGCTTTTGTTTTATGTCAGGGACATCAAAATGCGTTTGAAGGAAGTGCAGGAGACGCTGCAGGAGATCGTATCCGTGCAAAACGGCGGCATGGGCGCAGAGGGAGGTGAAGTGCCGCCCGCAAGCAGTTTTGCGGGCGGCGAGGGAAGCGGCATCGGAGCTGCTGTCAGCGGCCTGGCAGGACGCACCGGGGATGAAGGAGCGGCATTGGATGCGGACGGAGACGCTGCCGGTACGAAGCGTCCTGTGGAGCGCACGCTGGAGGAGGCGCTGCAGCGGCTGGAAGTGCTTGGAGAGAAAAACGAGGTGATTGCGGAAATCTGTGTGCAGAGCGGACGATTCCATGAGAAGCTGCTGCTTGCTCTTGCGAACAACCCGGAGATGGCGGATTTTGTGGCGGGATATCCGGACAGCATATACGAAGATACCTTTGCAACGGCTGCCCTCACGGATGACGAGCGGGAAAAGGAGTGCCCGCTGCTGCTGCAGTGGGATACGCGCTGGGGCTATCAGCCCTATGGGGATATGAACATCGGGCTTTCCGGCTGCGGACCCACCTGCCTTTCCATGGCGCTGTATGCACTGACCCGGGATGAGGGCGAGATGCCCGGGAGGATTGCAAAATATGCGATGGACAACGGCTATTATGTGCAGGGTACGGGCACGGCATGGGCGCTGATGACAGCCTATCCGAGACTGCGCGGCGTGAATGTGCGGGAAATGCAGATGGATGAATCGGCTCTCAAGACGGCACTGGACCGGAACCAAATTTTGATCTGTGCCATGGGGCCGGGTGATTTTACGCTGTCCGGTCACTTTGTTGTCATATACGGCTACGACGGGCAAGGCTTTTTTGTGAACGACCCGAATTGCATTGCAAGGAGCAGGCAGAAGTGGCCGTTTGCGACGCTGAACGGACAGATTAAAAATATATGGGCGTATTGGACGTAAGAAGGAAATTTTTTGGAAAGGGCATGTGCGGGGAACAGCAATACACGTACATGTCCTGTTTTTTTGATGGAAAAAATTTCCTGTTGCATAGAAGGATGATGTATAGCGGATCGTTTTTTTACGCATCAGAAATTCCGGTAAAGGTATCACCAAATTTTCACAAAAGCAACACTGCCTGTTCAAATTTTGAAGGTAAACTTGGCAGAGTAAAATATTGCCAGTGGCAAACAGGAAGGAGCGTGTGATGGAATACCGAAATGAGTGGAAGCGCGTTATAAATCAGGCGGATCTGATAGTTTTGCGGCAGCGCCTGCGGGCAGTCACTAGCCCGGATCCCCATGCGGCAGACGGTAAATATACGATACGGAGCCTGTATTTTGACAACGCTGCCGATCAGGCATTGCGGGAAAAGCAGGACGGGGTGAGCCGGCGGGAAAAGTTTCGCATCCGTTATTATAACGGGGATACTTCCCTGATCCGTCTGGAAAAAAAGAGCAGGCTTGGCGGTCTTGGGAAAAAGCAGAGCGTGGTTCTTACCGCGGCACAGGCGCAGGCGATTGCAGACAAGGATGTGGACTGGATGCCGGGCAGCGGTGAAGCGCTGCTTTGTGAGCTGTATGCATAAATGCGGATACAGGGTCTTGGGCCGAAGATCATCGTAGATTACACAAGAGAGCCTTTTGTTTTTGCTCCCGGCAATGTCCGGGTGACACTTGACTACCGAATCCGAACCGGCTTTTGCTGTCAGGATTTTCTGAATCCGGACTGTATTACGGTTCCGGCGGGGGATGCCCCGATCATTTTGGAGGTGAAATGGGACAGCTTTCTGCCGGACGTGATACGCGACGCGGTTTGGCTTCCGGGGCGGCGCGTAACCGCTTTTTCCAAATATGCGATGTGCCGGATTTACGGCTGAGGAGCGTACGGCGCATAAGGAGTACAGACCGGTCAAATACCCGTGAGGGCGGTCCTGTCGGGACGCCGGCGCGGAAAAAAAGGAGAAAACGATTATGACATTTAACGACATTTTTAAATCCGGCTTTCTGGAAAATGTAACTGCCGTAAGCCTTATTGATATGGCACTGGCGCTTGTTCTGGCTTTTGGGCTTGGAATGTTTATTTTTCTGGTTTACCGAGAACGGTGGCGCGTGCATTGTGAGCGGAACGGTCATTGCCTGCGGCGGAAGCATGATGGCGGAGGGTTTTGACGAAGCTTCCGGGCAGGGATTTTTGATGTACCGGACGTCTGCCGCGGAAAACACGACGATTTGCCTGGCAGATTCGGAGGGCAGGGAGCTTCTCCATGAAGAAATTCCATACGGCTTTTCTTCGGCTGTGCTCAGCACACCGCAGCTGAAGGTGGGAGACGTATGTACGGTCACGGTAGGAGATGCACAGGAAGAGGTGACGATTGATAATTCGTCGGATTCCGGCGCTGGCTCTTTGGACATGCAAAAAAGCGGCGGGATGCGGGGCGGCGGAGACCGCACTTCCCGGGCGCAGAACCAGGGTGCGGACGGAACAAAGGGTGCAGCGGAATCGAAGACGACAGAAGAAGTAAACGCATCGAACGGAAAGGAGGCAGCGGATGGAACAAAAGGAACGGGCGGCATGGAACTGCCGGATGGAGCGGAAGCGGCAGGAGGCCAAAAACCGCCGGATGGAATGGAAGCGCCGGACGGGATGGAACCGCCGGACGGGATGGAGCCGCCGGACGGAATGGAGCCTGCGGACAAAATGGAGCGATCCGGCCAAAGCGACTTCCGGGGGCAGCAGCGGGGAGAAATGTCTTCCGGGGAATCCGTATCCGCTTCCGAAATTCCAGATGATGCTCTGGCTCTTGTCGGCATTTCAGTACTGGCTTTACTGGCTGGACTCGGGATTGCAATGATGATCAGGCACTGAAGCGGCGCAGTGCAATAAATTTATTTTATCGGAAATCCGGCAGAATTTCCGATCTGACATGAAAAGAGAGACCGACGTATGCCGGTCTCTCTTTAGGGGAGGATAAAGTATTTTGTATCTTTCGTCGCAGTCTACCGAAGTGCTGGGGGTATCAGGTACTTCGGTATAATCGTAGTATACCCACATTCTTTTCACTTATACAAAAAAAGTTTTGAAAAATGCGTATATATGAGTTATACTATGTAGGCACGAACAATTTGTGACTGCTGCGGGCTTCTTACGGGCAGTTGCACGATATTTAAAAAAGGACGGATGAATTATGGCATTATTACAGGAGTGGCAGAAAATTGCCTATAATGAAAAGACAGACAAGGGAAAGCTCCAGAAATTCTGGAACGATTATTTCTTATTAGAAAAGGGGATTTACGAGCAGCTTTTATCAAGTCCCACCGAGAAGGTAGAGGGAACGGTGAAGGAGCTGGCCGAGCGCTACGGGATCAGCATCATGGAGATGACCGGATTTCTGGACGGCATCAATGAGTCGCTGGTGGAGGCGAATCCCATCGAGACGATGGAGGAGGACACCCACGTCAACCTGATCTACGATAAGGAAAAGCTCTACAAAAACATGGTAGACGCAAAGGCTGACTGGCTCTACGAGCTGCCGCAGTGGGATGCGATTTTTGACGGGGAGACGAAAAAGGCGCTGTACCTGGAGCAGAAGAAGTCCGGCACCGTTCGCCGTGAGGGAAAGAAGATCGGGCGCAATGACCCCTGTCCCTGTGGCAGCGGAAAGAAGTACAAGCAGTGCTGCGGAAAAAATGCTTAAGGAACAGGCATAAGTTTGTACTTGACAATGCTTTGGCAAATGCATAGAATAAAAGGAAATCAAAGCGGCATGTAGATCGGGCTGCTTCAAAACTTCATGACACCAACACGACGACGAGACTAACCAACTCTGAGTGCCCCTAATCCGGGCCGGTGATACCGTTATCATCAAAAAAGTGGCCGCGGCATGTGCCCGGCAACTGGGGTGGAACCGCGAGCAATCGTCCCCGGCGTCAGAGTCAATCTGGCACCGGGGATTTTTTTAATTTTAATTTAAGAAGGTACATTTGTGAAAAAGGAAGGAGAAAAATTATGATCAAAAAAATGAGAAGCTTCTGGGCTTCCCTGGAGGGAACCGCCGTGATTTCCAAACGTGAGCTGTTTTTGGAGATTGTCGTATGCTTTCTGGCAGGCATACTGCTTGGGATGATTTTTACGCCGAAAAAGACGAGCATTATCGGCAGCAATAATTCCGGGAACGGCTGCCACAACGGCAGCAATAGCGGCAACGAGGATGCAGAGGACGAAGAAGAGGTATAAAAAGGAGAGAAAAGATGAAGATTACATTAAAGGACGGATCAGTCAGGGAGTATGACAGCGCGGTGCGCGTCATTGACATTGCAAAGGATATCAGCGAGGGACTGGCGCGGGTGGCCTGCGCGGGTGAGGTAAACGGCGAGATTGTGGATCTGCGTAGCGAGATCGACGGGGACTGCGAGCTGAGTATTGTCACACAAAATGACCCGGAGGGTCTGCGTGTCATTCGCCACACGGCCTCCCACGTGCTTGCCGAGGCGGTGAAACGGCTGTTTCCGGATGCAAAGGTGACCATTGGCCCCGCGATCGACGAGGGATTTTATTACGATTTTGAGGCACAGCCCTTTTCCAGGGAGGATCTGGACAAATTAGAGGCGGAGATGAAGAAAATCATCAAGGAGGGTCATGAGATCACCCGCTTTACGCTGCCCCGGGAGGAGGCAATCCGTCTGATGGAGGAGAAAAACGAGCCTTTTAAGGTGGAGCTGATCCGGGATCTGCCGGAGGATGCGCAGATCAGTTTTTACGATCAGGGAGGATTTGTGGACCTGTGTGCAGGCCCGCATCTCATGAGCACAAAGGGCATCAAGGCATACAAGCTCATTTCCTCCTCCATGGCATACTGGCGCGGAGACTCCGACAAGGCACAGCTGCAGCGCATATACGGGACCGCCTTTACAAAAAAGGAGGAGCTGGCGGCCCATCTGGAGCATTTGGAGGATATCAAAAAGCGCGACCACAACAAGCTGGGGCGGGAGCTGGAGCTGTTCACCACGGTTGACGTTATCGGTCAGGGACTGCCCCTGCTGCTTCCGAAGGGCGCGCGCATGATCCAGAAGATGCAGCGCTGGATTGAGGATCTAGAGGATCGCGAGTGGGGCTATGTGCGCACGAAGACGCCCCTCATGGCAAAATCCGATCTGTATAAGATTTCCGGGCACTGGGATCACTATACCGACGGCATGTTTGTCCTCGGGGACGAGGAGAAGGAGGGGGAGGTGCTGGCACTTCGTCCCATGACCTGTCCCTTCCAGTATTACTGCTATAAAAACACCCAGCATTCCTACCGGGATCTGCCGATCCGCTACGGCGAGACGTCAACCCTGTTCCGCAACGAGGATTCCGGCGAGATGCACGGCCTGACCCGTGTGCGCCAGTTTACCATCTCCGAGGGACATCTGATCGTGCGCCCGGATCAGATGGTGGAGGAGTTCAAGGACTGTATCGCACACGCGCAGTACTGCCTCAAGGTGCTCGGCGTGGAGGAGGATGTGACCTACCATCTGTCCGCGTGGGACCCGGACAACCGTGAGAAATATATTGGCGAGCCTCAGGTCTGGGAGGAGACCCAGCAGCACATGCGTGACATGATGAAGGAGCTGGAAATCCCTTACACGGAGGATGTCGGCGAGGCAGCCTTCTACGGCCCGAAGATCGATATCAACGCCAAAAATGTTTACGGCAAGGAAGACACGATGATCACGATCCAGTGGGATGCGCTGCTTGCCGAGCAGTTTGACATGTATTATATCGATGAAAACGGCGATAAGGTACGTCCTTATATTATCCACCGGACATCCATGGGCTGCTATGAGCGCACGCTGGCATGGCTCATTGAGAAGTATGCGGGCAAGTTCCCCACCTGGCTGTGTGCGGAGCAGGTGCGCGTGCTGCCGATTTCCGATAAATATCTGGATTATGCGCAGCAGGTGCGCGGCGAGCTGATGAAAAACGGTGTGGACGCCACAGTTGACGGGCGCTCCGAGAAGATTGGCTATAAGATCCGCGAGGCGCGCATGGACAGACTGCCTTATATGCTCGTTGTGGGCGCTCAGGAGGAGACGGACGGCACCGTTTCTGTCAGAAGCCGCTTTGCCGGAGACGAGGGCGTAAAGCCTCTTTCAGATTTTATCAGCCAGATCTGTGAGGAGATCCGCACAAAGGAAATCCGGAAGGAAGCTGCTTCGGAGGAAAAATAGGCGGACGGGAATCTTGTGTGATACATCGCAGCCAACGAATAAGATTTTCTTTTTCGAACCATACTAGTGTAGTAACCACATCATATCAAATGTGTAAAACCTATGGAAAGGATCAGGGAAAATCATGACGATATTGGATTGTAATGTTGCAAACTGCATGTATAATGCGGACAGGAAGTGTTCCAAGTACAACATTCTGGTGGACGGCAGCGAGGCATCCATGCCCCACGAGACGTGCTGCTCCAGCTTTCAGGAGCAGGGAAGCGCCAGAAATGCCGTCAGCCAGCCGAAAACGGAGCTGGATGTACAGTGCAAGGCAGTAAACTGTACCTTCAATGACAACCGCCACTGTCATGCGGACCACATCGGTATCAACGGTGTGAACGCCTGTGTTGTGGCAGAAACCGAGTGCGCAAGCTTCCGCTGTAAGCAGTAGGCGGACGCTGCGGCAGGCTTTTTCCACGCCTGTGCTCTTTGTGCGCAGGCGTGGAGACTTTTGAAAAGGAATCATCTATGGATATGAATATTAACTTCCCGCATCTGAACATTTATCTGGAGCATGTGGGAAAATCGATTAGCATCGGCGGCTTTACCATCGCATTTTACGGGCTGACGCTTGCCTTTGCGATGCTGGCAGGCCTGCTGGTCGCCATGCGGGAGGCAAAGCGCAGCGGGCAGAATCCCGATACCTATTTTGATCTGGCGATCATAGCGATCATCTGCTCACTGATCGGTGCGAGAATTTACTATGTAATTTTTGCGTGGGACCGCTACCGGAATAACCTGCTGAATATTTTTAATTTCCGGCAGGGAGGGCTTGCCATCTACGGCGGTGTGATCGCGGCGATCATCACGACCTACGTGTTCTGCAAAAAGAAAAAGCTCGTATTTCCCCTGGTGTGCGATACGGCGGGGCTTGGGCTTGTTGCAGGACAGATCATCGGGCGCTGGGGTAACTTTTTTAACCGCGAGTGCTTCGGAGGGTACAGCGACGGGCTTCTCGCCATGCAGCTTCCGGTGAATGCGGTGCGGCAAAACGAGATTACGGAGGAGATAGCGGCGCATATACTGGAGCTTGACGGTGTCTCATACATACAGGTACACCCGGCCTTCCTGTACGAGTCTCTGTGGAATCTGGCTTTGCTGCTCTTTCTGGTGTGGTATATCCGGCGCAAAAAATTTGACGGTGAGGTGTTTCTTTTGTATCTCGCGGGCTATGGCATCGGCCGTTTCTGGGTGGAGAGCCTGCGCACGGATCAGCTGCTCATGCCGGTGGTGGGTATTCCCATCTCCATGGTGGTGGGTGCGGTCATGGCTGCAGTGTCCCTTGTATGGATTGCGGCGGTCCGTTTGAAGCGGGCAAAAGCAAGTGAGGCACCAAAATGTGGAGGAAACCTGCAGACAGATGGCATTCAGGAGAACGAGGGAGAAAACGGCGAAAAGGCGCCGGCTGGAGCGGGAACGCAAAAAACTGAATAAGAGCCTTGTAAGCGGCAGACCGCCGGAGGAGACCCTTGCGATCAGCCGGCGGCTTGACCGGCTGATCGAGACGTATATAGAAAGTCCATAAAATTTGGGCTTTCTTTTTTTGTGGGGGAAAACCCGCTGTTTTTCAGGGTTTTCGGGAAATGGGAGGCGGAAAAAACATACGTTCCAATTGCTTTTTGGGGTGAATGGGGGTATAGTAAGGAGCATAAGTGGAGGAAAGTGGTATCAAAGTGGTAAAAAGTGGTGGATAAGTTGATAACATTGTTGATAAGTGCAGCCCTTGTGAATGGCGCATCTGAACGGTTGAAGACTTATTTCATCACAGCGGCACGGATGAGGGTATGATATGTTTACCGGTGAATACAACCACAGCATAGACGCAAAAGGCAGAGTGATCGTCCCTTCCAAGCTCCGTGAGCAGCTGGGCGAGGAATTCGTGGTGACCAAGGGTCTCGACGGGTGTCTTTTCGCATACCCAAAATCCGAATGGGAGGGCATCGAGGAAAAATTCCGCGGGCTGCCCTCAAACGGTGAGACACGCCGCTTTATGCGTTTTTTCTTTGCCGGGGCCACGACCTGTGAGGTGGACAAGCAGGGAAGAATCCTCATTCCTCCGAATCTGCGGGAGCACGCAGATCTGCAGAAGGATATCGTCTCGGCGGGTGTTCTGAACCGCGTGGAGATCTGGAACAAGGATCGCTGGCTGGAGAGCAGTAATTTTGACGATATGGATGATGTGGCCGAGCACATGGCGGAGCTTGGATTTAGTTTTTAAGACCATGGAGCAGGGCCGGGCAGGGAGATGACATGGAATTTTTGCATACCTCCGTCTTGCTGGAGGAGACAATCGAACATTTAAATATCCGCCCGGAGGGCGTCTATGTGGACGGCACCCTGGGCGGCGGAGGCCATGCGGCAAGGGTGCTGGGGCAGCTTTCCGGAAGCGGACGGCTCATCGGCATTGACCAGGACGCGGATGCCATTGCGGCGGCAAAGGAGCGGCTTAGGGACTATGAGGGGCGGCTTACGGTCATACACAGCAACTACGCGGCCATGAAGCAGGAGCTGACGCATATCGGCATTTCCCGTGTGGACGGTATCGTGCTGGATCTTGGCGTTTCGTCGTTTCAGCTGGATACGCCGCAGCGGGGATTTTCCTACCGGACGGATGACGCGCCGCTGGACATGCGCATGGACAGACGTGAGCGCATCAGCGCAAGGGATATTGTAAATAGCTACAGCGAGGGGGAGCTTTACCGCATCATCCGGGATTACGGGGAGGATCGGTTTGCGAAGAATATTGCAAAGCACATCGTGGCCGCGCGGACGCGGGCGCCCATCGAGACTGCCGGGCAGCTCAATGACGCGATCAGGGCGGCGATTCCCAAAAGCAGGGCGAACACCGGCGGGCATCCGGCGAAGCGCACCTATCAGGCGATCCGCATCGAGTGCAACCATGAGCTTGACGTGCTCCGGGAGCACCTGGATGAAATGATCGACCTGTTAAATCCGGGCGGAAGGCTTTGTGTCATCACCTTCCACTCCCTGGAGGACCGTATCGTAAAGACGATCTTTAAAACAAATGAGAGACCGTGCACCTGTCCGCCGGATTTTCCCGTCTGTGTCTGCGGGAAGCAGCCGAAGGGCAGGGTACTTACAAAAAAACCAATCTTACCGACGAAAGGAGAGATAGAGAAAAACTCCCGGGCAAAAAGTGCAAAGCTGCGGGTGTTTGAGCGGATGTAACAGGAAGGGAAGAGAGCGGTTAGCGCTGGAAGAATGAGGGAAGAGTTATGGCAGAGGCAAACAGAACTTACAGAAGGGAAAGCTACCATAGTGAAGGCTACAGCAGAAACAGCTACGATCGGGATTATCAGAGGATGACCTACATCGAGGGAAATACGGTGCGGCACACAAACGCAATGCCGGATAACTGGGAGGAGGATCAAGAAAACCGCAGAAAGCGGGAGGAGCGGGAGCGAAAGGAGCGAAGGGAGCAGCGGAAACGGCGGACCATCGCACGGCGCAACCAGGATAAAGCGCTGGTCATGACCCGCGGCTATGTGTTTTTTTTAACCGTTGCGGCAGTTATAACCTGCGCGACAGCGGGGCTGTATATTAAACTGCAGTCAGATATTACGATACGCATGGGGAACATCGCAGTGCTTGAGTCGAGCGTCAGCAGCCTGCAGGCGGACAATGACGCGACGTACAAGCGTCTGATCACCTCCGTTCATATGGAAGATGTCAAGAAGCGGGCGATGGACGAGCTTGGCATGTCTTATCCCAGTGAGGATCAGATTGTCTACTATGAGCCGGATTATACGGATTTCATGTCACAATACGGTGAGATACCGGAGTAAAGTTAAAGGATCAGGAAAGAACTATTTTGGCAAATCAGCAGCATAGAACGAAAAAAAGAATAAGAAGGCCCAAGAGGCCGAAAAAGTTTGCGCTCTACATGAAAAAGAAGATGGTTTTCTTTTTTTTAGGCATCGGGCTGTGCCTTACCGGGCTGGTGGTGCGGATCATGTATGTTCAGCGTGTAAAGGGTGCAGACTATGAGAAGATCGTATTGTCGCAGCAGTCTTATGACAGCGAGACGATCCCCTACCGCAGGGGAGATATTCTGGATGCAAAGGGGACGATCCTTGCTACCAGTACGGATGTGTACAATCTAATTCTGGACTGCAAGGTGATTACAAGTGAGCTGGGAAATAAGCAGCCTTATCTGGAACCCACGCTGGAGGCACTTTTTTCATGCTATCCGCAGCTTTCGGAGAGCGAGGTGCGTCAGCTTATCCGGGAAAAGCCCAAGAGCCAGTACAACATACTGATCAAGCAGATGAGCTATGAGGAGATGAACGTCTTTACGGAGTATGCGGCGAACAAGAAAGCGCATCCGAACATCCGGGGCATCTGGTTCGAGAAGCACTATATCCGCACCTATCCTTACGGGTCGCTGGCGAGCCCGGTCATCGGCTTTACGCGCTCGGACAATGTGGGTATGCTGGGTCTGGAGAGCTATTATAACGATGTTCTCAGCGGCACCAACGGCAGGCGCTACGGCTATCTCAATTCCGACAATGATCTGGAAAAGACGCTGCGGGAGGCGATTGACGGCGATACGATCGTGACGACGCTGGATGCGAACCTCCAGAGCATCGTGGAGCAAAAGATCCAGGAATTTTGCGAGACCTTCGAGGATCATTACCGGAACGGCGCGGCAGCGTCGAATATCGGGCTTGTCATCATGGATCCGAGAAACGGCGATGTAAAGGCGATGGCGCAGTACCCGACCTTTGATCTGCAGGAGCCGCGCAGTCTGGAAGGGGTTTATACAAAAAAAGAGATCGCCGGGATGGATGACGACGAGAAGGCGGATGCCTTAAACCGGCTCTGGACGAATTACTGTGTTACCTCGACCTATGAGCCGGGCTCCACCGCAAAGCCCTTCACGGTCGCCTGCGGTCTGGAAACGGGAACGCTGAAAGGAAATGAGAGCTTTGAGTGCGACGGTTATGAGGAGTTCATCGGCTCCGGGAAGGTCCGGTGCGTTAAGCGCGGCGGCCACGGGACAGAGACGCTTAGAACCTCCCTTATGGATTCCTGCAACGATGCACTCATGCAGATGTCGTACCGCATCGGTGTGGAAAATTTCTGTGATTATCAGCGCATTTTCGGGTTTGGACTGCGCACGAATATCGATCTGCCCGGTGAGGCAAGAACCGATTCCCTCATTTATCATGCCCAGGACATGAAGAAGATCGATCTGGCGACCAATTCCTTCGGGCAGAATTTTAACGTGACGATGATCCAGCTGGTGAGTGCATTTTCTTCGCTCATAAACGGCGGTGAGTATTACCAGCCCCACCTCGTCTCAAAGGTGCTGGATGCAAGCGGCAATACGGTTCACAGCGTCCGTCCGGCGCTTATCAAGCAGACCGTGTCGAAGGAGACGAGCGAGCAGATCAAAAGCTACCTCTATGACACGGTTTCCGAAGGAACCGGACGCTATGCAAAGGTAGCGGGCTACTCCATGGGCGGCAAGACCGGTACGGCGCAGAAGTCGGTAGGCGGGAAAAAGGACGCGGAAAATTATCTGGTGAGCTTTATCGGCTATCTGCCCGCAGACGAGCCGGAGCTGGTGATCTATGCGATTGTCGACGAGCCGAACGCAAAGGATCAGGCACACAGCACCTACGCGCAGAACCTGGTGCGTGAGATTTTGGAGGAGGCGCTGCCTTATCTGAACATTTATCAGGACGAGACGCCTGCCGAGGAAGCGCTCACACCGGAGCAGACAAATTTCTTTACCGGACTTGACGGCGTGGATGTGCCGGCGACGACGCGGCCGGAGGGGGATGATCCCGGGGAAGAAGACCCTGCGGGGGATGACCCGGGGGAAGAAGACTCTGCGGAGGATGACCCGGAGGGGGAAGACTCTGCGGGGGATGACCCGGAGGGAGACGATCCTGAAGGAGACGGCCCGCAGGAGACATAGCCGTTACCTGAAGGTAATACCTGGCCCGGTGCGCAGAGCAGCCGGACCCTTAGAATGGAGAGAAGGGGGAGCTGATGCGGGGTTTTTGATTCTTATCATAACCTCATAAGAGCAGTAATAGGTTATAACAACTGCTTTTGTGAGGTTATATCTATCATGGAACGGGAGGAATGGACGAAGGTTCACAACCGGAAGAAAATCGTTTTTATCTTTTTTACGGTGGCATTTTTAATGGTATGCCTTGTGGGAAGACTGGTGTATCTCATGATATGGGGCTCGGTCTACTACGGGGGAAAGGCGCAGGATATCCATGAGCGGGAGCGCTCCATCAAGGCGGCGCGGGGCAGCATTTATGACCGCAACGGTGTTCTTCTGGCCTCGAACCGCACGGTCTGCACGATCTCGGTAATCCACAGCCAGATTAAGGATGCGGAGGGTGTGATACGTGCACTCAGCGATGCGCTGGACATGGAGGAGGAGAAGGTGCGCGCGCGGGTGGAGAAGGTCAGCTCCATCGAGCGCATCAAGTCAAACGTTGATATCGAGATCGGGGATAAAATCCGCGATATGGGTCTGGCGGGTGTGAAGGTGGATGAGGACTACAAGCGTTACTATCCTTATGGATCCCTGGCCTCAAAGGTGCTGGGCTTTACCGGAGGGGATAACCAGGGCATCGTCGGGCTGGAGGTCAAATACGATGAGCTTCTGCAGGGAGAGCCTGGAAAGATACTCACCCTTGCAGATGCAAAGGGCATTGAGATCGAGGGTGTGGGCGAGACGAGGCTGGAGCCGGTAAACGGCAGCGACCTGTATCTGACGCTGGATTATAACATACAGAAGTATGCGACGCAGGCAGCAGAGAAGGTCATGGAGCAAAAACAGGCGGACAGCGTGGAGATCATGGTATTAAACCCGTCAAACGGCGAGGTCTATGCAATGGTGAACGTCCCGGAGTTTGATCTGAACCATCCCTTTGAGCTGACGGAGGATTACACGCCGCAGGAGGGTGTGAGCGAAAACGATGCGCTGAACATGATGTGGCGCAACAAGTGCCTCAACGATACGTATGAGCCGGGGAGTACGTTCAAGGTCATCACGGCTGCCGCGGCGCTGGAGGAGGGGGTCGTTTCCGTGAACGACACGTTCCACTGTCCCGGATATATTACGGTGGAGGACCGGCGGATCCGCTGCCATAAAATCGCAGGGCACGGCAGTGAAACCTTTGTGCAGGGCCTGCAAAATTCCTGCAATCCGGTGTTTATAGACGTCGGGCAGCGGCTTGGGGTGGATAATTTTTACAAATACTTTCAGCAGTTTGGTCTGCTGGGGCTTACAAACATTGACCTGCCCGGCGAGGCGGGGACGATCATGCATGCAAAGGAAAACATCGGCCCCGTGGAGCTGGCGACGGTCTCCTTCGGACAGAGCTTCCAGATCACGCCCATCCAGCTTGCGACAACCGCAAGCTCCATCGTAAACGGCGGGCTGCGGATTACGCCGCACCTGGCACTGGAGGCAAGGAATGCTGACGGTGATGTCGTGAAGGATTACCGGAAGGATTACGCAGTGGATGAATCCGACCGTATTTTATCCGGGGATACGTCAAAGCTTCTGGCGGGACTTCTCGAGACGGTGGTTTCCGAGGGCGGCGGAAACAAGGCGTATATCGAAGGCTATTCCATCGGCGGAAAGACTGCGACCTCCCAGACACTGCCCCGAAGCGCGCACAAATACATTGCTTCGTTCCTGGGCTTTTCACCCGCCGACGATCCGCAGGTGATGGTGTTTGTAGTCATCCATAATCCCCAGGGGGTTTATTACGGCGGGACAATCGCGGCCCCGGTGGCAAAGGATATTTTTTCGGATATCCTGCCTTACCTGAATATTCCGGGGAATGCCGCCCGGACGGACGATTCGGAGACGTCCTGAACGCCCGGCCATATCTTTTCAAATCGTCTCTTGCGTCCATGCCGAAAATAACGTATACTGGATAAGTTAAAACTTAAATACGGTTGTTTTTGGACCAAAGAAAGAGGGAGAGTTATGATCAATACATGCATTCTTGCGGTGCTGATCGCTTTTGCAATCAGCGCGGTGTCGGGGCCGGTCATCATTCCGTTCCTGCGGAGGCTGAAAATCGGAAACACGGAGCGGAAGGAGCTTGAATCCCATCAGATCAAAAACGGCACGCCCACGATGGGCGGTCTGATGATCCTTATCGCGATCACGCTCACGAGCCTGCTTTTCGTGAAAAAATATCCGGAGGTCATGCCGATCCTGTTTGTGACGCTGGGCTTTGGAATCATCGGGTTTCTGGATGACTACCTGAAGGTTGTGTTAAAGCGTTCCGACGGGCTTTTAGCGTGGCAGAAAATGCTCTGTGAGATTGCCGTGACCGGTGTGTTTGCGGCGTATATGATGTGGGCAAAGGTGCCTATGACGATGCTCATCCCTTTCAGCGGAGGCAAATATTTAAATATCGGCCCGATGGCGTATCCCGTGATGTTTCTGGCAGTGATCGGAACCGTCAACGGCGTCAATTTTACCGACGGGCTGGACGGACTCGCGAGCAGCGTGACCGTTCTGGTGGCAACCTTTTTTGCGGTTGTCGCCATTGGAAGCGCCAGCGGTGTGGCACCGGTCACCTGTGCGGTGGTGGGGGCGCTCCTTGGCTTTCTGCTCTTTAACGTCTATCCGGCGCGGGTGTTCATGGGGGATACCGGCTCCCTTGCCCTGGGGGGCTTCGTGGCGGCGGCCGCATACATGATGCAGATGCCCATCTTTATTCTGATCGTGGGGCTGATCTACTGGGTTGAGATCCTCTCTGTGATGCTTCAGGTGGGATATTTCAAGATGACCCATGGCAGGCGCATTTTCCGTATGGCGCCGATCCACCATCATTTCGAGCTTGGCGGCTGGGCGGAGACGCGGGTCGTGGCGGTCTTTTCGATCGTGACGACGCTTCTGTGCCTTCTGGCGTATGCCGCATTGTAGCGGCCTTTGTCGTGGAGACGGCCGGGTATCGTCCGGAAGAGATATGTCCGCGCGAAAAGAGCCTGTGCCGGCGGCGGGGCAGATGATTCATTCCCTGCGGGAACGGATGACGGAAGGAGTACAACAGATTATGAGAACACAGATGGATTTAAAACAAAAAAAGGTGCTGGTCGTCGGAACCGGGATCAGCGGGATTGCGGCGGCAGAGCTTCTGGCGTCGAATGGGATTTCGTTTGAGGTGTATGACGGAAACAAAAAGCTTTCCGAGTCGGATATCCGGGCAAAGGCGGAGGTGTTTTCCGATTGCGCGGTCATGACGGGGACGCTTCCGCAGGAAGCATGCCCGCGCTATTCCTACGCGGTATTAAGTCCCGGTGTGCCGACGGACCTGCCGGAGATAGAAGCGCTGCGGGCGCAGGGCGTGAAGATCTGGGGCGAGATTGAGCTGGCCTACGCTTTTTCCAGGGGGGATGTGCTGGCGATCACCGGCACCAACGGCAAGACGACGACAACGACGCTGGTTGGTGAGATCATGAAAAGCTTCGCGGAGGATGTAAAGGTTGTCGGCAATATCGGAATCCCCTACACCTCGATGGCGGAGGAGACGACGGAGCAGACGGTGACGGTCGCAGAGCTTTCCAGCTTCCAGCTTGAGACGGTGGAGTGCTTTGCACCGAAAATTTCCGCGATTCTGAACATCACGCCGGATCATTTAAACCGGCACCACACGATGGACGCTTATATTGCGGCGAAGGAGCGCATTACCCAGGGACAGGCACCGGGAGAGGTGTGTGTACTAAATTATGAGGATGCCGTGCTGCGGGCGTTTGGCGAGTCTATAAAGGAGCGTCTGCGGGTTGTCTGGTTCAGCAGCATGCGGCGGCTTGACGGCGGCCTTTATCTGGAGGACGGAAAGATCTATGACGCGACGGGCAATGGGACGCGGCTCGTCTGCGAGGTGGATTCGCTGAACCTTTTGGGGAGGCATAATTACGAAAATGTGATGGCGGCGGCAGCGATTGCTCTCTGCTACGGCGTTCCGCTTGAAAAGATTCAAAAGGTGCTGGCAAAATTTACGGCAGTGGCGCATAGAATAGAATATGTGGCAGAGGTCGGCGGCGTGAAATATTACAACGACTCCAAGGGAACCAATCCCGATGCTGCGATTCAGGGCATCCGTGCCATGAACCGCAAAACCTGTCTCATCGGCGGCGGCTATGATAAGCAGTCCGGCTATGAGGCGTGGATAGAGGCATTTGACGGGAAGGTGAAAAAGCTTGTGCTTATCGGGGAGACCGCAGGGAAGATCGCAAAAACGTGTGACCGGCTGGGCTTTGCGGATTATGTATTTGCCGGCTCGTTAAAGGAAGCGGTTGACATTTGCCACGAGGTGGCAGAAAGCGGCGACGCCGTGCTTCTATCACCGGCCTGTGCCAGCTGGGATATGTTTAAGAGCTACGAAGAACGCGGCGATCTGTTTAAGGAGATCGTGCGGGGGCTTGCCTGATATCCGGTGTGCGGGCGAAAACAGGAACTGCTAATTAGTAAAGAAGGAGCGGCGGAATATGGCGGAACGTCAGAGCAAAAAACGCCAGATAAAATATTTTGATTATAGTTTGCTGTTTATCATTATTTTTCTGATTTGCTTCGGTCTGGTGATGCTCTACAGCACGAGCGCCTACGACGCGCAGGAGACCTTCGAGGATCCGGCGCACTATTTAAAAAGGCAGGGCATGGCCTTTGGGATGGGACTCATAGGCATGTTTATAATCTCGCGTATCGATTACCGCCGCTGGCGGAATATGGGAAATTTTGCATATCTCCTGTCATCGGTGCTCTGTATACTGGTGCTCATTCCGGGCATCGGTATCGTACATAACAATTCGAGAAGATGGCTTGGCATACCAAACAGCTCCTTCGAGTTTCAGCCCTCGGAGTTTGCGAAGCTGGCGGTCATCATGTTTCTGGCGAGTCTGATCTGCCGCTTTCCGCGGAAAATGAATAAGTTCAGTGCCGTGCTGCGGGTGATGGTGTTTATCCTTCCGCTGTTTGCAATGATCGCCGTTAACAACCTCAGTACCGCGATTATCGTCATGGGTATCGGGGTGGCGATGCTTTTTGTCGCAAGCCCGAAGTACTGGCAGTTTCTTGCCATCGGCGGTGTGGGAATCTTAGGTATCGCGCTCTTTCTGGTGCTGCCGAGTGCGGGCTACCGCGGGGAGCGCGTAGAGATGTGGCTGCACCCGGAAAACTTTGAGAAGGGCTATCAGACGCTGCAGGGACTCTATGCCATCGGCTCCGGCGGGCTGTTCGGCAAGGGGCTTGGAAACAGTATGCAAAAGCTTGGCTTTGTGCCGGAGGCGCCAAACGACATGATCTTTTCCATCATTTGCGAGGAGCTGGGACTGTTCGGCGCGATCTGTGTCATCCTGCTGTTTTTGCTTCTGATGTGGCGGCTTATGATCATTGCGAACAATGCCCGTGATCTTTACGGCGCGCTGGTTGTGACCGGGATTTTGGCGCATATTGCGATTCAGGTCATACTGAACATTGCGGTGGTGACAAACAGTATCCCGAATACCGGCGTTACGCTGCCGTTTTTCAGCTACGGAGGAACCTCGGTTGTATTTCTTATGGCAGAGATGGGGCTTGCCCTGTCCGTATCCAGGGGCATTCAGTTTGAGCCGGAGGAGTGATCTGCGTATCAGGCCTGTGAAGCTGCGGAACAGTTATACGGAGGGGGTCTATGATTAAGGAAGAGCGTCGGGAGAGGAGGCGCAGAAAACAGAGAAGAAAACGTATACTGCTGTGCATTCTTTTGCTGTTTTTGCTGGCGGGCGGCGGATATCTGCTGGTGACGCGGGTGTACACGGTGGAGAAGGTGAGCGTTGTCGGAAATGAGCTTTACACGGACGAACAGATTGAACAGATCGTGCTTTCGGACGAGTATTCCTGGAGCAGCTTTTATGTCTATCTGAAATACCGCTTTTTTCATACGAGCGAGCTGCCGTTTGTGGATTCCATCGCGGTTGGCATGGATCTGAGGCAGCCGCACCGGCTGACGGTGGAGGTGACGGAGAAGGGAATTTTGGGCTATCTCTATATTGACTCCATTGACCAGAATGCTTATTTTGACAAGGACGGTTTTGTGGTGGAAACCTCGCAGCAGGAGATCGGGGATGTGCCCCGGATTGAGGGACTGACCTGTGACTCCGTGGTGCTGTACGAAAAGCTTCCGCTGGAGGATGCCGCGGCGCTTTCGAGCCTGCTGTCGCTGACACAGCTTCTGGAGAAATACGGGATTTCCACGGAGCGCATCCGATACCAGGAGTCGGCGGGAACGATGCAGGTTTACAGCGGCGGCATTACGGTAAATGTAGGCAGTGCGGACAATCTGACGGACAAGATCATGCGCCTGCAGTACATACTTCCCCAGCTTACAAACCAGACGGGGACGCTGCATCTGGAGAACTGGTCAAACGAAAATACGGACATCATTTTCGAGCCTAAAAAAAGTAAAAAAAGCAAAAAATCAAAATAATGGGTTGATATTTTTTTCAAGAAATACTATCATAGATTATGATTGAGAAAAGAATGTGACGATCGCGGCGGCACAAAAGCAGACGGGAACAAATTTTCGATTATCGTATATATTTTGGATATTGGAGATACTGCCCGAAGGGCATCGGCGGGCGGATTTGAGGATTGAGGAGGACAAACTCTTGTTGGAGATTACGACTACAGGCGCAGATAATAACGCAAAAATCATTGTCATCGGCGTTGGAGGCGCCGGAAACAATGCCGTAAATAGAATGATTGACGAGAGCATCGGCGGGGTGGAATTTGTCGGTGTGAATACGGACAAACAGGCATTGGCACTGTGCAAGGCGCCGACGCTCATACAGATCGGTGAGAAGCTGACAAAGGGACTCGGCGCGGGCGCACAGCCTGAGATCGGGCAGAAGGCGGCGGAGGAGAGTGTGGACGACCTCTCGGCATCGATCCAGGGCGCGGACATGGTGTTTGTGACGTGCGGTATGGGCGGCGGTACGGGAACCGGAGCTGCGCCTGTCGTAGCGCGCATTGCAAAGGACATGGGGATTCTGACGGTCGGCGTTGTGACGAAGCCCTTCAAATTTGAGGCGAAGCAGCGGATGGTCAATGCGGTTTCCGGTATTGAGCGCCTAAAGGACAGCGTGGATACGCTCATCGTAATTCCAAACGATAAGCTGCTGGAGATCGTGGACCGGCGCACGACGATGCCGGACGCCCTGAAAAAGGCGGACGAGGTGCTGCAGCAGTCCGTACAGGGTATCACCGACCTGATCAACCTTCCGGCACTCATCAATCTGGATTTTGCGGATGTGCAGACGGTCATGAAGGACAAGGGGCTGGCGCACATCGGTATCGGCGAGGCGCATGGAGAGGAGAAGGCGCTGGACGCGGTAAAGCTTGCGGTTGCAAGCCCGCTGCTGGAGACGACCATCAACGGCGCGACCCATGTCATCATCAATATCTCCGGGGATATTTCCCTGATGGATGCCAACGACGCAGCAAGCTTCGTGCAGGATCTGGCGGGCGAGGAGGCAAACATCATCTTCGGTGCGAAGTACGACGAAAATATGAACGATACGGCCCAGATCACGGTTATCGCGACCGGGCTTGAGGTGAATAAGAAGCCTTCCGTGACACCCCTTATGAGCGGCATGAAGTACACGACTACGACGAATGCGGCGAATACCGCCAGGGGGCAGATGAACGCGGGGCTGACGAGCCGTGCGGGACTCTCAGGTACGGCAGGAGCAGGCTATCGCGGAACGGGTACTGCGGCAGGAACGGGGGCCGGCACGATGCCGACAGCGAACAATCCCGCCTTTACCGGCATCCAGAAGCCGAAGAAGCCGGAGAGCAGCGTGCCCGAGAAGGACATCCAGATTCCCACCTTCCTGAAAAATACGAGAAGATAGTTTTTTCTTTCAGCTACATAGATCGGATTGATTTTAAGAAATCCCTGCGGAGCTTCCGCGGGGATTATTTTTTTGTGCATGGACGCTCTTTGACAAATTCTGCGGGACGTGGGAGCTATAATAAAAACATATGAATGGGACACAGGAGGGATTGCATATGTGGAGGTAAGGATTTACATAGATGTATTGTGGTTTCGCACGTTTCTGACGGAGCTTCTTGTCTGTTTGTTCGTCAATCTGTGGACAAAGCAGAACCGTTCAACGCTGCGCCTGCTGCTTTTGACGGCGGCGCAGGTGAGTGTACAGGTGCTGTTGTTTGTGCTGGCCGGTTATGGTGCGGTGTATGCCGGGGGCTCCCTGCTGCTTTTTTTGCTGCTGCTCTTGTTGGCGTTCCGACCAGGAAGCGCAGGGGCTTTCCTGCGGCTTTTTTTGTGGAGCATGGCAGCGATGGCGGCGGCGGGCGGTATTTTTTCCGTTTGCCAGCAGAAGATTCCAAGGGGTTACTGGTTTGGGGCGGGGGTATGTGTCCTTGCGCTTTCGGTGCTTGCTTCTCTCATTTTGGAGGAGCGGAGGGAGCAGCAGGATCTGCGGCTTTACCGGATTATGCTTTTGCATAATGGCCGTTCTGTGGAGGTGACGGGGTTTCATGACACCGGAAACCGGCTGACGGACCCTTACGTCCGCGCCCCGGTGCACATTTTGGCGGAGTCGGCGGCAGAGGCGCTTATGCTCACCCGGGAGGGCTGCAGGCTCGTGCCCTTTTGCTCGGTGGGTAAAGCGGATGGGCTGCTGCGGGTCTGGACCATCGACGGGATGGCATGGGAGCAGGGCAGGCTTGCGCCTGCGGTCATTGGCGTGGCACCGGACACACTGTTTGAAAAAAAGGAATATCAGTTAATTTTAGCGGCGGGCTTTCGCAGTCTGCCTTAGGAGGAAAGTAAAATGCTTTTCGACGATATGCCCGTGAGCGCAGGCAGGTGGGCGCTGCAAGAATAAAAGGGAGGAATATCATATGTACATAAAAATCAATGTGCCAAATCGTTTTCAACTAAAGATCATACCGACGCTTTATACGATGCTGTTTCAGAGGGAGCAGGAGGTGCACTATATCGGGGGAGCGGAAGTACTTCCGCCGCCCCTGGAAGCGGAGCGGGAGCGGGAGTGCATTCTGCTCATGGGGGATAACTGCGCGGAGGCGCGCAAGGAGCTGATCGAGCACAACCTGCGGCTCGTGGTCTACATTGCGAAAAAATTTGACAACACCGGAGTCGGTGTGGAGGATCTGATCTCCATCGGAACCATCGGGCTGATCAAGGCGATCAACACCTTTAACCCCGAGAAGAAGATCAAGCTTGCCACCTACGCGTCCCGCTGCATTGAAAATGAGATTCTTATGTATCTGCGGCGAAACAGTAAGACCCGCATGGAGGTATCTATCGACGAGCCGCTTAATGTGGACTGGGATGGAAATGAGCTGCTGCTGTCGGACATTCTCGGGACCGACGAGGACGTGATCTCGAAGGACATCGAGTCGGAGGTGGAGAAAAAGCTTCTTGGAAACGCGATTGAGCATTTGTCCAAGCGGGAGCGTCAGATCGTGGAGCTGCGCTTCGGGCTTCACGCGCCCGACGGAAAGGAGCTGACCCAGAAGGAGGTAGCGGATTCTCTTGGCATTTCCCAGTCGTACATATCCCGGCTCGAAAAAAAGATTATGAAGCGCCTCCGAAAAGAAATTGTACGCTTTGAATGATGTGTGGTATAATAAAAATGTAATATGAGCACCGGGCGGGGCGTTCAGAACCTGGTGTTCTGCGAAGGAAAACAGGGGTGTTTTTTACAAAAGGAGATGGTATTTATGTTATTGGAATTTTTAGGAGCCGCTCATGAGGTGACAGGGAGCTGTCATTTTCTGCAGTACGCGGGGAAGCATCTGCTGGTGGACTGCGGTATGGAGCAGGGACCGGATCTGTATGTAAATCAGGAGATTCCGGTGAATGCGGCAGCGATCGACACGGTACTTATCACACATGCGCACATTGACCACTCGGGGCTTTTGCCGCTTCTGTATGCGCGGGGCTTTCGGGGACGGGTTTACTGTACGCAGGCGACCTATGAGCTTTGTACGATCATGCTCAAGGATTCCGCACACATCCAGGAGTTTGAGGCGGAGTGGCGCAACCGTAAGGCAAAGCGCTCCGGCGGCGGTCAGGTGGAGCCGATGTACACGATGGAGGATGTACAGGGCGTGCTCCCGCATTTTACGCCGTGCCTGTATGGGGAAACGGTTCAGGTAGACGAAGATTTAACAATCCGCTTTTCGGATGCGGGACATCTGCTCGGCTCATCATCCATTGAGCTTTGGGTGAAAGAGAAGGATGAGGAGGTTAAGCTTGTCTTTTCCGGTGATATCGGACAGGGAAACCGGCCGCTGCTCAAAGCGCCGGTATACCTGAAGGATGCGGACTACGTGATTATGGAGTCGACCTACGGTGACCGGGAGCACCACGCGCCGATTGACTTTGCAGAGGCGCTTGCGCATGTGGTCAAGGAGACGTTTATCCGCGGAGGGAATCTTGTAATTCCCGCGTTTTCGGTGGGCCGTACACAGGAGATGCTCTTTTTCCTGCGCCGCATTAAAACCGAGCATATGCTTCCGGAATTTGAGGATTTCGAGGTATACATTGACAGTCCGCTGGCGATCGAGGCTACCAATATTTTCCACAAAAACGTGCGGGACTGCTTTAACGAAAGGGCGCTCGCGCTCATTGACAAGGGCATCAACCCGATTCAGTTCCCGGGACTTCGGACGGCGGTAGACAGCAACGCCTCCAAGCAGATCAACTTTTTAAAAAAGCCGGTTGTCATCATCTCAGCCTCCGGCATGTGCGAGGCGGGACGCATCCGCCACCATTTAAAGCATAATCTGTGGCGCCCGGATTCCACGGTGTTATTTGTGGGCTATCAGGTGCCGGGCACACTGGGCCATGCACTGCTTAACGGGGCGAAGGAGGTAAAGCTTTTCGGTGAAATGATCGAGGTGCACGCGCAGATCATAAATCTTCCGGGCATCAGCGGGCACGCCGATAAAAACAAGCTGATGGAGTGGGCAGCGTCATTTAAGGAGCACCCGCCGAAACGGGTGTTTGTCGTGCACGGCGACGACAAGGTGACGGACGATTTCGCTATGCACCTGCATAACGAGCTGGGCTACGAGGCATCCGCCCCCTACAGCGGCGATATCTACGATCTGTTTCAGAACGCCTGCATCAAGCAGGGCAGCCGTATGATGGTGCCCAAAAAGACGAAGCGCTCCGTCAAGGCTTCCAGCAATGTATTTGCGCGTCTGCTTGCGGCCGGACAGCGCCTGCTTACAATCATTAACAAGAGCGAGGGGCTGCCGAACAAGGAGCTGGGACGCTTTGCGGACCAGATCAATTCGATATGCGATAAGTGGGAGCATTAAATGCGTTCCCTCTTCCGGATGGCGGATGAAGGACACGGTTCGTGTGCTTTGCCGGTTTACTTCAGGTAGTTTTTCATATGGTTGAGCGCGGACTTTTCCAGTCTGGACACCTGTGCCTGTGAGATATGAATTTCCTGCGCTACCTCCATCTGGGTTTTGCCCTCAAAGAAACGAAGCTTTATAATATAGTTTTCCCGCTCGCCGAGTCGCTCCATGGCATCGCTTAAGGACAGCGACTCGATCCAGCGGGATTCTTTATTTTTCTTGTCCGCGATCTGATCCATGACATAGAGTGTGTCGCCGCCGTCGGTGTAGACCGGGTCATAGAGACTGACCGGGCTTTGGATGGCATCTAGGGCATAGACGATTTCTTCCTTGGTCAGCCCCGATTCCGCGGCGATCTCCTCAATGGTCGGATCCTCCTGTGTGCGGTTCATGAGGGTTTCCTTCGCATGGATGGCCTTGTAAGCGGTATCGCGGAGCGAGCGGGAGACGCGGATGCTGTTGTTGTCCCGCAGATAGCGGCGGACTTCGCCGATGATCATCGGAACGGCATAGGTGGAGAATTTTACACCCATGGTGGGGTCAAAATTGTCGATGGATTTCATCAGGCCGATACATCCGATCTGGAACAGGTCATCGATATTGTCCGTGTGACCGGTAAAGCGGCGGATGATGGAGAGCACGAGGCGCAGGTTTCCGTTGATGTATTCCTCTCTGGCGGCGATATCGCCCTGCTTGATGCGCACAAACAGGGCATCCTTTTCTTCTTCCTTCAGTATAGGGAGCTTTGCGGTATTTACACCGCAGATTTCGACTTTATATGCAGACATGGTTATAAACCTCCGATTACAACATAGTGAAAGTTTGTACAGATGCGAAAGAAAATATTCTTTTCGCACAGAAAAGTTGAATTATTTTATCAAATCATTTATAATGGGGGCTATGAAAGATTTGATTGATGAACGGAACAGAAAAGAAAAAATGCAGAACAGTATTCTGAAATGGTGGAACGTGCATTACATGACGCCGGAAGAGCTGGAGGAGGAGCAGGAAAAAGAACATGATCCGTCTGTCACCGGCACAAAGCACCAGTCAGATTCCACAGAGGCACAGGATGCGCATAATCCCCAGGAGATTATGGAGCATCTGGAGCAGGTGGCAAAGGAGCAGGAGGCGAAAAAGCAGCAGGAGATCGAGGCTGCCATGAAGGAGCACAGGGAGAATTATAATCCACTTACGGGCTCCTATTCCGGCTCCTATGGAAGCAGCGGCGTGGATTCGGAGCATGAGGATCAGATTGCGGCGATCCTGACCGAGAAGGAGGATGCGCTTCGAAACCTGATTGAGCATGCGGATGAAGTTGAATAATTATGTTGTGGAGGAAGGCGTCAGACATGCCTTCGGACGACGCGGCAGGTGGTGCAAAGCGGCACATGCCGATACCAAAAAAAACGCTATGCGTTTTTTTTGTGTGCGCGGGACAGAGAGGAAAGAATTATGAAGAAATTATTAGATGTAATCACCCGGACGATGGAGGAAGTGTTTGAAGAGCTGGGATATGACAAAAGCTATGCAAGGGTGACGGTATCCAACCGCCCGGATCTCTGTGAGTTTCAGTGCAACGGGGCGATGGCGCTTGCAAAGCAGGCAAAGAAGGCGCCTATTGAGCTTGCGGAGCAGCTTGCGGCAGCGCTTTCCGACAATATGCTTTTTGAGGAGGTAAGCGCCGTAAAGCCCGGGTTTTTAAACCTGAAGCTGGATTCGCGCTTTCTGGCAGATTATTTGCGGCAGATGTCGCAGGATGCGTCAAACGGTCATTACGGCTGTGAGCATGTGGAAAAGCCGGTGACGATTATGATCGATTACGGCGGGCCGAACGTGGCGAAGCCGCTGCATGTGGGACATCTGCGCTCGGCTGTCATCGGTGAGAGCATCAAGCGCATGGGTATTTTCATGGGAAACACGATGATCGGCGACGTTCATATGGGGGACTGGGGTCTGCAGATGGGTCTGATCATTACGGAGCTCAGGCAGCGGAAGCCGCAGCTTCCTTATTTTAACAGTGCTTTTTCCGGCGAGTATCCGAAGGAGGCGCCTTTTACGATTTCCGAGCTGGAGGAGATCTATCCCACTGCGAGCAAAAAGTCTAAGGAGGACGAGAGCTACAAGGAAAAGGCGATGCAGGCGACGTATGATCTGCAGAACGGACATAAGGGCTATCGGGCGCTGTGGAATCATATCATCCGTGTTTCCGTGGATGATTTGAAGAAAAATTATAAAAGGCTGAACGTATCCTTTGAGCTTTGGAAGGGAGAGAGCGATGCGCAGCCCTATATTCCCGAAATGGTGCGGCGCATGAAGGATGAGGGCTTTGCCTATATCAGCGACGGCGCGCTGGTTGTGGATGTTATGGAGGAGACGGACACAAAGGAGATTCCGCCCTGCATGATTTTAAAGTCGGACGGCGCCTCCCTCTACAACACGACGGATCTGGCGACCATCGTGCAGCGCATGGAATCCTATAATCCAAGTCAGATTATTTACGTGGTGGATAAGCGGCAGGAGCTTTACTTTACGCAGGTGTTCCGCTGTGCGAAAAAAACAGGGCTTGTGGATGAGGCTACAAAGCTGCATTTCCTGGGATTCGGAACGATGAATGGCAGGGACGGAAAGCCCTTTAAGACGCGCGAGGGCGGTGTGATGCGTTTAGAGCAGCTGCTTACGGATATCGAGACGCAGATGTATGCAAAGATTGTGGACAATCAGAATGAAACCCAGACAATGGATGAGGAGGAGGCGCGGGCTACCGCGGCAAAGATTGCGCTTTCCGCGATCAAGTACGGCGATCTGTCTAATCAGGCCGCCAAGGATTACGTGTTTGATGTGGAACGTTTTACGTCCTTTGAGGGAAATACGGGGCCTTACATTTTGTATACGATCGTCCGCATCAAGTCTATTTTGAACAAATACGCGCAGGCGGGGCATGAGCTTGCCGGGCTTGCGGTGGGCGAGGCAAAATCCGAGAGTGAAAAGGCACTGCAGCTTGAGCTGGCGAAGTTCAACGGCGTGATTGAAGGTGCCTTTGCGGAGCTTGCACCCCATCGGGTCTGCGCATATATTTATGATCTGGCGAATGCGCTGAATCATTTTTACCATGAGACAAAAATTCTGGCGGAGACGGATGTTGCGCAGCAGAATTCGTATATTGCACTTTTGGAGCTTACCCGCGGCGTGCTGGAAACCTGCATTGACGTGCTGGGATTTTCTGCACCGGAGCGAATGTAAATTCGCCGGGTACGGAAGGTTTACTTTTGTGTTAAAAGGAGAATGATATGACAAAGATAGATATTTTTTCCGGGTTTCTTGGAGCCGGAAAGACGACATTGATCAAGAAGCTGCTTGAGGAGGCATTTGCCGGCCAGAAAATTGTGCTCATCGAGAATGAGTTCGGAGAGGTTGGAATTGACGGCGGATTTTTGAAGGATGCGGGTATCGAGATCTCGGAGATGAATTCCGGGTGCATCTGCTGTTCGCTGGTAGGTGACTTTGGGAAAAATTTGAAGGAGGTCATTGAGAAATTCCATCCCGACCGTATTTTAATCGAGCCGTCGGGTGTTGGTAAGCTGTCGGATGTCATGAAATCCGTGATCGATGTGGAGCAGACCCATGATGTGGCGTTAAACGGGCTTGTCACGGTGGTGAATGCCACAAAGGCAAGCAAGCAGATGAAGGCATTCGGCGAATTTTTTAACAATCAGATCGCGTATGCTTCAACTATCATCCTGAGCCGGAGCCAGAATGCGACGGCACAGCAGCTGGAGCTGTGTGTGAAGCAGATGCAGGAATTAAATGAAAAGGCTTCTATCATTACAACCCCCTGGGATCAGATTTCGGGTGAGGCGATGCTAAAGGTCATTGAGGGCCAGGATTCGCTGGAGATGAAGCTTCTGGCGCAGGAGCAGGCAAAGCGCGATGCGCATGACCATGCACACGCGCACGATCATGACGTGCATGACGATCAGGAGCATGGCGCACATCCGCATGATGACCATGACCATGAGCACGGACATGAGGGATGCGGGCATGACCATGACCATGAGCACGGACATGAGGGATGCGGGCATGACCATGAGCACGGACATGAGGGATGCGGGCATGACCATGACCATGAGCACGGGCATGAGGAATGCGGGCATGACCATGAGCACCGGCATGAGGGATGCGGACATGATCATGACAGCCATGAGCACGAGCACCACTATGACGAGAACGGGGTGTGTTCCTGCGGACACCATCACGGACATGACGAGCATCATCACCATGCGGATGATGTGTTTGCGAGCTGGGGCAGGGAGACGCCCCGCAAGTATACGGAAGATGAGCTTGAGAGCATCCTGAAAACACTCAGCGACGACGAGTTCTACGGCGTGATTCTGCGTGCCAAGGGCATGGTAGAGAACGTACAGGGCGGCTGGATTTACTTTGACATGGTGCCCGGGGAGTACGAGCTGCGCGCGGGTGAGCCGGATTATACAGGCAGACTGTGCGTGATCGGGTGCGAATTGAAGGAGAAAGAATTAGAAAGTTTATTCCTGCTTTAATTTTGAGGCGGTGAAGGACAGAGCAGATATGGAAGGAGATGCTTTTGGCATGGAAGAGATACCCGTATATTTATTTACCGGCTTTATGGACAGCGGGAAAACCTCGCTGATTGCCGAGACACTCTTTGAGAACGGCTTCGGTCAGGATGCGAGAACCCTCATTATTCTCTGTGAGGATGGTGATACGGAGCTGGATGGGGGACGTCTTGCAAAAATCGGTGCAAGCCTTGTGATGCTTGGGGATGTGAAGGAGATCACGCGGGAAACTTTTCACAGGCTTCATGAGCAATACCATCCCGACCAGGTGTTTATTGAGTATAACGGTACGTGGGAGCTGGCTCCCCTTTTGGAGCTGGATGCGCCGGACGGCTGGACGATTGTGCAGACGCTTACGACAGTGGATGCCACGACCTATGAAATGTATTTAAATAACATGCGCACGATGATGCTGGAGCAGTTTTTCATTTCCGATGTTGTCATTTTCAACCGCTGTGACGATGAGACGCCAAAGGCAAAGTTCCGGCGCAGCGTGAAGGCGAAAAACCGTAAGGCGCAGATTGTCTACGAGCGCATGGACGGCTCCTTGGACGAAAGCTGCGAGGAGGAGCTGCCCTACGATATAAACGAAGATTTTCTGGATATTTCCGATGCGGACTATGGTATTTTTTACCTTGATATCATGGATCATCCGAAAAAATATGTCGGGAAAACAGTAAAATATCTCGCGTTCATCTACAAGCCGAAGGGAAAGCTTAAAAGCGACGTGTTTGTCCCGGGCCGCTTTGCGATGACGTGCTGCGCGGAGGATATTCAGTTTATTGGTATTAAGTGTAAATATGACAAGGCGGAGCACCTCGGGCACCGCACGTGGATGTGGGTGACAGCAAGGGTTGCCTATGAGTTTGCAATGGAGTATAAGGGTAAAGGGCCGGTGCTCCATGCCGTCGAGGTGGCGGAGGCCGAAAAGCCGGAGGATGAGCTGGTATATTTTTCGTGACACCTGGCGTTTTGCGGGAGCCTTTGCGCATGGCGGGGCCCGGTAAGTGTATGAAGATGAATAAATAAGGAGAGCATATGGCGATCGAAGATTACAGTGCAGCGAGAAAACTGGCGCAAAAAGCGTCGCGTTTGGCGGTGTCAAAGGGTGAATATCCCTATTTGCGGGCACTCGACGAGTTTGTGTCGCGGGATGATATCTGTGGCGAGGTGCCCCTTGGCATCGTGGATATCCCCTTGAGTAAGATTGCGGGAACAAAGACTGCGGGGCGCAAAAATTCCTTTGCCAGAAATTTTATGCCCCTTTTGGACGAGGAGACGGAGTTTGCCGCCAAGTGGAACAATCTTTACGAGGCGCAGCTTGACGAGGGCGTCCGTGATCCGATTCTGGCATATGAATATATGACGCGGTACTATGTCCAGGAGGGCAATAAGCGGGTCAGTGTCTTAAAGTTTGTGGGTGCGGCGAGCATCAGCGCAAATGTGATCCGTCTGCTTCCAAAAAAGACGGAGGATGCGGAGAGCCGCATATATTACGAATACGTTGATTTTTTTGAGGCTTCCAGGCTGAGTCTTATAGACTTTTCTACGGTTGGGGCTTACGAGGAGCTGTGCAGCTTTTACGGGAAGGCGTGGAAGCAGCCCTGGACGGAGGATGAGGTGTCGCAGCTGCGCAGTGATTTCTCACGTTTTGAACAGCTCTTTCTGGAGAAGGGCGGCAGCCATGTCCGCGTGACGACAGGCGATGCGTTTCTTGTGTACCTGCGCGTTTATGGCAGGAGAGATCTTCAGTTTCGGTCAAACAATGATCTGAAAAACGAAATTGACCGCATCTGGCTTGAATTTCTGACACAGAAGCAGGATCATTCGATGAAACTGATGCTGGAGCCTACCGAGAAATCCAGCATTTCTATTATTAAGAGAGTCCCTTTTCTGCTGGGAACTGTTAAAAAATTAAAGATCGCGTTTATTTATGGAAAAACACCGGAGACTTCTGCATGGACGTATGCCCATGAGCTGGGCCGTCTGCATATTCAGCAGGTATTTGGGGATCAGATCCAGACGTGTACCTACTGTCATGCAGAATACCAGTTTTCTCCTATGGATATTTTGGAGCAGGCGATCAAAGATAAAAACCAGATTATATTTACGACCATTCCCTACCTGAGTGCGGCAAGCCTGAAAGCGGCGGTGGCCCACCCGGAGGTTAAAATTTTGAACTGCTCTACGAATTCTACCTACAGCAGTATCCGTACGTATTATTGCCGGATGTATGAGACGAAGTTTTTGCTGGGCCTGATTGCCGGCTCCCTTTCCTCGGAGGACTGCATCGGCTACATTGCGGATTATCCGATTTTCAGTACGATTTCGAATGTCAATGCGTTTGCCATCGGGGCGCGCATGGCTAATCCGAAGGCGCGTGTGCAGCTGCGCTGGTCGTCCTTGAAGGACGCGTCGCATCCCGTGGACAACCTTGACGCGCAGATCCGTTACGTATCCGATCGTGATCTGATCGTGCCCGAGGGCTCTGACCGCAGGTTTGGACTTTACGAGCGGATGGGTGAGGAGACGAACCGGATCGCGATGTCGATCTGTAACTGGGGCAAGTTTTACGAGCAGATCATACAGAGCATCAAAAGCGATACGTGGAAGGCCGATACGAACGCGAACAAAAACCGTGCCATCAACTATTGGTGGGGGATGTCTGCGGGTGTGATGGAGCTGATTTGTTCCGGCAGGCTTCCGGTGGAGACGAAGCGTCTGACCGATCTCATGACCAACCTGATCAAGCGGGGCTGGTTCCGGCCTTTTGATACGGAGCTGAGGGATAACTGCGGAAATCTGCGGCAGGCGGCGGACGGGCATATGAGCCACAGACAGATCGCAAAGATGGATTGGCTTTTGGATAACGTGGACGGACGGATCCCGACTTTTGACGAGCTGGACGAGGATGCGCTGGGGCTCGTGCTGCTTCAGGGTGATGTGGCGCAGAAATCGGAGGATAAAATCTTAGATCGGACTGCAGCCGATGCAGACCGGGAAGAGAGAAAGTAAGAATGAAGATATTGGCATTGGCAGATGTGGAGTCAAAGGGACTTTGGGATTTTTTGGATAAGGATTATTTGCGGAGCATGGATCTCATTTTGGCGGCGGGGGATTTGAAGCCGGATTATCTGGAGTATCTGGCGCTCTATGCCCGGGCGGATATTTTATACGTGTATGGAAACCATGATCTGACCCAGGGCAGGAGAAGCCCGGGCGGCTGCATTGAGGTGGAGGATACGGTTTACGATGTTAACGGTGTGCGGGTTCTGGGGCTTGGCGGGAGCATCCGCTATAAGCCGGGACCAAACCAGTACACCGAAAAGGAGATGGAAAAGCGGATCCGAAGGCTCCGGCGGCAGCTGAAAAAGAGCGGCGGCTTTGATATTCTCCTGACCCATTCGCCGGCGAAGGATTTGGGTGACGCGTCTGACCCGACGCACACAGGCTTTGTCTGTATGCGGAAGCTTTTGGAGGAATACAGGCCAAAGTATATGGTACATGGTCATGTCCATCTGAACTACGGCCCGGGCAAGGCGCGGCTCTTAACCTACGGTGACACAACGATCATCAATGCATATGAGAAGTACGAATTTGAGTTTTAAATCATGGTTCAGTGAACGCTGTTTTTAGTGCCGGTTTTGATGTGGGAAATAACCGGCAATGAAAGAAGGGGCTGTTTCCGATAAAGACTGCGCCTGTAATCGGGCAGAAGCGGTTTTTGCAGGGAACAGCCCGTTTTTTTATCATATTTTCAGGAAATCCCTCCGAATTTTTGACAGGAGAAAAACAATTTTTTGGAAAATCGCGATTTTCGTTGAAAAATGGCTTTCTTTACTTTATGATAATAGATAGTGTGTTTTAGCGCATGAACATAGTAAAGAAATCTCGTGATAAAGGATGAGATGAATAATGGAGGAAAAAGTATGTACCCAATCGTGAAGAAGGAGGTATTGGCTGACCGGATTTTCCTGATGGAGGTAAAGGCGGAGCGCTGTGCAAAGGCATGTCTGCCGGGTCAGTTTGTAATTGTGAAGCTGGATGAGAGGGGGGAGCGCATCCCTCTGACGATCTGTGATTATGACAGGGAGGCGGGAACCGTCACAGTCGTTATCCAGGCAGTCGGAGCATCCACCGAGCGGATGCTGAAGGACCTGGATGCGATTGAAGCCTTCCAGGATTTTGTGGGGCCGCTGGGCTGTGCTTCCGAGCTGTGCCGGGAGGAGGCACTTGCGGAGACAAAGAAGAAGAAAATCGTGTTTATTGCGGGAGGACTTGGAACCGCGCCGGTTTATCCCCAGGTAAAATGGCTGCATGAGCATGGGGTTGCGGTGGATGTCATTATCGGCTCCCGGACAAAGGATCTGCTTTTTTATACGGAAGAGATGAAAGCGGTGTCGAAAAACTGTTACATATGTACGGACGACGGCAGCTTCGGCTTCCACGGTGTGGGAACCGCACAGCTTCAGGCGCTGTACGATGAGGGTGTGACCTACGATCACTGCGTTGCCATCGGGCCGATGATCATGATGAAAT
>CAJUSH010000034.1:0-1827 GCA_910589045.1 uncultured Eubacterium sp.
GATTCCTGCCTGCATATATATCACCCCTTTCTACATGATTTCAGGGTAATAATATATATTTACGATTTCGATACAAACGCAAATTACTTCTTTTTTGCGGAATTCAGAAGCTGCCTCGCCTTATTCTGAATATTTGATGGTCTATCATTAATAGTATCCATTATTGCTCTATAAAAATTTCCCCCTGGATATTTTTTCTTATTTATAAGATTGACATACGCAGAAACGTAATCCAAGTAATTATTGTCTGACGCTTTAAGAAGTAATTCATAAGACGAATCATAATCTCTTTGTGAAGCTGAATAAACGGTATCTTCTGTCATTAAATCCAGTGCCTTTCCTGCTAAATTCTTAAATAATCCCATTTTAAATATCCTCCCTGTTATTCTTTAATTGATTTATGTTTGATTTGTACCTCATAATCTCCAACTGCAACAATTTTATATTTTGACATATCCTTTGTAAGAATCTTCCCCACAAGCCCTGCCAAAAACAAAGGTGTAAAAAAGAAAAAGCCAATCGCAAGACCTGCATTAGACAACAAATTTCCAGTATCGCTATTCCTCATTTTTCCTGCAATTTTATTCGCATAATCTCCTTGAATATAGATAATGCCATATCCAACTTTTACAGCATTTTTTAGCGCATCCTCTGTATTTACCATAATTGTTTTACTAAGATAATCTTTTTTTGTATTCATAAAGCCCTCCCTATAAGAAGTAAACCCAATTTATAGAAAAAACTAATTTCGATTGAGTATATATCTGCTCATATAAATATACTATATTTTCTTACTCATTTCAATACCTAGTTACATAAAATATCATAGAAATATATAGGATGGAGGAATGATGTATGAATGACCTTGAATTTGGTACTGTTAAGATACATTTAGAAGAGTTAATGAAAAAGCGAAATATTTCTATCAATAAATTATCTTTTAGGGCTGAAATGCAAAGAACACAACTGAAAAAGTATTGTAAAAATGAGGTTCAGCGTCTGGATATTGCTGTACTATCAAGATTATGCTATGCCCTGGAATGTGATTTGCACGACCTGATAGAATATATTCCACCAGATGAACTACACAACCAATAGTAAAACCCCATGGAAGCCGCACACTCCCATGGGGTTAAAAATATAACTCTTATTCTCTTTTATTTCTAAGAACATCTGTTCCTTTTCGCCTTTACTTATGATATGGTTCATGATTGATAATCCGGTAGCTTCGGTAAAGCTGTTCCAGCAAAATTACACGCATGAGCTGATGCGGGAATGTCATACGGGAAAAGCTGATTTTCTCATTAGAGCGACATAATATAGAATTATGTAAGCCAAGTGAGCCGCCGATCACCAGCACGATATTGCTTTTCCCGGAAACCGCAAGCGATTCCATATGCGATGCAAATGCGACCGAATCCCGCATGCTTCCGTCAATCGCAAGGGCAATCACATAATCCGTATCCCTGATGCGGGAAAACAAACGTGATGCCTCCCTTTCAAGCACCCGCTGCTCTTCTGCCGCCGAACCCTGATCCGGCGTTTTCTCATCCGCAACCTCGACAATCTCAAGCTTACAATAGCGTGAAAGACGCTTTTCGTACTCAGCGACTGCGTCGCGGTAAAATTTTTCTTTTATTTTTCCTACACAAAGTATTTTCATCATGATAACAGGATCTCCGAAATACCTTTATCGATCGATGGCAAAGCACATATGCCATACCGCAGGCGGCTTTAGATACTCCCTTTTCGGAAAAGTGTTCCTAGCACAAGGCTTGAAATATAGTACATATTCGTGCATATAATTACTGTTTTTGCATCCGCTTA
>CAJUSH010000034.1:1837-38467 GCA_910589045.1 uncultured Eubacterium sp.
GGTTCTCTGTTTGAAATAGAAACAAATATATCTTTTCCAGAAAATGACCATTGTGTAATAAAATATTTGCCTGCAACCCATAATGTATATTTATAAGCTCATATGATCTGGGTACACAATTCCGAAAAGGGAGTTTAGATATTCAATTGAACCTGCATCTCCTCCTCCGCCTGTTGCCGGAATTCCTCGACCTGATCCGGATTTAACACCGGAAGCTCATCGATGGAGTGCACGCCGAAGCTGCGCAGAAACTCCTCTGTTGTGCCAAACAAAAGGGGCTTTCCCGGCGCATCCAGCCTGCCAAGCTCCTGGATGAGGTTATACTCCAGCAGCTTGTTCACCGCGTGATCGCAGGAGACACCCCGGATTTTTTCAATCTCCACACGGGTAATGGGCTGCTTGTAGGCGATGATGGAGAGCGTCTCCAGCAGTACGTCCGTCAGCGCCCGGTGCTTCGGCTGCTTGGCGATGCGAATGAGGTATTCATACATCTCAGGCCGGGTGCACATCTGGTAAGCGCCGTCTAACTCAATGATCGTAATGCCCCGTCCCGCCTGCTCATAGTCCACGATCAGCTCATCCAAAAGCTGCTTTGTATCCTGCTTGTCCAGTTCAATGGCTGCGGCAATCTTGGAAAGCTCCACGGACTCGCCCATGGTAAACAAAATCGATTCAATGATCGCCTTATAGTCCTGATTCTCCATAAACCTCCTCTGTATCAAATGCTCCGGGCATCCCGTTTCAGATACGGCGCCCCGGGCATCCCAGCCGCCTGGCGGATACCCGCCTGCACCGCAAGCGCGGCCTGCGGCTAAGCCTCGTACGATCACAGATGCCCCGCCTACGCCGCGATCTGCGACGTAATCTGAATGTCGTCAAAAATCGCTTCCTGCGTGATGAAAATCGCCCCCACTTTCATCAGCTCCAAAATAGCAAGAAAGGTTACGATGACCTCGGTCTTGCTCTTCGCACCGTCAAGCAGCGCGCGGAAGCTGAACTGCTTATGGTTTTTGGCGTAGTCCTCCAGTGAGTGCATGCAATCCTCAAGGGAAAGCTCTTCCTTCTGGATCTTACCAAACTTTGAGCGGATCGGATCGATCTTGTCCACCTGCTTTTTCATGATAGAACGAAAAATATTATTGAGCTTTTCCAGCGTAAGGTCCGCCACCAGCTCGTCCAAATTAACCGGCTCTTCGTAGGCGGATACCTCCTTCGGGATCGTAGGCACCTTAAAAAGCACCCGGCTTGCGTCCATCTGTCGATCCTTCAGCTCACCGGAAATATATTTGTACATCTTGTACTCCAGGAGCTGCTGAACCAGCTGCGCCCTGGGGTCCTCCGCCTCCTCGTCATCCTCCGTCTCCGGTGCGGGAAGCAGCATCTTTGCCTTGATATCCAAAAGCGTTGCCGCCATCACCATAAATTCACTCATGACATTCAGGTCCTGGCGCTGCATTTCCCGGATGTAATCCATATACTGATTCGTAATCTCCACGATGGGAATATCGTAAATATTCACCTTATTCTTGTCCAGAAGATGCAGGAGCAAATCAAGCGGCCCCTCAAATGCTTGTAGTTTTACCGTCAAATCCATAACTCAAACCCCTATATGTTGTATTGCATGTACTCTCCTATTCTATACGCTGGGAAGCAAAATTTCAAGCCCCATTTTAGAATCCCATACAGGATGCCGCTTATTCGCCGCTTGCCGTTACCACCAGAAGCTCGCTGCGGTTAAAAATGCGGATGTGAAATGTATGGGTTCCCATGCCGCGGCTCACCAGCGACACATGACCATCCTTCTCATAACGGCCGAAGCTGTACCTGGGAAACAGCTCAAGCTGCGGGGAAACTACACTGCCGATCCCCGGGATACACACAAGCCCTCCGTGGTAATGCCCGGACAGGCAAAGATCGGCGCCCCAGGAAAAATAGTCCGACGTATATTTCGGTGTATGCGCAAGGAGCACATGAAAATCGTCCGTATCCGCCCTGCCAAGGCAGCGCGTCAGCTCATTCGGTGCCAGTGGCCTCTCGCATCCTTTCTTATAATAATAGAGGGGGAGCTCCAGCCCGTGCACCACGATCCGGTCACCACCGGAGGAAAGCACCCGCTCGCAGTTATTCAGGATGTGCACACCCAACACCCGCATCCTTTTTTTAAGCGCCTGATACGCCTCATAATTTTCATTTCCCGGACACTCCAGACGGCTCTCATGGTTTCCGTTGGAAAAATATACCGGCGCAATCCGAACCAGCTCCCGCATCAGCTCTTCCGCCACAAAAAAGCGCTCTGGCTTTGTGTGAACAATCAGATCCCCGGGCAAAAAGATTGCCTCAGGCGCCTCCTCACGGATTGCGGCAAGCAGCCGCCTGTTATGTCTGCCGTAGCGCCACAGATGCAGATCCGCCAGTACCACAAAGCGATGACGCGCCTTTAATTTTTCCGAATGAACCGTGTAGTATGTCCGGTTAAAGTGCATCAGCTCCTGTAACTGCCAGAGCCCGTAGAGTGCCGCTGCGCCGGTAACCGTCGTAATGATTTTAAAAATGCGCATTGCAAACCTCCTGTCTGCATAGTTATATTACAAAGACTATGAGGAAATTTCAAATGTATCTCAAAAAAGCATTTCTCTTTCTGCTGCTTGTATGTACACTTACCGCAGGCTGTGCGGTCAGCGCGGCGGCAGAGGACGATCAAACGGATGCCGCAGGCACCCCGAACCCCGCTGCAAAATCCGCAATGCTCATGGAAGCAAAAACCGGAACCGTTATCTACGAAAAAAATGCGGATGAACAGCTTCGCCCCGCCAGCGTCACAAAGGTCATGACGCTTCTGCTCATCTTTGAGGGGCTTGAGAAAAATCAGTATGCACTCGAGGACGTGGTGACCGTCTCCGAGCATGCAGCCAGCATGGGCGGCTCCCAGGTATTTTTAGAAGCAGGGGAAACCCAGACCGTCCACGATCTGATCAAATGCATCAGCATCGCCAGCGCCAATGACGCATGCGTGGCGATGGCGGAATTTATCGCCGGGAGTGAGCCTGCCTTCGTGGAACAGATGAACGAAAAGGCAAAGGCCCTCGGCATGGAACACACCAACTTCGTAAACTGCTGCGGCTTAGAGGCCGACGGACACCTCACGACCGCCCGCGATATCGCGCTCATGTCCCGGGAGCTGATCCTGAACCACCCGCAGATACACGACTACTGCACCATTTGGCAGGATTCCATCACCCATGAGACCCGCCGCGGCTCCTCGGAGTTCGGACTGACAAACACGAATAAATTTTTGAAGCAGTACCCCTATGCAACGGGACTGAAAACAGGCTACACATCCCTCTCGAAATATTGTATCTCGGCTACCGCAAAAAAGGATGCCCTTGAACTAATCACTGTACTCATGGCAGAGCCGGATATTAAATCCAGAGTTAAGGACCTGCAAGCCTGTATGGATTACGGCTTTGCAAAGTGCAGGCTCTACGAGGACGAAAACAGTGATGCCCTTGCGGCACTCCCCGTGCTGCGCGGCAAGGATAATACCCTGGATGTGTGCTATGACGGCGCGTTTGAATATCTGGACACCGAAGGCCGTGACCTCGCCGCAGTTGAGAAAACGCTTTCCCTGCCGGAATCCGTGGAAGCCCCCGTGAACGAGGGAGATATCGTGGGAGAGGCAGTTTATACGATCAACGGAACCATGATCGGCTCCGTCTCCATCCGCGCAGCCGCTACGGTGGAACAGGCGGATTATAAATATTACTTTATCAAGGCGGCGATGGCATATTTCCGCTAGATTTAATTTTTGACAAAAAGCAGCAAAAGGAGCCGTGTCTGCGGCATCGCTTTCAAATTAAAGCAGCGGTGCCGCCAGCCGCAAAAGAGCGTGCACAAGGCTCATCCCAAGCGGATGCCTCCGCCGGCAGTCCGTCTCCAGAATCTCTCTGGATTGTGCGATGGTGGCTGTCATATCCTCGTATACCTCCGCCACAGAGTGCGTTCGATAGAGAAACACACCGCATTCAAAGTGCAGGTAGAGGCTGCGGTAATCCAGGTTGATGCTGCCGACGGTCGCATACTCGTCATCACACACAAAGCATTTCGCGTGCAGAAAACCCGGCGTATACTCGTAAATGCGCACACCGTTTTCCAGCAGCTTTGCATAGTGGGCGCGGGTGAGCATATACACAAGCTTTTTATCCGGAATGCCGGGCGTCACGATGCGCACATCCACACCGCTCTTCGCCGCATTCGACAGTGCAACGATCATCTCCTGGTCCAAAATGAGATAAGGTGTGTAAATATACACATATCTTGTCGCACGGGTAATCATGTTCAGGTACACATTTTCACCGACGTTTTCGCTGTCTAAGGGCGTATCGTCATAGGGCTGCACATAGCCCTCCGTCGGAATCTGTGCTGCAAAGGTGGCTGCCGGCATGAACTTTTCGTACGGCTCTTCGCTGTTGACAATAAAATCCCACATTTCCAGAAACATCACGGAAAAGCTCCATGCCGCGGCACCCTCCAGGCGGATGCCCGTATCCTTCCAGTAGCCGAAGCGCACGATCTGGTTGATATACTCATCTGCGATATTGATGCCGCCGGTGTAGCCCACCTCTCCGTCCACAACCAGAATCTTCCTGTGGTCACGATGATTCATAATGATTGCCATCACCGGACGGGCGGGGTTAAAGGCCGCACATTTAATCCCCCTCGCCTGCAGCTTCCGGTAAAAATGCGTCGGCATCGTGCTGATACAGCCGAAATCGTCGTAGATCAGGCGGACGTCCACACCCTCCGCTGCTTTTTTCGCGAGTGCTTCCACCAGCGTGTCAAACATCTGACCCTGATCCAGGATAAAATACTCCAGAAAAATATATTTTTTTGCCCGCATAATATCCGAGAGCATGACCTGAAACATATCCTCGCCACACCCGAAATAGCGGCTTGTCGTGTGTGCATAGATCGGATTGCGGGAGACATTCCAAATGTAGTCCGATTGAAGCGCCGCCTGCTTGTGCTCCCTGTGCAGAAATTCCGTCAGCGCATTGTCCTCTTTTAAAAACGGCTTCATCCGCTCATTTACCGCGTCCATGCGCCGTCTCGTACCGCGGGTAAGGCCGGGCCGACCAAAGATCAGATACACCGGCACCCCGACGATGGGAACTGCCATGATAAAAAAACACCACGACAGCTTTGAAGAAGGATTTGACCATTGCCTGACGATGGAAAATGCGATTGCCAGCGCGATCAGGTTTAAAATACCCGAAACAAAATAGTATCGCCTGCTCACGTCCACCAGAAAAACAACAATCCATGCAACCTGGAGCAAAATCATCACACCGATGATACATAAACGTCCGGTTAGAAATTTAATAATCCGTTTCATCCCTTGTTAGTCCTTTTTGATCAAATTATACTACGCCAATAGCCGGGCCAGGAAACACCCGTGTGTTTCCTGACTGCGGCAGAGCCGCCCAAACAAGCACCCTTGCTGCCAGGCAGCGGGAAATCGGGCTTGCCTGATTCTGAATGATATCATATCACATTAGCTCCGCAAAATCAAAGCTTCCCCAGCCCGGCTTCCCTTTTTTTCGAAGGAGCTTGCTGTACAAAAACAGCTTGAGATCCGACGGTGAAAAATTCGGATAGATTTCGCCAAGTACGGCAAGACCTCCGGTAACAACCGCAGTGGCCATGGAGGTACCGCTCTTGCTCACATATCCGCCGTGGCTGCCGCAGCTGATGATGCGAGTTCCCGGCGCTAAAACCTCCGGCTTTGCAACACAGATATCGGTTGGTCCCCTGCCGCTGTAGCCGAGATTCATGTTTCCGCGTAATAGCACTCGGTCGTCGTCATCAAGGCTCCCGACGGTAATCAGCTCCGGTATGCTGCCCGGAACTGTCACGGAGGATGCCCCCGGCCCGTTGTTCCCGGATGCCGCTACCACACAGATCCCGCGATCCCAGAGCGCCTGAATTGCCGAGATCAGCTCCTGCTGTTCCCTTCGCTTTGTGTGGGGCATCATACCGATGGAAATATTTAAAAAACGGATTCCCAGGTGCGGCTGATTTTTCAGTATCCAGTCTACCGCGCGGATGATCGCCTCAATGTCCCCGTTTCCCATAGAGTCGAGAACCTTCAGTACAACATAGCCGCACCCCGGCGCGACACCCGTATATTTTCCGTTTCCGCGGCTGCCACTGCCGCCGATGATGCCGGCCAGATGTGTGCCGTGGCCGTTGTCATCGTAAAGCCCCACACGCCCGTTCACAAAATCATGAAAATCCAGCACGCGGTTTTTAAAATCCGTGTGCATTACCATCCCGGTGTCTAAAATCGCCACCGTAGATCCGGCGCCAAAATATCCCTCGCTGTGGGGGATCTGTGTATGAATCAATTTTCGTACCCGTTCCATACGAATCCTTTGACAGAAAGAATTATATTATTATATGCGGCGGAAAATGAAACGGTCACGCAAAAAAACGGAACCGGTGCACAGCCCAATTCCGTTTTTATCCTTCTGCTTTTATGCAGTCAATTATCGCTCGGAAGCCGCCACATCCTTCATGGAGAAGCTCATACGGCCCATCTTGTCCTTGCCCATGCACTTGACAGTTACCTTGTCGCCAAGGGTCAGCACATCCTCCACACGGTTGATGCGCTCCTTTGCGATCTTGGAAATATGGACCATTCCCTCCTTGCCGGGCGCAAACTCCACAAATGCGCCAAACTCCTTGATGCTGACTACGACACCCTTGAAAATCTGCCCGGCCTCAAAGTCCGTGGTAATGATGCGGATCATCTCAATGGCCTTGTCCATCATCGTCGGCTCGGTGCCGCAGATAGATACAGCTCCGTCGTCGGTAATATCGATCTTGACACCGGTGCGGTCGATGATCTCATTGATCGTCTTTCCGCGCTGTCCCACCACATCGCCGATCTTCTGGGGATCGATCTGGATCTGGACGATCTTCGGTGCGTAAGGACTCAGCTCCTTTCTCGGCTCCGCAATCGCCTTGGACATACAGGTGTCCATGATGAAGAAGCGTGCCTCACGGCATCTTGCGATCGCACCTTCAACGATGGGACGGGTCAGTCCGTGAATCTTAATGTCCATCTGAATCGCGGTGATTCCGTCCTTCGTTCCGGTCACCTTAAAGTCCATGTCACCGAAGAAATCCTCAAGACCCTGGATATCGGTCAGAAGTACAAAATCGTCATCGGTATCCCCGGTTACAAGTCCGCAGGAAATACCCGCTACCATCTTTTTGATCGGCACACCGGCTGCCATGAGTGACATACAGGAGGCACAGGTGGAAGCCATGGACGTAGAGCCGTTGGACTCAAACGTCTCGGATACCGCGCGGATTGCGTAAGGGAACTCCTCCTCGGAGGGGAGCACCGGGATAAGCGCACGCTCTGCCAGCGCACCGTGCCCGATCTCACGTCGGCCAGGGCCGCGGGACACCTTTGTCTCTCCTACGGAGTAGGAAGGGAAATTATACTGGTGCAGATAGCGCTTGGTCGTAATATTTAAATCCAGTCCGTCAATCTTCTGTACCTCGGAAAGAGGCGCAAGCGTCACAATATCACAGATCTGTGTCTGTCCGCGGGTAAACATAGCCGAGCCATGAACACGGGGGATAATGTCAACCTCGGCGGCCAGAGGACGGATCTGATCAAGCGCACGTCCGTCGGGACGCTTGTGATCCTTTAAAATCATCTTGCGGACCGTCTTTTTCTGATACTGATAAACCGCGTCGCCTATGAGCGGCAGCCACTCCTCGTTATCCGCGAAAGCGGTTTCCAGCTTTTCGGTGATCTGACGGATATTCTCCTCGCGCGCCTGCTTTACGTCGGTAAATACGGCTGTCTCCATCTCCTGGGGCGGAACAATTTTTTTGATTTCCTCAAAAAGCGCCTCGGGGATCGCGCAGCTCGTGTAGGTGTGCTTGGGCTTTCCAACCTCTGCCACGATCTGATTGATAAATGCGATGATCGTCTGGTTGATCTCGTGTGCCTTGTAGATTGCCTCGATCATCTTCTCCTCGGGAATCTCATTGGCGCCCGCCTCGATCATGATCACCTTTTCCGCGGTAGATGCAACCGTCAGCATCAGATCACCCTTGTCCCACTGCTCCTGGGACGGATTGACGATAAACGCACCGTCCACCATACCCATCTGGGTCATGGCACAGGGGCCGGCAAATGGGATATCGGAAATCGAAGCGGCAATCGCGGCACCCAGCATCGCCACGATCTCGGGGCGGCATGCGGGGTCTACGCTCATGACCATATTGTTTAATGTCACGTCATTGCGGTAATCCTTCGGGAATAAGGGACGCATCGGACGATCGATGACACGTGAGGTCAGCACCGCGTTTTCGGAGGGCTTGCCCTCGCGCTTGTTAAAGCCTCCCGGAATCTTGCCTACCGCATACATCTTTTCCTCAAACTCCACGCTCAGCGGGAAAAAGTCGATGCCGTCACGGGGCTTTTCCGATGCGGTTGCAGTGGATAGCACGGTGGTCTCGCCGTATTTGAGCAGCGCGGCACCGTTTGCCTGCGCGGCTACCCGACCGATATCGATGGTCAGCGTCCTGCCGCCAAGCTCAATTGAATAACTCTTGTACATAATTTGTTCTCCTTGTTTGGTTGGAGGCAGATGCTCCCGAAACTACTGGAAAACACAAAATACAGAAGCTCCTAGCGAAAGCCTTTGTGCTTTTCAGTGGTCTCGGAATCCCCATCTGCCGGTTTGAATTTGCAGCGTATCAAAACAGAGTCTGTCTTTAAAAGGACAGGAATTGTGTCTGTATTGGAACATCGTAATTATCTGTTCTCCCGACTGAAAATAGAGCGGAGATACTCCGCCCTATTTTTATAATCATTATTTTCTCAAGCCTAAACGCTCGATCAGGGAACGATAACGCTCGATATCCTTCTCCTTCAGATAAGCCAGTAAGCGGCGTCTCTGTCCTACCATCTTTAAAAGACCCCTGCGTGAATGATGATCCTTTGCGTGCGCCTTTAAGTGATCGTTCAGCTCGTTGATGCGCGTGGTGAGCAGTGCGATCTGCACCTCCGGTGAACCGGTGTCGTTCGGGGTCTTGCCATACTCAGCGATGATCGCTGACTTTTGATCTTTTGCTAACATAATTGTTTCCTCCTTGTCTTTTTACGCCGGATATTCAGTAAGCGGTCGGAGTGTCCGTCAAACCGGATATGCGGCTCTTTACTCATACTCAAATAATATAGCACATTGGGTATATAAATGCAAACATTTTTTTGCTTTTCCTTTTCGAGTCCCTCTTTTTCATCCCTGAATCCTCCAAACCGTTACTGCCGGCATTTTCCTGTCCTTTCCCAAATACCGGATGTCTGAAAACATTATGCATGATTTCCCTTTAGAATACAAGAAAAAATTCTCCGGTTGCTGTTCACGAAGAGAATCGTAAGCATTCCCCTTTCTTGCGGCAGAAGATATGCACAAATTTCTTGACAGGGGAGAACCCTTCGGAATATGATGGATAAAGCATACAGCCATGATACCGGCACAGGCTTGCAGACTGCACAATTAAAGCCGCCGGTATTCGAAACCATTGAATTGACATAAGTATAAGCTTAGAAAGGACCACCATCATGAACAAACAGAATAAAACCGTTGCCGTTACCGGCGCATCCAAGGGCCTGGGACTCGGCATCGTAAAAAGACTCTGTACAGAAGGCTATGATATCATCGCCCACTATAATTCCGGTGATATCAGCGAGGCAAAGGCGGCCGCAGAAGCTGCAGGCGTTGACTTCCGCGCGTTTCAGGCGGATCTGTCAAAAGAGGACGAGGTGCTCTCGCTTGCGGAGAAAATCAATGCCTGCGGGGATATTTACGGCCTTGTCAACAATGCCGGTGTCTGCCTGTTCGAGGATTTCTTCGCAGTCACACCGGAAAGCTATGACTTTACCTTTAACGTGAACATAAAAGCCGTTTTCCTCCTCACCCAGAAAATTTCCGAACAGATGGCAGCGCGGGGGATCAGGGGCAGAATCGTAAACTTCTCTTCCATCACGGCGGTTTCCGGCTCCGCCACCCAGGTGCACTACGGCGCGGCAAAGGGCGCGGTAAGCGCATTCACCCACATGGCGGCGGAAGCGTTAGGCCCCCACGGTATTACCGTAAACGCCATTATGCCCGGTCCCATCCCGACGAAGCACAACAGCGCATATCTTGCCCTCGAGGACTCCAAAAAGGATCTGTGCGGCAGAATGCCCATGCGCAGCTACGGTGACCCCGCATACATCGCGGACGGCGTGCTCTATTTCCTCGGGGAAAACGCCTGCTGGACGACCGGCGTCCTGCTTCCGGTAGACGGGGGATATCTGGCGAAATAATCAGGAGGTTTATTCCATGGCATTTGACGGAATTGTCGTTGCAAATATTGTAACCGAATTGAAAGAAACACTAAGCGGCGCACGCATCAGCAAGATCGCACAGCCCGAAAACGACGCGCTTCTGCTCACGCTGAAGGGCGCCTGCGGGCAAAAGCGCCTGCTGCTCTCGGCAAGCGCGTCGCTTCCCTTTGTGTATCTCACAGACATTAACAGGCCCAGTCCAATGACCGCGCCGAATTTCTGTATGCTCCTGCGCAAATTTATCGCAAACGGAAAAATTACAGATATCAGCCAGCCGGGCTTAGAGCGCATCATCCAATTTGACATCGAGCATCTGGACGAGCTGGGCGACCTGTGCAAAAAGCGGCTCATCGTGGAGCTGATGGGCAAGCACAGCAACATCATTTTCTGTGACGAAAATAATCGTATCATCGACGCCATCAAGCACATCCCCGCCTCGGTCAGCTCCGTGCGGGAGGTACTGCCCGGCAGGGATTATTTTATACCAAACACGATGGAAAAGTGCGATCCCTTAAGCGCATCGGAGCAGACCGTTCTCTTTGATGCGTGTAACAAACCGCTTTCCATCGCAAAGGCCCTCTATATGACCTACACCGGCATCAGCCCTGCCGTGGCAAACGAGGTGGGCTACCGCGCCGGAATCGATGCCGACGCACCGATGGAGAGCTTATCCGACGACGCAAGGCTTCATCTCGCCCATGAGTTTCTGTGGCTGATGGAGGACGTGAAGGAAGGGAAATTTGTCCCGTGCATCATCAAAAAAGGGGATGAGCCTATCGAGTTTTCCGCGGTGGAGCTTCGGGAATACAACGATTTTCCCGACTATACGACAGAGCGTTTTACGTCCATTTCCGAGGTGCTGGAGCGCTTTTATGCGGATAAGGATTCCTACACCCGCATCCGCCAGAAATCCGCCGACCTGCGCCGCATTGTCCAGACCGCGCTCGAGCGCAACGTAAAAAAGCTCTCTCTGCAGCAAAAGCAGCTTAAGGACACCGAAAAACGGGACAAATATAAGGTGTATGGCGAGCTTTTACAGGTCTACGGCTACGGCGTGCCCGAGGGCGAAAAGAAGCTCACCGTGCTGAACTATTACACCAATGAGGATATCACGATCCCGCTGGATGCGCAGCTTAGCGCCCAGGAAAATGCGCAGAAATATTTTGCAAAGTATAATAAGCTAAAGCGCACCTGCGAAGCACTCCAGGCGCTGACCGTTGAGGTTTCCGATGAGATCACCTATCTGGAATCCGTCGCAGCCTCGCTGGATATCGCCGTTACCGAGGCGGACCTTGCCGCCATCAAGGACGAGCTGACCGCAAGCGGCTTTATCAAAAAGCACGCCGCAAAAAAAGGTGCGCGCACGGCGAAAAGCAGGCCCTTCCACTATAAGAGCAATGACGGCTTCGATATTTTTATCGGAAAAAATAATCTGCAGAACGAGGAACTGACCTTCAAGGTGGCAAACGGCGGCGACTGGTGGTTCCACGCGAAGGGCATCCCCGGCTCCCATGTCATCGTAAAAACCGAAGGACAGGAGCTTCCCGATGCCACGTTTGAGGAAGCGGCGCGGCTGGCAGGCTACTATTCAAAAGGGCGTGACAGCGAAAAGCTGGAGATCGATTATTTGCAGCGCAAAAACGTCAAAAAGCCAAACGGCTCCGCGCCGGGCTTTGTCGTTTATTATACGAACTATTCCATGACGGTACACCCGGATATTTCCGGCATTCCATTCATCGAATAACAGCCGCTTTCTGCGCTGTTAGCTGCTTTCGAGCCGTTTTGTCATGAACTAGAAAAATTAGAAAATGTTGTTACGTTTATTTTCCTTTCTTCCTCACATACTATGCTTACCAGCGGCAAACAAGCCGTTGATCATATACAAAAGCATAAAAAACTGTTCCAGACGAACAGCTGCAAAGGAGGAAATATCATTATGTCAAGTAAGAATACTACTTCTGTCCCCGAGGCAAAGGATGCCATGAACCGCTTTAAATACGAGGTTGCCAGCGAGCTTGGCGTACCTTTAAAGGACGGCTACAACGGTGATCTGACCTCAAGACAGAACGGTTCTGTCGGTGGCTATATGGTAAAGAAAATGATTGAGGCACAGGAGAAGCAGATGGCCGGTGAATAACCTGCCCTGCTGACAAAACAGCCTAAATTGACAAAAGAAAGGCTCTCTTTGCATGATGACATGTGAGGAGAACCTTTCTTTTTGTGCCGATAGCGGGTTTTTGATTTGTGACAGCATTTAGGCATTGTCTGTTTGAAGCAGTCCTAGCATTTATAAGCTCAGGCTCACCTCTCCCTTCGCAAAAATCTCCTCCATCTTTATCCGCAGATTCTCGTGCTTGTCCATCGCAAGCGCCGGGTCCTCCGCGATAATCCGCTTCACCTCATCCGCCGCGTTCTGCAAAACCCTTGCATCGGTATAAATGTCAGCCAGCAGAAAGCTCATGTCGCCGGACTGGCGGATGCCGAAGAAATCCCCGGGACCCCGCAGCTTTAAATCCTCGGAAGCGATGTAAAAGCCGTCGTTGGATTTGTTCAGGATATCAAGGCGGTCCTTCGCGCGGTCGGAATCCGACGCGTTCATCATAATGCAATAGGACTGCGCCTGTCCGCGCCCCACGCGTCCCCGCAGCTGATGGAGCTGCGCCAGCCCGAAGCGGTCGGCATTCTCAATGAGCATAACGGTTGCATTGGGCACGTTTACGCCAACCTCAATGACCGTGGTGGACACCAGAACATCGGTCTTATGGTCCTTGAAATCCTCCATGATCTGATTTTTTTCAGCGGCCTTCATCTTGCCGTGCAGACAGGCGATGCGGATCTTTGATGCGAGCGATGCCGCGAGCCTTTCTGTGTAGTCCGTGACGTTGTTCGCGTCATAGTTTTCCGACGCCTCCACCAGCGGGCAGATAATATACGCCTGATGCCCCGCTGCCACCTCCTTTTCCAGAAAGGCGTTTGCTTTTTTCCGGTAGCTCTCCCCCACCACACAGTTTTTGATCGGAAGCCGCTTCGCCGGAACCTCATCCATAACAGAAATATCCATATCGCCGTACAAAATAATTGCAAGCGTCCTTGGAATCGGCGTCGCACTCATGACAAGAATATGAGGTGTCTGCCCCTTTTTCGCAAACGTCTCCCGCTGACGCACACCGAAGCGGTGCTGCTCGTCCGTGATAACAAGTGCAAGGTTATCGTACTCCACCGCCTCCTGAATAAGCGCGTGAGTCCCCACAATCAGCGCGTCCGGGTGCGCTTTGATAAGCGCCCGCTTTTCCCGCTTCTGCTTCGCCGTCATGGAGCCGGTGAGCAGCACGATTGTCTTTTCGATGCCAAACAGGACGCACAATTCCTCAAACGACTGCTCGTGCTGCTTCGCCAGCACCTCCGTGGGCGCCATGATCGCAGACTGATAACCGCTGTCGGAAACAAGAAGCATCGAAAGAAACGCGACGATCGTCTTGCCGCTTCCCACATCCCCCTGGATGAGCCGCTGCATGAGCACCGGCCCTCTCATATCCGCGGTAATCTCGTCCAGCGTGCGCCTCTGGGCGCCGGTCAGCTCATAGGGAAGCTTTCCTATGTAAGCATGGAAGGCATCGGATTTCGCGAAATGATACGGATTCGCCTGCTTTTCCTCCCCGTGCTTCTCCAGCTCCATCGTCATCAGAAACAGAAAAAATTCGTCAAACACCAGCCGCCGTCTCGCCCAGGTCAGCGTTTCCATAGAATCCGGGAAATGAATCTGGTCAAGGGCAAAGTTGTACTCTGCCAGCTCGTATTTTGCCCGGACATCTGTCGGAAGATAGTCAAAAAAGCTGTCGCAGGCATTCAGTGCCCCCCGAATCGTCTTTGTCAGAAACCGGTTCGTAATGCCCCTGGTCAGACCGTATACGGGCTGCATCGTCTCTTCGACGGCTGCATAATCCTCCGGTGCAAACAGCGCGGGCTGCTCCATATGAAAAATGCCCTTTTTATCCGTCACCTTTCCGTAGAGAATGACGGTTTTTCCTTTTTTTAAGCCGTTTGCAATGTAGGGCAGCCGAAACCAGATCGCCTCCAGCTCCCGCCCGCCGTATCCGCTTTTGCATACCGTAATCGTCATTGCACGGGTACGGCGCATCACCGCCGGCTTTTCGATGCGGAAAACAGCGGCGGCCGTCATGCCGTCGCAAAGCTCGTTAATCTCTGCCGCGCGGGGATATTTCACATAGTCTCTGGGAAAATGAAGGAGTATATCACCCACGGTGTATACTCCCATTTTCTGCAAAAGTCCTTCTGATTTCTCGCCCACGCCCTTCACTTCCCGAATGGGTGCAGTCAGTTCCATATGCATTACTCCACAGATAAAATATAATAGTAAATCGGCTGTCCGCCGTTGTTCACCTCAACCTCAAGCTCCCCGTACTTCTCCGAAAGCCGATCGGCCAGCGCATCCGCATCATCCTGTGACACCTCGTCGCCGTAATAAAGGCTGATGATGCCGCTCTCCTCGTCCACAAGCTGCTCCACCATGGAAAACAGTGTCTCCTCCATATCTGCGCCCACCGATAAAATACCTGCATCGCCGATACCCATGAAGTCGTTCTCCTTAATCTCCTTGTCGTCGATCACGGTATCCCGCACCGCATAGGTAATCTGCCCGCTCTTTACATGCGCAAGCTCCTCCGTCATATGCTGCGCATTCTCATCGGCCGAGAGCTCCGGCATGAAATTGATCAGCGCCGTGATGCCCTGAGGAATCGTCTTTGTGGGAATGACATGCACCTTCTTTTCCCCGGAAAGCTCCGCCGCCTGATTTGCCGCAAGGATGATATTTTTGTTATTCGGAAGGATAAACACATGCTTTGCCGGAACCTTTTCCACGGCGCTTAAGAGATCCTCCGTGCTGGGATTCATCGTCTGTCCGCCCTCGATGATGATATCCACGCCAAGACCGCTGAAAATCTCGCTGAGCCCCGCGCCCGCGGACACGCTGATAAAGCCCATTTCCTTTATTTCGGCAGCAGCTTTTTTTGCTTCCTCCTCCGCCTGCTTTCTGGCAAGCTTTTCCGCGTCCTTAATCAAACGCTCCTGATGCTCCTCGCGCATGTTGTCGATTTTTATTTTGCTAAGAGAGCCATGCCGCAATGCCTCCTGAATTGCCAATCCGGGATCATTGGTATGTACATGGGTCTTAACGATCTCGTCATCCGCAACGACCACGATGGAATCGCCGATGGATGTTAAGAATGCCTTGTACTTTGCCACCTCCTCGTCGCTCAGCGAACGGTTCAATACGATGATAAACTCGGTGCAGTAGCCGAATTTGATCTCGCTTTTTGTCTCGGGGGAGATTTTTACGAAGCCGACAGAGCCCTTCTCCGGCTCAAAGCTGTCGTAGTCGATCTTCTTTCCGGTCAGCGCATCGTATGCGCCCTGCAGGACAACCACCAGTCCCTGTCCGCCGGAATCCACGACGCCCGCCTGCTTTAACACCGGCAGCATGTCCGGCGTCTTTTTCAGGACGCGCTCTGCCTCGTCGATGACTGCTTTGACAAACACGGTCAGATCGTCGGTCTCCTCCACCATATCGATCGCCTTGTCCGCCGCGCCCCTTGCGACCGTGAGGATCGTGCCCTCCTTAGGCTTCATGACTGCCTTATAAGCCGTCTCCACCGCCTTGTCGCAGGCCTCTGCCAAAATAACCGTGTCAATGTAATCGTAATTTGCAATCACCTTCGTAAAACCGCGGAAAAGCTGCGAAAGGATAACACCCGAATTTCCGCGGGCACCCCTAAGGGAGCCGGAGGATATTGCCTTTGCAACGGATTTCATGTCCTTCTTTTCCAGTGCGCCGACCTCCTTCGCCGCCGAGAGAATGGTCATGGACATATTTGTCCCCGTATCGCCGTCCGGCACCGGGAAAACATTCAGCTCATTGATCCACTCCTTTTTTGCATCCAGATTTTTTGCCCCTGCCAAAAACATATTTGACAGAAGCGACGCGTCTATTTTTTCTAATCCCACTGATCCATCCTCCAAATTAAAAATGTTGTATCCGTCGGCAGGCATTTTGCCTTCCGCCTCTAATCAATTACTCTTACACCTTCTACGAAAATGTTGATCCGGTCTATTTTCATGCCGGTAAACTCCTCCACGCGGTACTTCACCGTCTGCTTCAGGTTATCCGCAACGGTAAAAATACTCACACCGTAGGAAATAATCACATGAAAATCAATACTAATCTCATTATTTTCACCAACCGTCACATTTATACCATGTGAAAGATAATCTCTTTTTAAAAGCTTTACCAGTCCGTCCTTCATATTCACCGCGGCCATACCCACAATGCCAAAGCACTCAACGGCGATAGAGCCTGCATAAGTGGCGATCACATCTGTCTCGATTGTAACAGTGCCCAAGGAATTGGTTAATTGTCCATTCATAATTGAACCTCCATTCGTCATCTGGCATCTGTCCCATACCGCCGTATAAAGTCATCTGCGGTATACGATTTTTTGGACATTGCCGTAGTCTTTTATATTTTATACCATATAAGGAAAAAAATAAACAGATATTTAATTTTTTTCCGTCTGTTTGGTCATTATTTATAATGATGAAACCTGATTTTTGCTTCCGGGCATAATATATCTGTGTGAAAACAAGTTTTTAACTATTAAGTCACACAATATCTTGCGTTTCGGAAGCGTCCAATACGTCGGGGCCGCATCCCCTGCGGTCTCCCACGTATTGAACACGCAGCGGCTGTTCAGTACCTGCGGTCCGTTCCATGACCGGTAACCAGGTGCCCTTACCGCTGCAAAAAATCCTCAAATCAGTTCCAACTATTGATACATGAAGGAGGACCACACATGGAAAATAACATTTTTCTCACAACAGATCTGCTGGCGGCACCCGAGACTGTGACGCCGGACATGAGCTTTTCGGATTTCTATCAAATCTACCGCAATGACATGCAGGAGCGCCTAAAGCCCACTACCCTCGCGACAAAGGACGCCGTCATGAACGGCAAAATCCTCCCTGTCTTCGGGGCGCTTTCCATGAACGCCATCACGCCCCGGCTCATCCGCCGCTGGCAGACCGGGCTGCTCACAAAAGGCTACAGCGACACCTACCTGCGCACCATCGACATGCACCTCTCCTCCGTCTTTAAGTATGCGGCCAGATATTATGACCTTGAAAATCCCTGCACGAAGGCAGACCACATCGGCAGCGCAAACGCCCGGACCTTAAGCTTCTGGACACTTGAGGAGTACCGGTGCTTCATCGCCACCTGCCGGGATAACCCCGCGGCCTTCGCCGCCTTCGAGCTGCTCTACTGGTGCGGCATCCGCGTCGGCGAGCTGCTTGCCCTCACTCCGCAGGATATCGACCCGAAGAAAAAGCTTTTAAAAATCACAAAAACCTATACCCGTCAGGGCGGGCGCGATATCATCTCGCCACCCAAAACACCCGACAGCGTCCGGGACGTTGGCATGCCGGACTTCCTCTTCCGCGAAATCATGTCCTATACCGCGGATGCCGGTATCAAGAAAAATGCACGGCTCATCCCCTACACCATCGACTTTTTGAAATACCGCCTGAAAACCGGATGTACAAAAAGCGGTGTGAAGAAAATACGCATCCATGACATCCGGCACTCCCATGTATCGCTGCTCATTGATCAGGGCTTTTCCGCAGCCGCCATCGCCGGGCGCGTGGGCCACCGCCACATTTCCACGACGGTAAACGTCTACGCGCACCTCTTCCCCAACCGGCAGGCCATGCTCGCGGAGGCGCTCCAGGCCATGCACGACGGGACATTCCAAAAGGAGGATTTCACCTATGCCAAAGCTTAACACAAAGGAACAGGCGCCCGTCATCTGCGGGGAAATTTCAAAGGACATCACCTTCGGGGAATTTTTCTCCCTCTACTACGATGACATGAGAGCACGCCTGAAGCCCGCCTCCGCCGCCACGAAGGAGCGCATCTTCCGGGAAAAGATCCTGCCGTTTTTCGGGCCGCTGCCCATGGCTGCCATCACCACACAGCACGTCCGCCGGTGGCAGTCCGCCATCCTCAGACAGAACTACAGCAGCACCTACCGACAGCTCATCGATTTCCAGCTCTGCGCCCTCATGAACTACGCCGACCGCTACTACGGCTTTCCAAACCCCTGCGAGAAGGCGGGGCACATCGGAAGCAAAAAGACAAAAAAGCTGGACTTCTGGACACCCGAGGACTACGCTGCCTTCATTGCCTGCCTCTCCGCAGACCCGGAGGCCTTCACCGCCTTCGAGCTTTTATACTGGACCGGAATGCGCCAGGGAGAGCTTTTGGCCCTCACCCCGCAGGACATTGACGGGCGGCGCATGGAAATTTCCATCACAAAGACTTACACCCAGATCAACGGGGAGGACATCATCTCCACCCCGAAAACAAAGCGGAGCATGCGGCAGATCTCCATTCCCCGGTTCCTCCTGGATGAGGTGAACGTGTATATCAGCGGCCGCCGCATCCGTCCGGACCAGCGGCTCTTTGAGCGGACGCACCACTACCTGCTCTACAAGCTGCGCAGGGGCTGCAGAAACTCCGGCGTAAGGCAGATCCGAACCCACGACCTGCGCCACTCACACGTATCACTGCTCATCAACGCCGGCTTCTCGCCCTTAGATATCGCGGAGCGGGTAGGGCACGAATCGGTATCCACCACACTCGACGTCTACGCACACCTCTTCCCCAATCAGCAGCAGCTGCTCACCGACCGGCTTGAACAGCTGCACGGGGCATTTAAGGAGGAGCAAAGCGCTGCGGCGAATCTCCCGCCGGATCAGCCGGGAGGTGCTGCAGCGGCCACGCACCTCTAAACCACATCCGCATCACAGATGCATAGCGGCATTCAAAGTGCCCCATTTTCCCGAAAAGCTGCAGCGGGAAAATGGGGCACTTTCTGATAGTACTGTAGTCAAAGTGACCTTCAAGAACAGCAAAACCAAGAAGACTACCTCAAAGAAATACCGTTGTGTAGTTAAGGCTGAGAACAAGGTTGAGGAGGAAGCATACAAGATCAATTCCGCAACCGCTACCGGCGTAAAGACTATCACGGTTGAGCTGAATAAGGCTGTTGCAGATGCAACAAAGATCACAAAGGTTGACGTAAAGAAGGGCACAGCAGCAAGAGAGTCCAAGTTTACGGTTGACGGCTCCAAGATCGTGATCGCTATGGATGCGAAGCTGACCGCTGGCGCATATAACGTTACAATTGAGGGTCTTGAGGCAACTGCACTCACCGCAGACGTTACGGTTGAGAAGGATGAGACACTCACCTCCTTTGAGGTTAGCGATTACATCGTAGCCAAGAGCACAACCGAGACGACAGCCGGCTCCATCAAGTTCGCCGCATTGAATCAGTACGGCGAGAAGATGGTAAGCTCCGATCCCACCGTTACCTGCTCCTTCGGTACGGTAACAAACAACCAGAAGCCCTCCAAATCAGCGACGGCTACGGCAGAAGGTGAGATCACGGTTGAGAACATCAGCCCGATGCTGGCAATCGTCGGAACAAAGGGAACCGTTGTTCTTGTAGGCGAAATGGGCGTCACGGTTACAAAGGAAATTTCCTACAATGTGGCAGCTACGCCCGCTACCGCTGAGGTTGCAGGCACATACCATATAAATTCCGCCACCATCAAGACGATTACGGAGAAGGATAAAATTTCAGACTATGAGCTGTTGCTGACCGTAAAAGACCAGTATGGCTATGCAGTAGACACCACACTCTTTGAGCGTGACAAAGTAAACGTTACAATTGCAGGCGGCCTGACAAACATCGCCGTAGACACCACAAAGGCGTTAAAGAACCGCACGGTAAACGGCGTGGACTATATTGCAATCAGCCTTAAGGGACTCAACGGCACGGAAGCCATCGCCGGAGACGCAACGCTCTCCATCGTAAACCCCTACAAGGGAATGCTGCTTACCACTACGATCTCCGTTGCCAAAAACGTCATCATCAAGAGCCTGAACATCACTGCGCCCAACGGCGTTTACGCAGGCCAGAAAAATGAATTAAGCTACGAAATCATCGACGCAGAAGGAAAGAGCGTAACAAGCTATGCGGTTCTCTCCTCCGGCATCCTCACGCTTCCCACGGACCCGTCAGGCCCGGTGATCCGGCTGGAGAAAAACGCGGACGGAACCGCCAAGATGCTTTATACACCGAAGGCGAATCCTTCCCAGCCCGGTGTTACGGATAAGGCTTCCCAGCCCGAGGCCGTCACTGTTATGGCAAACTCCCAGATCGGCGGCGACTATCTGGTAAAAACCTTCTCATTTACCGTATATCAGGAGAGATATGCAAAGAGTGTGAGCGGCATTGCGGCAGATCAGGTGACATCGATCTCCAGCAAGGGCCAGCCTCTCAAGATCGAGTCATCCAAGCTTGTTTTGACAGACCAGTATTCCAACAAGATTGTTTCCACCGACAGCATGTTCAACGACAAAATTTTTGACACCACTACAGGAGCAGCGACCGGTACGGCAATTTACGTGGCTGAAAACGGCGCGGTAGATGTAACCATCAATACTGCTGACAAAAACATCATCGCTGAACCGGTCGCAGTGGGAACCGCAACCGTATACCTGAAATACTGCTACGACGAGACAAAGCCTGCTACCGCAAGCCCTACCAGCTATGACGCAAGATTTACGATCTCCGTATACGACACGGCAGGCGTAGACGTGAGCACACTGGAAATCAAGTCCGTCAACGACGGCTTTACGGTATCAGCAGCCGACGCTGACTCTCTTTCTAAGGATAAAATCAAAGTCGTTGCAAAGATCGGCGGAACCGAGACCGTGATTCCCTCCGAGCAGTATGAGATCGTAAAGAACGAAAACAACACCTTCAGTACCGATGACGACAACAAGAAGATCGATACCAAGACTGCAAAGGTTACGGTTCAGGTAACTACCTGGGATGCTGCAAACAACAACATCGAGACCCAGCTCACCAAGGAATACCAGGTATCCAAAGCTGCTAAGAAGGCATTTAAGGTCACAAAGGCACTTGGCGCAAGCAGCGCTGCAATCACAGTTGCAGACAGCGGCAAGCTCTATAATGCCTCCAACTTTGTCACAAACTTCGAATTTAAGGATCAGTACGGCGATGCGCTGAGCACAACTGCCGACAACGCAAAATCCGTGAAGTATACGATTGAGCTGATTTCGGCTACCGACAAGACCGGATTCTCAATTTCGGCCAGCGGCTTAAACAGCGCAAATGTAAAAGTAACCAAGGCCGGTACGTATGTATTCCGGATCACTGCCACAACCGATGACGGTTCCTCCAAGGATTACCAGTTCACCGTGACAGCCAGCTAACCCTTTGAGTTATGCTATAAAAAGGAGCTTCCCCCGGGGATTAACCCCGGAGCGAAAGCTCCTTTTTCTCTTTCGTCATACTGCACATGTCCAACACGTCAAGGCCGCACAGACTCCGGCTTTTCTGCCCTCCAGATCTGCTTTCCGGCAGATCGTTTACATCCTTCCCCCAAATTTTTAACTTTACATCTCCACGTTCTGTGCGCTATACTTCACACCATAACCTGAAACGGGAGATACAATGTTTTCACGTATTGAACACTCATTTTGTGCAGATAATATTAAGATTTAAAAGCCAGCGTGTCTAACCTGCCGCAACTTTTTGCAAAATTTTTCAAATTATCCTTGCAATACAAATATGTATCTGATAAAATACTCTAGTATGAGTTTGAAGGATATCACTTTCTAACTACTTTTGAAACCGGACAAGGAGGTGCAAGTCATGGCAAAGTGTGCAATATGTGGAAAAGGCGCTCATTTCGGAAACAATGTGAGCCATTCTCATAGAAGGTCAAACAGAATGTTTAAATCAAACATCAAGTCTGTTCGCTGCAAAGTAAACGGAGGAACCAGGACACAGTATGTATGTACCAGATGCTTGAAGTCTGGAAAAGTTGAGCGTGCATAGATCATCTGTTTCCCGTAAAACCAAAAGAAGCTGAATTTCAGCTTCTTTTTTATTTACAGCAGAACAGCTGATAGCCGATCAAAAGCAGCCCGGCGATGATGATAATCAAAACAACGGTGCTTTCAATAAATAACGTAATCAGCATTCCAAGCGCCATACATACAAACGAATACCCGATCAATCTGCGCATGTCTACCTCCGTATACAACACAAAAAAGCATATACTATACTTATAATATATGCTCTCCTGCCAATGATAGAAACGATAATTTACACGCTTTGCGCCTGCCATGCAGGCGGGACAAAAACCGGCTCCGTTTTTCGTATGCGATTATGATTCCTTATTCACGGAGGCATCCAGCATCTCGCCCAGCTCCCGTCCGGCCTCTTCCTTAGCCGCCGTGCGCACCTCTGAGGTATCCTTTTTTGTGAATTTGTCTACAAAGTCGGGCACCATATCCAAAATCTTTGTAATGCCGTCCTGATTCTTCACGTTGACCAGACGTGTGGAGCCGTTCTGGATAACCAGCACCGCTGAGGGCTGAATGCGTCCGCCCAGGGCGCCGCCCGCATTGTTTAACTTCTCCTTTTCAAATGCACCTGCACCTACGCCGAAGCTCACGTCCACCAGCGGCAGAATGATCGTCTCACCAATGTGAATCGCGTCACCCACAACCGTCTTTGAGGAAATGAAGCTGTCCATCCCCCTGAACAATGATTCTACTGTAGAACGAAAATTACTGTTTTCTCCCATGACAAAACCTCCTGATAATTGATATTTATTTCTGCAGCCCAGGCTGCCGTTCTAACGTCTCACTTTTTTTAGGATCGCCCTTACATCCCGGTCAATGAGCAGGCGCACGCCGCTGATCCCAAAATGCACGAGCCGCACATGCCCCTTCACATCCACTCGGCCCTTCGCGTAAAGCTTTTCCGACTCAAAATCCGGAATGATGCTGCAGCCCCTGCTGTACACAAACGGACAGAGACTCAATGCGGCGGACGCATAGCCGGTGTTCGCCGGATCCGCGAGGGAAAATGCAGCGTCCGCCTTCACCCTGCGCGGGCCGCAGTGCCGAAGAAGGTACGCCAGCTCCGAAAAGCCGTGCAGCAGCGCCCGCCTGTTGCCCTCGTCGGTAAGCTCTCCCCGCAAAAGCGCCCATTTCTTCCGAAGGTCATCAAAGTCCATGCCCCGACCTCCTCGCTTTGCTTTATCCCGTTTGGGCCTCCCTTTTTTAGCCTTTCGTTCGCCCCGGCTCCTCTTTTTTGGCCTTTGCAGCTCCTTTGGCCCGTTCTGCGATGCCGCTTCTGCCGGCTCGTCCGCAGCCCTCATGCTTGGCCCGCCCGTATCCTCTGCCCCGGGCTTTTCGTTCCCCGGTTGGTCTGCCCCGCTTTCATCCGCCGTTTTTTTATCCCGGATATTTTTATCCGCAGCCTCCGGATTTACCGCCTTTTTCGCAGCTGCCTTCGGATTCGCAGTCTCCGGATCCGCCGCTGTTTCCTCGCTTGCGCTGTCCTTTTGCACAGTCTCCGCACTTGCCTCCTGCTCGTCCGCCGCTTCCTGCTGCGTGCCGGATTTGCCTGCCTTTCGCCTGCGCTTTTTCCTGCCTGCCTTTTCCTTCCCCGGAAATACCTGTATCCCGAACACCCGCAGCCGGTAGTGAAAGCCCTCCCCAAATTCCGCCTGCAGGCGGTAGGGCACCGGGACGAGCAAAACCAGCAGAAACAGCGCAAGGAGCAGACAGATAAGCCCCAGCAGCACCCAGCCGATGATTTTCAAAATCAATAATAAAATCCCTAACATAGCAGCCCGTCCTCTCTGCTGTTATGCCAGTTCCTTTTGAGGAATTCCCGCAGCTTAAAATCCCCCTGAACCGTATACAGGCTGATCAGAATCTCCGCCGCCAGCTGCACCGCCTCCTCGTAATCGCCGGCAAGCCCGATAACCACCAGCCCCTTCCTCGGATAATAGCGCTGCCGGATGACACGGGTGTGTATAATATCAATCAAATCCTGCGGATTTTCGGAGAGCGTCAAAAGATACGCCGCACTAAAAATACTGCGCTTTTTCACTTTTCGGATAATTCTCTTTTTTCTGCGGGGCCGGATACTCTCCCCGACAAATAAATCATCGTACCATACCATATATTATCCTCAATATTCATACTACCAATACTTTCGACTGCCCCATAAATTGCTTTTTTTCAAATCCAGATACTCGTTGTACGCCTTTTCCAGAATTTGTTTTTCATTGTTAAATTTCAACAGATGGTACGCTTCGTGATACTTGTAATAGCCGGAATCCACGAAAAATTCCTCGCGTTGCGGTTTGCTGTAATAGCTGTCGCCCATCATCAGATACCAATGCACTTCCTTTTGCACAACATCCTCGGGAACGTTAAAAGTATACTGACTCTTACCCACATATTTGATAATGGAAGCCTCGATGCCCGCCTCCTCCTTTACCTCCCGTGCCGCGGTTTCCTTATACTCCTCCCCGCGCTCAACAGTTCCCTTGGGGAGCACCCAGCCCTCATATTTATTCCGATAGTTTTTGTAGAGTAATAGTATCTTTCCACGAAATATTACCACACCACCACAACTTGTTGCCTCGATCATTGCAATCCCTCCTGATGTGGTTAAAAATATATAATCAAGAACCAGTATACTATTATTTAAAGTAGGTGTCAAACACAGACTTTGCAATCGGCACGCCAACCGTGCTTCCGCTGCCTGCATCCTCCACAAGAACCGCGATGGCGATTGGATTTTTGCCCTTTGCGTTCGCGTAGCCCACAAACCACGCGTGGCTCCTGCCCTTTACGGTTCCAAACTCTGCGGAACCGGTTTTTCCGGCAGCCACATAGGAGTCGCTTTTCAGCGCGGACGCCGTCCCGTCCTCCACAACGGTTTTCATATAACGGCGCAAAATTTTCGCCTCCTTTTCGGTCATGAGCCGCCCGTACACCGACGGCTCATACTGCTCCACCCTTCCGCCGTCGGAATTTTCCACGCGGTCTGCCAGATAGGGACGCATAAGCACCCCGTCATTTTGGATGGCACAGACGATCAGCGCCATATGCAGCGGGCTTACGAGCGTCTTTCCCTGCCCGATGGCGGTAGCCATAACCTCGCTCTCCCCGGAATCCGCCGAAAGAGAAAAACGGCTCCCGCTCCCCGCAAAATCAATCGGGAGGTCCCTGTTAAAAAGCAGCTCCTCACACGTTTCGGAAAAATCCCGGAGGTTTAAGGACAGCCCGATATTTGCAAAGGAGCTGTTGCACGACTTCGCAAGTGATCGCTCCAGATCCACCCCGCCGTGCACCGCATTTGAAAAGCAGTGGAGCGTGTAGCTGTCATTTGTAATGCTGCCGCTGCACGTATAGCTGTAGTCCTTATAATTTTTCGGATGCTCCCGGATATATTCCAGCGCCGTCACCAGCTTGAACGTCGAGCCCGGCGGATACAGCCCCTGACTGGCGCGGTTTAAGAGCACCGAATCGCTCTCGTCGTTTGCGAGAATTGCATCCCAGTCCGTCACGATGGTGTTCGGATCAAAATCCGGCTTCGACACCATCGCCAGAATTTTTCCGGTGCCCGGCTCCAGCACCACCACCGCTCCCCTGCGGCTGCCGAGTGCATCGCAGGCCGTCTGCTGCAGCCGTGCGTTCAGCGTCGTCACCAGCGTATCGCCCTCATTTTTCTTTCCCTCTATCTCGTTTACGACCCGCTCCAGCAGAAACGAATGGGAGCGCAGAAGCTCAAAGTTACAGCTCGCCTCCAGCCCCGTCTTTCCGTTGTCCGAATAGCCTACGACATGCGCAAACGTTCTGCCCTGGGGGTACACCCGGTTCTCCGTCCCGTCCGCCGCAACCCTCGTGGACGCCAGAACCGTCCCGTCGTCGGCCGTGATATCACCCCGTACGATCCGCTCGGCAAAATTGTCAAGCCTTGTATTATAGGGATTATTGATAAAGGTCTCACTGCGCGTAAACTGGAACCAGGCAAGATAGACGATCATCGCCAGAAAAACCGCGACAAAGCCGTAGGCGATACCCGCAAACTCCCTGTTTTTATCCCTCCGCAGCTCTTTTGTCCGTTTGTTTTCCTCTGCGTCCGTTCTTTTTTTCATCAAATACCTCGTCCTCCCTGATGATATATAAGCCCTGAATCACTGCAAATATGATAAAGGTCGAAAGCAGCGAGCTTCCGCCGTAGCTCACCAGCGGCAGCGTCACCCCGGTGGAGGGGATAAATTTAATGACCCCGCCAATCGTGAGAAATACCTGAAAGCCGTACACCGTCCCAAGCCCCAGTGCAGTCAGCTTGTAAAACCGGTCGTGAATCTGCATCGCAATGTTCAAAAACATGAGATAGGTACATGCGCACATCAAAATCAGACAGACCGCAAACACGCAGCCCATCTCCTCAGAGATCGCCGCAAATATAAAGTCCTCGTCCGCCACCGGTATTTTTCCCGGCATCCCCTGAAACAGTCCAAGCCCAAACCAGCCTCCGGTCCCGATGGCAAAAAGCGACTGGCACACCTGATAGCCCTGATTGTCGATAACCGAGAGCGGGTCGCGCCACGCGATCACACGGGTCTGCACATGAGAAAACAGCTTGTAGGAGACGACGGAGGCCGCCGCGCCCGCAGCCACGCCAAGCCCCAGCCAGAGCGGGCTTTTCGTGGCAACATAGAGCATCATCAGATACGTAACAAAAAAGATGAGCGCGCTTCCCAGATCCTTAGACACTACCAGCACCAGCACATGGGCCGCCGCGAGCACCGTCGTGATCACAACGTGCTTGAATTCTGTGGAATGATAAAACATCGACGCCACAAAAAAGACGAACAGAATCTTGATAAACTCCGATGGCTGCAGGCTGACGCTTCCGAAGGAAAAGGACAGCTTTGCTCCGTAATCCGTTTTGCCCGCCACCGCCACCAGCGCAAGAAGCCCGATTCCTGCCGCCGCGTAGAAGTACGGCAGCTTGTGCAGAAAATGGATGTGGTGAATCAGAAACGGCACGATCAGCGTGATCAGCGTCGCCGCCACCGCCAGCGAAAACTGCCGGATCGCCTTCGCCTCGTTCAGCCGCTCCAGCATAATAAAGCTGATGACAAGAAGCATGCAAAGGTTGTTTGTCACAAGCCGGGACGCCTTTTTGTACAAAAAGCGGTAAATAAGCTGAATCGCACAAATGAGCAGCACCTGCACCGCAAAGAAAAGAAGCACCCGCACATCCTCCCTTACCGCGTAGATGACCAGATAGGCATCCAGGTGGATCAAAAACAGAAAGCTCTGCTGTCTTCGGAAAATACGCTTCTGCCGCGGCTGGTTCCCCGCCTTCTGCAGCACCGCAAAACAGTCGTAGGTATAGCATGCAAACAGAATCATCATGAGATATTTTGATACTTCGGTAATAATCGTAACCATAACACGTTCTTCCTTTTGGGTCCGTTAATATCGGTCGTTTTACATATCCGCCCCGTTTTAAAACGGACGGCCGGGCACCCTCACCGGATACGGCGCAGCCTTTACTCCACGCCCCGCTTAAAATGCCCCCGGGTCGTCTCGCCCAATAAAGCGCTCTCCCCGTTTGCTGTGCATTGCTCATAGGCGTCAAGCACCGCAGCCACCGCAGCCGCATCCTCCACCGTAAAATCCATGCACAGCATGGAGGGCGCGATTTTTTCCACCTCGCCCTGCGCCGCTTTATCAAAAAGCACCGTAGGCAGTGCATTGTAAATGACATTACAGCAGACCCCGCAGTAATTTTTCACCGGCAGGCGCTTCCCGCAGCGATCGGTCAGAAAAAGCTGCTTCATCCGGCCGTCGCAGCCATAGACGGTTTTATTTACGCACTGCACGCTCACCATAAAGGGCGCATGCCCGTAAATCGTCAGGATACTTCCTTCGCCGGCACGGCGGCGCAGCTCCTTTGCATTCAATTCCAGCGGAAGCATCTGCTTTTCATAGCCCAATTGCCGAAAAAATTCCCCTGCACGGTTTGAAAAGGTGTACAGCGAAGCGTCAAGCCATACCTGCCTGGCACCCATCCGCTTCAAAAATCCAAGGGAATCATAATTTTTTGCAAGAAATCCTTCAACTTGTCCGTCTTTTTGCATCTTTTCTATGCAAATCCAAAGCTGTTCATATGCCCGCACCGCGTCTCTTCGCAGGACGGGCGGAAATGCAAGCATCAGCTTTTTGTGAAATTTGTGGCACAGCTCTGCCGCCTCCTCCAGCACTGCCAAAAGCTCTGCCTGCGCGTAGCTTTGCAGCCGCAGCGCGGCCGTTCCCACAAATGCCCGCCTCACACAGACGCGAAGCTGCGCTGCGGTATCGCACACCACAAGCAGCTCCTTACGGCCTGTCCCTTTCACTTTCTTTAACGAATCCGGGGACGGAATGTATTCCGGGGCATTTCGCCGAAAGCCCTTCAAAACCGCTTCCCGGAGTGTAGAAAGCGCTTCCCTGCGCAGCGTTTTCAAAAACTGCTTCGGGATAAAGCAGCCCTCCATAAGCTCCACTGTCAGCTCGTCCATGAGAAATACCGTATCGCCGGTCCGGCGCAGCACCTGCTCCACCTCTGCCGCGCCTGTAGGCGCGCGCAGCGCCGTCTCGGCCACACCGCCTGTTCCCGTAATCACGGTTTTGCTTTCCGCATCCGTCAGGCTTAAGGTGATCCGCTCCCCGGCCGCACACCGAACGTGCCCCCGGATCTTCCGTTTTCCGGCGGCAGGAGCCGTCCACTCGCACGCCTTTGCCGTGTGCTTGGGCGATTTTACGCTGATCATCGACCGCCCGGTCTCACCCCGCAGATATCCGCTCGTAAAGCCGTCCCGGTTTCCAAGCGCCAGCAGACGCTGCCGGTCTGATTCTGCAACTGCATAATCGCCGCCTGCCTCCAGCAGATCCAGATAATGCCGGTAAATTTCCGTGACCCCCGCCGCATACCCGGTCTGCTTCATGCGCCCCTCGATCTTTAAGGAAGAAACCCCCGCCCGTGCAAGCTCCGGCAGGAAATCGATGGTGCACAGATCCCTGGGGCTTAAGGGGTAAAGCTCCTGTCCCTTCGCCTTTTTTGCACCCGAAAACGGACCGGCATCCCCCGCAACCGAATAGGGCAGACGGCAGGGCTGGGCACAGCGCCCGCGGTTCCCGCTTCTGCCGCCCAGCAGACTGCTGAACAGGCACTGTCCCGAATAACAGTAGCAGAGCGCTCCGTGTGCAAAGCATTCCAGCTCGATCTCCACCTGTTCATGGATGTCGCGAAGCTCTTCCAGCGAAAGCTCCCGCGCCAGCACAATCCGATCTGCCCCCGCATCCTTCCAAAAGCGCGCACCGTCTGCCCCGGTGATCGTCATCTGCGTGCTCACATGAAGCTCCACCGCCGGAAAATACTGCCGGATAAAGGAAAACACGCCTGCATCCTGCACGATGACCGCATCCACGCCCTGCTCATAGAAGGGCAGAAAATAATCGTAGAGCTGCTCCTCAAGCTCCCTGTTTTTCAGGAGCGTGTTCACCGTCAGATGGAGCCTTTTTCCCATCAGATGCGTGTAGTCAATCGCATCCTTCAGCTCCTCCTCCGTAAAATTTTTTGCGTAAGCGCGCGCGCCAAACTGTGCACCACCCACGTACACCGCGTCCGCCCCCGCTGCCAGCACCGCCCGCAGTGTTTCGGGCGAGCCGGCCGGGGCGAGCAATTCCATGTTTCCCATTCTTCGCCTCACCATAATAAGCAGTTACCGTCCAACGACTTTTTCACGATTACAAAAAGGGAACGATTACGCCGTCCCCTTTGTAGCTTCTATTTCAGCAACACCTCTTCCAAATCCGCCGTCAGACGCTCGTTTTTCTCCACAAGCTCTCGCTTCTCCTTGGCGGCCTCCTCCAGCAGCGCCTGAAACGCCTCGTTCTGGCTCTTCACAAGCTCCAGTTTGGAGGTCGCCTCCGCAAGCTTGCTGCTCGTCTCATCCAGCTGCATCTGTGCGTCCACAAGCTGATGCTTCAGATCAAAAATTTCCTTTTCCAGCTCGGAAAATTTCGAGCCGGCCGTGCCCGCCTGCTCCTTCGCCTTGAAATAATCATCCGCCAGGTTAAGCTGGAGCATGATGTTTTTCATGTCCTGCGGGATTCGCTTGTAGGAATCCTGCTGGTTCATCTCCGTAATTCTCTGGTTGATATAGGCAGCAACCTGCTGCATGTATTCCTCTTCCTCGAAACCGCTCAGATTATACTCCTTTTTGTCAATCACCACCACAGTGCTTGCCTTTGTCGCCATGTTTTTCCTCCCCTGCGGCATATTGCCATTGATACCCATCCAGTATAACCGTTTTTTATCCAAAAAGCAACCACCCCGGCTACGGCATCAGACCAAAATGCCTGTAGCAGTACTCCGTCACCACGCGCCCCTTCGGCGTACGGTTGATAAACCCGTTCATAACCAGATACGGCTCATAGACATCCTCAATCGTTCCGGAATCCTCGCCGATGGCTGCCGCCAGCGTGTCCAGCCCCACCGGCCCGCCGGAAAATTTTTCGATGATCGTGTGAAGGATTCTCCGGTCACTGTTGTCAAGGCCCATCTTGTCAACCTCAAGCAAATCCAGCGCGAAGCTCGCCACCTCACGGGTAATTTTCCCGTCGTATTTCACCTGTGCAAAATCCCGCACCCGCTTCAGCAGGCGGTTTGCCAGACGCGGCGTTCCCCGGGAGCGCCTTGCAAGCTCATAGGCTCCCTCGTCGTCAATTTCCACCTCCAGCGTTCTTGCGGAGTGCAAAATAATCACCTTTAATTCGTCCACCGTATAAAATTCCAGCCGGTGCATGACGCCGAACCGATCCCGCAGCGGCGCGGAGAGAAGTCCTGCCCGGGTTGTGGCCCCCACCAGCGTAAATTTCGGCAGGTCAAGCCGAATGGAGCGTGCCGTCGCCCCCTTTCCGATCATAATGTCGATGGCGTAATCCTCCATGGCAGGATAAAGTACCTCCTCCACCTGCCTATTCAGGCGGTGTATCTCGTCCACGAAGAGAAGGTCTCCCTCCGCGAGGTTGCTTAAAATCGCCGCCATTTCTCCGGGCTTTGCAATGGCAGGCCCGGACGTAATCTTCACATGCACGCCCATCTCATTTGCGATAATGCCCGCCAGCGTGGTTTTGCCAAGTCCCGGCGGGCCATAAAAAAGCACATGGTCTAACGGCTCTCCCCGTCCCTTCGCCGCCTCAATATAAACCTTTAAATTTTCCTTCGCCTTCGCCTGCCCGATGTAATCATCCAGACGCTGGGGGCGCAGGTTTTTCTCTATTTTAATATCCTCTTCCTGAATTTCCGTGGATATAACCTTGCGGTTGTCCATAGCTTCTCCTATCTCAATTGAATTTTAAACTTTCCTATCATCATGCATGCATGATTTCTACAGTCGTGATCCATAAAGGCACGGGCTGTTTTTCACAGAAGCGCCATATTTTTCAGCGCGAGCTTCAGCACAGCCTCCACCTCCGACTCCGGCGTGATTTCAATACCGGAGAGCACCTGCGACGCCTCTGCCGCAGAGTAGCCAAGGGATGTGAGCGCAAGCAGAGCTTCCTGCCGCACCCCCTTCTCCTGCACCAGCGCGGGATTTTTCGACAGTTCCTGCGACTGGGTAAAGGCATCGGCAAGCTTTAGCTTGTCCTTCAGCTCCAAAATAACGCGCTGCGCCGTCTTTACACCGATACCCGGCGCTTTTGCAATCGCCTTCGCATCGTCCGAGATGACCGCAAAACGCAGATCATCCGGTGTCAGCGCCGAGAGGACGGCAAGTGCCCCCTTCGGGCCCACGCCGCCCACGCCCAGCAAAAGCTCAAACACCCGCAGGTCGTCCTTCGTCAAAAATCCAAACAGGGAAAAGCCGTCGTCCTTCACCTGAAAATATATATACATCTTCACCTGCTCACCAATCTGCGGCAGATAGTCAAACGTCGCTCCCGAAATATGTACCCGATAGCCAATGCCGTGATTGTCAATGGTCACTGTCTGCTCGTCCATATCCTCCAGTGTGCCCTTAATATACTGAATCATAAAACCTCCCCCGGCAGCCGCCGCAAAATATTTGCCGCCACCACGCCGATCAATACGCCGGTCGCCATCCCCACAAGAAAGAGCACCGGCAAATAGTATAAAATCCGATAATTTTCAACCACAAGCGCCGCCACGAGAAACTGCCCCACATTGTGCGCAACCCCTCCCGCCGCACTGACGCTGATTAAATGAAGCGCCCGCGTCCGCCGGATGAGTGCCATTACAAGAAGGCTGAGCGCCGCCCCCGCCAGACTGTACAAAATACTGTAGAGGCTCCCGAAAAAAAAGCCCGCAAGCAGCACCCGCGCAGCGGAAATAACAGCCGCATCCCGCTCCCCGCATCGATAGAGCATACAGACCATAACCACATTTGCCAGCCCAAGCTTTACACCCGGAATGCCGATGGGCACCGGAATCAGTGCCTCCACATAGCTGCAGATGAGCGCAAGCGCCAGGAAGAGTCCCAGATATGCTGTTTTATTTTTCACCTTTATCACCTGCTGACTGCATCGTATTCCTGTTCCTTTCCGCCAACTGCCTCCACCACCAGCCTGTGGGGCAGGCAGACGATTGTCTGTCCATCCCTGGAAATCCTTCCCTGATGTACGCAAAGACTGTCCGGGCAGTCCGCCGATTTCATATGCGCCCCGCCGTTTTCGATAACTACCACATTCACGCCGCTGCCCGACTCCACGGTAATCTCCTGACTTTCCCTCAGGCCATAGACACCGTAAAGCTCACCATCCACGGTAATGTGAATTTCGCTTCCCCCCGCCGAAAAATGATAGATGAAAAAGGTCAGCGCAAGCCCGAGCAAAAACAGCGCGCTAAGAAAGACGATATCTCTTTTCCCAAATTCACCGTACATCTGTGATCCTTCCCAGATAATAGAAGCCTCTGCACTCCGTAAGCTCCACATTTACAATTTTTCCGATGAGCGACACATTCCCCGGAACATGCACCACGGAATTGTTTGAGAGACGTCCTGTTACTAGGGTGGCATCCTGCTCATTTTGCTGTTCCACCAGAACCGGAAGTACCCTGCCCGTAAGCTCCTCCGCCTTCTCTGCACCGATGCGCTGCACCTCTTTTAGGAGCAGGTCAAAGTGCTCCTTTACTTCCTCCTGCGGCACCTGCGCCTCCATCCGCGCCGCGGGCGTGCCCGAACGCTTCGAGTAGACAAAGGTAAACGCACTGTCAAAGCGCACGCGCCGCACCACATCCAGCGTCTCCAGAAAGTCCTCCTGCGTCTCCCCCGGGAAGCCCACGATGATATCCGTTGTGATGGCGATATCGGGAATCGCTGCCCGCAGCTTATCCACCAGCTCCAGATAGCGCTCCTTGTCATAATGACGGTTCATCGCCTTTAAAATGCGGCTGCTTCCCGACTGTAAAGGCAGATGCATATGGCGGCATATTTTTTTCGAGTCTGCCATAACCGCAATCAGCTCATCCGAAAGATCCTTCGGGTGTGAGGTCATAAAACGGATACGCTCCAACCCCTCGATTTTTTCCACCTCCCGCAAAAGCTGTGCAAAGCTCATGGGCTGCTCCAGATTTTTTCCGTAGGAGTTTACATTCTGCCCCAGCAGCATAACCTCCACCACGCCGTCCGCCACCAGACGCTCAATCTCGCGGATAATATCACCCGGCTCGCGGCTGCGCTCCCGTCCCCGCACGTAGGGCACGATGCAGTAGCTGCAGAAATTGTTGCAGCCGAACATGATGTTCACGCCGGACTTAAAGTGGTATTTGCGCTGCATCGGCAAATCCTCCACGATCTGATCCGCGTCCTCCCAGACGTCGATCACCATATCCGTTTCCGTCATGGCGCGGTAAACCAGCTCCGCAAATTTATAAATATTGTGCGTGCCGAACACCAGATTGATAAAGCGGTAATGGGTGCGCAGACGCTCCGCCACATGCGCTTCCTGCATCATGCAGCCGCACAGCGCCACCATCATTTCCGGATGCTTTTTCTTATAAGTCCCAAGCGTGCCGAGCCTGCCGTACACCTTGTTGTTCGCATTCTCCCGAACCGTACACGTATTGTAGATGACAAAATCCGCCTCCTCGCTCTCCGCGGGAACATATCCGATTTCCGCCAGAATCCCCCGCAGCTTTTCGGAGTCCCGGGCATTCATCTGACAGCCCATATTGAGTACAAAAGCTTTGGGTAAACGCCCATTTTTCTGTTCAAAATTCTTCACCCATTTGCGGCATTTTGCCATGAAGTAATATTGACGGGCCGGCTCCTCTGTGGGCGGTTCTACATTTATATTTATTTTAGCTAAATCAATTTCATTATACATTTCTCTTGACTTTTTTCCCTTTCCAACATATACTATACAAAAAGAAGCGGGTTTTTACCGTACGGCTTTATGGCTCAAGCGGGGTGCTCGTTTTTTTTATATTTATGATATCATATAAGTACATTTTTTTATCTTCTGCATGTCTTATAACAAGCTCTACGTGAAACACATTATAACGTAAAACCGCTCCATCGTCATCAAAAATCGGAAGTGCACTAGCTTGTATGCCTGCTCCGCTTTCCGTATTTCTCTCCCAGATTTTCAATCGTCCCGTCTGCATTGACCATGTCGATGTTGTTGAGCTGCCCCCTGATGTTCGCCCGGATATCCGCCAGATATTCCGCGCGCAGCTTTGCCTGCTCCTCCTTTTCCGCTCCGGTCAGTCCCTCTGCCTGTGATTTATGGTAAAGCTCGTTGATCCGGTTAATTCTGCTCTCGTTCATAGCTCGTCTCCTCTTTCTTTCTGCGCTCACCTGCGATTTTTTATCAAGCCTTTCTATCATACCATATTATGTACCTGCGCGGACAGCTTTTTTCTGAAAAAAGCACTTGGCCCGCAGCAGTTCTGCCAAAAACCTTGCGGGGTCTGCTCCGGCAAAGCGAAGATACCCTGCTGCAAAGCCCATAAGATTTTCCTCACTGCCCGTATGTATACACCCCTCTTTCGCACATGCACGGGCCTGTAAAAAATCCCCTTCCCACCCCGGCACTCCACAAGGGCGCTTCCCGTTCCTCCCCTGTGAAATGCCCTGATTATTAACTGATGAGCCGTCTGTCCATACGCCTGCTTTGCAAAAATTATACCACAATTCCGGGAACGCAGAAACAGCTGGTTTGGCCGATTCCTTGACAACCAATCCGGATTATTATAATCTATATGAAAACACCTGTCCGAACATACAGCAGCAAAACAACAGCGAGGTAACCCATGAATCAAAACGACAAACGCAAAAAAATCATGCTCGCCCTCATCCTCTCGGCGATCATCGTACTTATCAGCTTTATCTACAACAATTATATCGCACAGGCGGAGCCGATTTCAAAAAGCGGCTTTTATTTTAATACGATGGTTGATATACAGCTCAACGACTCCACCGACGAATCTCTCATCGACGACTGCTTTGCACTGGCGGACACATACGAGCATTATTTCAGCCGTACGCTCCCTGACAGCGATATTTACCGGATTAACCACGCGGGCGGTGCTCCGGTGGACGTCCACGCGGAAACCGCAGAGCTGATTGAGGCGGGCATCAAATACGGACAGCTCAGCGACGGTGCCTTTGATATCACCATCGGCGCCCTTTCTGATCTGTGGAATATTCCGGACAACCAGAGCACCATTCCGTCCCAGTCGGATATTGCACGCGCCCTTGCAACGGTTGGCTACGAACAGATCCGGCTTACCGGCAGCACCGTGACCCTCACAAACCCCGATACGATGCTTGACCTTGGCGGCATCGCCAAAGGCTACGCGGCAGACCGGATGAAAGCATATTTAAACGAAAACGGCGTCCACGAGGGCTTTATCAACCTTGGCGGCAACGTACTTACCCTCGGCGAAAAAAAAGAAGGGCCCTACCGCATCGGTATTCAAATGCCCTTCAGCGAAAACGGAGAAATCATCACAACCGTGGAGATCAGCGATCAAAGCGTCGTGACCTCCGGCCGCTACGAACGCTATTTTGAAAAGGACGGGCGCATCTACCATCATATTTTAAGTCCTGTCGACGGATATCCGTATGAGAGCGGCCTGAACGGTGTCACCATTCTCTCCGACTCCTCCATAGAGGGCGACGCACTCAGCACCATCTGCTTT
>CAJUSH010000035.1 GCA_910589045.1 uncultured Eubacterium sp.
CATGTTCTTACGGACTGCGCAGTAAATGCGCATTCCTGCCCCGTGAAAAGTAACAAAACAGTAACAGCAAAAATCACAGCATCTGCCCGAGCGCTGTGAGCAGCGCCGCCCCCGCCACGGCCCCGATCGCCACGGTGAGAAGGCTCTTCTTTTTGCAGGCGAGCACCAGTGCCACGGCTACACCCGCCAGAGACGGGATCAGACCTCCTGCCGAGGTAAACACTGCCGGGAACGTCATTGCCGCCAGCACCCCGTAGGGGATATACTCCAGGAAGGAACGGATATAAATGTTCGTGATCTTCTTTTTTACAAGCACAAAGGGCAGCGCGCGCAGCAGGTAGGTCACAAGCGCCATCACCGCCACGTATTTAAAAAACACCAAAAGACTAAGCATGACGCACCTCCTCCGCCGCGTTATCATCCTCCGCCGGGATCGGATGCCGCCATGCACCGTAAGCCGCCGCCAGCACCGCGCACAGCGTGATGGACAGCCCGCTCGAAAGGTTCACAAACGGTACATAATAAATCACACAGCTGAGCAGCGCCGCAAAAAGCACCACCTGCAGCACCGGTCTGCGCTCCGTTGCCTCCGGGATGATAATCGCCAGAAACATGCCGTAGATGGCGATGCCGAACACCTCCGCCACGCCTGCCGGGACCACCTCGCCCAACAGGGCGCCAAGCAGCGTCCCAAGCCCCCAGCCCACGTACGGCGTAAAAAAAAGCCCGCAGAAATAACGTCTGCCCACCGGCTTGTCCTGAGACATCGCCACGGCAAAAATCTCGTCCGTCACACCCATGGCCAGGATCCAGCGGTAGATGCCGCGAAACCCTTCGTCCACCTTCTGGGTCAGGGAAATAGACATAAGCAGGTAGCGCAAATTGATAAAAAACTGGGAGATCACCATCTCCATAACCGCGCCGCCCTCCATCATGATCGTCAGCCCCGCGAACTGTCCCGCGGAGGTCACATTGGTCAGTGAGATCAGGGTCGCCTGCCACCAGGAAAGTCCCATGCCCACCCCTAACAGGCCAAAGGTAAAGGACACGGAGAGATAGCCGAGACAGATCGGCATGCCGTCCCGCAGGCCTTTTCTAAAATTCTGTTCCATTTTTCTTTGCTTCTTTCTCTTGTTCATTATTTTCTCATATGTTAAACTGATAGGCAAAAAAGGAGAGAACTACATATGAGTAAAGGAATCGCAGGAAAAAGCACCTGGGTGCTTATCATGCTTGTTTTGATCGGGGCCGTTCTCGGCAGCTTCATCGGCAACCTCGCCGCAAACAGCACCTTTTCATGGCTCAATTACGGAAAAACCTTCGGGCTGACCAGCCCCGTTGTGCTGGACATGGCGGTACTCACCCTGACCTTCGGGCTGACCATCCATTTCAGCATCGCGACGATCCTCGGAATCATCATCGCAATCTTTATCTACCGGTTCATCTGATTCCGGCAGTGCCCCTCCCCGCAGGCAGGGCCGTCAGCCCGGGACCAGAAAATCCGCAAACCGTGCGATATCCTCTGCCGACGGCAGCGAGGATACTGCACCGGTTCTCGTGACCGCCACCGCACCGCATTTCCCTGCGTACTCCATCGCGGGGCGCATCTGCATTCCCTCAGAAAGACATTTGCACAGGCCCGCCATATAGCTGTCCCCTGCCGCCACGGTATCGACTGCCTTCACCGCAAAGGCAGGCACTTCTATAACTGTATCCTTACATACATAAATCGATCCCTGCGCCCCGCACTTTACGATCACACGCTCGATGCCCGCATCCAAAAGCTCCCGTGCGCCGGCCAGAAGCTCCTCCCGCCCGTTCAGCGGACGGCCCACGAGGGCGGAAAGCTCCGTCTCGTTGGGGCTGACCAGCCAGGCACCGGCAAGCTCTGCCGGCGACCAGCCCTGCGCCGGGCCCGCGTCGATGATCAGGCGTCTGCCAAGCTCCCCGCACAGCCGGATAATCTCGCCAATCGCTTCCCGGGCGATTTCCAGCTGAATGAGCACCAGATCGCTCTCCCGGATCATGGGCGCGCAGACCGTCCGGATGTCCTCCGGCGTGACGGCTTCGTTTGCCCCCGCGTAGACAATCATCCGGTTTTCCCCCGATTCCTCCACGATGATGTAGGCGATCCCGGTTCCCGTATCCGCCCGTTTGATGCTGCCTGCATCCAGGGGATATCGCTTCAGATTTTCCAGCAGCTCGTCGCCGTAGGCGTCCTTTCCCACACACCCGAAGCAGGACGTATCCACACCAAGCTTCGCCAGGGCGATCGCCGCGTTTTCTCCCTTGCCGCCGGGGTTTTTCTTCACGCCCTCCGCGAGGATCACCTCCCCCGCCGCCGGGGCCCTTTTCACCTCCAGGACCACGTCCATGTTGATGCTTCCGATGACACACACCTTACCCATAACCGTTCCTCCCACGTAAAATCAAAATATCGCGCTCCTCCATCATACCGAAAAAAAGTTTTTTCGTCTATACAAAATTATTTTTGTCTTACCGGAAAATTGCCCGAATTTTACGTAAAAAAGGATGACCCATCATCCGGTCATCCTTCTTCCGCTCAAATTACCTGCTTGATTTCTACCACCTATTTATGTATCTGCTTTCCTGTCTCGTCGAAGTACTGCAGCATCCGAAAAACAAGCTCCTGCTCATTTTCACTGTATTTGTCCAGATTGACCACTTTCGTTGCACTGATATCAAGTAAGTAATCTGTTGACACATGAAAAATCTGTGCCAGAGAAATGAGGTTGTCAGTGGACGGAAAATTTGCTCCACATTCCCATGATTGGACGCTGGAGCGGCTGATATGAATGCGCTTTGCCAGCTCCGACTGCGTCATCCCCGCCTGCTCGCGCAATTGGCTGATGCGTGTCCCAATCGTTTCGATCATCTTTTGTCCCTCCCATTGATATTCTATTAAAAATAGTATCAATTTCTCGCAAACTATAGCCAACATTTGGAATGGTATAAATTGACAGCGCAGGATAAGGGAGTCCGGGACTCCCTTTAAGACAGCTGCTTATTCCATTTGCGTATGATGGGCTTACGACAGAAGGGACGTAAAAGATTTTCAGAAGGAAGGCCAGGGTGTTTCCTGTCCGCCGCGGCGCTCACTCCAGCAGTGCCGCCACCTGCCCCGCGTCAAAAACAACCCTTTGCACATGATCCACCTCGATCTGGTAGAGCGCATTCGCCGCAATGTGCTCTGCCGCCTGCTCAAGGTCGCGGATACCGGACGTATGCGCAAAGCGCGTGATAAGCAGCTCCAGCGCCTCGTCCGTCAGGGTGCACTCGTCCTCCCGCATGCTCATGTGCCGCAGCACCTTCGGCAGTGCAAACCTGGAAAAGATGATCTTCTTTTCCTCCGGTGTGTAATCCGGAATATCAATCACGGCAAACCGGGACATTAAAGGGGCGCTGATCTGGCTCTTGTCATTCGCCGTGGCGATCGGGTAAACGCCCACCGTGGGAATCATACACTCAATATAATTATCCGTAAAGCCCAGATTATCAAGCAGCGTCAGGAGCACATCCGCAGGATTTCCGTTGCCCTTTCCCGCCGCGGCCTTGTCCAGCTCGTTGATAATAAACACCAGGTTCGACTCCCCCGCCATCGAAAAGGCATCCATAATAATACCCGGCTTTGCGTTTGCATAAATACGGGAGCTTCCCGTGAGCTGCTCCGGATCGTTAATGGAGCTCATGTCCAGTGTCGTCCAGGGGAGCTTCAAAATCCGCGCAACCGCATAGGCGATCTGTGACTTCCCGGTGCCCGCAGGCCCCACCAGCAGCAGCCCGTAGGCGGGCAGCGTGTGCGTCCGGTTGATCTGGATGATCGTCTCAATGATGCGCTGCTTTACCCGCTCCATGCCGTAAAGCTCCTCGTCGAGAATCCGCCGCGCCTGCCCCGGATCGATCGCCTCAAAATAATTGCTCTTCCACTGAACGTTCATCATGATAGAGAGCGCCCGCTGTGCGTGGCGCCGCTCCTCCGGCGAAACCTCGTGGGAGCGCGCAACCGCCAGGTTACGGCGCGCCCACAGACGGATGTTGTCGGGAAGCGTCCGTCCCGCACAGTTCATAAAATCCGTGATGCTCTGCAGGCTGGTCAGCTTCATGCTGTCGCCGACCTCCTCCTTGTCGTCCTCGTCCGCCGTCTCCTCCCCGGGCGCTCCGCTCGCCAGAAGCCGCTCGATCATGAACTGCAAAAACCCGTCCTCCGCGGAGAGCTTCGTTCCTCCCCCGTAGGCGATCTCCCGGATCTTATACACCGCATAGCCGTCGCCGCGGTTTTCACCCGAGAGGCGCACATTGATGTGGTTCTCGCCCAGCCAGCGCAAAAGCCCCACAAACCGTGCGTCGATGCGCAGGATATCCGCGCTGACAATCCCGTCCTCCTCCTGGAACTCAAAAGAGGTGCGCTTACCCGGATTCGTAAACACGCCGCAGGAATGGTGCCTCCACGCCCGCTCCCGGTTGTCCAGGAGAAGCAGCGGCTTCTCTGCAGTAGGGCATTCCTCACAGGAGGAAAATGTCTCATAGGTACATACCGCCCCCTGTTTGTCCTTCGGTGCACTCGTAAAATCAAATACAGGCATAATTTTTCTCCCTTTCCCTGATGCAAAGCGGATGTTTCCGCATCACGATCACTTTTTTCACTATCCCGCCGGGCTCTTTTCCGCTTCCTGTCATCGGTTCACGCGCCCGAGCTCCCAGAAGGCGACCGCGGCAGCCGCCGCGACGTTCAGGGAATCGACGCCGTGTGACATGGGGATACGCACCACGGCATCGCTGGCTGCGACAGTCTCCGCACGCAGCCCCTCCCGCTCCGAGCCGAGCAGCACCGCCAAAGGTCCGGGCCCCCGCAGCCTTTCATCATCGACGGAAATGCTATCACCCCGCAGCGCCATCGAAACAATCCGGAAGCCGAGCCTGCGAAGCTCCTCGACCGCCGGCAGCGCGCCCTGCGCTGCCCTGCCTGCACAATACGTCCATGGAATCTGAAACACCGCGCCCATGCTCACGCGCACACAGCGCCGGTACAGCGGGTCGCTGCAGCCTGCGGAGAGCAGCACCGCATCCATCCCAAGCGCCGCCGCGCTGCGGAAGACCGCGCCCACATTCGTCGGGTTCATGACGTTCTCCAGAACGGCCACCCGGCGCTTTCCCCGAATCAGCTCCGCCGCCGCCGGAAGCACCCTCCGCCGCATTGCGCACAGCACGCCCTGCGTCAGATGATAGCCGGTAAGCTTCTCCAATACAGGCAGTCTGGCCGTGTACACGGGAACGGGGCACCCGCCGATCACCTCTGTCATCTCCCCGAGCATCCCCCGTTCAATTAGAAAGGACAGGGGCGAAAAGCCCGCGGCGAGCGCCCGCTCAATCACACTGCGGCTCTCCGCCAGAAATACCCCCGGCTCCGGCTCAAAGCGGTGCGCCAGCTGCTTCTCCGAACAGCAGGTATACACATCCAGTTTTTCGTCGGTTAAATCTGTAATTTCTACAATATTTAAATTATCATTTAATTTTTTATAATCCAAATCCATATATTATACGCCAGGCTTCACCCGCTGCTTTCGACATTTATTCTTTCCCGTTCCAGCAATATGTGCAGAGTCTGCAATGGTCAACTCCTGTTGCATCCAGCATGTCGTCCAGCCGGTTAAAGCGCAGAGACGTAAATTTTAATTCCTTGCAGATCTCCTCCACCATGCGCTCGTACTTCTCCGACTCGGGGTTCGCATAATCCTCAAGAACGGCTTCCGTCACGCTTCCGTTTTCCAGCCGCTCGATCACGCGCCTGGCAATCAGATCCATCTCCGAACTGGACCGGGAGAAATTCAGGTACTTGCAGCCGTATAAAAGCGGCGGACACGCCGGACGGATGTGCACCTCTCTGGCGCCGTTTTTGTAGAGATACTCCGTCGTCTCATGCAGCTGCGTACCCCGCACGATGGAGTCGTCAATGAGCAGAATGCTCTTATTTTTAATGAGGTCATTGACCGCCAGCATCTTCATCTTCGCGATCAGATTGCGTTTGCTCTGGATCGTCGGCATAAAGGAACGGGGCCATGTGGGTGTATATTTGATAAACGGGCGGGAAAACGGGAGTCCCGATTCATTGGCATAGCCCACCGCGTGCGCCGTCCCGGAATCCGGCACACCTGCCACAATATCCGGCTTCACGTTGTCCCGCTGCGCCATCTTCGCGCCGCAGTTATAGCGCATCTGCTCTACGCTGATGCCCTCGTAGGAGCTGGCAGGATAACCGTAGTACACCCATAAAAACGTACAGATCTTCATGTCCGTCCCGGGGGCGCCGAGAGAAATACAGTTTTTCTCGGTGATGACCACGATCTCGCCGGGGCCAAGCTCCTTATAATCACGGTAGCCAAGGTTTATATACGCGTAATTTTCAAAGGAAGCGCAGAAGCCGTCAGCCTTTTTGCCGATGACAAGCGGCGTCCTGCCCCACTTGTCCCGGGCCGCATAGATGCCCGCCTGATTTAAAAGCAGGATGGACATGGAGCCCTCCACCACATCCTGCACGAAGCGGATACCCTCAATGAGATTTCCCCTGGTGTTGATCAGCGCCGCCACCAGCTCGGTTGCGTTCACCTCACCCGTGCTCATCTCCTGAAAATGTGCATGTCCCTGGTCAAACAGCATCTGGGTCAGCTCATCCATGTTGTTGATCTTACCCACCGTCGTGATGGCATAGGTGCCGTGGTGGGAGCGGATGATCAGAGGCTGCGCCTCGTAATCGGAAATACACCCGATCCCGTAATGTCCTTCCATCTCCTGAACATCCTTGTCAAATTTTGTGCGGAAGGGCGCATTCTCAATGTTATGTATCGCACGGTTAAAGCCCTTTTCGCCGTATACGGTCATACCACCCCTGCGCGTGCCAAGATGTGAATGGTAGTCCACGCCAAAAAACAAGTCAAATATGCAGTCCTCGTGGGATGCAACGCCAAAAAATCCACCCATTGTCTCTCCTCTTTTCTTGTGAGTTTGTGTTAATGTGTACGACGCAAGCCGAAGACGGGCGGCTGGCACCATGCCCGTCCCGGACAGCTGCAATTTCGTTCCTATGATACCACATCCGCGAGATGTGTACAAGAAAAAACACGGCAGCCCATATGAATACTTATGGACTGTCGTGTCTGTTTTTTATGCCTTGCCGGACAGCTCCCGCATCTCCTCGGAAATCGTGTAGATCTCGTTTAAGAGATCATTCATATCCTTCAATGCGCCCATGCTGCTGTCACTGAGTGCCAGTGAGCTGTCCGTGGAAGCCGCCACCTGCTCACTGGTCGCGGAAAGATTGGAAATGCTGTCGGAAATCACCGTGTTCGCGGCCACAACATCCTCCACAGCCTTGCTCACACGCTTTACATTGCCGTAAAGGCCGTCGCTGTTCTGCTGAATATCCGTCAGCTTATCCCCGGTAACCGTAATCATCTCATTTTGCTTCTCCGCATAAACCGCCGACTGTGACATACTCTCGGATGCCGTCTCCGCATCGCGGGTCAGTCGGTTGATAATCTCGGAAATCTGCTCCGTTGCCTCCTTTGTACCCTCGGAGAGATTGCGGATCTCGTCCGCTACAACCGCAAATCCCTTGCCGGCCTCTCCCGCGCGTGCCGCCTCGATGGATGCGTTTAACGCGAGAAGGTTTGTCTGGCTGGAAATGCCAAGGATCGTCTCGGTGATCGCCTCGACCTCCTTGATGCTTGCATTCAGATTCTTTGTCGTCTGCTCAGTCTCATGGCTGATCTTTGCAACCTCAAGCGCCTGCGTTTTCAGCTTGCCGATGAGCTTTACGCCCTCCTCGACAGCCGCCTTGGTGGACTCGGAAAGCTCGCTCATCTCCCGGGTCTGCGTCTCCACCTGCTGCACGGTCTGCTGAATCTCAAGCGTCTGTGCCGTCTGCTGCTCAATCGCCTCCGCAGTCAGCTTCGTACTCTCCGCGATCTCACCGATGGAGCTGTGGCTGGAATCCATACACTCGTTTAACGTGTCAGAAACCTCCATCGCCTGCTGAAATTTGTCTGCCAGCTCCTTGGAATGCTTTACGACCTCCTTTGCCACCCGCGCCTGTGCCGCCGCGCGCTCCTCGATCAGCTCCATGTTCTCCTGCGCATGTGCCTGCTGCATGGAAATGATAAGCCTGCATGTAACGCATGCCACAATGATCAGCAGCATCTCCACCACGACATTCTGCATCTGCACCTTTTCCGGGAAACGCAGCGCAACCGAAACAAAGAAAACAGCGTTCGCTAAAACCGCAACCACCGCACTGACCATAATCAGCTGCTTATCCTGAAAAATCATAACCATAATGGCGATCGGAAACACATAGGCATAAACAAAATCGTCCTTGTATGTAAAAAGTATGGACAGATATGCCACACAGGTCGAGAACGACACGATATGGCGGTAGATCCCAGATGATTTATAAATTCTGACACACACCACATTTATCACAAGTACTGCTGCCAGGATCAGGCATCTTACGATTATGGCCGCATCCTGCCGTCCAAAAAATGCAAGCAGGCTGATCACCAGCATGCTCGCCGTAATAATATTACTGATAAGACTCGCCATCCGATTCTGGTCTGACAAATGCTTCTCCCTCACATCCATAAGGAAAACCCTCCTTTTCAAGTCTTTTGTCAATTGCTCATACATTGTAATTTTACTACAAAACCATAGCTCAAATCAATATCCTTTTGTCGAATGTAAATTTTTTTGTTCCCGCCTTTTGAAATATGCTATACTGAACCCATGGGATTACCCGCATGCTATGAATCAAAGGAGCTTTATTATGCATTTATCAACCTTCCTCTCACTGGCGGCATACGCCTGTGCAACGACCTTTTCCCCCGGCCCGAACAATGTGCTTCTGCTCTCCTCCACGGGACAGTACGGCTTCCGGAAATGCCTTCCCCTCATGCGCGGCATCTGGACGGGACTGCTCACAGTCATGCTCATCTGCGGCTTCTTCTGCGCATTTCTCGGCAGTCTCATCCCCGCGATCGAGCAATATGCCCGCTTTGCAGGCGCCGCCTACATTGTCTGGCTCGGGATTAAAACCCTCACACGCCCGGCTGCCGCAAAGGAGACCCGGGAAGCGGTGCCGCTGCGCTTTGTAAACGGCTTCCTGCTTCAGTTTTTAAACGTGAAAATACTTATGCTCGGCATCGCTGCCTACTGCAGCTTCGTCCTGCCCTACGGCACAGGTGCTGCCTCCACACTCATTTTCGCGGTCACGATGGCGGCCTGCGCCGCCGCCGGAAACCTCATCTGGGCGACTGCCGGCTCCCTGCTCTTTCCCGTTTACAGCCGCCACTACCGCCTGTTCAATGTAATCATGGCGCTGCTCCTGTTCTGGTGCGTCTGCAAAATACTGTTCGTCTGAATCCCGGCCGCAGGCGCAAGGTCCCCTCACGCCTCCGCCAACAGCGCCCGGGGCGCGACGTCGTCGATAATGAGACGGTCATATTTCATTGCCGACCTCCATGATCTGCTGCTGCGAATGCAGGGGCACAAGCGTCTCCAGCGCCGAGAACAGAATGTTTCGCATCTTTCTCGTATAGCGGGTCGTCCCGGTATTCATCCGCTGATTCATGATCAGAAGCGTCAGCTCATTCACGGGGTCGTTCATCATATAGGCGCCCAGCCAGCCGTCCCAGCCATACTCGCCCTTGCTGCCAAAGGACACCGCGCGTCCCGGCTCCTCCAGAATGCGCATCAGGTTTCCGTAGCTGTAGCCCGGCAGGCTTTCCCAGACGATGCCTGCCCGCTGCGCATCCGTAAGGCCTGCGCTGATCATGTACTCCCATGTTTTTTCGGAGATCAGCTTTACGCCCTCCTCCGTCTTTCCCCGCGCGGTCAGCATCGACGCAAATTTTGCGGCGTCATTGATGGTGCCCGCCAGCCCCGCGCCGCCGGACTCAAATGCAGGCGCCTTTGCCATGCGGGTAGCGATGCCCAGATGATTCGGCTCCCGCTCCGCCAGGGCGCCCGCCTGTTCGTCCCAATCATACACCTTTGCAAGGCGTGACTGCTTTTCGCCTGGCACGAAAAACCCGGTGTCCGCCATATGCAGCGGCTCAAAAATCCGCTGCTCCAAAAATTGTCCGAAGCGCATCCCGCTGATCTTTTCCACAACTGCGCCCAGCACGTCCGCACACAGACCGTAATTCCAGCGCATTCCCGGCTCAAACAGCAGGGGAATCTTTCCGATGCGTCCCACTACCTCCTGTGTGGATAGCGCCGCGTCGGTATCCAGCTTCGCAATGATCTCGCGGATCAGCGCATCCGTCTGCGCGTCCGTCTCGTCCGCTGATCCCCCCGGGTAGGAGAGCCCGGCAGTCATATTCAGCAGATGGCGGATCTGCACCGGCGTCTGAACGGAAATTTTTTTGCCGTCCCTGATATAATACTGATCCTGGAATTCCGGAAAAAAATCGTATACCGGAGCCAGCAAATCCAGCCTTCCCTCCTCTACGAGCATCATCACGGCAACCGCCGTGACCGGCTTTGTCATCGAGTAAAACCGGAAAATCGTGTCCCGGGAAAGCGGTTTTTTCCCGGCGATATCACGGTATCCGCTCTCGTAATAGCAAAGCTCCCTGCCATGCTGTAAAACCATACAGCTCGCACCGGACACAAACCGGTCCGCCACCATCTCGTCCAAAATGTCCTGCAGGCGCGCCAGTTTCCCGGGTGCTATCTTCTGCATACTGTCCATGTTCTCTCTCCTAACTGTTCCGTGTACCGGCAACCCTGTGAAATGCTTCTCCAGCACCGCAGCACTCCCGCGCCCAAATGCTCTGCCATGCGGTCCGTCTCCCGTTTACGTTTCGTCCGCCTCATCCTGCATCGCAACCTCCATCATCCAGATATATGCGAGCTCCATCCAGCTCTCACACGAAGGCTCGATCCCGAAACCGTCCGGGGCCTGGGTCAGCTCATTGGCAAGCGCCAGTCCATGCCCGCCCTTCATATATAAATGCAGCTCCACCGGAATGCCCTTCTGCCTGCACGCCATTGCCAGCAGCAGTGAATTTTCCGGCGGCACGGACACATCCTCCCCGCCGTGCCAGATAAAGGTGGGCGGCATATCCCGGTTCACCTGCTTTTCGATGGAGAGCTCCTCCCGGCGCTTCGCATCACCGGCCGCCTCTCCCATCAGATTTTGAAAGGAGCCCTCATGGGCATACACACCGGAGCTTATGACCGGATAGTTTAAAATGAGTCCCGCCGGGCGAAGCTGTCCGGCCTGCCTTAGCTCCACGCCGAGCGCATCCAGAAGGTAGGGCTTATTCCAGAACACGCCGTAGCAGGCCGCCAGATGCCCGCCTGCCGAGGAGCCCTCCACAAAGATCTGCCGCGGATTTACGCCCCAGTCCGCACTGTTTTCACGCACGAGCAGCACCGCCAGTGCAAGCTGCAGCAGTGCGGTCGGAAACGTCTCGGGCGCAACGGAATAGCGCAGCACCGCCGCGTGGCATCCCCTGCTGTTCCACTGGATCGCGAACTGCTCCGCCTCGCGGTTGGACAGAAATTCATAGCCCCCGCCGGGACAGATAATAATCAGCGGTGCCGGCTCCATGCGCACATCCGCGTACTGCGAAAGGAGGTAGGTCGTGAGCACGGCCTCCTCCGTTTCTTCATCTATTGCTAATCTGATCTCTTCGTGTATCATTACTTTTCTCCTGCTGAATCCGTTAGCCTCTGTTGTACCTCGTTAAGTGTCCGTATACACTGTCCGCAAACCGCCGGCTGCCCCTTCGGTTTGCGTTCGTTAAGCGTTCGAGTACTATTATAGCATAATCACAGAGCACTTGCTATGCTTTTCATGTCCAAACTGCTCTCTGAATCATGTTTTCCCCGCAGCCCCGCAGTACATGCGCGGCTCGGGTATGAAAAGCAGCAGCCCGCTGACGATTTCAAAAGAACCGGAAATAAATGCTATTAGCAAAAAAGAAAATGCCGCTGAAACGTTTGCCGATTTAAAAGATATTATCTGCCGGCGTAAGCCTTACAGACATTGACAAAATCAAAGAATAAATATGTCACACAAATCAAAGGTGCAGCGTCTTTGGAATGCGCCAGGACTTTACACCTTTTTCAATAAGCGCCGCCATCAGCTGAGCTCAGCACTCCTCACACACCTGGAAAATATAAAATTTCAGATAATAGCTCTCCTGCGCCGCCCATAAAATCGGGTGGTCCGGGGACTGGGTGCGAAATTCTACCTGCCGCAGGCGCTTGTGCGCAGAGTGCGCCGCCTCACGGATTGTCTTTGCAAACAGCTCCTGTGTCATAAAATGAGAGCATGAGCAGGTCGCCAGAAAGCCGCCGTCCGCTGTCAGCTTCAGCCCCTCCCGGTTGATCTCCCGATAGCCCCGGATTGCGTTTTTAGTTGCCTCACGGGACTTCGTGAACGCAGGCGGGTCAAGAATGACCACGTCGTAGCGCTCCCCCGCAGCCGCCAGGCGCGGCAGCTCGTCCAAAACATTCACACAGCGAAAATGTACCCGATCCTCCAGACCGTTGCGCCGCGCGTTTGCCTGCGCCTGATCCAGCGCAAACTGTGAGATATCCAGTCCCGTCACCTCGGCAGCCCCTGCAATCCCGGCATTTAACGCAAAGGTTCCCATATGGGTGAAGCAGTCCAGCACCCTTTTTCCCCGGCAGATACGCTGCATCGCCAGACGGTTGTATTTCTGATCCAGGAAAAATCCGGTTTTCTGTCCGTTTACGACATCCACCAGGTAGTGCACGCCGTTTTCCGTGATCTCCACATTCGTATCAAATTCTTCGCCGATAAAGCCCTTTACCCTTTGCAGGCCCTCTTTTTTCCGTTCATTCGCGTCGCTGCGCTCGTAAACACCGCGTATGCATATGCCGTCCGCCGCAAGTATTTCCTTTAAAAGATCAATAATGGTATGCTTAAACTGCTCCATGCCAAGCGCCAGACACTGCACTACGAGCACATCCTCATACTTATCAGCCACAAAGCCCGGCAGAAAATCCGCTTCCCCGAAAATCACACGGCAGGAGCCGGTATCCACGGTCGCTTTGCGGTAATCCCAGGCCCGCTGCAGGCGCATCCGAAGAAACGCACGGTCAACCTCCTGCCCGGTGCGCCGCGTCATCATGCGCACCCTTATTTTTGAATTTATGTTGATAAACCCGCGTCCCATGGGATAGCCGTCAAAATCATGTACGACTACCATATCTCCGTTTTGAAACGAGCCTGTCACCGTGTCAATCTCATTGTCAAAAATCCACATGCCGCCCGCCTTGATGACGCGGCCCTCACCCCTTTTTAATGTAACAATTGTGCTCATTGCCATGCCCTTCTTTATCTGGTATTCTTACTTATGGCGCGTCTCACCGCACCTCGCAGGAGATACGAAATTTCTGCTCCTCCCATCCCACGCCGGGTTCCGCCTTCATCGTTATGTCCAAAAGAACGTTATCTGTCAGCCGCTGCATCCTGAATATCCTTTCCTCCCTGTACTCCGCCAGCATCTTGCCGCTATGGTTTTGCTTAAGCAGACTTCCTCTCAAACGGTAATTGATTACTGGCTCTATGATAACAGCTTTTCGGATAAAATACCATATTTTCACTTAAATGAAAAAACAAATTTTTAACGCCCTGCAAGATATGCCTGATATTTCTATTTCATTTTCCGACAGCACATTCAACAAATCACCGGGCTTTTCTAATGCCGCCTTAAACATTTCCCTTTTCCTAGCTAAAAGCAGCGGATTGTGTTATACTTGCTCATGGGAATACAGAATGATTGTACAGGGCCGGTGAGTCTTGCATCAGCGCCCGTGAAGCTCGCAGGCTGCGGGGTTGATGACGCAGAAAGCCCATTGACTTAAGCAATGGGCAGTTCACGAATACGGAATGCAGAGGTGTTTCATTTGAAGATAAAAATGGCAGACGTGGCAAGATATTTAGGAATTTCAAAAGCGACGGTTTCCCTGGCGGTTAACGGGAAGCCGGGAGTCAATGAGCAGACAAGGCAGAAAATTCTTCAATGCATTGCGCAGATGGAGAAAAATGACGGCATCATACTGGAAAAAAACGTGCCAAAGCAATTGCATTCACTTCGGATTATTAAAGTCGTCATCTTGAATCACCGTAAACAGGTGGTATGTGACCCGGAGCTGGATTTATGGTCAGAGGTTTTGAGCACCTTTGACATCGAGGCGCGCAAAAGAGGGTATTTATATGGGCTTACTTATCTGAATGAGACAGACGAGGATCTGCAGGCGATTATAGATGAATGCAATTTAGACATCGTTGCCGGTGTCATTTTATATGGGACAGAAATGTCTGTGACGGATCACAGGATGATACGTCAGATACATAAGCCTCTGGTCATCTACGACTATGAGATGCCGGACGGCGCTTACAGCTCGGTCTGCATTGACAATACCAGAGCGGTGGAAATGGCATTAAGCGTTCTGAACAAAGCAGGCGCATCGGATATTTGCTATTTAGGTACGGGCAAGGACATTTATAATTTTAACAAACGCAGGGAGGCGTACCAGTATCTGTTGTCAAAAAGAGAACTGTTTCCGCAAAAGGGCGACATGGTCATACTGGGAAATACCATAGAGGAAATTACAAGGCAGGCGATTGACTATTTGAATACGCATAAATTACCGAATGCGTTTCTTATGGAAAATTACCAGGTGTCTATCGGCATGTTAGCAGCCGTCCGAAAGCTTGGGATTATGATTCCGGAAGAACTGAAGCTGATCGGCATTGACGAGGTGCCCGATTATGTCGTGCAGGATATGAAGCTGACGTGCATTCGAATCCCGCATGTGGAACGCGCGATTATGGCTATGTTGCTTTTGGATGGAGAAATCAGCAGCTCCCTGAATACAAAGATCAAAGTATTTGCTGTTCCGGAACTGACAAAGGGGGACAGCGTATAAGAGCAGGCATTTTAGATATATGAGAAAACCGGGGTTTAAACAAATTTAAACAATTTGTTTTAAATTCCGGTTCTTTTTTGTCTGTTTTGTTAAAAAATACCCGAACCAGGTTGAGTAAAGTGCCGATTTATTGAAAAATATGACAAAAACGTTGATAATTCTAAAAAATTATAATACAATATGTTTATAAAATTTAAATAATAAACGTTTATTAAACAAGAATTTTTAATTAAATAATACAGGAAAGGAGGGGCGTGAATGAAAACAATAAGGGGTGTAACGCGCGGCATGGATAAGCCGCGGGATGAAAATGCTCTGCTTGAAGTGTTGTGCTATTACATGAAACGATTAGGAGGACGTGGCTATGCAGACAATCTATTCTCAGCCGGAAAGCTGTGAACGCTGGGGCGTTTACGAGCTGACGCTTCCCGGAAGGACGGCCGGGAATCCATTTGCAGATTACAACATCCAGGGCGTATTTCAAAGCCCGGATGAAACCGTCTGTGTCAGCGGATTCTACGACGGAGGCGGCGTATACCGCATCCGCTTCATGCCTTCTTTTGAGGGGCAGTACACCTATACGATCTCCGGCAGCTTTTCCGACGAAACTACGCGGGGGACATTTAAAGCGGTTGCTCCCGGAGAAAATAACCATGGGCCGGTGCGTGTGAAGAATCAGTTCCATCTGGCTTACGCCGACGGCAAACCACATTATTCGGTCGGTACCACCTGCTATGCATTCGCTTTGCAAACGCCTGATATTGTAGAGAATACCTTTCAGGAGCTGGAAAAAGGATATTTTAACAAGCTTCGGTTTTGCCTGATGCCAAAGCACTACGACTTCTGTCTCCAGGACCCGGTCTGTTTCCCTTATGAGGGCACGCCTATGGATGCCAGTATCCTCACCCGACAGAACTTCAGTGAATATAATGGCGCAGCCCCCGGCAATGACTGGGACTTTAAGCGCTTTAACCCTGCATTTTTCCGGCTGTATGATCAGATGCTTTCCCGTCTGATGGAGCTTGGCATAGAGGCGGATCTGATCCTGTTCCATTCCTATGACCGCTGGGGCTTCTCCAAAATGTCTATGGAGGACAATTTGTTTTATATTCGCTATGTGGCTGCACGATATGGCGCATATCGAAATGTGTGGTGGTCACTGGCTAACGAATACGAACTGCTTGGGCACCTGGGTGCAGAAGACTGGGAAGTACTGGCTGCGGCCCTAAAGGAGGCGGACCCTTACGGGCATCTGGCATCCATCCATAACTGCGAGGAATTCTATGACTACAGCCGCAATTGGATTACCCACTGTTCCTGCCAGCGGGAGGACCATCACAAAACGACTGAATTAACAGATGATCTTCGGGAGCGCTACGGCAAGCCTGTCATTTGGGACGAGGTTGGCTATGAGGGAGATTTTCCGCACTGCTGGGGCAATTTCACTCCGGAGGAACTGACGCGCAGGGCCTGGGAGGCTGCTTTAAGGGGCGGCTACTGCGGGCATGGAGAGACTTATCTGAGCAAAGATGATAAAATCTGGTGGGCTCACGGCGGAAAGCTGAAAGGATACAGCGCCCCGCGTTTCCGGTTTCTGCTGGAGTTTCTGGAGGATGTTCCGGGATGCGGCCTGAAGCTGGCAAAGCTGCGGGACGACGTCCATTTCCAATGGGATGACTATGTGGCTGTGCCGGAGGAGCCTTCTTATTTTGGCGATTACTATTTCTTCTATTATAGTATCTGGCGTCCGTCGTTCAGGCAGATATGGATTGATGACAGCACCTGGTTTGATGTCGATGTTATAGACACCTGGAACATGACCGTCACGCCAATGGGACGCCGTAAAGGCCGCTTTGAGCTTCCGCTGCCCGGAACACCGTATATGGGCATACGGCTCAGGCGGGCCAAGGACGCCTGACAATGACGGCAGGTCTGCGTATGCACCGTGCAAAGTACAGAAGAAAATACGTAATAGCTCGGATAACTCATGGAGCTGTTGCGAAATTCCTGAAATAAAAAAATGAATAGGAGATAATTACGGATCATGAAAATGCCATATCGGGATAAAAACAAAATATCCTCCGAATACCGTGCCGTCCTGATGGGGCGCACCGTCGGGCTTGTGATGCTGGCTGTCAGCCTCATTGCGGCTGCTTTTCCGGGGCTTAATACAACAATTTTCAGCTGCATCTGTACACTTATAATCATTCCGGCGCTGCTGTACCAGATCTGCGCAGACAGGACGCTGATTCATACCGGACAGTTTTTGATGGAACATGAGGATGATCTGTATATTGTGGTCGGAACGTTCCGGTTAGGGTTTGGACGGAGCTATCACAGGCGGGAGAAGTCCATCAGCGCCTATCGGATTTCCTGCATACAGCGTGTCAAAAACGTCCGAATCTATCCATTTGGCATTGCCATACGGGCAGTGGTTCGTACCGCTGTCGACACGGAAGGCCGCATAAAGCAGGGAGCGTTTGACAACCCGCAGGAGCTAAAGGGCTGGCTGGATAAGCACGGACGGCAAAAGACGATGCTGTTTCGTCTGGAGCGCAGTCTTTTGCCCCGGGATGAGTCTGCATTGCTGCGGCGTCTGCAAAATTTTCAAGCAACGATACAAAACATACAACAAGAGGAGGTAAAATTATGCAAGTTCTGAAACATGAGGCAAGCTATTATCAGACTTCCGCCTTCAAATGGCGGCAGCGCATCGGCTTTGGTATCAGCGATTATGCCTGCAATCTGGCATATCTGGTCGCAAATACTTATCTGATGTTTTATTATACGAACTGTGCGGGCATTAACGCCACCGCCATCGGTGCAATGATGGTTGCCACCCGGTTTATTGACGCTTTTACCGATTATATGATCGGCGTGTTCATCGACCGGACCGATACAAAGCACGGCCGCTACCGTCCCTGGATGCTGGCGGGTGCACCGGTGCTTGCCGTAGGTATGGCCCTGGTATTTGCTGTTCCTGTCGGATGGGGCGGTACGGCAAAGCTGGCATGGGCATTTATTTCCTACTTCATTATGTCCTTTGGCTACACGATGGTAAATATCCCGATGGCTCCGATTGTGTCCGCACTTTCCGCCGATCCTGCGGAGCGCACGAAAATTGCCACCACCCGTACCGTATTTTCGAACCTTGGATCTATGACAGCATCCATGTTTACCCTGCCCCTGATCTGGTACTTCGCCGGAGCCAGCGATGCCAATTCCTTCAACGCCGTTTCCGATGCGGCAAAAGCTGTCGGCTACCGCAACACAAACATCATTCTGGCCGTTATCGTAGTGGTTATCCTGGTAATCTGTTTCCTGATGACCGTGGAGATCAACCCGCCGTCCAAGCAGGTGCAGAAATCTTCTTTCCTGGATGACCTAAAGCATATTTTCCAGAACAAGTATTACATCATCCTGCTGGGCTTCACTCTCAGCCTGTTTATCGGCTACTTCTGTATGTTTGGCGCGATGCAGTATTATTATACATATGTCCTTGCCGACCCGGGCGCACAGCCTTTGGGTTCCACGCTGCTGACCGCATGTGCGATTCCTACGATGGTACTGGCCGCTGCCCTGAACGGAAAAGGGATCAGCAAGCGGAACCTGATGATCTTTGGCTCTGCCGTAGACATTGTCGGCTATGCGATTCTGTTTCTAACATCCAATGTCACGGTCGCTACCGCTGCGCTGGGCCTGGTTGGTTTGGGCATGGGATTCCGTCAGTCCATGTACTTTTCTATTATGCCGGATATCTTTGATTACACCGAATGGCAGTTTGGAAAAAATATGGGCGGCACCCAAAATGCGGTCAATGGCTTTCTGAATAAGGTAGCTTCTGCGATCTCCGGAGCATTGACATCCGCTCTGCTGATATGGTGCGCTTACGAGGCAAATATCACCAAGCTTAATGAGCTTGCCGCAGCGGGCACACCGATTGCCTCGGCATTTCCGCAAATCAATCTTGCGTTTAAAATCGCATATGGCGCCGTATCTGTTGTCTCCTGTTTGATTGGATTGCTTTTGATGCTTCCTTATGATCTTGACAAGAAGTATGCCGAAATTCGAGCCGACCTGAATGACAGACAACAATAAATAAAAAAGGTCTGCCTTTTTGGAAGAACCGGATTCATCGGGCAGACCTTACTTCAAAATAAAAAAAGGAGGATCCCTTATGACAACCAGGAAACCCGAAGAAATTAAAAGCATCGTTTCACAGATGACTCTGGCGGAAAAAATTCGCTGCTGTGCCTTATACCAGGATCGCTTTGGCAATCTCCCGCGCTTTGGCATCGCCTACCGCAGCTGTGACAATCCCTCAGGCGGCTGGTGCGACTATTTCCGCAAGGACCGCGAAGAGATGAAGAAGGAACAGGATTTCTGGGGAACCTGTTTCCCGCAGGCTGCTGCCCAGGGAGCGACCTGGGACCCTGCGCTGGCTTATGAGATTGGCGAGGCGATGGGAAAAGAGTGCAAGAACCAGCATGTGGACATCCTGCTGCGCCCGGGCGTGAATATGAAGCGAAGCCCGCTGGGAGGCCGGAATTTTGAGTACTACTCAGAAGACCCCTGGCTGTCCTCCGAGATGGGCGCGCAGTTTATAAACGGCGTACAGAGCCAGCGGGTGGCTGCAAACCTAAAGCATTTTATCTGCAACAACCAGGAATATGAGCGTATGACGACAAATGCCGTAGTCGATGAACGTACATTTCACGAACTGTATCTGCGTGTATTCCAGCTGATCTTACAGAAGTCTGATCCATGGACCATCATGACTTCCTATAATAAGGTCAATGGGAAATGGGTTCATCAGAACAAGTCCATTATGGATATTCTTCGCAAGGACTTCGGCTACAACGGACTGGTGATGTCCGATGCTTTTGCGGTTCATTATAAAGAGGATAAGGTGGAAGGCCACAAATGCGGCCTGGATGTAGAGCTGGCGGAAGAGGACAATCATGTTCATCTGCTGATGGATGCTTATAATAACGGCGAGATCAGTGAGGATGTGCTGGATACCATTGCTTATCATGTCGTCGACTGCTATTACAAGATTTACGGCGAGGGCTATGAGGTTCCCGTTCTGGACCAGGCTGCCCATCACGCCCTGGCTAAGCGGGCTGCGCTGGAAGGTGCGGTTCTTCTGGAAAATGACGGCGTGCTTCCTCTGGATGCCGCAAAAGCGGAAAATCTGGCCGTCATCGGTGCATTTGCGAAGGCTCCATGCTACATGGGCGGCGGCTCCGGCCATATGAACGGTGCGACGGTAGAGATTCCGAGTGAGGAGATCGCAAGGCTGCTTGGCGGCGAGGAGAAGTTCACCTATGCTGCCGGATATCAGATCAACGCCGGTTTCCCGCCGGAGGATACGCCGCGCCCGGACCTGATTGCCGAGGCGGTGGAGGTTGCCAGAAACGCCGGACTGATTATTATGTTCACCGGATATCCTTACGGTGTGGAGTCCGAAGGATATGACCGCACGGATTTGTTCCTGCCGAAGAGCCAGCGGGATCTGCTGGATGCTGTTCTGGAGGTCAATGCCAATGTAATTTTGGTGGTCAATACCGGAGCGCCGGTTGATATCAGTGCTTACAATAAGAAAGTCAGGGCAGTACTCCAGGGCGGCTATGCCGGTGAAGCGTCCGGAAGCGCTACGGTGGACATTATTTTCGGCCTTGCCGAGCCGGGCGGACGTCTGCCGGAGACCTATCCCTGCCGTCTGGAAGATACGCCTGCTTATCTGACCTTGCCGCACTATCCGGACGTGGTTCCGAATGTTACCTACGGTGAGGGCATCTACATCGGCTACCGCTGGTACGATGCAAGGAAAATGGCAGTCGAATATCCCTTCGGCTACGGCCTGAGCTATACGACGTTTGCCTACAGCGATATCCGGGTAGATAAAAACGTCATCGATAAGAACGATACGCTAACCGTCTCTTTCAAAGTAAAAAATACCGGCAGCCGTGCCGGCTCCGACGTTGCACAGGTTTACATCCATGATAAAGTATCTGCGATGAACCGCCCTCTCAGGGAGCTGCGGGGCTTTAAAAAGGTCCGTCTCCAGCCCGGCGAGGAAACGGAGGTTTCTATCACCCTGGATCGCCGTGCATTTGAGTATTATACACCGGCCCTGCACAAGTGGGTAGTAGAAGCGGGTGAATACCGGATCGAGGTGGGCCGCAGCGTTCGGGATATTGTTTTGGAGCTTTCCGTTACGGTAAAATCTGACGAGACGGTCAGCCGGTTCAGCCCTCAGGTCCAGGTGGGCCACTTTGTCAAGGACCCGCGCTTTAAGGAGTCGCTGGCAGGGGAAGACGAGAAGGTACGTACCTTCTTTGATCCTGCACGGAATCCTATCCTGCCGCTTGGGCTGGCTATCCCGTTCGGGCAGTTTGGCGATGCCGATCTCGGACAGGGCAAGCTGACGCAGGGTATGCTCCAGGACGTAGTAGCTGCAATGAATGTCGGCCAGTTCGGCGAGACGGACCCTGGCGAGGGTAAATTGACACAGAAGGTACTGCAGAATGTGATGGCTGCAATGAATGAAGATAAAGAATCCTAAATCTGACTTCGGCGGATGGCTCACGGACCGCGCAGTAAATGCGCAATCCTGACCCGTAAAAGTAACAACATTTTACATGAACATCATGGCATCCCCTCCGGGGGGGGATGCCGGAAAGGATTTAAATATTGACTATGAAACAGTACGAAATGCTTGAGCTTGTTTACCAGGCTCCTGCACCCGAAGGCAGTCAGGCGGACGTTGATTTGACTGCGGAATTTATCTGCGGCGGCGAGACGATTGCGGTGAAGGGCTTTTACGCAGGCCAAAACACGTATAAGGTGCGCTTTTTGCCTATGCAGGCGGGTAACTATACGTATCATGTCAGCGGCCTCCTGTCGGATGACGGACAGCTGAAAATCCTGCCCGCAGACAGGCATGGCCCTGTTTTGGCAAAAGGCTGCCATTTTTATCATGCCGACGGCGCGCGTTACATTCCCTTTGGCACGACTGTTTATGCACTGGCCCATCAGGATAAACAGGTCACGCACGATACGTTCGAGAGTCTGGAAAACGCTCCGTTTAATAAAGTACGGCTCTGCCTGTTTCCGAAGCACTATGAGTACAACAGCAATGATCCGGCGCTGTACGCATTTGAAAAAGATACGGATGGAAGCTGGGATGTGCATCACCCATGCTTTGCTTTTTGGGATGCGTTTGAGGATAAGCTGCGCAGGCTGGATGATCTGGGGATACAGGCCGACCTGATCCTGTTTCATTCTTATGACCGATGGGGATTTTCCAGGATGGGGCGGGAAGCGAATCTGGTCTATCTGGACTATCTTCTCCGCCGTTTCAGCGCTTTTCCCCATATATGGTGGAGCCTTGCCAATGAATATGACCTGATGTACAACATGACCATAGAGGACTGGGTAGAAATTGAAGATTTCGTAGCTAAAAACGATCCTTACGACCACCTGCTCTCAAACCACAACTGTTTTGCGCTGTGGGACGCTTCCCGTCCCAATATTACCCATGCTTCCCTGCAGACCCGGCAGCTGACCCGAATTGCCGAATGGCGGGATGCTTACCATAAGCCGGTGGTCGTGGATGAATGCTGCTACGAGGGGAATCTGTCACGGTTCTGGGGCTGCATCTCCGGCCGGGAAATGGTCCGCAGGTTCTGGCGGGTGGTCGTAACCGGCGGCTATTGTACCCACGGAGAAACCTTTCTGGAGCCGCAGCAGGATGTCCTCTGGTGGGCGAAGGGCGGCAGGCTAAAGGGCGAGAGTGTCAGCCGGATTGCGTTTCTTAAGGAAATCGCAGAGTCCCTTCCCGGACCGATTGACCCGATGTCCTTCTGGCTTGCGGACGTCTATCAAAAGGCTGTGGGCGACAGCCGGGAGCAGACGCCGGCACAGACAGATCCGGAGTATGCCGCATTTATACAAAGCTTTGCCCGTCTGGGCCGGGAGGAAGCCGCGGCGTATCTTGCCACGGAGTTTTCCTTCATGGGCCGCTGTGGTGATGAGGCGTTTCTCATATATTACGATCTGCGCTGCTGCGCCGAGGATACGCTGGAGCTGCCAAAAGACAGAAGCTATCGCATCGAATTGTTTGACGTATGGAATATGACCCGCGAAGTCATCGCAGAGCATGCCTGCGGAAGGACACAGATCCAGCTTCCGGCGAAGGAAGATATGGCCGTTGTGGCGTTTGCCGAGAGCGCAGGCGATTTGTAGCATATCCTGCGCGGACCGTATAAAAATGTAATGACCGTAGGTATCCAGCCAATCGCGAAGCGATTTCTAATGGCTGGATACCGAACGTTTTCCCGTTTTCCTATGGCGTATCCCACCGCACCTCATAAGCGACACCAATCGCATCACCGATATTTTTTACATAATTTTCCAGCAAAAGCTTCGCCCTGTCCTTTGCCTGAATAAACAGCGTTTCGTCGTTTTCCACCTCTGTTTGCATCTGCGCCTGAGCCTCCGCAAAGGCTTCGGTCTGTTCCTTCGCTCCCACCTTTCCGCTGCCAAGACCCGTCGTCTCCGAATAGAAGCTTTCTTCTGACAGCGATGTCTCGTCAACCTTGCATTCCAAGATTTCTGCGTCCGGCATTACAATCGTTACGGTCGTCCCGTCCACCTTCATGTCCAGCTTGCTGACATCGACGCCCAGCTTTGCGATGCCCGAATACTCGATCCACAGCTTTTTGCTCGTGTTCCAGAACAGCACCTTTTTCTCGGAATCCAGCTTTGCCGTGTTGTGGTAGTAGCATTCCAGCGTCGCCAGCTCGCAGACCGAGCGCATCTCGCTGATGCTGATCTCCGGTGAAGCCTCCTGCTCCGCCTCCTTCGCACCGCAGCCCGCCAGTGCGAGCAAAATCACAAAGAACAGCATTGCCGGCAAAAATTTCTTTTTATTCATGGCTCACACCTCCCTCGTCCACGATTTCCAGAGAATACTCGGGGTACTGCGCAAGAAGCGGCTGCGACAATGCTTTGATCGTATTGACCGCGTTTTCCGTCGCCTGCTTAGATATCATCTCATTTGCACCGCATTCCTCCTTTGCATCTGCTACGCAGGCGGGATATGCCGTCGCGGATACATCATCGGTATTCGCCCGTTTTTTTGCAAAGATATAATCCAGGGACCCGGGATCAACGTCCGCATCTATCACGCCAACCTTCGGCAGCGTAACAACAATCTTTTTATCCGCGGCATCCGTCTCATCGACGGACACCTGCAGCGCTTCCATGTCAAAACCGATGCGCACCTTCGCGTTATACGCCACGTTGTAAAGCAGCTTGCCATCCTCGTCATTCACTGCCGCAACACCGTTAAAGGTTACCTTATAGACGGACAGCTCACTGATCTTCAGCACCTTTTCCAGCTGTGATGTTGAAAGAACCGTTGTCTGCGCCTCGTTCCCTCCAAAAAAGCTGCAGCGGATGAAAAGCCCTGCCGCCGCAAGCACCACCGCCAAAAATACAAATTTCCCCGGCCGGATCACAACCTTCTTTTGTATGATGGCCTTTTCCTGTTTTCCTTTTTTCTCCTCACCCCGTCCCATGCCGGTTTCCTCCTTCATCGCTATGCATCTGCCTGCGGCATTCTCAAAGACACCGCCCGCCGCGCCTGCACAATTACTCCCTTTTTGTAGCTATTCATCCTTCTGAGCTGAATGATTACCTTTCTTTTGCTTCTTCTGTGTCAGTTCGAAGCTCAGGTCGATGAGGCTTTTCAGCTCATCGTCCGCCACACTTCCGTCGAGCCGGACACTCAGCCACTGATCCTTATTCATATGGTACGCCGGATGAAAGCCGTCCCGCTCACGCAGTGAGCCGATGAGCGCCGGCTGACATTTCAGGTTGATGATTTCTGCCGTGCCGTCCCCGTCCATCCCCAGCTTTTCCCGGCCCACCTCCATCACAAGCGCAAACCATTTGTTGTTGTCCCGGTGGCGCAGCACCGCATTTTCGTCCGCCCACGGATAGTCAGGTTCCACGCCGTAGCGGCGTTTCATCCATTGAAACAGCTGCTGTCTGGTCATTTTTTTGCCTCGCTTTTCAGGAAAATAATACTCATTCCTTTGGTATGCCTTCAATCATTTTTATACATTCCATCGGTGTCAATAAGTGCTCCTATTATACCATCCCGGCTTTAAATTGGCTATTACTATTTTCAGGAAATGCCGTCCAGCTACTGCGTACCATTCCACATAAATATTGTATCTTTAGCCAGTATGCTCTCTTGCTATTGCAGCAGACTCTCGTATCTTTCTGCTACCCTTAATGTTACATCCAGATAATACTTTGCTTCCGCATCATTCATTGTTTCCTCTCCAAGTGCGTTAATCTTCTCCATAAAATCAAGATATTCCTGCATCAATTCATTGTACTCGGCAAGCATGGATATATCCCCGTCAGAATCATTATATTCCTCCAGAAAATCACAATACTGGTTCATAAAGTCCTCATAATCATCCAAAAGCTCTTTAAATTCAGGCCGAAGTCCTTTCGAATCTTTGTCCTTCTTCCCATCGTCTTTGGACTGCTCTTCCTTCTCGTCCTCTTCCTCGATTTCCTGTGAATCCTCCTCGTCCGTATCCGGCAAATCCTCTGGCTCCTCTTCATCTTCACCGGAAAGCTTTTCATCCTCATCAGGTGCGCTCAAAGAAATACTCATGCTCTTTTCTTCATTGACATAATCGAGCATCAGGAAATACCCATCCTCATTTTCAGCCGAATAATACTCGTCCGTCTTTGCATAATCAACAGTAAATCCACTATCCTTACAGCCGCCTACATAGGACTCAAACTGTTCCTTTGAAATTTTATAAATATCTATCTGCAGAAAGCTTTCATTCTCCATAACCACTTTTCCATACTGGGAATCTGGCCGGGGGATCATAGTCGCTAATGTACTGTCCGGCCATATGTATTCCGCCTTCTGCTCCGCAGATTTTTCAATTGCTGTCCGCGCGGACCTTACCATGCCGATCGCCGCCACCACTACAACTACTGCAAGTATCACAAACCAGCCTTTTTTATAAAACGGTTTCTTAGATTTTTCCATCTTCGTTCCTCCTTCAATTTTCACTGCATACTCTCTATCAATCGATACGCCTTCTCAATCAGCACGTCAATCTCCACCTTTTTCTCATTTAACTTGTCCACATGCTCCTCAATCGCGGCCTTTTGCATATCCTTATCCTTCGGCGAATCGATAATCTTTTGTATTTCCTTGATCGTAAATCCAAGCTGCTGAAACAGCTTTATGAGCTGTATTCGCTCCTGCGAATTCCTGTCATAGAGCAAATGTCCCCGCTCATTTCGACCTGCCGCAGAGACGAGTCCGGCTTTCTCATAGCCCTGTATTGCACGTCTTGATACTCCGGTCAGCTCACACATCTCCCGTAATGTCAAATACTCCATTTTATCACTCCTTATCATTCGTAGCAGCCGGCCCCGCACCCCTCACCTCCTCTCCGACCTGTGCCGGTAGACAGCTACTATTATTTAAAAATTGCACGCAACGTGCAGTCAACAATAAGTTTCACCTAGATTATATACGCCAATTTTTTTATCCGGATTTGTGAGTGCGGGCACAAAAAAACCTGCCACCAGGGCGGCTTCACACCGACAAGCCCCCTGCTAACAGGTTCTTGAAGAGAGGTATCTCCATCTTTAACGGAAATATTCTCTCTGCACAAAAATTTTTATTGTCACTTGAAAGTTCTCTAAAAACGTAACCGCTTTGCCTGCGGCTTCACTGTTACCTAAAAATATGCAGCCGTTCAGTTTCCGGCTTCCCTGCGCAAACGCTCCATGCGCCCGCGCACACGTTCATACTCCTCCATATCGCCCTCATAATAACAGACCTCCAGTTTATACGCCAGCAAATCCTGCTTTTTTCGAATGTACGGCAATATATCTGCATGTGCATCGCAGAGCAAAATTGCCTCCTCCAGCCACGCATATGCTTTCTCAATATCCGCGAGCTCACACATCATATTCGCCGCCGGAATATGGAAATCATCGATCTGGTCAAGCTTTGATGCCTCCCTGTGCGCATTGACGTCTGCCGCTTTTTTCAGAAAAAATAACACAGCACGTTCATCCGGCTCGCACAGTGTGTAATACCATCCCCACGTCATATAATAAACACAGCAAACTCCCGTGTGACCTAATTCATGCTTCTTTATAGCATCGTTGATTTCCTCCATCAGCGCCTTTATCTTTCTGTGTTTCCCTGGCGCACTCCGAATCAACAGCGCCGCCTTGCCGAGCATATAGGTTGTATAAAGATATTTTGCATTCCCATGCCCGGCTTTTCTCATGTAAAAAATCGACTGATCCGCCGCACGCAGCATCTGCTTTCGCAGGAAACGCCTGTCCTTATCTTCGGTGTAGTATGCACCCTCCAGCAGCTCATCATAAAAATTGCCCAGCATCCCATAATACAGACCCAGGATATAATCGTCCTTCGACTGCTCTGCAAACGAACCGGCATCACTCAAATAGCTTTGCACCGCGTCATACTCCTTCTTCTGACACAGTAAATACACGACATACCCGTACAGCTCCATAAGCTTCTGCGGATTTTTGCAGGCACGCTCCCGAAATATCTCCTGTGCATGAAAAAGAATATATTTCTCCTCATCCCTGGACAGCTGCAAAAGCGTCGCAAGCATCAGCTCCCTGTAGCCATCCGCCGCACGCAGAGATGCATCCCGCCCGCAGCGCAGCAGGATTGATTTTGATACGTATAAATTCCTTTGCAGACGCTTATACTTTGCTATATTTTCCGCTTCCCCCATTCGGCCGCGGTCCCGCTGCAGCTCCCCGGAGAGCACCTGCATTTCTTCCACCGCAATCGCCCTGCATTCATCCGACCACGGAACCTGGTCGATCGTTTCCCGTATCAGCGGATGCATCCAAACTGCCCTGTCTGCTTTTTCAAGCCAGCCAAGCGCCTCTAATTCATTGATTTCATCCAACGACGCAAGCTTTAACAACGCCTGTGCAGCCCGGATGTCAATTCCCGGCGCGTCAAAGAGCGACAAAATTTTCAGGCACTTTTTCTTGTCCTCCGATAACACGGAAACATCAAACAATGCCCGGATGATCGCAGCGGCCTTATCATAAAATACGGCTCCGTCCTGCACGAAATCTATTTTTTCCGCTGCAATTCCCGAAAATCCATGCTCCTTTATCAGCTCTGCAGCCTCCTCCACCGTGAGATAGCTTTTCGAAATCTGCTTTGCAATCAGCACCAATATAAGCGTATGCCCTGACAATTCCATGATGCGCTCAAGCTTTTGGTACTCACCGGCTCCCAGCCTGCGGCCCAGATTGCTTTCAAATAGCTGCCGCAGCTCATCGCGGTCACACAATTCCCCGATTCTCAGATGTGCATACCCGGCATGGCCCATATGTGCGCGCGTGACCACAATCAGCCTCCAGTCGGCACGCAAAAGCCCCGTAAAATCCTCATCCAAAACGCCGTCAAAATTATCTATGATAACAAGCGTATTCGTATCCCTTACCAGCGCTGCCGCCATTTTCATTTTTCGTGCAAAATATTCCCGCGTGCTTTCATCCGGCGTTTTCTCACAGCCGTTGATGCGAAGCTGCACATCATCCGCCAGCGTATTACATACGCAGCCTTTATACTGCATCGATACAATCTCGTCAAATTCCTCCCTGTAATCCTCCGCAAACTTTCGGACAACCGTGCTCTTTCCGATGCCGCCCATGCCGCTGACAAAAAGAAGCTTCTCCCCGCTGTGATACCAGCGCAGCAGTCTTCCACACTCCGCTTCCCTGCCGATGACCGCTCCGCTGTTTGGGACAAAGGAGGAATACACAAACGGCTGCTCCATGTCGGCGGCCCGCGCTATTTTTTCAAGCTGGACAACCGCATCATCCATGTCCTGATAGCGGTCCTTCGCATATACCTGCAGGGTGCTGCGAAAAAATACCGTCAATTCCTCATACAGGCGGTTCCGGTACAACGCATCCCATTTGAACCCGCTGTAATCATAAACGGCATAGAAGCCGCAGTCCGTCGCCCGGGGCGCACGCCCAAACAGAAGATAAAACAGCAGCGCACCGATGCTGTATACATCCGTGTAGGTTCCGATTCGTGACAAATCCCCCTGCCTTTGCTCCTGCGGGGCAAAGCCCGGGGAGCAGGAGATTTTAAATTCCGTCATACGCTCCCCCGTCCCCATGGGAATCACGGAGTCGAAGTCAAACAGCCAGACTAAGTCCGGCGTCTCTTCATACACCAGAATATTTTCCGGTTTCACATCCAGATATAAATAGCCCTTCCGGTGCAGCCTCCCAATGCCTTTCGCCGCGGCAGCCACCGCACGCACCGCATCCTTTAACGTGTGAAAGCGAACGCTTTCCAGCGTATTTCCCTCCACATAGGAGGAAACCATATACACCGTGCCGTTCGCCTCGTAGCAGTCAAACAGATTTGCCGTGATATTTGTCAGACCGGCGGCCTCGTGCAGCTCGTTCGCAATTTCAAAAGCATCCCGGAGCCTGCTCTTATATTCCTCAAATGCTTCCCGCTCACGTTCGGACACACACAGCGCGCCTGTTTCGCTCCGCTTTATATGCAATTTGTACGGGCAGCACTCCCTGATTCTGACCGTTTTCCTTGCACCTGCATTGTTCAGATAATATCCGTCATAGACGATGCAGGAGCCTCCCAGTCCTGCGACCCCATTGACGGTAAAGCGCATCTCCCCGCCCTCATAATTTGTAAATATAAGATTCGTAAGTGGTTTTAGCGTCTCCCGCCTTTTCATCGCGCACCGTTCCCCGTCTCCCCATCACAATCCCGAAAGGAGTGTTGAAAAAACAGCTCCCTCATATATTCCCTGAATGTAATCAGCGGACATTCGGAATTTGCGGACATTAAAAAAAGAAAGTCGTAGGGATTGCCCGGATACAGCAGCGGATAGCCCGCATCTGTCAGATGCGCATGAATCTCTGCCATGCATCTGTCCGCATCCTCATATCCGGCTTCATAGCTGTGTTGCTTCAGCGCCCTGTTCGCCCAGAAGCAATAAAAAACAAGCAAAATCAGAAGCTTTCGCACGCGCTCATAGGAGACATGCTCCCCGCGGAGTATTTTATTCAAGCCGTCCCGGTCCGGAAAGGAATCCTCCGCCAGGGGATGCAGCAAGGCATTGTCTTTTAAGATTGGCTTGATGCTCCTGTCCTTATTAAAATCAACCGTGTAATCGCCGGACAGCCCCAGCATCTGCAAGTAGATTTCCCATATGGAGCCGTCCGGCCTTTTTCTTTGCCTCCGGCCCTTCCTTCCATCCGTTTCTGTCAGGTCCGTCCGCTCTTCCCGCACATTTTGAAACGCGGCGTACAGATGCCTGCGCTCTCTGGCAGCGATTCCATCCGGCCCGGAAATAGCTTCCCATATCGTCCGTATTTCATCATAAGCCGTCGCATTGTTATACCCGAATTCCGACGCATGTTCATTCAGATAGGAAACCAGCTCCTGCGACGTCTCAATTTCATTGATCCGTTCAGCAATCAGACTCGTATAGACGATATGCTCGCCTTCCATTCTCGCAGGCTTCACGCTCGGAACCTGTGATAAAAGATCCATGGCTTCCCCATAACTCAGCCCGTTTTTAAAGGCGTAAAAATACACGACCTCCTCCATCGAATGGCAGTCGAAGCCCCGCTCCAGACAGACTCTGCGAAGAAAATCATCTGCCCCGGCCGCATCCAGCCCAAACGCAAAGCAAATCTGAAATGCGGTTTTTCGCTCAATTCTCCGGTGTCCCGCATACCATTTTTTCATATTTCTCGGAACCGGAATGCCCGCCTCCTTCAGCTTGTCCGCCAGAAACGTTACTTTTTCATCCACGCTTTTAAAACTGCCCTCAAAACCGTGGCCTGCAAGAAACGTATCCAGCGCCTGATCGAAAGTGCGGAAAAGCCCGACGGCCTTTTTTAATTCCTCGATGTAATCCTCCGCGTCGAGAATGCTATAGCTTTTATCTTCAAGAAAGTCGGTGTATGCTGCCATTTTTAGCTCCTGTTGAAAATTGTCAGGCCCTTTCTATAAGCCCGTCTTCGGCATCTGCCGCTTCTGTACATCCCCTCACTCAATCGATTTCAGAGATTCCGCCATATTGATTTTCTCAAGTCTCCAGTACATCACGAAATCCACCAGCAGGGAGAACAAGAAGGTCAGCACCACGCTGAGCAGATAGCTTTTCGGAGAGATATGTACTGCAAAATAAACCAGATCAATATCGATGTTGTGCATAACAAAGGCATGGAGCCATTTTCCCAGCAAAAGCCCCGCCAGGGCGCCGATTCCTGTCAGCATTATATTTTCCCGGAAAACATACTGAGCTGTCTCCCCCGGGTAAAAGCCCAGCACCTTGATGGTCGCGATCTCCCGGATGCGCTCCATAATATTGATATTCGTCAGATTGTAAAGGACAATAAATGCCAGCGCCCCGGCACTCACGATAACAAGCAGCACGACCGCATCAAGACTGCCCATCATGTTATCTAATCGCTCCCTCAGCCCGTCCGTCACCGTAATCTGCATCACATCCCTGTGGTCGGCAAAAGCCGCCGCCACCGCGTAGGAATTTGCATGCTCCGGCATGTGTACGCACATTCGCTTATATTCCGGCCCCGTCCCAAAGCCCTGCCGGTAGGTTTCCTCCGAAATATACAGGTAATTATATACATAATTTTCCGCAATCCCCGAAATGGTCACGGTCATGGTCCGCATCTGGTCATCCCGCACCGTCCGGTGCATACAGCCGCCAGAATGCGTCCATCTGCTCCGGCTGCTGAGGCACCACCAACGTCACCTGCTTTGTCAGCTCCCTGCCCACCGCATCCACGGTATCGCTGTGCACAAACAGACAGTCCGTCATGCTTGCGGACAAGTCCTCCCGGAGTACCTGCATTTTATCCGCATCCGCCGCATCCTTTAAAACAACGTCGATATCGTAGGTCTGAATCCGGTCATACTGGTTATCCGCGATATTTGCAATGGAATCCTTCAGGCCGTATCCGGTCAGGAGCAGCGCACTGCAGCCGCTGATGCCGAGCACCATCATGAGAAACCGTTTTTTGTAGCGCAGCACATTGCGCAGGGACACCTTCTGCAAAAAGGACAGGCGCGACCAGACCGGCTTCACATGCTCCAGGAAAATACGCCTGCCGCTTTTCGGCGGCTTTGGACGAGCTCCTCAAGACCTGCCGTAACCTGCGCAAGCGCCTCCTGCAGCTCCTTTTCCTGCGCCGCAAACGCCTCCTCGTAAGCGCCTGCCAGCTCGCCAAGCTCCTCTCTTTTTGCGGCGATCTGCGAAAGCCCGGCTTCGATCTGTTGCTTTTGCTCCAAAAGCCCGGCCTTCTGCGCATTCATCTGCTCCTGTGCGGCCGCAAGCTCCGCCTCCCCGTCGGCGAGCTGCTTTTTGCCGTCCGCGATGGTTGTTTCGTTTTCCGCTATCTCCTTTTCGGCGTCGGCGATTTTTGCCCGGGCGTCGGCAAACTCCTTTTGCGCCCTCTGCCGGTTGTCCCGAAGCTCCGCTTCCCCCTCGGCGAGCTGCTTTTTTGCATCCGCAAGCTCCTGCTCGCCCTTTGCGATCTCTGCGTTTGCATCCGCAAGCCCGGCTTCACCGTCCGCTACCTCCTGTTTTGCATCCGCAAGCTTTTGTTCATTGTACAAAAGCTCCTGCCTTGCATCCGCAAGTTCGGCTTCGCCGTCCGCGAGCCGCTCATTGGCCTCATCCAAAACGGCCGCGCGGCGAAGGTCCACACGCTCCGCGGTAACCGCATCCACCGCATCCTCGTGCGCATCCATAAAATCCTGATACGCATCCGAATAAAGCGAAAAATCCTGTCCGTAGGTCACATAAATCTCCGTGTAATACTCCAGGTCAAAGCCGGACTCCGGCAAAAACACATAGCCGGTGAGCTGCCCGTTCCCAATCGGGGTCGTGCCCCGCTCAAAGTTCAGATACAGCGGATTTTGCACAATGCCCACAACTGTATAGCGGTCATACAAAAGCATATCCAGCGCAGCTTCCTCGTTATCGGCCGCAATTTGGATTTCCGAGCCAAGCTCCTGCTCCGTCATCATTTGGCTGTCCACCACGCATTCATTTGCTTTCTGCGGCATTCTTCCGGCTTTCAGATAACAGTCATTGATGCCCTCCGTGATGGAATGGAGCTTAACCGCATATTCATCTCCACCGCTCCCATACAACACATCAACGCTGACCGCCCCCGCCACACGCTCCGCATCTGTCAAAGACTGAAACTCCCGCAGATCCTCATCTGTAAAGCCGAGGGTCGACACCAGCCGGTAATCGTAAAAATGCTGCTCCTCCAGAAAATCCGCAACAGTGACGATCATCACCGGGCGGGTAATTTTCAATCCTACGAAAAAGCCGACCCCCAGCGCCACAATCGCCATGATCGCCAAATACCGCCCCAGCGTATTTTTAATTTCCCGAACTATTGTCTTCCACATCGCAGAACGCATGTGTATCTCCTTCTATCGCCAGTTTACCAGTCAATCTCATCCACAGGTACAATATGGTCATTCAGCTCCATGCTTCGGATCTGACCGCTCTTTACCGTAATGATCCGATCCGCCATCGCCGTCAGCGCCTGATTGTGCGTTATGACGACGACCGTTTTTTTCATCTGCCGGCACGTATCCTGCAGCAGCTTTAAAACCGCCTTGCCCGTCACAAAATCCAGGGCACCCGTAGGCTCGTCGCAGAGCAGCAGCTTCGGATTTTTGGCCAGCGCCCGGGCAATGGCCACACGCTGCTGCTCACCGCCGGAAAGCTGCGCCGGAAAATTATCTGCCCGCCCGGAAAGCCCCACCTGCTCGATCACCGTCCGGGCATCCAGCGGATTTTTGCAGATCTGCGCCGCCAGCTCCACATTTTCAATCGCGGTAAGGTTCTGGACAAGATTGTAAAACTGAAAGACGAAGCCCACATCAAGCCTTCGGTAAGTCGTAAGCCGCCGGTTATTATATTTGGAAATATCCTGTCCGTCAATCATCACATGGCCCTCCGTCAGGGTATCCATGCCGCCTAAAATATTCAAAATCGTCGTTTTCCCGGCACCGGAAGCACCGACAATGACACAAAACTCCCCCTCCTCAATCTGAAAGCTCGCACCCTTTAGGGCGGATATCTCCATCTCGCCCATCCGATATATTTTTTTTACATTCTGAAAATCAACAAATGAACCCATGCCGCCCTCCTGTCGGATCGCATCCGGCTGCCCCGCCCTTAACAACTGCAGCAAAATGATCTTTTTTTGCATTGTAACAAATTTTTTCGGCTTGGTAAACCCCTCGCGCCGGAATGAAGGCTTTGCAATTTTTCTGCTTCTCACGGAGTGAATCGTCACAGGGATTTCATGATTGTATAATCCTGGAAATATTAGTATAATATTATGAACAAACAACGGTTCATACAAACCATTTATTTTGGCAGACGTATCCGTTAAATTGATATTGTGTAAATAACATGAAATCAGGAGGTTACAACATTGAAACAACAAATTATTTCAGCAGCTCTTGCGCTGTGCCTGTGTGTTTCTTCCCAGTCCGTGGTTTTTGCAGCCCCGGAGGACACCCCCGTACAGGCCAAGCTGCCCGCAGAGGCAGATGCATCCGGTCAGACTACCCCTGACACAGCATCCCTTACCCCGGCGAATGTCTATGCGTCTATGATTGCACTGCAGGACCAGGATGCGTATAAGGAGGGAACGACCTGGACAAATGAAGAGCCTTACTCGGGCTCAAACAGCTATCAATGGAAGGGCGGACCCATTGGCGGAGCAAACATCTCTGCCGTTGGCTGTGTCGCCTTTGCCTTTATACTAAGTGATGCGGCATTCGGCAGCCTGCCTGCTACAATGTATGCGGCGGGTGAGTTTACGTATGCGGATATCAAGGTTGGTGATATTCTGCAGGTAAACAATGACACACATACCGTGATCGTGCTGAAGGTGAGCGACGCGGGTGTTGTCGTTGCAGAGGGCAACATCAGCACCGGGGACCACACAGGTAAGGTTCATTGGGGCCGGGCATTATCCGCGGAAGAGGTAATGCGCAGCACCAGCCATTATATTACACGCTACCCGAAGGGCTATATTTCGCCGGACGATCCGGCGGCCAGCGCGATCATCGACTTCGGAGAATTAGATGGAGGGCTTAGCTGGCAGCTCACACAGGCAGGTACACTGACCATCTCCGGCACGGGCGCTATGCCGGACTACAGCGGACCCGATGATCCGCCATGGGGCAGCGCCCGGGATAAAATCCGCAAAATCGTAATCGAATCCGGCGTCACCGCGATCGGAGCCTGTGCCTTTTGGGAAAGCGGGGTTTTAAGTCTGGAGCTTCCTTCCGGCCTGACATCCATCGGCAACAGTGCTTTTCGCGCCTCCTCACTTATTTCCGCAAAGCTTCCCGCCAGCGTAACACGGATCTGCGACAGCGCATTCCGGGGATGCCGGAATCTGCATTCGGTTACCTTATCCGAGGGACTCGAAACCATTGAGCAAAATGCATTCAACGCCTGCACGGAGCTTGCCTCGATTGCCCTTCCTGCCAGCATCGGTGAGGTAGGAAACGCTGCATTTTTTCAATGCACCAAAATGACAGACGCCGTGTTCGCCCCCGGCAGCAAGCAGGTAATGCTGGGCGACAATCTGTTTGGACAGTGCTACTATCTGATGAATGTAACCCTTCCGAAAAGCATAAACTGCATCGGCCAGGAAATGTTCCAAAATTGCATGCTGCTTGCCGGAGTGGAAATTCCCCAGGGTGCAAAAAGTATCGGAGGGTCGGCATTTGCCTCCTGCACGGGGCTGAGCGTACTCATCATTCCGGACAGCGTGACGTCCATCGGATTCGCCGCATTCGGAAATTGCGCATTGACTGACATATATTATACCGGAACCGAAGCTCAGTGGGGCGCCATACAAAAGCTCGGCGATACGAATACGGCACTGCAGAACGTGACGATCCACTATAATTACACCCCCACCGACGGCCCTGAAACCGATGACGGAGGCAATAGCGGCGACGGCTCAGGCTCCGGTTCGGGCAGCGGCTCCGGCAGTGGTTCCGGCTCCGGCAGCGGTTCAGGCTCCGGCAGCGGCTCCGGCTCCGGCAGTGGTTCCGGCTCCGGCAGCGGCTCCGGCTCTGGCAGCGGCTCCGGCTCTGGCTCCGGCAGCGGCTCTGGCTCCGGCAGCGGCTCTGGCTCCGGCAGCGGCTCTGGCTCCGGCAATGGCAGCGGTTCTGGTTCGGGCAACAGTTCCGGCAGCGGCTCAGGCTCCAATCAGAGTGATGGATCCGGAAACGGCGAAACACAGCCGCCGGAACAACCCCCTCTTGCAAAGGGAGATACCTTTACCGCTGACAACGCCTCTTTTCAGGTGACAAAAGCCGGTAAGGAGGTATCGCTGACTGCGATTAAATCCACGGCGGCAGCCCTTACTATCGATACGGTCACCGGTACGGACGGTGTCGCATACAAAGTAACCTCCATCGGCGCAAAGGCGATGCAGAACAATACAAAGCTAAAGAACCTTACCATCGGAGCGAATGTAAAAACCATCGGCGCCAATGCATTCTCCGGCTGCACGAAGCTTGCGTCAGTTACCTTCGGCGAGCATGTAACCACGATCGGCAAAGGCGCATTCAAAGGCTGCACTGCCCTGAAAAACACACTTGCCCTGCCGGACAGTGTAAAAACCATCGGTGACGGTGCATTCAAAGGCTGCACAAAACTCACGGCAGCAGCCATCGGTAAAAGCTCGAAATCAGGACTGACGACCATCGGAAAGAACACCTTCAGCGGCTGTACGAGACTTGGCAAAGTGACGATCAAGTCGACAATGCTTACCTCCGTCGGAGCGCAGGCATTCAGGGATACGAAATCTACCCTGAAGGTAAAGGTTCCGGCAAAGCAATTCCCTCAGTATAAGAAGCTTCTGAAAAAAGCGGGTCTGAAGGCCGCACAGATAACAAAATATTGACTGAAAACGGTGAATTCCTGAGCAAACCTCGCATGGAGCTTTCCCAGGCGCTCAGCTCGGCAGTAAAGTTCCTCAACGCACATCCGGAAATGGAAACGATTGCCGGATACGGTTCTAAAGATCAAGGGATGCCGGGATCATAATGATTCCCGGCATCCCGATTTTTTTGTTTTGGAGGACAAATATGAGGAATTTACTGAAAAAATCGGGAAAGTGGATATTCCTTCTGTTGATTGCCTTTAGCAAACGGCTTTCCTCATTTACCGGGGAACTGTGCCGGGCAAGGGTTCGGAATTTTCCATTATGCTCCCTGCAAGATAGCACTTGTCGGTCTGAAGTGTCCGAGTCTTGTAACATTTCAGCCGCATTTTTTATGCCGCCTCGGACATTTCTGTGACATTTGGATTTTATAATGTCCGAAGAACAAGGTTCTTA
>CAJUSH010000036.1 GCA_910589045.1 uncultured Eubacterium sp.
TGAGGTAGTCTTCTTGGTCTTGCTGTTCTTGAAGGTCACTTTGACTACAGTACTACCAGTAACTGTACCGGGGGTAACCTTGATACCCTTCTTGCTGGCAGCCACCTTTACGGTTGCCTTGCTGGAGTTTCCTACAGTAGCCTTGGTAATCTTAAACTTCTTCAAGGTAGCTGCGGAAGCCTTGTAGGTCTTTGTAGCACCGCCGACTCTAACAGCAAACTGTTTAGAAGCCATGGCAGGTGTACTTGCTGCAGAAGCTACGGTTACATTTGTAGCTGCTGACAGTGAGAACGCCATTGCTAAGGATAATCCTGTAGCTAACGCTCTCGTCATGAAACTCTTTTTCATGTCCTTTTTCCTCCTTAAATTTTGTCATACTCTCGTATGATGTTTATTTTTGTCATCTTAGTATACAATATCCTCGGCAAATTGTCCATAGCTTAGCCGCTAAATTTGCGAAAAACTTTAAACAATTCATCGCCACTTCCCACAAAAGATACTGTTTTCCATCTGACACTATATATTTACGATGGCACTGTTTAAAAAAGTGGGGTCGGAAAAATTTTTTTTAAATTTTTTTGAAAAAGTTTTGCTTTTGTCCCCAGAAAACACGAAAAACCCCGCTAATTCGGGGTTTTTCGCTTGCCGATTCGGATTGCTGAACTATTACAGCTTATTTCTAATAAGAAAGCAGCGGCCTGATATAGTCGTCACGCAGGCTGTAGCCGTAGTTGACGCCCGTCGCCCAGCCTGCCCCGGTAGGATTTTCGTGTACGCCGAGCCACTCCACATAGGGGGCAGAGCTTCTTTTTACATAGGAGAAGCGGGGATCCACGCATTCTTTATTCAGCGGTTCGTCACAGGCATACGCCTTCAGATGCTGCACCTGTGCCCGGATGCCAGTCTCCACATCCGGGAAGGACGCCCCGCTTACGCCCCCGGTCGCTCCGATGCCCGCAAAATTACACTGTTCTGGTTCCACATCGCCGCCAAAGCGCAGAAAGCCGGTTTCCTTACATACCTGGGCAAACACGACCTCTGCCTTGACGCCCTCCGCAACCGCCTCGTCGTAAACGATCTCGCAGAAGTCCTCCAGCGAAGGCGCACCGTACTCACTGTAAATATCCTCCGGATATTCACCGCCGCGCGCCCTGAAAAATGCCGCCATCTTTGCCGCAGTTGTATTGCTCTTTCCCATAATGCCATAGCCTGCCACAACGCTTCTTGCGGCGGATGCGTCAGACCATGCGGTTCCTGCCGAATTGTAGAGATACGCCTTTACTTTATAATAATAGGTAGTTCCTGCTTCGCTTTCCGTCTCGTCAATATAAGAAAGCACGTCGGCACCTTTGAGCGTTACCACCTTTTTATAGCCGCCGCTCTCCTTCGTACTGCGGTAAACGCGGTATCCGGCCGCTCCCGACACCTTTGTCCACTCCACATAAATTCCCGGCTTGCTCTTCGTAATTCTCGTCGATGTGAGACTCGGCGTCTGCATATTTTTCACGCCCATGCCCTCCACATAGCCGGTGGAGCCGCTTATGAGATCCTTTTTGTTATAAGCATTGACTCTGTAATAATAGGTCATGCCCCGCTCTACATTCTTATCTACATAGTAATTCTGCGAATCCTTTGTGATCGTTGCAACCGTCTTGTAGCTGCCATCCGCGCTTGCAGCGCGCTGTACAACATAGCTTGATGCCCCTGCCGCCTTCGTCCAAACGGCCTTGATCGTTCCGTCGTCCCTGACATCCAGCCGCTTCATTGCGGGAGACTTTAACAGGGTTGCCGTAAGTGCGGCAGAGCTTTTTCCAAAACCTTCATTATTATAGAGTGTATTGATCGTGCGAATCTTGTAGCTGTAGGTAGCGCCGGGCACGGCCGTCTTGTCGTTATAGGCGCCCTTCGCAGCGTCCTTTATCGTTGCGATGCGCTTATAGGCACCTCCGTTTTCACTGCGGTAAACGGCATAGCCGTCCGCATCCTCATACGGCCTCCAGCTCAGCTTGAAATAGCCGCCCGACATCTGCTTGATTCCCGTAAGGCTTGTGCCCCCGATTGTCGCGCCGCCGACGATCCTTGAATATTCACTGAAAAATGTTACGCCGCCGGAACTGCTGTACGCCCTGACCTTATAGTAATATTTCTTGCCAAGCTCCACATCGGGGTCGATATAGGCTGTATTTTCACGTCCGATGACCTTTGCAACACGGGTATACGTGCCGTTTTTCTTCTCGGAGCGGTAAACAAGATAACCCTTTGCCTGCGCCTGCTCGTCCCAGGTGACCGAAAGCTCCTTGTAGCTCGGTGCGCTCAGTGTAACTGCAGGCTCAACAAGCCCGTTGTATACAAGATCATAGTATTCCGCAATGCCTTCTACGTCCGCTTTTGCGAGCTTTTTCAGCTGTGCGTCGGTTCCGAGATAGTTTTTGCGGTCTGACTCACAGGATACAAAGGCATGCTCCACGATAATTCCCGTAATCCCCTGGAGCTTTGCGTTTCGGATGACGCCATAGTAGTCCGCGATGCTGCCGTCGCTGTAGGTGTTCCCGCTCTCGGAATTTCTCGTGCGGATTCCCAGGTCCGGCAGGCCAAGCGCCGTGAGCTTTTCCAGGATTGCGCCGGAAAGACCGCTTCCCTCCGCACTGAGCTTCGGGCGATAGCTGTCATTGGGGTAAAACACCATGCTTCCGCTCGTCTCCAGATTGGATGATGCATTGTTATGGATACTGATAAATACATCTGCGTTATTCGCGACTGAACGGCTTACCCGCTCACTCAAATCCAGATATGTATCCGTGCTCCGCGTCATATAAACCTGCACGCCCGCATACTCCTCCAGATATGCTTTGATATATTTTGCAATTTTCAGATTAACCGTTTTTTCCTGCATACCGTCGTAGGTTGCCCCGGCGTCGCTCCCTCCGTGCCCGGCATCAATGGCTACAACCAAATCTCCGTTTGACGCCGCATAAGTCGATGCCTCGTCTGTTTCCTCAATATCCGGCAGATCCGATCCGGTGTCCTCCTCGCCTGCCGCATCAATAACGCCAAGCGCTTCCAGCGTTTCTGCCGCACCGGTTTTTATCTTCGCCTGTACCGGGACAAAATCCGCAAGGGTCGTCGCCAGCACCGCCGCCGTTAAAAATCCTGCCAGTAGTGATTTCATGGTACGTTTCTTCATACTAGTTCCTTTCTGGTGCTTATTTCTCTTTTTTACATAATAAAGCTTATAAGAAAATGCAGGGCAATTTCTTATAAAAAGGTAGCGCCCCGTAAAGCGGTTCCTGTAATATTTGTTCTGATTACAGGGTTCGCGGAGCGGTTCCTGTAATATTTGTTTTGATTACAGGGTTCGCGGAGCGGTTCCTGTAATATATATACGATAATTTTGACGAAATTTTGAGGGTTTCCCGCGAAAAAGAGCTCTATCGGAAATCCGGAGGAATTTCCGGCATGACAAAAAACCGCTTGATATCTCAAACGGCTTTTTACTGCGTCTTTAGATAAAGCCATCGAATGTCTACTTGCGGATGCAGGTGCCCGTAAGCGCGTCCCGTCCGCTTCCAAGCCTGGTGATCACCGCCCTGCGGATCGCGGAATTTCCGATGAAATCCACAGCCGCCTGTATTTTCGGCAGGATCGTACCCTCCTCGAACGCTCCGGCCATGATATATTCCTTTGCCTGCGCAGCGCTCATCTGCTCAATCGCCCTTTGATCCGGCATCCCATAATTCAGATATACGTAGTCCTCTCCGGTCAGGATGATCAGCTCGTCCGCATCCAGCAGCTCTGCCAGCCTGCCCGCGGCCAGATCCTTCTCGATCACCGCGCTCGCACCCTGCAGGTTGTGCCCCTGTGCCAGGACGGGAATCCCGCCCCCACCGCAGGCGATCACTACCTGGTCCGCATCCACCAGCGCGCGTATGGAATCAATTTCCACGATATCGAGCGGCTTTGGCGCCGCCACGATTCGGCGATAGCCGCCCCCTGCCTCCGTGATGTAGTTGCCTTTTTTCTCCTCTGCATCGGCATCCTCCCGGTTCATCACGCGCCCGATGATCTTCGTCGGGTTATAAAATGCCTCATCATAGGGGTCTACGGTCATCTGTGTCAGAATCGTCGCCACAGGCTTATAAATGCCGCGGTTCAGAAGCTCCGTGCGGATCGCATTCTGCAGATCGTAGCCGATATAGCCCTGGCTCATCGCTGAGCAGACGCTCATGGGGGTCGCCGTGTATTCGGGATAAAGCCGCGCAAACTCCGACATCGCCGTATGGATCATACCGACCTGCGGGCCGTTGCTGTGTGTGATAACGACCCTTGCATCCTCGCTGATTAGATCTGCCACTGCCCTGGCCGTTTTTTTCGTCGCCGTCTTTTGCTCCGGCAGAGTTGTACCCAGCGCCTCATGTCCCAGCGCAATGACGATTTTCCTTTTCTTCATGTATGTATTCCTCCATGGAACATTTCTGAAATCCAGTCTAACACATAAAAAGGCATGATTCAAGCGCGAATCATGCCTTTTTCATATATACCTGCCCCGTGAAAAGCAGCTCAGTCCTTGCTGCCAAGGGTAACATCCAGCTCATGCTCCACATACTGGCCGTTATCCGTACGGCAGATGGTGATCTTCACCTCTGTTCCGGCTGCCCGGTACTGCATCAGGTCATTCAGATCTTCCATCGTCGCAACGCTGTGTCCGTCAAACTCGGTGATAATATCCCCCTGCTGCATGCCGGCCTTTGCCGCCGCGCTTCCCTCGTACACCTTTGCCACATAGATACCGGAAGGAACGTTATAGGATTCGGATACGGACTGATCCACGCCAAATCCGTTGACACCGAGATATGCCGCCTTCTCCTCCGTCACCTTTTCGCGTGTGATCAGCTCATTGATGATCGGAGCCGCAATGGTCATGGGAATCGCAAAGCCGACGCCATCCACATATTCTCCGCCGATCTTAGAAGAGTTAATGCCGATCACCTCGCCGTTGACATTTAAGAGTGCGCCGCCGGAATTTCCGGGGTTGATGCTCGCATCCGTCTGTGTCAGCGTATTGGTATAAGATTCCCCGGTGGTGCTGTCCTGAGCCGTAACCTCGCGCTCCAGTGCGCTGATAATACCGCTTGTAACAGACTGTCCATATCCAAGAGCGTTGCCGATGGCAATGACCGGCTCACCGACCTTCTCACTGCCCTTGTCATTTATGGTCGCAACCTGAATCGCAGCCCTGGTTTCCTCCTCGATATCGCTCTTCGCTACCTTTACGACTGCAAGGTCGTTGCCGGGGCTGGTGCCCTTAACCTCAACTGCCGCCGTGCTTCCGTCACAAAACTGTACGGTCAGCGTTGTAGCGCCGTCCACCACATGGTTATTCGTGGCGATATACAGATAATTATCATCCTCGCTGACAATGAAGCCGCTTCCCGCATAATCCTGCTGCTTGGAAAACGTCTGCCCAAAAAAGGTCCGGTACTCCCGCTCGGTCATATTCGTGATCGCCACAATGGATGGCATCGCCTTCTCAACGATAGCGGAAACGTCCGAAACGACCGTCGCCCCGTTCAGATAGGGCAGCGCCTGCTGCTCCGTCTCATTCGTCGGAGTTGTTGTCAGTGCCGAGGGCTGCTGGGTTTCGTTGACGATCACCTGCTCCTTCTGAGGGATCAGGTAATTCACGCCGCCAAATACACCGCCGCCCACCAGGCCGAATACGGCCGCCAGGCATGCACATTTTGCAACGGTGACGCCAAAGCCATGCTTTTTCTTTCCCTTCTCCCGTTTATCCCCCGTCCCGGACTCTGCCATCGTCCGGCGCTCGTAAGGGCTGTAATAGCGGTCCCTGGGCTGTTCTGCCTGACCGTTCGTGTAGGAGCCGTAAATATTTTCCGCCGTATGTCCTGCGTCGCTCTCGGTTCCGGTGTAGCGGTAGCTGTTATCCTGCGGATCTACCGGATAGGAAGAATCTCCGCCGTAATTGTTCTGAAACTGTTCGTTCTCTTTGTTGTAGTTATCCATATAAATGCCCCTCTCTTCTCTGTTATTGTTTCTGTCTCTTATAACAATCTGTCTTTGATGTTACCTAGTCTACAGAGAAGATGTGACCGTTTTGTGTCTTAAATTTGTAGAATTTTTGTCTTTTTTATTCCACCGTCACCGACTTTGCCAGGTTTCTCGGCTTATCCACGTCACAGCCTCTGCCAACGGACACATAGTAGGCAAACAGCTGAAGCGGAATGATCGCCAGCGAATTTGTGAAATATTTATTTGTCTGCGGTATGTAGATCACATAATCCGCCGACTTTTCGATCTCGGTGTTATCCTCATTTGTAACGGCGAGCACGACAGCGCCGCGGGAACGGACCTCCACGATATTGCTCATCGTCTTTTTATAAAGCTCCTTCTGCGTCACGAGCGAAGTTACAAGGGTTCCCTCCTCGATAAGCGAGATCGTCCCGTGCTTGAGTTCTCCCGCCGCATATGCCTCCGAGTGGATATAAGAAATCTCCTTTAATTTCAGCGAGCCCTCCATGCCGATCGCATAGTCGATCCCACGCCCGATAAAAAACACATCCTTCGCACCCACGTAGCGGTTTGCAATCTTCTGGATGTTCTGCTTGTTTGCAAGAAGCATCTCGATCTGTGCCGGGATCGCCTTCAGCTCGGTGAGCATATCCGAAACCTCCGCATCTGTCACCGTCCCCCGTGCCTCTGCAAAATGGATCGCCAGAAGATAGAGCGCGATGAGCTGCGCCGAATACGCCTTAGTCGTGGCAACGGCAATCTCCGGCCCCGCCCATGTATACATCACGCGATCCGCCTCCCGCGCAATGGAGCTTCCCACAACGTTCACAATGCCAAGGGTCATAATGCCCTGCTCCTTTGTCTCCCGCAGCGCTGCGATGGAATCCGCAGTCTCGCCGGACTGGCTGATGATGATTACCAGATCATTCGGGTTTAAGATGGGGTCGCGATAGCGAAATTCACTGGCAAGATCCACCTCAACCGGAATACGTGCCAGTCCCTCCAGTATATATTTTGCTGTAACGCCGGTATGATACGCACTGCCGCAGGCCACGATATGGATGCGGTTGATCTTCTGAATCTCCTCCGCACACATACCCAGCTCCTCGATCACAATCCCGTTTTCCTTGATGCGTGGATTTAATGTATCACGGACGGTTTTTGGCTGCTCGTACATTTCCTTCAGCATGAAATGCTCGTAACCGCCCTTTTCCGCCGCGTTGATATCCCACTCGATCGCCTTGCTCTCCTTGGTAATCGGCTCGCCGTCGCTGTTGAAAAACTCGATCGCCTCCTCCGTGAGACAGGCAATCTCCTCGTTCTCGATAAAATAGACGTCGCGGGTATATTTCAGTACCGCCGGGACATCCGATGCAATGAGGTTTCCGTCGGCTGATTTTCCGACGATCAGAGGGGAATCCTTGCGCAGAGCGTAAACCTTGTCAGGGCAATCCGCGAACAGAATCCCGAGCGCATAGGAGCCTTCCACCCGGTGCATAACCTCCGTGATCGTTTCGATGACCTCCCCTTGCGTCTTTTTATAATAATAGTCCAGAAGATGCGCAACAATCTCCGTATCGGTATCCGACACAAACCGGTAGCCCCGGTCGACCAGCTTCTTTTTCAGCTTTATATAGTTCTCAATAATACCGTTATGCACCACTGCTATGCTCCGGGCTTCATTGAAATGCGGGTGTGCGTTCGTATCGTTCGGCTCGCCGTGGGTCGCCCAGCGGGTGTGTCCGATACCGACGGTCCCGGGCATCGTGCTCCCGTCATGGGTCAGCTCGCTCAAGACCTTCAGACGCCCGGTGCTCTTTTGTATATTGATCGCGCTGCCGTCGTAAATCGCCAGTCCGGCAGAGTCGTATCCACGGTATTCCAGCTTTGAAAGACCGTCAAGCAAAACAGGGGCAGCCTGACGCTTGCCGATATATCCTACGATTCCACACATATTTTTTACTCCTTGCTAAAGTTGTCGCTCTCGATCGTTCCGCCCTGCACCGCCTCGGGGTGGTCGCCCTGCTCGATGCTGATTCCATAATTATTTTTGATCAGGTTACTATAATTGATAACGGTTGCGGAGGGTACATAGGCTGTGTCGTCGTAAAGATAACGGTGCAAAGCCCGCACATTGTTCTCCAGGTCCGCACACATGACAACGTCACCCTTGCTCCCGCCAAGGCTCATAGGGTATTTGCTGAACGGGAAGCCGGTGGAATCTGCCAGCTCATAGCTGAACATGCTCGCCGCCAGACGAATCAGGTCCGCATTCGTATAGCTCGTATATATTTCGGGAAAAACGGTGTTGATAATGTTGTTAATCGTAACGATATCCGCTTTTTTCGCCTTCTTCACGATCTCATTGATGACCTCGCGCTGACGCTCCGCACGGGCAAAGTCGCTGCCTGCCGTCGAACGGATACGCGCATACGCTGTCGCCTGGGTACCGTTTAAGGTCTGCAGGCCGGTCGTCGTCAGATGCACCGCCTGCTCGCCGGTAGCACGCGCCGTCGTGTCAATGTGATGGTTGATATATTTCAGCTCCGCGGAATCCACGTCGATCTCCACGCCGCCGAGCATATTTACCACGTCTGTGACTGCCTTGAAATCAACGGTCACAAAGTCCTCAATATCCAGATCGAGGCTTGAATTGAGCATACGAATCGACTGCTCCGCACCGCCGATGGCAAATGCGCGGTTTGCCTTATGGAAATTGGGCGAGGTATCCTGCGTCACATCCGTATCCAAAAAGGTATCGCGGTACACGGATACCAGCCGGACCTCCTTTGTATCGTTATTGATACTCGCGATCATAATCACGTCGGAATTGCCGGAATCGGCATGGCCGTTAAAATAATTATCCACGCCGAAAATAGCCACATCCTCGTAGCCCTGCAAAATCTCCATCGTCTCATCGTCCATTTCCTCGTTGATGCTCAGGTCACTCGGCTCAAGCTTCTCCCCGGTGGGCGCCTTCTCTATCTTATTCAGTGCCTGCCATACATATAACGCGCCGAGCACGATCAGCAGCACAAAAACTTCCATGACAAGTAAAATAATTTTCCGCTTTCTTCTCCTTCTTTTCAAAAGCAGCTTCTGCTCTTTGGGACTTAGCTCCGTCTCCCTTTGTCTCTTACTCATTCCTTTTCCCTTCTGTAACCATTCCGTTCATACACAGTTACGCCCTTCTTACATATTTTATTAAAAAAATATCTTCCCTATACATACGCGCACTAAACAGTAACAGTTTAGACTAAAATCCTCATTATGTCAATTATCTGCCTGCCCTTTTTTGTGTATGTAACGCCAGCTGGCCGCATAATCCGCGCGCTCGCTCCCGCTCATATCCGCATATTTTTCATATTCTAATTTAGTCAGCACCATAGCGGGGTTCCCGCACTGGTGGCACTCCACGTCCCTGCGGCGCGACACCGTGCGCATCCAGCCGCAGTCCGGGCAGATATATACCTTCAGCATAGCTCTCCCTGTCTGTCCTATAAACCAATGTAATCCAAAATCCGTTCCGTCGCATGTCCGTCACAGGCACACATAAACCGTTCCTTAAAATCCGTCACCTGCCGCTTCTCAAAGCGCTCGTCAAGGTTACGGATATAGTCGATGATCTGCGCCTGCGAACCATACACCGGCCCCGGTGTCAGCGTTTCATAGTCGTAATAAAAGCCCCGCTCATCAAAATACTGCTCCAGATCCGGCGCATAAAAAATCATCGGGCGTTCAAAAAGCGAATACTCAAACACCAGCGACGAATAATCACTGATACAGATGTCGCTGACGCACAAAAGCGCTCCGATCCCCAGCTTCCCCGTGAGATCCCGCGCAAAAGCCCCATATTCCTCCGGGATCCCCGGCAGCTCCTTCACAAAGGGATGATGCTTTTCCACCAGCACATATTCCCCGGAAAGCGCCCTCGAGAATGCTTCGTAATCGAGCTGCAGCGTATGTGCGTGCTTTTGTGTCCCCCGGAAGGTCGGCGCAAAGAGAATTACCCGCCTGCCCCGCGCCTGAGGAAACGCTTCATAGAACAATTCCCTTGCCCGGCGAATGTAGTCCCCGTCAAAAAATACGTCCGTCCGGCTCACCCCAAGGGGCAGGATGACGCCCGGCGGCTGATGCATGGCGTCCTGGTAAGGGCGCACCGCCTCCGGTGCACTGACACTGACAAGCCACTGGTTTTTATAATAGGGGTAGCGCTCCATCTCCTTCCCGGATACACCCCACCCGAGCTGTGCCGTGGAAAATCCGAATTTCTTAAAGGCGCCGCATCCGTGCCATGTCTGGATGAGCTTTGTCTGGGGGCGCAGCTTCACGCAGCTTGTCACGTTTGACGCCTCGTTGATAAAGACAATCTCCGCGGTTGCGATGGCACGCAGCATCCCCGCACAGTTTTTCAGATATTGCAAGCCTCCCACGCTTCCGTCATGGATACAGATCAGCTCCGGCTCCTTCCCCCTCTGTTTCACAGCCTCAAAAAGCAGCGCAAAGCTTTCCGTGAGGTGATCCGCCGAAATTTCCAGAAAAATAACCCGCCCCAAAACAACGGGCCTTTTTGCCGCCCGGGCATAAACGGCCGGAAGTATGATCTTCAGACTTAAGAAACGCGCCAGCTTTTTTGCCGCCTGCTTCACGGACATGGGCTAGTCCTCCCCTTCCATGAAATCCTCGTAGGCATCCAGCACCAGATCGGCGTCCCCGATCATCTTGATAACCCCGTCGTTCATCCAGATAACCGTGTCGCACAGGCTCCGCAGCGTAGCATCCGAGTGTGAGACGATCATGACCGTATGGCTCCGGTCCTCGATCATCCGTTTCATGCGCCTGTAGCTCTTCTTTTTAAAGTGGCGGTCGCCCACGGAGAGCACCTCATCAATGAGCATAATGTCCGTCTCCAGCACCGCCGTGATGGAAAATGCAAGCTTCGAGTACATGCCGCTGGAATAGGTGCGCACCGGCTTGTCAATAAACTCGCCAAGCTCCGAGAATTTGATGATGCGTGGCATCTCCCGCCGGACATCCTCCTCGGAAAAGCCCAAAAGCAGGCCGGAAAGCATAATATTTTCACGTCCGGTCAGTGCCTTCTGAAAGCCCACACCGATGGCAAGGAGGGAAACCGAGTGACCGTGCAGGTCGATGGTGCCCTCATTTGCCGAAAAAATCCCGGCCACCGCCCGCAGCAGCGTTGACTTCCCGCTGCCGTTTTTCCCGGTAATGCCTACGATCTGCCCCTTTGGAATCTCAAAGCTCGCTCCCCGCACCGCCTCAAAATATTCCTTCTGCGGCCGGCCGCCCTTGCGCAGCGATTGCTTGATGGAGGTTTTCTGCATGGTTGAATAGCTGATACAAACATCCTTCAAGGTGATCGCCGGCTCATAGGTGCCGGGTGCCGGGATATAGCGTTTTCTTTTCCCCTCTGCTGCCGTTGCCATTTCTGTTTCCATTGCTAGATTCCTTTCACATAGTTGTTTTCATTGCGGTACACAAGCCCTATGCCGCCCATACAAAGGAGCACGGAAAGCACAAGCCAGATAAACATCCACTTCCAGTCCGGTGACTGATTGTAGATCAGCGCGTTTCGCATGGCGCTGAGCAGGTATGCCACAGGATTACACTTCCCCAGCGCGGTTGCAAGCGCCGGGTAATTTTTCCCGATGCGCTGGTCGATGTTAAAAATGATGCCTGTCAGATAAAAAAGTAAACGAATCACGATATCGTTGACCTTCGTCAGGTCCTCAACATAAACCCCGTAGTGCATCTCAATGCACATCAGGCCGAAGGTTAAAAGCAGGAAAACCGCCATGCCCGGAATGACGAAAAATATATGGAAGCTGAGCGGAACACGGAAAAAAAACATCATCACAATGACAATTCCAAGAGATACGCACATCTTAAAGCCCGTCGTGAGCATGTGCACCACAAGCAGCACGACCTTCGGCAGATATACCCTTGAAACAACGGATTTGTAGCGGCGCACGATAGAAGCGCTCTTTTTGACATTTGCAGAAAAAAAATTCCAGATGGTCAATCCGATAAAAATGAACAGCGGATAAAATTTTTCCGACTTGTCAAAGATAATGCCGAATATGAATGTGTATACAAGCATCAGACAAAACGGCTCCAAAATCCACCAGACCCAGTTCAGGTAGGAATCCGCCACCTCCGATTTCAGCTCCGACTTCGTCGCGTAAACCATATAGCTTTTATATTTTTTCATGTCCTCAAAAAACTGACTGTAAATATTCATGTACTCTCTCCCTTTTTCAGCCTCTCAGCGCACGGCACAAGAGCTGCTTGCGCATCCATCGGATGACACGCTCGGTGGCATGCCCGTCGCAGGCGTTCATGGAATGCACCCAGAATTCATGGGTCAGCGATGCCTCCCATTTTTCACACTTTAAAACCGCGCGGTAAAGCTCCTCTGCATTCCCTGCACGATATGCAGGAATACGGAAATAATTCTCGTAAAACCCGCAATCCCTCTCATACTCGGCAAAATCCGGTGTAAACAGCACCATCGGCCTGCCGAAATAAGAAAAATCATAGATGATAGACGAGTAATCCGAGATCAGGATATCCGTTACCACCAAAAGCTCCTCCGTAAGCATTTTCGGTGCACGCACATCATTCCTTTTTGCGTGGGGGTGGAGCTTTACGATAACATAATATTCATTGGGGAGCAGTCCGCGAAGCGCTTCGAGCGCATCCTCCCCCACCAGCCGGGGCGCACCGGCGCTCCCCCGGAAGGTCGGTGCCCATAAAACCACCTTTTTTCCTGCCGCGCCCGGGCATTCCTGTGCAAAGCGCAGACGGATATCCGCCTTCGCCTTTTCGTCAAAAAACCAGTCGGTGCGGCTGATACCCATCGCCTTTACGTGGTTTTCGTCTGTCCGCATGGCACGGACAAACGGCTCCACCGCATAGTCCGCGCTGACCGTAATCAGATCATAATTCGCAAATACGTTTCCGCCATGGTAGCTTTTCGGGATATTCCCGGGCGCATCATAGCCAAAGCGTTTTAAGGCTCCGCCGGAGTGCCATAGCTGAATCACCTTCGTCTCGGCACGCTTTTTGCACGACGCCACCGGAAGATGGTTGTCACAGATCACCACATAGCCCGCGTTCGCATAGGTACGCATAAACAGAATCATGTGCTTCAAAATCTCTATATAGGAGCCCTTCTGATAATCCTTGCACAGCTCCATCACATGAAAGCTCGGCTCCTCGCGAAGCTTTTTTTCGAGCTGCCACATACTGTAGGGAAGCTCGTCATGATGGGCATCTGCGAGAATTACCAGTGTCCGATCCACCGTTTTCTTTTTCGACAGCCGATACACGACAGGGAGAAGCACACGCTGCATGATTGTCTTTACATATTCACGAAATTTTGCCATAATATTTTTTCACCCCATGGAACGCATAGCTTACAAAGAAACAAAGGCTCTTTAACCGCCCAAAGCCCATGTAGCGGTAAACGCCGTACTGCATCATAGCGGATTTAAGCTTGTTGCGGGATTTCCCGCCCTCACTTAAGCGACAGTGCAGATAAGGCTCGTTGATGCCCACCGCGGCACCGTATTTTTTTAAAATCTGCAGCCAGAGAATATAGTCCTCGTGGAGCTTATCATGCTTCATATGAAACTCCCTGGCGATCTCCGCCGGAAGCACCACCGACCCGCAGGGGATAGTGTTCGTATACAGGAGCTGCTCATAGGTAATACGCTTCCGGACACCAATCACACGCCCCGTCGGTGTCCCGTCCGCCTCATGCAGCACACGCCCGCTGCAGCAGAGCGGCGCTTTCGTCCTTTTCAGGAGCGCAATCTGCGCCGAGAGCTTATCCGGCTCCCACCAGTCATCCGCGTCGAGAAAGGCGATGTATCGCCCCCGCGCCGCGTCAATCCCGCGGTTGCGTGTCGCCGCCACGCCCACATTTCTTTTGTTGTGGCGGTAGATGACCTGCGGATCGTTTTTGAACGGCTCCATGGCAGCGTCCACATCGTCGGGGCTGCAGTCGTTTATGACCAGGACCTCGACGGAGCCCTCCGGCATGTCCTCCTGCTCCAACGCTGAATAAACCGCATTGGCGACATAGCCTGCCGCGTTGTACACCGGTATAATTACCGAAACCTCAATTCTGGTATTCTCTGTCATAGCGCCTCCGTCTACTGCAGTGCCGTCGTATGATCGTCGCCGACGCCCTCCGATTTTTCCTTTTGAAACAAAATCTTCACGGTCAGAAAGCACAGCTTGATATCCAGCCACAGCGAATAGCTTTCGATATAAGTCAAATCCAGCTTGAGCTTGTCATAGGGGACGGTGTTGTACTGGCCGTACACCTGAGCGTACCCGGTCAGCCCGGCCTTCATCTTCAGTCGGAACTTGAACTCCGGTATGCTTTCCTCATACTGCTGAAAAATCTCCCGCCGCTCGGGTCTTGGCCCCACAATGGACATGTCGCCCATCAGAATATTAAAGAGCTGGGGAAGCTCATCGAAGTGTGAGCGCCGCAGAATGCGCCCCACCGGCGTGATGCGGTCATCATTTTCACAGGCGAGCCGCGCTCCCTCCTCCTCGGATTCCACAATCATACTGCGGAACTTTAAAATCTGAAAGGTTTTCTCATCCTTCGTGAGCCGCTCCTGCCTGTAAAAGACCGGCCCGCGGTCGTACAGCTTGATCGTGGCAGCAATAATGAGCATGAGCGGCGAAAGAATGATGCACGCCAAAAACGAGATAACCACATCCATCAGCCGCTTGAAAAAGCGCTCGCCGATGGTCAGCCCGCTGTTCCGGGAGAGCATGAGGATACAGTCAAACAAATCGATGCGGTCCGCCCCGGTAATAATGATATCCGAAATCTTCGGAACACTGTAGCAGCGGATCTCATGCCAGTAACAAAATTTTAAAAAGCGGTTCCGCTCCCGGGAAGGGATGTCTCCGATGATAATTGTATCGTACTCACGGATCTTTTCCAAAATCACATCCACGCCCGCACTCAGATGAATCATTTCACGGATCTGATACCGGTCCTTTCTGGAATCCAGCTTTTCCATGAGCTGCTTTGGGTTAAAATCCCCGTAAATGAGAAGCATCTGATGCGGCGGGTAGAGCTTCGCATAAAAATGGCGTGTCATAAGTGTCCAGGCAACCGCCAGCACCGCCTCGATCAAAATCAGATAAATAAAATGCTCCAGGTGGCTTCCAAAGCGCCACAGACCGATTAACGACAGCTGTAAATAGGAGACCATGTTTTGAAAGAAAATCGCCAGCGCCTGCCCATAGAGTGCATCCATGTTGCGCAGATAACCGACCTTAAAGCCTCCGAATATTTTCAGAAAAAGGATACAGAAAAATGCGTACAGTCCGATGATCGCCCAGTCGCCGCGTCTGTAGTAATGCACAAGCATCATGTGCGAGTAGATATTATACCACTGCCACGCAAAAATCGCGGTCTGAGCTCCCACAAAAAGCACGCTTGCCCAGAACATGAAAATCCTTTTGTACTGATAATGCCTATTTTCCATTGCTTCTGCTCCTTTGGTATTCCCCGAAGCCTCCCCATCCTTTGTCCTTCTCTGACAAAATCGGCACTGCACCCTCTGGTATCGGCCAGTCAATACCGATATCCGGGTCATCAAAGCGCAGGCCGCCCTCATCGTTCGCATGGTAAAAATCCGTGCATTTATATGCAAACTCCGCATAGTCCGAGAGCACATAAAACCCGTGTGCAAAATTTTTCGGTATAAAAAGCTGCTTTTTGTTCTCTGCCGAGAGCACCTCTCCTACCCATTTTCCGTAGGTTTTTGAGCCTTCCCGCAGATCCACCGCCACATCAAACACCTCGCCGCAGATCACACGCACAAGCTTGTCCTGCGGATAATTGATCTGGAAATGCAGCCCCCGCAGCACGTTGCCCGCCGAAGCGGACTGATTGTCCTGCACAAAAACCGGATCGATCCCCGCCTCCCGGAAGTCATTGTAATTGTATGTTTCCATAAAGTAGCCGCGTGCATCCCCGAATACGGCCGGCTCAATAAGCTTTACACCGGGAATTGCACACTCCGTCACTTTTATTTTTCCCATTTATAGCCCCTCCGATACCATGATCAGATATTCACCGTATGCGGTTTTCAGCAGCGGCTGCGCCAGACGAATGAGCTGCTCCTTATCGATAAAGCCCTTTTTGTAGGCAATCTCCTCGATACAGGAAATATATAGCCCCTGACGCTTCTGGAAGGCCCCGACAAAATCCGCCGCGTCCAGAAGCGCGTCATGGCTTCCCGTATCCAGCCATGCAAAACCGCGTCCGAGGGTTTCCACACGCAGATTCCCCCGCTCAAGGTAGGCGTTGTTCACCGACGTGATCTCAATCTCCCCCCGCGCCGAGGGCTTCACGTTCCTTGCGATCTCCACCACATCATTGTCGTAAAAATAGAGGCCCGGCACCGCATAATTGGACTTCGGCTTTTCGGGCTTCTCTTCAATGGATACCGCCCGTCCCTCCCCGTCAAACTCCACGACGCCGTAAGCCCGCGGGTCACGTACGTAGTAGCCGAAGATCGTCGCGCCGGACGTCTCCTCCGTCCGCACCGCCACGCGCTCGAGCACACGCGAAAAGCTCTGCCCGTAAAAAATATTGTCGCCCAGGACAAGCGCTGCCGCGTCATCCCCGATAAAATCTGCTCCGATGATAAAGGCATCGGCAAGCCCCCGGGGTGAGGGCTGCTGCGCATAAGAAAAATGCATGCCCAGCTGCCCGCCGTCCCCGAACAGCTCCCGAAATACCGGAAGATCCCGCGGTGTCGAGATGATCAGCACATCACGGATACCCGCCAGCATGAGCGTGGAGAGCGGATAATAGATCATGGGCTTATCATACACCGGCATAATCTGCTTGGAAACCGCCTTTGTCAGCGGGTAAAGGCGTGTACCGGAGCCTCCGGCCAAGATGATTCCCTTCATATTAAAATTCCTCCAAAGTAGTAGAACGATGCGTATGCACTGCTTCACATATGATACATCTGCTCATAATAGTTCTGATAGGCACCGCTTGTGACATGCTTCATCCAGTCTTCATGCTCAAAATACCACTTGATGGTTTTGCGGATGCCCTCTGCAAACATGGTTTCCGGCTCCCAGCCAATCTCGGCTCTGATCTTGTCCGGTGCGATGGCATAGCGTCTGTCATGACCCTTGCGGTCCTCCACGTAGGTAATCAAATCCTCGTTGATATGGGCTTTGCGCGGATCATCCTCCGGGAGCTTTTCCCGCAGTACATCCAATATAATATGAACAATCTCGATATTCTGCTTCTCGTTATGCCCGCCCACATTGTAGGTTTCCCCGAGCCTGCCCTTCTCCATAACCATATCGATGGCCTTTGCATGGTCCATCACATAAAGCCAGTCCCTCACGTTCCTGCCGTCGCCGTATACCGGAAGCCTGCGTCCGTTTAATGCGTTGTTGATTATAAGGGGAATGAGCTTTTCAGGAAACTGGTACGGCCCGTAATTGTTGGAGCAGTTTGTAATGTTTGCCGGAAAATGGTAGGTATCTATATATGCCTTTACCAGCATATCCGAGGATGCCTTGCTCGCGGAATAGGGGCTGCGGGGCGCATAGGGCGTCGTCTCATAAAAATAACCGCCGTCCTCGTCGAGAGAACCGTATACCTCATCGGTGGATACGTGAAGAAACCGCCTGCCCTCGGGGTAGCTGCCGTCCGCCAGCTCCCACGCGGCCCGCGCGGCGTTCAGCATAACTGCCGTCCCGAGCACATTTGTCTGCACAAAAACCTCGGGGTTTTTGATGCTGCGGTCGACGTGGCTCTCCGCCGCGAAATGCACGACGCAGTCGATGGAATGCTCCTCGAATATCCGCGTGATCGCTTCCCGGTCCGTAATGTCCGCCCGTATAAATTTATAGTTCGGCAGCCCTTCGATATCCGCCAGATTTTCCAGGTTTCCCGCATAGGTCAGCGCATCCACATTGATGATACGGATCGCATCGCCGTAACGATCCATCATATAGTGAATGTAGTTTGAGCCGATAAAGCCCGCGCCGCCTGTCACTAAATATGTTTTCATTGATATCTCCTTTTATTTCAGATATTCTTTCAATGCCGCTTCCCAGTCCGCCATCCGATAGCTGCCGGTCAGACGCAGCATATAATTGTCCAGCACAGAGTATGCCGGGCGCTTCGTCGGTGAAGCGTACTCCTCCGTCGACACACCGCGCACCCGCGTGGACATCCCTGCAAGCCGGAAAATCTCCGACGCAAAATCCGCCCATGAACAGCTTCCCTCACAGGTTCCGTGGAACAGCCCATAATTATCGGTGGGCTCCAGCGCATGCATCAGTCTTGCCACCTCCGCGGCGCTCGTAGGCGTGCCGAGCTGGTCATTGACAACCCGGATCTCATCTTGTGTTTCGGCCAGCTTTAACATCGTCCGGGCAAAATTTTTTCCCTCACCGTAAAGCCAGGCCGTCCGTATGATAAAAAAACGCGTCGAAAGCTGCTCTGCAAAACGCTCCCCCTCAAGCTTTGTCTTGCCGTAGGCGCTGACCGGCCCCACCGCGTCAAATTCCGTGTAGGGGCTTGTCCCTTCCCCGTCAAATACATAATCCGTAGAAATATGCATCAGCTTTGCGCCGGTATCCTCCGCCGCGACCGCCAGGTTGCGCGGCCCGATGGCGTTAATCCTGTAAGCCAGATCCCATGCGTCTTCACAGGCATCCACCGCCGTATATGCCGCACAGTTCATAATCACATCCGGATGCAGCTCCCGCACGTAATGCATCACCTGTGCATTGTCCGTGATATCCAGATCCCCGACATCCGTACAGACGAGCATTGCACCGTCGCTTTCGTATTCCTTTTGTATTGCCCTGCCGAGCTGGCCGTTACAGCCCGTAACTAAAATTTTTTTCATATCCGCGCTTCCCCTTTTGCGTTTTCCCGAGCTCTGCCGCAGGCCGCCCGGCTTGTCCGTTTTATTCGCCCAGGCCACTCTCCACTGCCGCGACCACTCCGGCAAGCGCCTCCTTCTCGTCCTCCCCGTCACACACAAATTCCAGCTCCGTACCGGATTTGATGCAGGAACCGAGGACACTTAAGACACTCTTTGCATTTGCCTCATTTTCACCGTATCTGAAATATACGTTGCTCTTATACTTAACTGCCTCATTGCACAAAATGCCCGCCGGCCGCAAATGAAGGCCGGTGGGGTTTTTGATCCTCACTTTTTTGCTAACCATAAAAACCTCCAAGCTTCTCCTTTTTACGGTAACGGTTCAGCTGACCTCCCCGCTACCGCATATACACCCCTATAACATAATTTTCGTAATCAGATCCGCCAGCTCGTGCGCATCCTTCTCAATCTGCGCCTGATCCTTCCCCTCGATCATCACGCGGACAAACGGCTCCGTACCGGACGGACGGATCAATACCCTGCCCTGCCCGTTAAACTTCTCCTCCAGCGAGCGGATTGCATCCGCAATCTCCTCATATTCCATAAACTGTTCCTTTTTATGGTTCGGAACCGTCGCATTTACAAGCGCCTGCGGATAAACCTCCATGATAGATGCCAGCTTTGAAAGCGGCTCCTTCGTCTCCACCATGACCTCCAGCAGATGGAGCGCACTCAGCAGCCCGTCTCCGGTCGTGCTGTCATCCAGAAAGATGATATGCCCGCTCTGCTCGCCGCCGATATTATACCCGTTTTTCAGCATGTTTTCCAGCACATAGCGGTCGCCGACCTTCGTCTTTTCCGCGTGAATCCCCTCGTTTTCACACATGAGGAAGAACCCAAGATTCGACATAACAGTCACAACGATCGTATCCCCCTTAAGTGTGCCCTTCTTTCTCATATGGCTGCCGCAGATTGCCAGCAGCTTATCGCCGTCCACAATATCGCCGTTTTCGTCCACGGCAAGCAGACGGTCGGCATCCCCGTCAAACGCGAGCCCTGCATTTGCCCGCTCATATACAACCCGGGCCTGCAGCTCTTCCATATGAGTGGAACCGCAGTTGGAATTGATATTGGTTCCGTCCGGCCTGACATGCAGCGGGATCAGCTCTGCCCCAAGCTGCTGCAGGGTCTGCACCGAGGTCTGGTAGGAAGCGCCCTCCGCGCAGTCGATGACGATGCGCATACCGGACAGATCCACCGGGACACATTTTTTCAGGAAACGGATGTACTCATCCTGCAGGTCGAAACGGTACTCCACCTTGCCGATACCGGAGCCGGTAGGCAGCGGAACACCCTTCATATCGGAAGCGATCCATGCCTCGATTTCATCCTCCAGCTTGTCGGAAAGCTTATAGCCCTCGCCGTTGAAAAATTTTATTCCGTTGAATTCCATCGGATTGTGCGATGCCGAGATCACAACTCCCGCATCCACCTTATGCTTTCTCGTCAGGTACGCCACCGCCGGCGTAGGGAGCACGCCCACATGGATCGCATCCGCACCCACCGAGCAAACCCCGGCCACCAGTGCATTCGCCAGCATTCCGCCGGAAATTCTTGTATCGCAGCCCACCAGTATCGTTGGCTTGTGCGCTTTTTCCTTTGTCAGAACGTATGCGCCCGCCTGCCCCAGCTTCATCGCAAGCTCAATCGTAAGCTCTGCACCCGCCACGCCGCGGACACCGTCTGTTCCAAATAATCTGCCCATTTTCTCTCTTCCTCCATATTTCCCGGGCATCCGGTCATAAAAATCGCCGTGCGATAGGCCGTCTGCCTGCTTCCATGATTGATTGTGCCGATTTCCAATCGGTCCCTGCGTCTGTTACGCTTCATCTGCAGTGCCGTCCAGCGGCTCCTCCTGCCCCTCATCCGGCTCCTCTTCTTCCGCCGGGTCATCGGGCACGATCGGCTCGTCACTCCCGCTGTCCTCCTCGGTAATCGTAATCGTGACATACACCGGGTCATGGTAAATACCCTCACCCAGATCCAGCGCAACCTCTACCTCCTGCATCCCCGGCCCAAGCTGGCTCGCGTCAATACTCGCCCGGATATCCGATACATCCAGCGCGGCGATATCCTCCGCCATACCGCTCACGGTAATGCGCACAACGGCACTGTTAAAGCTCAAATCGTACTCCTGCGGAAGATTCAGCACCTTGATCATAGACGGAAAGAGGTTCATCGTGCGGGTCGCAAGCTGTGCAATGTGTACCGTCACGGTCACCTTTGTCCTGGCATTGTCTGCCACTGCCACACCACGCGGCAGATATTCGCTCACGTCAATGACCTGCGTGATATCCTCCCGTGCTCCGCTGATATCCAGCGCACTTTCCGGTATGGTAATGGCCGTCACGCTGTTTAAGGCCGATGCCGTTCCCTTGATCGCGATCGTTTTCGGGTCAAATTCCATGCCCGTATAGGTATAGCCCTCCGCAGGCGTGCCCGAAACATTGAAGATCAGTGAAACATCCTTGATATCCAGTATTTTTGCGGTCACCGTCACGGTGGATAAATTTAAGGTAAGCTCACTCTTATCAATCGGACGCTCCTCCTTGTCATAGAGCATCGGCACCACACTAGCCACCACATCCGTCGTCATGTTCGTCACATCGATGGCCGCCACCGCGTGATCGATACGGCTCACAACGGATTCCGGCCCGGAAATTTTAAGCAGGTTCGGCGTTACCGCCACCTCGCCCAGTGCACAGCCCTCCGCAGGCGTTCCGACGGTTTCCACATCGATAATAAACTGCTGCTGTGCGAGATTATCCAGCGCGATCTCCAGATTCTGCGTTGCCTTGCTGATCGTCACCTGGCTGCTGTAGCGCAGTGCCGTCACCTCGATGGGCACCTTTCCGATCCCCTTTTCGCTGTCGATCGCCGCATTTTCCATATTGGCAACCGCTTTAAAATCCGTATTGCTCAGCTTCTCGATATAGGAGCGCTTTGCAGTCACCGCAAAAACAATTGTGTTCGTATCGTTCAATACCTCAAAATACTTTCCCTGCTCCGTGAGATACTCCCCGTTCTCGATGACAACCGAGGCAGTAAAGCGCTCGGAGATCGCCGGATCGTCGATGTTGACGACAACAAGCCACAAAATCATTGCAAAGAGCGCCGCCAAAAGCTTCAGGCCTATATTATTCGTTATCACTTTCCACGCTCGTCTCACCACGGCTGCCCCTCCTCTTCAATTTTCTCCATCTGGGCTTTTCGTAGCCCGCATCCGCCAGCTCCAGCAGCTGCTTTTTCAGCTCCTCTCTGCCCAGCTCTCGCCAGATTCTGCCGCCCATCGCTACCGAGACCGCCCCGGTCTCCTCCGAGACGATGATGGTCAGCGAGTCGCTGACCTCACTGATACCGATGGCAGCGCGGTGCCGCGTCCCCAGCTCCTTGTCTAATTCCATGTTATCCGACAGGGGCAGGTAGCAGGTCGCCGAAACGATCCGGTTTCCCCGCACAATAATGGCACCGTCGTGCAGCGGCGTGTTTTTCTCAAATATATTGATCAAAAGCTGGCTGGAGACAAGGGAATCCAGTGCGATTCCGGTCCGCTCATACTCCGCAAGAATAATGTCCTTCTCCACAACGATCAGCGCGCCGGTCTTTACCTTTGCCATCTCAAAGGTTGCCTTCACCATCTCATTGATCGTCCGCTCCGAAAAACGCTTGACGCTGCGGTCCGGATCTCCGTTGAAAAAACCTAAAAAAAAGCGCTTTCTTCCGAGCTGGTCCAGTGCCTTGCGCAGCTCCGGCTGAAAGATTACCGCCAGCGCAATGATACCTACGTTGATGAGACGTCCCGCCAGCCACAAAATCGTGTTCATCTGGAAGAGGGCCGCAAGCAAAACAAATACAACGATAACGATGATGCCCTTAAACAGCGCCCACGCCCTCGTATTTTTAATCCAGACTAAAATACTGTACAGCAAAAAAGCAATCAGGATAATCTCCACGACGTCAATGACCGTCACGGAAGGAATATCCATCCAAAACATATATTTATCCCGGAATGCCAGCATTCCGCTTACAACCCTTTCCACACGCCCACTTCCTCTCACTGTTGCGTTATCTTTGATTGCTGTTGGAAATCATTTTTGGCCGGATCCTTCAGCCCCGGCCCAAACGGCTAAAAATCCAATAAGTCCTCATCAATATCCATCTCCTGGGCCAGATCCTTGCGTGTGATCGGCACATCGTCGCCGCTGAACTTCTGCACCTTTTTCTCCGTGCTCGCGACATAGATTTTCGGCACCGCCTTTACATAATAATAGTACTCATCATCCTCAAACTGCACCCGCTCCGTGCGCGTGTAGTCCAGATTAAAGAAGAAAAACTGCAGGACAAAGCCCACCGCCGCGCTGACTGCCGTGCCGATAAAAATTGGCACGGTGCTCCCCGGCAGCTTGAGCTGCATGTCACAGATAAAGCGCAGGACAAACTGCAGCAGGCATCCGGTGGAAATCGCGATCGTCCACGCATGATCCACGGACAGCCTTCGTATAAACCAGACAATCAGGGCGGCCAGAACCAGAATCGCCAGCATGACGATCATCTCCCGGTTCCCCACAAACTGGTTCAGCACATCCTCAAACTTGGTGAGAATGGTATCATCCTCCAGCATTTCCGCAATGGCGGAATCATTCGCCACGATGCCGTCCAAAAGATAATACATCACCGTACCGGATATCATCGCAAGCACCGAAACCGGATTGTCATCCAGAAGGCCGATGGCCAGCGGCATGACATACGGCACATGGAAAATAAATGCGAGGGGTGTGAGCACCGCGTAAAAGCCCTTCTTCGGCGAAAACCGGAAATAAAGCAAAAACAGCACCAAAAGCACGAGAAAGCTCACCAGGCACGCCGCCTTGGACAGCGCAAAGAGGTGAAGCAGCACCAGAAGGGCCGCAATCACCACGATCATATTCACCGGCAGCAGCGCACAGGCCAGGGCAAATACGATGACAAGCGTCATGCTTCCCAGCCGCTCCATATATCCCAGACGCGAGCGAATCATATAAAATGTGAAAAATGCCAATATACTTTTTACTACCGGGACGAGATATATCTCGAACCTGCTGCAGAAGCCACGGATTCGCTCCTTCATCTCCAACAACACTGTCATGAGTCCCCTCCATCCAGCTCAAAGCTGTTTATAATCCACTTTAAATGACGATTATATGCCTTAAGCTCTTTTCTTGCACGGGTGTATTTATTTTGTGCATAGATAAACACCCCGATGAGATAAACCGCAAGGAACGCAAGATAGCGCAGCAGCACATCCACGGCAAACTTTGCCAGGTCCATCGTGTGGATGTTTTCCATCAGCTCTTCCATGTAATAAAGTCCCCACATCAGCAGACACACGCCGTAGGCAATGGTCCCGCTCAAAAAACCCCTGATCAGGTGAAGCCCTACAAAATCCCTGCGAAAATATTTCAGAACCGGAAAGTATTCTTTTCCCCTGCGATCCTCAAACGCCTGTAATTTTACCATATGGCGCACACGCTCGTTATGAATCATATTACACTCCGTTCTCCAATATTACATGATTATGAAAAGAGATATCCCTTCCATATACATAGTTATTGGTATTATAACATAGTTTTTCCGGAAATACAAAACATTTCCTGCCGCCCGCGGTGCGATCGTGTTTTTTGGTACTGGAAATCCGAAAAAATTACCTGAACGACAAAAAAAGCGCCGCATACACCGCGGCGCCCTTATCTACTGCAAATATCTCATTCTGTTTTTGTTGTCTTTGGGATCCTTTTTCTTCTCCTTCGGGGCATCCGGCCTGCGAATCATACTGGTAAGGTCATTCCCCAGCTTACTCTTACAATTCTCGCAGAAGCGTCCCGTCTTAATTGTTGCCCCGCACTTCTCACATTCAAGCCCCACCGGAGAATCATCCGCGAAGCTCAACCGCTCCTCACGCACCCACTGCCTGATCTGCTTGACAGACACATCATTGTTATCGGAGATATCCTGCATCGTCGCAGTCCGATGCTCCCACACATACTCCTTTACCTGCTGGAATTTTTCTTCCAGCTTTTCCGTACACGACGGACACAAGGGCGATCTTCCGACACTATTAAACATCCGTCCGCAGCTTTTACAAGTTCTCACTTCCATAGTTAAAACCTCCCTGGTCGTCCCCACCGATACATATGCAGAGGACATATACTTTTTCAATTCCGGCCGCTATCAACGTCTCCGCCACCGCGTCAACCGTGCTGCCAGTCGTATAAATATCGTCAATGAGCAACACTTTTATTAAGTGTACACCATTTTTTGACATTTGAAAAGCATTTTTCAGATTGTTTTTTCGTTCCACTACGTTTAATTCCTTTTGCGGACAGGTATTGATCCCCCGCTTTACCAGCTTCTCCATACGGATGCCCGTAAGCCTTGAAAGCTCCCGCGCCAGAAGCTCCGCCTGATTGTAGCCCCGCTTTCGCCTGCGCGACGGATGAAGAGGCACCGGAACCAGGGCCTGCGGCTGCACGTACCGGATCCAGTCCCCCAGCACCATATGCGCCTCCCGCGCAAATGTAACGGCAAAATCTCTTCGGTTGCCGTACTTCATCCGATACATCCCCTGTGCCACGCTCCCGTAGAGGAACACCGCCCTTCCCTGCACAAAGAAATGCTTCTGCCGGACGCAATCGGCGCAGTATTCCCTGCGCACACCGCCCTTTCCCAGTGGTTTTCCGCATTTCATGCAAAAGGGCTGCACGACACGGCGTACCTTTTTCTCACAGGCCCGGCAGATCCGTCTCTGCTCCCCCGTGATGCGCTGCTCCTGCACCTTACCGCAAACGGGACAGGCTGCCGGAAATACCAGCTTTGTCAAAAAATCAATGGTCCTCAAAAATCCTCCTGACCGCTCTCTCCAATCCGCAGAAGCGCTGCTGCTCCTGCACGTTATCAACCATCTGCGTGAACACGCGATCATCCCCCACGATCGTCACACATTTCCGCGCCCGCGTAACTGCTGTGTAAAGCAGGTTGCGGTTCATGAGCGGACGCGGTCCGTTCATCAGCGGAAGCACGACTGCCGGATACTCACTGCCCTGTGATTTGTGGATCGTCACCGCATAGGCAAGCTCCAGCTCATCGATGATGCCGAACGGATACTCCACCATGCGCCCCTCCTCAAATTCTACGGTCAGGCTGTGCGCAAACGAATCTATGATGCGGATAATACCCATATCGCCGTTGAACACCCCCAGACCCTTATCAACGGGAATCCCGTATCGGCTGCGCACCTCCCACTCCAGCTGATAGTTGTTTTTTGTCTGCATCACCTTATCCCCCTCGCGAAAGACACCGCTTGCCCGCTCCTTTTCGGATTTTGATGCATCCGGTGGATTTAAATACTGCTGGAGCACCTGATTTAACCGCTCCACTCCCAGCAGGCCTTTGCGCATGGGGGTGAGTACCTGGATATCCATTGGCTGGGCATCCACAAATTTGGGAAGCTTCTGCAAAACCAGCTGCAGGGTAACATTGATGATCTGGTCCGCATCGTAGCGCTTGAGGAAAAAGAAATCCATGCTCTTGTTGTCCAGCGTCACCGGCTCGCCGCGGTTGATGCGGTGGGCGTTTACGATGATATCGCTCTCCTTCGCCTGCCGGAAGATCTCGGTCAGGCGGGTCACCGGCACCTGCTCTGATGCGATGATATCCTTTAGCACACGGCCCGGCCCCACACTGGGAAGCTGATTCACATCCCCCACCAGGATCAGCCGCGTACCGGGACTGACCGCCTTTAGAAGCGAGTTCATCAGCGGCAGATCTACCATGGACATCTCGTCAATGATGATCGCATCCGCCTCCAGAGGATTGCTCTCGTCCCGGCCAAAGCCGACATTCTCCTCCCCGCCAAGCTCCAGCATCCGGTGGATGGTGCGCGCCTCATACCCGGTCGTCTCGCTCATGCGCTTTGCCGCACGCCCCGTCGGTGCCGCAAGCATAAAGTCAATTCCCTCCAGGTCAAAATAGTGTATGATTGCATCGATGGTAGTCGTCTTTCCGGTTCCGGGTCCGCCCGTTATTACAAGCACCCCTTCCTTTGCCGCCGATGCAACCGCCTGACGCTGATGCTCCGCCAGCCTGCGCTCCGTCTCCTGCTCAATCCTGCGGATGCGCGCATACACATGATCCTCCGAAACGTCCATGGAAATATTCAAAAGCTTGAGCATATGCGCCACGTTTGCTTCCATATTATAATAGGAAGCGGCGTATACATATACCGCCTCCCCCTGGCGCTCCATGACCAGCCGGCGCTCCATGGCAAGGTTCATCATATTCTGCTCCAGCGGCTCCGCGTCCACCCCCAGAAGCTCACCGGCCCTTTGCATGAGCAATGGCTGCGGCAGGTAAGTGTGCCCTTCGCCGGCGGCCTGCTGCAGACAGTACAGCAGCCCGCTGCGGATACGAAAATCCGAGTCTGTGCGGATCCCAACCTTCGAAGCGATCTCATCGGCAATCCGGAAGCCCACACCGTCAATGTCATCCGCCAGCCGGTAAGGATTTTTCTGCAGAATACTGTAAATTTCCTCCCCATAAGTATTGTAGATCTTCACGGCCAGCGTCAGGGTGATGCCGTATTGCTGCAGAAAGAGCATCGCGGAACGCAGCGAGCGCTTTTCTTCTACCTGGACGGCAATCTCCTGTGCTTTCCGCTCGCTGATACCCTTGATCTCCGCCAGGCGTTCCGGCTCCTTTTCAATCACTGTAAAGGTTTCCTTCCCGAACCGCCGCACGATGCGGGCGGCCAGCGCCGCACCCACGCCCTTGATTGCACCCGACCCGAGATAGCGCTCAATCGCCATCTCATCCTCCGGCTCCTTCTCAATAAAACGGGCCGCTTTAAACTGCGTGCCATAGCTCGGATGCTCCGTGTACTCCCCCTCCAGCTCCACGTTCATGCCATCCGTGACTCCAAGCATCGTTCCGACGCAGGTCGTCATCGTCTCGCCGCTCACCAGCTCCAGAACCGTATAGCCGTTATCACTGTTTTGAAATATAATATGATCTACATACCCGGTGATATGCTCCATGTGTGCTCCTTTGTATTTTCATCTTTTGGCACCGCCGCGCCCCGCCGTCAGCATATTTGCAGATATTGGCCGCCGCAGGTTTCCCAGACACACGGAAAAGGGCAGGTTCGTCCGCCCCACCCTTTTTGTGCCCTTGATTTAATTTTCTTCCTCGACTGCTCCGGTTGCCGTAATCGCTGCGGCTTCCGTCGTATCCGCCTCCGTATCCGAAGCGGCCGCCTGCGGAATGGAGTAGTTCCTGCACATCTGCTCGTAGAGCGTCTGTGTCAGGCGGTCCCCAACCTGATCCACCATTTTATCCGCAATCTGCTCGCCAACCGTACCCATAAAATAGTCTGTCATCTGCGAATAAGCGGAATCTCCGTCCGTCTTTAAGGACTCCCACGCATTTTTCAGGATCTGCTCCACGAAATAGGACTCAAAATCCTTGATCGCCTGCTTCATCTCCGCCTCTGTGGAGTTCTCGTTGATGCCGCCTACCGCACCCTGAACCGCTCCCGCCGATGCAGAAGCATTCGCATTCTGGGTGTTCTGCGCCAGATAGCTGCTGTACATACTGTCATTGATCGAAATACTCATGGCTGCCTACCTCCTACCGTTTCAGCTGGTTTGCCTGCCCGAGCATCTCGTCGGCCGCCTGAATCGCCTTGGAATTCAGCTCGTAAGCACGCTGCGCCACTATCAGATTTACCATCTCATCTGCCACATGTACATTGGAAGATTCCAGATAACCCTGCCTTAATTTGCTTCGAACGAGGTTCACACCCGCATTGTTCTCATTTAACGCATTGCCGGAAGCAACCGTCTCCATAAAGTATGTACCCGCAACCTTTTCCAGTCCTGCCGGGTTGTTAAACTGCCACAGGCCGATGGTCTGATTTAAGCTGACAAAATTACCGTCGGGTGTTTTGTAGCCAACCTCGCCGTTCCCTGTGATCATGACCGTGTTCGTATCCACATTATCGGGAATCACGATGGGATTTCCCTCCTGATCCAGCACATAGTAACCCTCCGCCGTCGCCAGCGTCAGACCGTCCGTGCCGTTTGTCCAGAAGAAATCTCCGTTTCTGGTATAGCAAAGCTCTCCGTCCGCGCCCTGAATCCCGAAAAATCCGTCGCCCTCGATAAAGAAGGCGGTTTTGCTCTCAGATGCAATCGGCTCCCCGCTCTTAAAGCTGGAGGTCATGGACGAGACACGGGTTCCAAGTCCCACCTGTGCGGAGATCGGCTTCTGCTCTCCGTTCGCTGTCGTCGTCTTTGTCTGAAGAGTCTGATACAACAGGCTCTTAAATTCTGCCTTTTCGCTGCGGTATCCCGTGGTATTTACGTTCGCAAGATTGTTCGCAATCGTATCCACGTTGGTCTGCTGTGCGATCATACCGGATGCCGCGCTCCACAATGCTCTCATCATATGAGTGTACGCTCCTTTTAGCGTCCTTCCTTGGACTTTCTTCCTATCCTAATCTTTATAGATATCGTCTTATAAAAACGAAAACTTAACTGACCGGGGAAATTTTCTTCCTGTCCCGGCTTAAAATGACTATAAAACTATACCCGGCCCACATTGTTCACCGCGCGGTCAATCATGGAATCCATGGTCTGGATCACCTTCTGATTGGACTCGTAAGCCCGCGTGATTGTGATCATGTTCACCATCTCCGTCACAACATTGACGTTTGATGCCTCGATATAGCCCTGGCGCACTCTCGCATCGGAAGCGGTCAGCGTCGCACCATCCACGGTGTCATACAGATTTTCGCCGTATTTTGCCAGGTAATCGTAATCCTCAAAATCGACAACGCCGATCTGTGCCACAATCTGCTCATTCTGCCAGATGTTACCCGTCTCGTCAATCCGGAAGGGCAGATTCGGGTCTACCTGGATAAAACTGGCCTGACCCGGGTTGGTATTATCGGCGCCCGCCTGGTTTAATACGTAATCGCCGTCCTTCGTCACGAGGTAGCCGTCCGTATTTACGGTAAACGCACCGTCCCGCGTATATTTCACGGATGTCTCCCCGTTTTTGTTCGTGAAGGAAATTGCGAAAAATCCGTCCCCGTCCAGTGCCACATCGTACTGGTTGTCCGTAACCTTAAAGCTTCCCTGGGTGTAATCCGTGTAGGTCTCCCCAATCTTCACGCCGGGATAAATCCCTCCCAGCTTGACGGGAAGCCCCTGATCGGTCTGATCCTTGATCTTTACCGCAAGCTGCTCGTCAAAGCTCTGGGATGTCGCCCCTTCCTTTTTATAACCGTTTGTATCTGCATTAGCCAGGTTGTTGGTCATGATATCCATCCGATTCATCTCGTTTACCATGCCTGACCATGCACTGTAAAGTCCCTTTACCATCTAGTACTCCTTTTTATATTGTGCCGATTTCTAATCGGTGCCTGCTTCGAGCGCCTTCAGCCCGCTGGGCTGAACTTTCATGCGCGAGAATCCTTTGTGCCGATTTCCAATCGGTGCCTGCTTCGAGCGCCTTCAGCCCGCTGGGCTGAACTTTCATGCGCGAGAATCCTTTGTGCCGATTTGTGCCGATTTATGCCGATTTTTAATCGTCATCCCGCTTTCCCGCCAGAAATTCCACATATTTTCCGGTTCCGATAGCGACGCATGTCATCGGTGCCTCGGCAGTCATCGTGTTGATTCCGGTCTTGTCCTCGATCAGCTCTTCAAGCCCGCGCAGCAGTGCGCCGCCCCCGGTGAGTACGATTCCGCGCTCCGCCACGTCCGCGACCAGCTCCGGCGGTGTCCGCTCTAAAACGTTGTGAATCGCCTCCACGATACGGTTGGTCGCTTCCCGCAGCGCCTCCTCCGTCTCCTCCGCACTCACGGTAACGGTCTTGGGAAGTCCGGTCACAAGGTTGCGCCCCCGCACGTCCATGGTGCCGCCGTCGGGAAGCGGATAACAGGTGCCGATCCGGATCTTGATATCCTCCGCGGTACGCTCACCGATCAGGAGGTTATGCTTTTTACGCATATAACGGACAAGCGCCTCGTCGAAATCATCACCCGCGATCTTGATGGAGGTGGATACCACCGAGCCTCCGAGGGAGATCACCGCTATATCCGCCGTTCCGCCGCCGATATCTACGATCATATTGCCGCAGGGCCTTGAGATATCGATGCCGGCCCCGATCGCCGCCGCAATCGGCTCCTCGATAATCTCCACCTCCCTGGCTCCCGCCTGGAAGGTAGCATCCTCCACCGCCTTTTTCTCAACCTCCGTGACACCGCTGGGCACACAGACACTGACACGGGGCTTGCGGAACGTCTTTTTCCCGATCGCCTTCTGAATAAAATACTGAATCATCTTTTCCGTCACGGTATAATCCGAGATTACACCCTGACGCAAGGGCCGGACTGCCACGATATTGCCGGGAGTACGTCCCAGCATGAGACGCGCCTCCTCGCCGATTGCCTTGATCTTATTTGTGTCACGGTCGAACGCCACCACGGAAGGTTCCTTGAGCACGACGCCCTTCCCTTTAATATAAACGAGAATACTCGCTGTTCCTAAATCGATACCAATATCTGTTCCAACCATAAATGGCTCCCTTCATCACTTCTTCTACCTTACGTTCTATTTTTCCTCATATAGAACCATTATATACAATATATCCCATTTTTCAAATAGTTTTAAGATATTTTTTCAGATATTGTCCTGTATAGGAGCTTTCTACCCCGCAAATCTCCTCCGGCGTGCCCGACGCAATAACCGTTCCGCCGCCGTCGCCGCCCTCCGGGCCCATGTCAATAATGTAATCCGCCGTTTTGATCACGTCCAAATTGTGCTCGATGACAACGACCGTGTTGCCGCCCTCCGAGAGCCGCCGCAAAATCTCCACCAGCTTGTTGACATCCTCAAAGTGCAGTCCGGTCGTCGGCTCATCCAAAATGTAGATCGTCCTTCCGGTGCTTCTTCGGCTCAGCTCCGTCGCCAGCTTAATCCGCTGTGCCTCGCCGCCGGAAAGCTCCGTGGAGGGCTGCCCCAGCCGGATATAGGAAAGTCCTACATCATTAAGCGTTTGAATTTTAGTGTGGATGGTCGGAACATGTTTAAAAAACTCCAGTGCCTCCTCCACCGTCATGTTAAGCACGTCATAGATATTCTTTCCTTTATAATGGATGTCCAGCGTTTCCCGGTTATACCGTTTGCCCCCGCATACCTCACAGGGCACATACACATCCGGCAAAAAATGCATCTCGATCTTAATGATTCCATCGCCCGAGCAGGCCTCGCAGCGCCCGCCCCTGACGTTAAAGCTGAAACGGCCTTTTTTGTAGCCCCTCGCCTTTGCATCCGGCGTCGCCGCAAAGAGGTCGCGGATCAGGTCAAACACACCGGTATACGTCGCCGGATTTGACCTGGGCGTGCGCCCGATGGGGGACTGGTCGATATCGATCACCTTGTCAAGCTGCTCTATGCCGAGTATTTTATCGTGCTCCCCTGCGATTGTGCGGGCGCGGTTCAGCTTCTTTGCAAGCGTCTTATACAAGATCTCATTGGTCAGGGAGCTCTTCCCGGAACCGGACACCCCGGTCACACATGTCATGACGCCTAGCGGAAACTTCACATCTATATTTTTCAGATTGTTTTCCCGCGCACCCTTTACGGTCAGCCATCCCGTCGGCTGCCTGCGCTCCCCGGGCACCGGGATTTTACGTTTCCCACTCAGATATGCACCGGTGATGGAGTCGGGGTTATTCATGATCTCCTCCGCCGTGCCGCAGGCGATGACCTTCCCGCCGTGCTCTCCGGCACCCGGCCCGATATCCACGATAAAATCCGCTTCCCGCATCGTGTCCTCGTCGTGCTCCACCACGATCAGCGTATTCCCAAGATCCCGCAGATGCTTTAACGTGCCAAGCAGCTTGTCGTTGTCACGCTGGTGCAGTCCGATGCTCGGCTCGTCGAGAATGTAGGCAACACCCACCAGTCCGGAGCCGATCTGCGTCGCCAGGCGGATGCGCTGCGCCTCGCCGCCGGAAAGTGTTCCGGTGCCCCTGGAAAGCGAGAGATAATCCAGCCCCACATCCACCAGAAACTGCACCCGGGCACGGATTTCCCGTAAAATCTGATCCCCAATCAGGTGCTGCTGTCTCGTCAGCTCCATATCCCCAAGGTAACCGTGCAGATTTTTAATCGAAAAGTTTGTAATCTCGTATATGTTTTTATCGGCGACAGTCACCGCCAGGGATTCCCTTTTCAGCCGCTGTCCCCCGCAGAGCGTACACGGCGTAATGCGCATAAACTCCTCGTACTCCTGCTTCATCAAATCGGAATGCGTTTCACGGTAACGTCGGTTTACGTTTTTAATCAAGCCCTCAAAAAGCACGTCGTAAACCCCCTTGCCCCGCTGCCCTTTATAGTGCACCTTCACTTCACGGTCCGCACCGTGGATAAGCATGTGGCGCACCTCCTTCGGCAGCTCCTCATAGGGCGTATCCAGCGAAAAGCCATACGCCTCGGAAAGTGCCTTTAAGGTTGCATAGGTATAGCTTTTCGGATCGTTCGATGACTGCCAGCCCATCACCTGGATCGCACCCTGCGTAAGCGAGAGCGATTTATCCGGTATCATCAGAGCCTCATGAAACTCCATCTTGTAGCCAAGCCCGACACATTCCGGACAGGCACCGAAGGGATTGTTAAAGGAAAAGCTGCGCGGCTCGATCTCGTCAATGCTGATGCCGCAGTCCGGGCAGGCAAAGCTCATCGAGAAATTCAGCGGCTCCCCGTCGGCCACATCCACGATCATCAGTCCCTCCGCAAGCTCCAGCACATTCTCAATGGAATCTGCCAGCCGTTTCTGAATACCATCCTTTACAACGAGGCGGTCAACCACAATCTCGATATTGTGCTTGATGTTCTTATCCAGGCTGATCTCCTCCGTCAGCTCGTACATGCTGCCGTCCACCTGCGCCCGGACATAGCCGCTGCGCTTCGCCTGCTCAAACAGCTTTGCATGCGTACCCTTGCGCCCGCGCACCACCGGCGCAAGCAGCTGTATCTTCGTGCGCTCCGGCAGCTCCATAATCTGATCCACCATCTGATCGATACTCTGCCGCTTGATCTCGCGCCCGCATTTGGGGCAGTGCGGAATGCCGATCCGCGCGTAAAGCAGACGGAAATAATCATAGATTTCCGTCACCGTTCCTACCGTGGAACGCGGATTGCGGTTTGTCGATTTCTGGTCAATGGAGATCGCCGGTGAAAGTCCCTCGATCTTTTCCACGTTCGGTTTTTCCATCTGGCCTAAAAACATGCGCGCGTAGGAAGAGAGGGATTCCATATAGCGCCGCTGCCCCTCCGCGTAGATCGTGTCAAAGGCAAGCGACGATTTGCCGGAGCCGCTAAGACCCGTCAGCACCACAAACTCGTCCCGCGGGATGTCCAAATCGATATTTTTCAGATTGTGCTCACAGGCACCCTTAATTTTGATGTATTTTCTCTCTTTCATGTATGTTTCTTATAGCCGCATGGCCTGACCGGGCTTGTCTCTGCAGCGGAATGTCATGCGGCGGCCTTTCTATATATAATATTATCGTAAGATTCTTCTATTTTTTTAGCAGCCTGTACGCGGGAATTTCTGGGAGTCTGCGGCAGCATCGTTTCACGAAGCCGCTGCAGCAGCCAAAAATTCAAACAGGCGAAAGGAATGGCACATTCCCGCGCAACATACCGGCTTGTCCCGAATCATGCCAGCGCCCGGTCATTCCCGTCGGTGTCCTCCATCATCTTCCGAAGCTCAATCATCTGGTCACGCAGCGTCGCGGCCATCTCGAAGTTCAGCTCGGTTGCCGCCGCCTTCATCTTCTTTTCCACTTCTTTGATAAGCTTCTCCAGCTCGCCGCGGTTCATGGACTCCGGGGACTTGGAGAAATTCAACTCCTCCTGCGCCACCTTTTTTGAGATCGCGATGAGGTCACGCACCGCTTTTTGGATCGTGGTAGGCGTAATGCCGTGCTCCTCATTATACGCCTGCTGAATAGCACGGCGGCGGTTCGTCTCCTCGATGGCCACCCGCATGGAATCCGTGACGGTATCCGCATACATAATCACATGCCCCTCGCTGTTTCGCGCGGCGCGCCCCACCGTCTGGATCAGCGACGTTTCCGAACGCAGGAAGCCCTCCTTGTCCGCATCCAAAATCGCCACCAGCGTAATCTCCGGGATATCCAGGCCCTCCCGCAGAAGGTTGATCCCAACCAGAACGTCAAACACATCCAGCCTCAGATCCCGGATGATTTCCGCCCGCTCCAGCGTATCGATGTCCGAATGCAAGTATTTCACCCGTATCCCCACCTCTTTCATGTAGTCCGTCAAATCCTCCGCCATACGCTTCGTCAGCGTCGTGATCAGCACCTTGTTCCCGTTTTTCGTTTCTTTATTTACCTCTCCGATCAGATCATCGATCTGTCCTTCCACCGGGCGCACATCGATCTCGGGGTCCAGCAGTCCTGTAGGACGGATAATCTGTTCCGCCCGCTTCAGCTCATGATTCGCCTCATATTCTCCCGGTGTCGCGGATACAAAGAGCATCTGGTCAATCTTCTGCTCGAACTCCTCAAAATTCAGCGGGCGGTTGTCAAGCGCCGAGGGCAGGCGGAAGCCGTACTCCACCAGCGTTGTCTTTCGCGAGCGATCCCCCGCATACATGCCCCGCACCTGCGGCAGCGTAATATGCGACTCGTCGATGATAATCAGGTAATCATCAAAATAATTCATGAGCGTGACAGGTGTCGCCCCCGCTTCCGTGCCCGCCAGATGCCTCGAATAATTCTCGATACCGCTGCAAAACCCGGTCTCCCGCAGCATTTCAATATCGAAATTCGTTCGCTCCGCGATGCGCTGCGCCTCAATGAGCTTGTCCTCGCCCTTAAAATAGCGCACCCGCTCCTCCAGCTCCTCCTCAATATTGACACACGCGGTCTTTATTTTTTCCTGCGGCATGACATAGTGGGAAGCCGGAAAGATCGCCACATGCTCCAGGCTCGCCTTAATCTCCCCGGTCAGCACGTCGATCTCGGTAATCCGGTCAATCTCATCTCCGAAAAACTCCACGCGGATCGCCCGCTCACTGCTGTTCGCCGGAAAAATCTCAACCACATCGCCGTGCACTCGGAACGTTCCGCGGTGAAAATCCATTTCATTCCTTGTATACTGAATGTCCACCAGCCCCCGCAGCACATCATCCCGGTCGATCTCCATACCCGGCCGCAGCGATACCATCATCGCAAACAGGTCATCCGGGCTTCCCAGACCGTAAATACAGGACACACTGGATATCACAATGACATCCTTTCGCTCAATGAGGGATGCCGTCGCGGAGAGGCGCAGCTTATCAATCTCCTCGTTGATGGCGGAATCCTTTGCGATGTAGGTGTCCGACGAGGGGACATAGGCTTCGGGCTGGTAGTAGTCGTAGTAGGACACAAAATACTCCACTGCATTCTCAGGGAAGAACTCCTTGAACTCTCCGTACAACTGGGCAGCAAGGGTCTTATTGTGCGCTATTACCAAAGTGGGCTTATTAAGCTGTTGGATGACGTTTGCCATCGTGAAGGTCTTTCCAGAGCCTGTAACGCCCAGTAAAGTCTGGAATTGGTTGCCTTCCTGGAAGCCTTTTACGAGGGCTTCAATCGCCTGCGGCTGGTCGCCTGTGGGCTTATATTCACTGTGTAATTTGAAGATGCTGCCGCCTTTTGCAGCATCTTCATGAGCAAGTAGCGCAGCGGATTGCGAATATCCTTTTTCTTGTGCAGTTTGCACAAACATCACCTCCAACATCCATAATCAAAAAGTTCGATATTTCGCCCGCAATTCGTACAGTTTAAGTATTCCATTTCTCAAAAAATATCCATTACACGAATTTTGGTTACTCAGCCGGGTTTTCCAAACTATGCGGACAAGATAAAATCGAACGGAAAAAATTAGGATACAACGGCTTTTATTGTATCATAATACTTTTCATTTGTCTATGCGTAAGCAAACATTTGTTCATGTTTCTGTCCTTTTGTCTATACATCTGATTTCACAGCTTTTTCAGGAAAAAATTCCTCCATGTCAATCAATAGCCTCTCGGATTCTCCAGCCCTTATTTTCTGCGGCTTTCAAATCCCGTTTTTTTAAAATTCCCCCACTTTTTTGCAAAAAACACTTGACAAACCAGTCAAAAAATGCGGC
>CAJUSH010000037.1 GCA_910589045.1 uncultured Eubacterium sp.
AAAAACTACAAAATATAATCGGCGTTTTCTTACATTTTTAAATCGGCGTTGACATCCGACCAGACGGTATGCGGCTGGACACCGTATTCTGGAAATTTTTGAAAATTCCAAAAACGGGCGCAAAAAAGCAGGAAACCTCTTCTTGATTTCCTGCTGTGTATAATCTCCGAAAAAGTAAAGGAGAATGATTTCCTGGTTTCTCTGCGGCAGGGATAACAGGGCGGCGGCTCAAAATTCCTCGTGTGTTCCTCCTTTTAATTTTGTAACCCAATCATATCAAAAACCGCATTTACACGCTATCAATCTGCCTTTTCTTCTCCAACAGTTCCTGATCGTAAAAGCTGATGCCCGATGTTCCGGCAACAGCCTTTCCTATACTGTGCCCGCCACTCCCAAACTCCCGGCTAATCATAACGGCTCTTTTTTTCATGCTGCTATTCCTGTAATTTTTTCATTATGCTTGTGCATTTTGACCCATCTGCTCCATTTTCTTGATTTCCTTCATGCAAAAAGCACCCGAAAGAACAAAAGCCAGTGCGTCTGCGGCAGGCCCTGCCATGAGAATACCCGTAAGCCCGAAAAAGCGGGATAAGATAAGCATGGCAGGAATATAGAAAATCACTTGTTTTGACAGGGAAGTAACTGCCGCTTTCATGGGCTGTCCGATTGCCTGGAACAGCACACCGGCGCACATCTGTAAACCATTCAAAAATGTAAGCAGCAAATAAATGTGGAAACACTTAACAGCAAATTCCTCGTACAGACTGGATTCCGTACCGAATATCCGAATAAGCTGCAGCGGGAAGCACTGAAAAACAATCCACGAAACAAATGTGATGATTGTAGCAGCTCCGGCACTAAGCAGGAACGTTTTTTTCACACGGTCATATTTCTTTGCACCGTAATTAAATCCGATAATCGGCTGGCTTCCGCTTGCAACACCAATGCCAATGGAAAATGCAAGCATACTCACTTTCATACACAAGCCAAAGGTGGTGAGGGGAATATCTGCTCCATAGGGAGAGAGCGCACCGTATTTTGTCATCAGATTGTTTGATACGAATGCCACTACCGTTGAAGTCAAATTGTTTGCGCCGCTTGCAAACCCAAGGCCGGCAATCCTCCCCGCAGTCCGAATATCCAAAGTAAAAGACGGTCCGGAAAGTTTGATTGTTTTCATATGGAACAGATAAGCGATATTAAACAAAAGTCCAAATAGCTGGCTTATTATGGTGGCAATTGCGGCACCCTCAACTCCCCAGTGAAATACGAATATGAAAATTGGGTCAAGAATGATGTTGAGAACTGCTCCAATTATCATGGAAAGCATGGCGTAACGCGGGCTTCCGTCTGTTCGGATTGCGCTGTTAATGGTATTCCCGACAATTTGAAAGGTAAACCCAATGACGATAATACGGCCATAATCAAGCGCATAGGGCAGTATATTTTCCGTTGCCCCGAATATCAAACATAGCGGTTTCAAAAAAACAAAGGCAAGAACAGTCCAGATAATGCCGGAAACGCTCCCAAACATAATCGAAGTTCCTAAACTTTTTGCGGCTTTCTCACCCTCGCCTTTCCCAAGGCTAAGGCTGAAAAAGGCAGCAAGGCCGTCACCAAAAAGCGTAGCAATGGCAATCGTAATCGTTGCGATTGGGGCGATAATGTTCGTGGCTCCATTCCCCAAAAAACCCACGCCCTGACCGATAAAAATCTGGTCTACCATGTTGTAAAGGGAATTGATAATCAGTGCTATGATACTGGGAATGGCATAACTCGTAAGCAGTTTCCCAATTTTTTCATAGCCAAGCGGATTTGTTGTCGTCTGTGTAGTATTCATTGTCATGTCCTCCTTTAATTAGAGTTCTAAGTATAAAGACAAATTTTATCCTTTCTTGATAATCCGATAATTCTAAATATTGGATATATGTGGTAATCTCATTTGAAATCCTCCTTTCCATTTTAATTAGAATTCTAAATATTAGGGCAAAAAATACCTATCTTGTATTTTCCGTCATTTGCATAATGACCTTTTCAAAGACTTTCAATTCCTCATCGGCGATACCGACAAACATACTGTGCATGTACTCATTGACACGGCTTGTAATATCGTCCTTTATTGCAAGCGTCTGTTCTGTCAATACAAGTTTCTTATAACGCCTGTCGCTGTCCAAACTTTCACGGCGCAAATAGCCATTGCGCTCCAGATTGCTGATAAGGCTTGTGACAGAAGAACCCTTAATTTCTAAAAATTCTTCTATGTCTTTCGGGAATATGTCCCTTGTCTCCGATTCAACGATAATATAATGCAGGATAAGGCCCTGAATACTGGTTATCTGTGTCCCTGTGAAAAAGCTTGAAAAATATCTCAACATTCTCCGATTCAGCTTGTCATATTTTTCCATTAGCTTTTTTTCGTTCCGCATGGTATCACCCGTTTCTACTTAGGATTCTAATTACCGGAATTTATTTTACTGCTACACATTTCAGTTGTCAAGCGGGTGCGAAAAGTTTATACCATTTTCATTCCTAACCAATCCAAACATCATTTCCGACAGCTATATCACCTTTGTTATCCCACGCATTTTATGCCGCGGCAGTTCAATGCCGTATAATGCCTGCAGCTGTTCGGCAATGTCACGGCCACTCATGCCCTTCGCGTACATAGATGTGATCTGCGCTTTTGCCTCCTATAATTTGAACTTTGCAACCTCGCCGTCCAGACGCTCCACGATTCCAAGGTTGGAATCCGCTTCCTTTCCGATATCGCTCACATTGCCGGTAAGACGCACGGCGGTTTCCGCCACATTCGCAATTCCCTGTGTACTCTCGCCGACCGCTGTCTTGACGCTCTCCAGTGCTTCCCGAACCTCATCCATATTTGCCTTTAGCTGCTCACTCTCCTGCGCGAAACGCTGCATCATCTCATTGAGGTTTCCCACATTGTTCTGGTAGCTCTCACTCGTTTCCAGCAGCTTTTCGTAGCCGCCCATGGCGGTTTCGTTCATGAACCGGATCATTTCCTCCGCCTCTGCCGCCAGCTCGTCAACAGTCTGTATCACGTCTCCCGTCACCTTTTCAATCTCCGTTGCAGACTCCGCCGAATCCGCCGCCAGCTTTCCGATCTCACCCGCAACCACCGAAAAACCTCTTCCGGCTTCGCCGGCACGTGCGGCCTCGATACTCGCATTCAGCGCCAAAAGATTTGTCTCCTCGGTAATATTGATAATATTTTTTGTCAGCTCCCGTATCTGCGCTACGGCCTTGGAGCGCTCGATCTGCTTCTGAACGGATGCCGCCATATCGGCAGCCTTGCGCATCGCATCCTGCTTTTCCTGAACGGCACGGTCGTATATCTGTGAGGCGGTTGCCATAATGCGGTCCGAGGAAGCGCTTCCGTCCCTTGCCTTCTCATAGATATTTTCAATCGATGTGAATACCTCTCCGATGGACTCATTGATCTGGTCCATCGAAGCGCTTGATTCCTCCATAGCCGCACTCATCTCCTCCATCACGGAGGAAACGTCCGTGACCTCCCCATTCGCGGTTGCAAGCATCTCCGATACCATATGAGAGGATTGCTTCAGCCGACGGGAGTTTTCGGCGATATTCAGCATAATCCCCCGTATATGCCCAAGCAGCTCATTGACGTTCCCTGCAATCATTTCCATCTCGTCACCGGTATGAACATCCAATGTCTGCGTCAGATCGCCCTCGCTATGTACCAGATCATAAATTTTTCCGTCAACCTTGTGCAGTCTGCGGATCACCTGGTTGACCACAACATTCAAAACCACCAGCGCAGCAATCAGGCAGACAATGGAAATCTGCAGTACCCGCTTTAACGCCAGGTCCAGACGTTCAACCACACCGGCCGCATTATAATCACAGCCAACGATGCCAACAATCGTTCCGCTGCTGTCAGCAAGCGGCATATATGCCGAGATCAGATCCCCGTCCTCCGTGGAATCAATAAATTCCTCCACATACATTTCCCCGTTAAATACGGACTCCAGCTCCTCATACGGCACCTCAAAGGGAGCACCGAACGCATTCGCATCCCCCTCCTCATCCGCATCGATTCCGTAGTACACCTGGTTGTTATCCACATACAGGGTGTACAGATACTCAATACTGCAGTCGTCCTTAATTCCGTACATGGATTCCAGCAGCGCCCGGTATTCCTCCGTCCCGGTCTGTTCCGCAGACAATCCCGCCAGCGCATCCGCATCGATCACCTTCGTGGAAATAACCGCCGCCATCCGCGCCTGCTCCACGCCCATCGCGATCAGCCCGTCCTTTGTGCGCTGGTAGGAATTGACCCCCATAATTACACACAGCAAAATAATCATCACGGTTGTGGGCAATAAAATTTTCGTCCGAATGCCAAGTCCTCTTGTTTTTCTCTTTTCCATGTTCAGCCATCCTCCTGACAAAATAGTTCCATGTCTTTTTCGCCAATATCGTGTATCGCAAGGAATACTATGATGTTCGCTTCTTCCACATGCCCTGCACCGTCACCACGATAAAAACAACCACAAACAGCAGCGCAAACCGAAGCAGAACATCCCCTGTCCAGCCAGCCTTTCCATGCCGGTACATGTCAAGCACATAAACCGAATCCAGGTCGTAGTCCGCTGCCATCTCCTCGAGCATCCTGCGCTCCTGAGTTGTTGTATACCGGACATAGCCCACAGGATACGCCGCACCCGTCAGCACCATGTAATCATCAAAATATATGCAAAGCCAGGTGTCGTCCGCCAGCCTGGTCAGATAGTACCGATTATAAAAGCAGCCGCCCACAAGCGTCTGGAACAGCCGGGTCCCGAATGAGAGCGGGTAATCCGCAGAAATGTATTCCGATACGTAGGTTGCCCTTCTTCCGCTTCCTCTGCGGTAATAATGCACCCCCTCCTGCTCCACATCGCGCAGCCGCGCAAGCGGACAGGCTTCCAGCTCGCCGTCGCCCACGGTAGCCGGCGTCTGCGCAAGAAAAAATGCTTCCACATCCTCCTGCCCGAGAATTTTCGCGGTCTCCTCCGCAGCACGCTGCCCCTGCTGTGTGCCCTCTCCTGCCCACAGGTCGTACACCCAGCCCGTAGGCGTCGCGAAGAGCACGCCAAGCCCAAAAATGACCCACAGCACGTATTTCAAAGCGTCAATCACAGAAAGCCGTCCCCGCTCCATCTCCTGATCCCTCCGTAAAAGTCATTCCATATTCCATTATAGACCTGTTTTTCCATTTTTCAAGTAAATTTCTTACATAGACCGCCTGTTATTCATTCTGACGCGGCAGCCCGGATATGCCGGACCGCCCGGCCGGCGATTGCCGTATCTGATTATGCTCCACCCAAAAATGAGCCTCCGATGGAAAAAATGCTCTGTGCAGGAAATGCGCCTTCCTGGCCCGTGAAAAGTAACGGCTATTTTTCGAGCGGAACATGCATCACAAAGCACGCCCCCCGGCCCGCCCCGTTCCCGGCGCTGATTTTGCCGCCCATCTGCTCCACCAGCTGGCGCACGATCGACAGGCCAAGCCCGCTGCCCCGCGCACTGCGTCCCTTATCGCACTTGTAGAGCCGCTCGAAAATATGCCCTAAATCCTCCGGTTCAATCCCAACACCGTCATCAGCAAGCCGCAGACAAAGCATATCCCCCTGTGCACACAGCGTCAGCGTCATCTGCTGTGCATGGCTGTGTGCAACTACATTTTGTATAAGGTTATTTAAAACCCGCACATAAGCATTCTCATCGATGCGCACAAAAAAAGGCTGCTCGGGAATTTCGACCACATACGAGATCCCCGCATCCTCCAAAACCGGGATCCAGTCAATCAGGATGCTCCGCGTCAGCTCCGTCGCTTCCACCCGTTTCAGCTCCATGGAAAATTCATCTGAATTTAATTTAAACCAGTCAAAGAGCACGTCAATGTATTCCTTCAGCTCATGCGCCTTTCTGCGGGCGATCTCAATGTCCTCCTCCCGCTGCCGCGTATCGTCCGTCCCGCGGTGTACCGCATCCAGGTATCCGATCAGCGTTGTCAGCGGCGTCCTCACGTCATGCGAAAGGCTTGTCATCAGCTGCCGGTTCGTCTCCTCCATCCGCAAAAGCGACGCCAGCCGTTCCTCGTAGGAGACAACGATATCATTGATCCCATAAGCAATCGGGGCCGTCAGCTCGTGCGTCTCGGCAAGGATGCGCCGGTTCCCGTTTCCCTCCCGGATATCCGCAAGTGCCTCCGTCATCTCCGATAGCTGCTGCCTGGTGCGCCTGAGCACAAGGAGCGCGCAAAAAACCGCCAAAGCCGCAATCAGTGCGGCGGCCAGTGCCGCCCATTTCCATTCCGCACCCAACACTCACACCTCCCTGTTAAAGCGATAGCCGACGCCCTTCACCGTCTGGACGTAGTACGGATGCGCCGCATCTCTTTCCAGCTTTTTCCGCAGGCGGCTGATCACTGCCATGATATTGCTGTCGTCGTACACATAGGGCTCGCCCCACACCGCCTCGTAAATCTGCTGCTTTGTCACGATCCTCCCCTGATTCGCGGCAAGAAAGAGCAGCAGGTCAAATTCCTTGGGCGGCAGCTCAAAGGTTCCGTTTTCGCAGGTCATCGAACGGTTATCCGGGTCAACCGTAAGTCCCTCAAAATGCAGAACATCCGGCTCCCCCTGCGTCCGGTTAAAGCGGGTGTAACGCCGGATCAGAGAAATCACGCGCGCGGTCAGCTCATCCATATCAAAGGGCTTCGTCAGATAATCGTCCGCCCCGGCGCGCAGGCCGCGCACCTTTGAGACGCTGTCATTTTTTGCCGTGAGCATGAGGATCGGCAGACTGCTCCTCCCCCGTATCTCCTCCAGCGTCTCAAATCCGTCTGCGCCGGGCAGCATCACATCCAGAATGACGAGCTGGTATGCTTTCTCCTCCAGCTTTTTCACACCCGCGGTGCCGCTTCCACAGCAGTCCGCCTCCATGCCCTCGGCAGTCAGGCTCCGGCACACCAGGGCACACAGCTCCTGATCATCGTCAATCATTAAAATTTTGTGCATATATCCCTCCCGTCCGGCAGGACCGTCCGCATCGGCCGTCCCCTGACCGTATATACAAAATGCCGCAGGCTCATCCAAAAGAATGCCCCCGCGACATCTGCATTTTCACCGCAAAACATCTGCATAATCCACATATTTCTTTGCGTTTATCACCTTGTCCCACTTATGATTTTTCGCCATCAGCGACTGCGTCACATAAAAATATTTATGGGGGACGCCGGCCTTTGAGCCGCGATCCGGCAGCGGGTCATCCCAGGTGGCATCCACATAGCGGTACGTGCTCCCGACCCTCACATAATTCCATGCATGGGAGCCGCCGCCGGCCTCTCCCGCAACCGTGATCGAGCAGATGCCTGCCTTGATCGCCAGAAGGTTAAACGCCGCCGCATAGCCCTGACATACCGCCGTTTTCCGCACCAGGCAGCCGTATGCCGTGTACGAATCGTCGTAGCCCTTGCCCGGCGCCTGTTCGTCATATACGCAGTAGCGCACCAGATAATCATGGATTGCCTGCAGCTTTTCCTTATTGCCCATCCCCTTTTTGATAATCTTCTTGATGATCGCGTCCGCCTTTGTGTCGGTCCGGGTCATCTTGCTCCTGATCTCGCCTTCGTCCAGCTCCTTGCCGGGGCGGTAGCCGCAGGTCCCGTCCGAGCCCTTCCAGATCACCAGATTATAATTGTACTCCGGATGGTGCTGCAGCGCCAGCACAAAGGTCTCGTAATACAGCGCGCCCTCCGAATAAAAATTTGTCTTGTAATCGCGCTGCCTTAATGCAAGAAGCGCCTGTCTGTACGCCGATCTTTCGGAGGTAAGCACCGTGACCTCCTTTGTAAACTGCGGGGAAATGTCAAACCGATAGGTGATCTCCCGGCCCTCGATGATCACATAGCTGTAGCTCACACCGTTCATCAGCTTGCCGTTTTTCAGCGCCGCATCCTCCAGATATACAACCATCTGGCTGGCATAAGCATCTGCCTCCGCCTTCGCCTGGTACTCGTCGGGTGAAAACGTCCGCTCGAGCGTGACAACCGCCTCCAGCTCCCCGTTCTCAAACGCCTGGTTCATAATCAGGCGAATATCGTTCTCATCCCATGCAGTCGCCGCCTTCACCGGAACACGCCACACCAGCATCACACATACGAACACAAATAACAAGCCTGCGAATCTTCGCACCCATCTCTTGTCCATCATATCTTCTCCCCATAAAGACTTCGACAGCTCTTATCCAAGCCTGCCGCAGCACTGCTTATACTTCTTGCCACTTCCGCAGGGGCACGGGTCGTTCGGGTAAACCTTCTTCGCCTCTCGCTTTTTCGGCGCTGCCGCCAGGGACTCGTCCTTGTTCGTTCCCGTCACCTTTGCAACCTGCTCACGCTCTACCTTCTGCTCCACCTTCACATGGAACAAAAGCTTTAAGGTGTCCTCCGTGATCGCCGCTGTCATGGCATCAAACATCTCAAAGCCCGCCAGCTTATATTCCACAAGGGGATCCCGCTGTGCAAAGGACTGTAATCCGATGCCCTGGCGCAGCTGATCCATATCGTCGATATGAGCCATCCACTTGCGGTCGATCGCCTTTAGGAGAACGACGCGCTCGAGCTCCCGCACGGCCTCCGCCTCCGGGAACTCCGCCTCCTTCGCCTCGTAGAGCTTTACCGCACGCTCCTTTAAGATGTGCTTTAACTCCTTTGTATTCTTGTAATCCTGAACCTCCTCCGCTGTCACCGGCTCCATCGGAATAACCGGGAAAATGATCTGGTTGAGCTCGGTAATATTCCACTCCTCCTGCGGCAGGTCATCCGAAATACATGTGTCCACCGCATTTTCCACGAAATCCGTCATCATCTTATAGATGGCATCGCGCATACTCTCGCCGTTTAAGACGCGGGCACGCTCCTCGTAAATGATCTCACGCTGGTCATTGTTGACCTGATCGTAATCCAGCAGATTTTTACGGATACCGAAGTTGTTGCTCTCGATCTTCATCTGCGCCTTCTCGATGGCGTTGGTGAGCATTTTATGCTGGATCTCCTCGCCCTCGGGAACGCCCAGTGCGTTAAACATGCTCATGAGCTTCTCGGAACCGAACAGACGCATCAGATCGTCCTCCAGGGAAATATAAAACTTGGACTCGCCGGGATCTCCCTGACGACCGGAACGTCCGCGGAGCTGGTTGTCAATACGGCGTGACTCGTGCCGCTCCGTACCGATAATCTTTAATCCCCCGGCCGCTACCGATTCCTCGTCCAGCTTGATATCCGTTCCGCGGCCCGCCATGTTTGTGGCAATCGTAACCGTGCCGTGCTCACCCGCATGGGAGACGATCTCCGCCTCCATCTCATGGAACTTCGCATTCAATACCTGATGCTTGATGCCCTCCTTGTTCAGCATCTTCGAGAGCAGCTCGGACGTCTCGATCGTGATCGTACCTACCAGCACCGGCTGTCCCTTCTCATGGGAAGCGCGCACATCCTCCACAACCGCGCGGAATTTTTCTTTTTTGGTCTTGTACACGGCATCCTGGTGATCCACACGGATAACCGGACGGTTTGTGGGAACCTCCACAACGTCCATCCCGTAAATATCGCGGAACTCCTTCTCCTCGGTGAGCGCCGTACCGGTCATGCCTGACTTTTTCTCGAATTTATTAAAGAAATTCTGGAACGTGATCGTCGCCAGTGTGCGGCTCTCACGCTTTACCTTCACATGCTCCTTCGCCTCGATCGCCTGATGCAGACCGTCGGAGTAACGGCGGCCCGGCATGATACGTCCGGTGAACTCGTCCACGATGAGCACCTCGTCGTCCTTTACCACATAATCCTTATCCCGGAACATCAGATTGTGCGCGCGCAGCGCCAGAATGATGTTGTGCTGGATCTCCAGATTTTCCGCGTCCGCAAGGTTCTCGATCTTGAAAAACTGCTCCACCTTTGCCACGCCGTCGGCGGTGAGGTTTACAACCTTGTCCTTCTCATTGACGATGAAGTCCCCGCTCTCCTCGATCTCCACACCCATGATGGCATCCATCTTGTTAAATTCGCCGCTGGCCTCGCCGCGCTGCATCTGGCGCGCCAGGATATCGCACGCCTCGTAAAGCCGCGTGGACTTGCCGCTCTGTCCGGATATAATCAGCGGTGTCCGGGCCTCGTCAATAAGCACGGAGTCAACCTCATCGATGATGACGTAGTGCAGTCCGCGCTGTACCAGCTGTTCTTTATAAATAACCATATTGTCACGCAGGTAATCAAAGCCAAGCTCGTTATTTGTAACATAGGTGATATCGCAGTTATACTGCTCCCGGCGCTCGTCGTTATCCATGCTGTTTAAGACACAGCCAACCTTAAGGCCCAAAAACTCATGGATCTGCCCCATCTCGTCGGCGTCACGCTTTGCCAGATAGTCGTTGACCGTCACGATATGGACGCCCTGTCCCGCCAGTGCATTCAGATAGGCAGGCAGTGTCGCCACCAGTGTTTTTCCCTCACCGGTACGCATCTCCGCGATTCGCCCCTGATGAAGCACGATACCGCCCAGAAGCTGCACGCGGTAGTGCTCCAGCCCCAGAACGCGGACGGATGCCTCCCGCACCAGGGCGTATGCCTCCACCAGAAGGTCGTCCAGCGTTTCACCCTGGGCGAGACGCTCCTTAAACTCCTTTGTTTTCGCCGCCATCTCCTCATCGGAGAGTGCCTGCATCGCGGGCCGCAGCGCTTCGATTTTGTCAACCAGGGGCGTGATGCGCTTGATCTCACGCTCACTGTGGGTTCCAAACATCTTTTCTATAAGACTCATACAATACTCCTAACTGTATCCGGTAACCGACGTTACCTTTATTAAATGTTCTCTAATTCGCACATTATCTGTTTTATATTAACACGGTTCGCTGATTTCTACAAGTGGTAGGACGATGAAGCTTTTATGAAAATTTTATGAACGATAGCCCGATTCAGCCTTCGGCTTCATAGTTACGGAATCCGCGTCTTGACTTTCCCGTCACAGACGGGTACAATAACCTCAATCTACATTATTTTGAAGGGGGAATTTCCATGAGCTACGTATATAAGACAAAGGGAACCTGCTCCACACAAATCGAGCTGGATCTGGAAGGCGACGTTGTTCACAACGTAAAATTTACCGGCGGCTGCCACGGCAACCTGCAGGCAATCCCCGCCCTCGTGGAGGGCATGACCATCGACGAGATCGAGCAGCGCATCGGCGGCATCCGCTGCGGCTTCAAGCCCACCTCCTGCGGTGATCAGCTCGCGAAGGCGTGCCGGGAGGCATATGAGCAAAGCCGAAAATAACCAAAATACATGAAAAATTCTGCTGCCAGGAATTTCCTGTTATGGCAACGAAAGACGGCGCCGCTTTCCCGGTGCCGTCTTTTATTCCGTGCGTATGCTCCTGATCTATAAATCATCGCAGGTGACTATCCGCCATCCATTGCCTTACAGCCGGGCCCCTGCTACGTATTCACCCCCGGCTTTCCGGGATTTTTGCTGCGCTCCCGCAGCTCTTCCATCTTGTTCTGCACATATTGTGTCCATGCGGGATCCGGGGAGAGGATGCGCGCACCGAACTTATAAATACCGCCCTGATGCTCCGTCTGGCGCAGAATATGCACGCGCATAATGACGTGCATGCTCTGCTGCGCGTCCTCAAAAATCAGGCTGCAGGCTGTCCAGTCCCGCTCCGGAACCGACTGGTGGCACAGAAAGCCGATGCCGTTCTCACAGTAATTGCGCACAATGATCTCCCGCTCCTTATCGTCGCTGACCGAGCGCAGCGTTGCATTCATCTCCGTCTGGACACGAGGCTCACTGCGCCGGTTGACGCGAACGCTGGGGCGCTTTGTCGTCAGAACATGGCAGAGCTTGCTCTGATACCGGTCCCTGCGGATCCGGCAGCCGCTCCAGCCGAGCACCTGCTTCTTTTCATTTACAAAAAATGCCAGTATCTGTATTTTATCGCTGGAAAAATCCACAAGCTGCCCATTGTGCTTGATCGGTGTCAGAAACAGCCCGTCGTCCCTCGTCGCCACCACGATCGCCGTGCACTCAAATCTCATCTCGTTCTGGCACACACGGATCTGAACCGTTGTATTAACCGGTATTTCCCCTATCTTCATCGTATGTCTCCTCCGTTTTCAAACATAATAATTCCGAACATTTAAATTTTACCTTATGTTATGCCATTTTGCAAATACTGCATGAATAAAAGTTCCCGCCCCCACTTATACTGTTACTGTTCGCATAAAAAGCAAAGCAAAAGGAGGTCATCATGAGAAGCGAATCTACAAAAAACGTATGTAAACGGGAAGTCTCTTACCGGGATGTGTTCGACCAGTCACTCTACGACGAAGCGATCTACGACGAATATCCCGATTTGCAGTACTCCGCCATCTCCGAGGGCGCAGACGCAAAGGACATCTACTATCACATGGCAAAGGAGCTGCCGCCCCGCCGCCTCGGAAAACAGGAGGAGCTGACCGAAGCACAGAAGCTTTCCAAGCTTGGCGCTTCCTCCGCAAAAATCACGTAAGGAGACCTGCCATGACAAAAGAAATCGGTTCCGTAACAATATTAGCCATCTCCTCGGTCATCGTGCTCTTCCTGCTGACAAAGCTCATGGGCTACCGTCAAATGTCCCAGATGAGCCTTTTCGACTACATTAACGGCATTACCATCGGCTCCATTGCCGCAGAGATGGCAACCGACCTGGAGAACTATCACCTGCCCCTCACCGCGATGATCGTCTACGGCCTCGCCGCGGTCTGCCTCTCCTGGATCTCGCAGAAATCCATGTCCGCACGCCGTTTTTTAAACGGGAAGCCCCTCATTCTGCTGCACCACGATACACTCTATGAGGAAAATCTGAAAAAAGCAAAGATTGATCTGAACGAATTTTTAGAGCAGTGCCGGGTCAGCGGCTACTTTGATATTGCCCAGCTCCAAACCGTAATCCTTGAGGGGAACGGTAAGCTGAGCTTCCTTCCGAAGGCAGAGGAACGCCCGGCGACACCCGCGGATTTAAACCTGACCCCCGACGCGGAGGATATGACTGCGGCCCTCGTCCTGGACGGACACATCATGGAAAAAAATCTGCGCCACTCCGGCAAGGACAAAAAGTGGCTCACAGCCCACTTAAGCGATCTCGGGTATCCGGACACCAAAGAGGTGCTGCTTGCCACCTGTGATTTAAACAATAAGCTGACCGTGTTCGCGAAAAACCGCGGTGAGCATGCAAGTGATATTTTAAATTAAGCCAAGCTTTGCCATGCCATCAGGGTTTAGCCGCCTTCGGCGGTTTCCCCGCATGGCATTGTCCCGGTCTGATATCTAATAGCTCAGCACCTCTGCCCCATCCTCGGTGACGAGCACCATATACTCCCACTGGGCCGAGGGCATGCCGTCCTCGGTGTACGCCGTCCATCCGTTGGCATCGTCAATAAAAATATCAGCCTTTCCCATGTTCACCATCGGCTCGATTGTAAAGATCATGCCCGGCACCATGAGCATCTCCTCGCCGCGCCTGCTGTTATAGCTTACCCACGGGTCCTCGTGGAACTCCAGCCCGACGCCATGCCCGCCGATCTCCCGGACAACCGTATAGCCGTTTTCAAAGGCGTGGTCATGGACCGCCTGTCCCATATCCCCCAGAAAGCCCCAGGGCTTTACCTGCGAAAGACCAATATCGCAGCACTCCTTCGTGACCTCCACCAGACGCTTTTTCTCCGGGCTGACATTTCCGATGCAGAACATGCGGGAGGAATCCGAAAAATAGCCGTTTAAGATTGTAGAACAGTCTACATTGATAATGTCCCCCTCCTTCAATATCACCTTATCGTCGGGAATTCCGTGGCACACCTGATTGTTGACGGAGGTGCACACACTCTTCGGATAATTCTGATAGTGCAAAGGTGCGGGAATTCCGCCCATCTTCGTTGTCAGGTCATACACCCACGTATCGATCTGCTGGGTCGAAATGCCCTCCTTGATGTGTTCCGCTACATAATCCAGCACGGCAATATTGATCTTTGCACTCTGGCGGATCCCCGCGATCTGGTCGGAATTTTTGATGATCGAACGGTCCGGCACCAGATGCCCCTCATTCTGAATCATCTGGATCCGGTCGTCCATCGCCATATGGCACTGCTTGTACTTTCTGCCGCTCTTACACCAGCAGGGATCGTTGCGTCCGATTTTAATCGGCTTTCGGTTCATTGGCTTCTTGCTTATTCGGTTACATTGCAAATTCATGTTCGTTCATTCTCCCGGTATTTTTTATTCATTCAGCAATGTCACATGTCCCATGGAGACACCCTCCCAGACGTTGCTTTTGATCTTGTACGTATGCTCCTCCAGCAGCTTTTCGTATGCGGCCCCCTCCGCGTTATAGTCCTCCGTCGGAACGCCGTCCATCGCCGCGATCAGCTCCTGGTACACCTGCGCCAGCGCCATCCGCAGCAGCGTCTCCTCCAGCTCCTCCTTCGTGACGCCAAGGCGCTCCTGCGCAGTCTCCCCGATATCCATCCAGAAATCGTCGCACCGGCTTTTTGCATACCGGATCTGCGCTTCGTCCAGCTCCATCCCCATCGACACGGCGCGCTCGTACAGTATAAAATCATGGATGGCGAGATTCATCGCCTCCGTTCTGGCCCTCACCCGCACAAAATGCCCGTTCATATGGGTATTCCAATATGCATTGGGATTTTCCGCGTCGTATAAAAGCGCCTGCTCCTGTATCAGCTGCTCCTCATAGGCGACATAAAAAGCAAACGCCCGCAGCGGATACTCCTGCCCGTCCAGAACCAGCGCCGTCTCATCCAGATGCTCGTTAAAAACGATCGTTTTCTGCCGTACACCGCAGCCGCCCAGACACAGGATGATGCACAGGAGCACTGCCGCAGACAGGCAGCGGCCGCAAAGCCGGCTAAAATATGTTTCTCTCATAGCTTGTCTTCCCTTAATCGTAACTGCCCGCTTCCTATGTATTACAGCACGCGGCGCACCGCAAGAATGGTCCGGTAGGTCGCCGTCTGCGTGGCGATCCCGACTGCCGTGCTCTGCGCACCGACAATCCGTCCGCCGCCGATGTAGATGGCCACGTGCCCGCTGTAGCAGATCAGGTCGCCGGGCTGTGCGTTGCTGTAACTGACACCCTGCCCGCAGCTGCGCAGGGAATAGGAGCTGTGGGGCAGGCTGATCCCGAAGTGCCCGAATACGCTCATCACAAAGCCCGAACAGTCACAGCCGTTCGTCAGGCTCGTACCGCCCCAGACATAAGGGTTTCCCACAAACTGCAGGGCGTAATTTACAACCTCCTGCCCGCTGATGTTTGTCCGATAATCGGGGTTCGCGCCGCCCGCGTCGGCATCACCCCCGGAGCTGCCGCCGGAGCTTCCCCCGGAGCTGCCGCCGGAATTATTTCCCTGGTTGGCGGCTGCTGCGGCCTCCTGCCGGCGCCGCTCCTCTTCTTTCCTGCGCTCTTCCTCCTGTCTGCGGCGCTCCTCCTCGCGGCGGCGTTCTTCCTCCTCCGCTGCGATGCGCGCCTGCTCTGCCACGATAATGTCGTTCTGCTCCTTGATGGTCTGCTTGTACTGCGCCGCAAGCCGCTCGGCCTGTGCCAGCTTCGCGTCAAAGTCACCCATCGTGCCGCGCTTATTCGCGATCATCGTCTCCAGCTCTTCGGACTGATGCTCCTGGTTTTCCTTCAGGGCAACCATTTCCTGCTGCTCCTCCTCCAGCGTGCTTTTCAGATCCGCCACCTGCTTTACGGTGTCCTGGTACTCGTTGAGCATGCCCCGGTCATAGTCGTAAATCTGGTTAAAATATTCCACACGGTTCAGGAAATCCGACATGCTCCCAGCGCCAAGCAGGGACTCGATCAGCGCATTATCGCCCCGCTCATACATAAAGCGTATCCGCTTTTTCATGCTCTCATACTGCTTTTTCTCGGTCTCCTGCGCCTGTTCCAGGTCATCGGCCGCTTTCCCGATGTCCGTCTCCTTCTGCGCGATCTCGTCCTTGAGCACCTCAATATCCAACAGCAGTGCTACCAGCTCCGAATCCAGGGAATCAATCTCCTTCTGCAGGGCTTCCTGTTCCTTTTCGATACTCGAGATCTGCCCCTTTGTCTCGTCAAGCTGCCCCTTTGCCTCATTGATTTTATCCTTCGCATCCTGAATGGCCGTTGCGTTCACATTCGTATTCTGTACCATCCCAACCGCAAATGCGCACACAAGCGCCGCCGCCATCAGTCGTTTTTTGTTTCTCACACGTATCATAAAATTCCTCCCTGCAGGCTTTCCTCTTGCACAACAATCCCGGCGGGCAGGAATCTGCGGCCCGCCGACGGCACCGCTAACAGCGGAATCTGCCTGAACTGTTGTTATAGTATAGCACGCGCGCGAATGAATTTCAACCGATGGTCTTGACAATCATCAGCTTATTCCCCGGCTGCACCGCTTCCTCCGTCAGCTCGTTCAGCTCCATAATCTGCGGAATCGTCACCCGGTGGGTTTTGGCGATATTCCAGAGATCATCCCCCTCCTTTACGATATATCCGATCATGCCCGGCTGCATCCGAAGCTGCTCCCCGTCCAGCGGCGCCGCCTCGATTTTTTCCACATTTTTCACGGTATGGTTCTCAAAAACAATCACGCAGAGGCGTATCTGCGCCTTGCACTCCACCTGGCTCTGGTCAAGGAGCGCCGTCGTGAGCTGGTCGATGCCCGCTTCCAGATCGTAGCTGATCCTTGACGTCTCGGGGCTTAGTCCCGCCACCTCCACCACCTCGTTAAAGGGAAGCGTCTCGTTTACCGCCATCATCGGCATCTCGTCGTTTGCGGCAACGTAGAGCAGCTTGAGCTTGAGAATGCCGGAAACCTCCAGCCGCCCCGGCCCCGGTGTCACCTCCTCCACCTGAACCGTCCCCACACAGGAACAGATCTGCATGACCTGACCGCTGTCCTCCAGCGTAATGCGCTCATTCAGCCGGAAACGGGAATCATTCTTAACCAGCAGCTTCTGAAGCGTAACGTCGCTCGTCGTACAGCTCAGATCACTTCCGGTCGCATACACATCCTGCAAAAGCGTCAGCGTCCGCTCCTGCCAGAGCGTATAATCCACCTCCAGCACCGCCTCGAGCTGCAGCAGGCGCTCCTCTCCGTCAAAATCCTCCGCCGCCTCCAGATCACTGGAAACGAGCCGCACCCGCACCCATGAGAGCACCTCCGGGTCCGCCTCCGCGGCATCCACCTGCGCCTGCATCGGAACCGCAAGCTCCAGACACTGCATCTGCTCCGTGTCCTCCGCGCTCCGATATGCCATATGTATGAGCAGCTCGCCGCTTAAACTGATTTTCCCCTCCTCCATGCGGCTCTCCAGTGCCCGCGGCTGTAAGGAATACCACAAAATCTCCTGTATGCCCGGCTTGTTGGAAGGAAGCGTCAGCTCGCTTCTGAAACGGCTTGTATCCTTTTTTTGTCCAAGCAGCTCCAGCGCCGTAACCTCTTCCCTGCGCACCTGCACATGCTCCGGCTCCCCGCCCGTCAGATCGGTAGCAAGGCTGTAGGCACCCGGCTGCCGAAGCTGCAGCTGCAGTGTGATCAGCGAGCGGATCTCCAGCTTTCTCGAATTGATCAGGCCGATGGAGAGATCCTCGATCTCGGGAACCACGAAAACCATATCGTACTCCTCGCCGCCCTCCATGCGCACGTTCTCCTGGAACGGGATTTCCCCCTGCAGATGGTTAAAATAGCCTTCCTCCCGGCTGCTTTTATAAAGTACCTCAAAGTGCAGCACACCCCGCAGGCGTACCAGGTCCTTCTCGACCTTCGCCTCCTCCATGCGCACCTGCCCCTTTTCCTCGATAATTTTCAGGATATCCGGCTTATATTCCGCCAGATTGTAATCGTCGTCCAGCGTAATCTGTGTGATTGCCTTGCCCTTTTCATTCATCACATGGATCTGCTGCCGTTCACACTCCAAATATTGTGCTGATTCCATACAAAAAGACCTCCGTTTTTTGACTTGCTTACTCCATAAGTATTCAAAAACAGAGGTCTTTATGCGAATCTTTCCCAAGATTCTTTTTTGCGGCTGTTCCATTCCTTCACAGCTGCTTTTTTCGCATTTAAAATGCATATTGCAATGGTAGTTCTGCACACCTGGACGGCTGCGGGGTTCAGCACAGTTTCATACGAATATCCCTGGTAATGATATCAGTGTAGGAAAATGACAAAAGCTGCGGTGGATTGAGACCATCGGTGCTGTCTACAAGAATCGTAAATACACTGGGATAAGCGTTCTGAATGACACCCTCCTGAATATCGACCTTGTTGCGTCCACGATCCAACTGAATCACAACCTTATTTCCAAGACGCTGATGCACGGAGGCACGCACCTTGCTGATTTCAGATTGTTTCATTCTTTTTCTTTCCTCCCTCATATAATGTTTGCCCGTTTGCTTCCTCTCACGGACATTTCGTCGGAAGCAGAATATACGCTGTTCTGCCTTCCTCCTATACTTAAATGAATTCTCTCCGCAACCAGTATACCACTAGATATAGTATTCTGTCAATGTAGAAAAATTACCGAAACACAACATTTTGTTCATCACACAGGAGCTTTACCACAATATATGGATAAGCACTTGTGGTGTCCTGCGCCGTGCCTGCGCCGCCCCCGAGCAGCTGCGTATCAAACACGATCCCGTCCTTTGTCCGGTACAGCTCCAGCACCTGGATGCTGCTGCCGGCGGGCTGCTCACCGTAGCCCTTTACCAGATAAAAGCATCCGTCATCGGCATACGTAAGCTTCATCTCCTCCGTCATGGCATCCTCGATCTGTGTCAGAAGCTCCGGCGGAATGTCCTCCGGTGCCACCAGTGTATACTCCAGATCCGCCTGCTTCTGCGCTTCCTGCTCCTCGATACCGCAGCCCGCCAAAAGGCAGACGCCAAGCAGCACCGCGAGCATCACTTTCAATTTCTTCATAGCATCCTCCTGAAATATGATTCATTCTTTTTTTGCGTTGTCATTCCAACTGCGAATGTGCTATAATTAAGTATTCAATTTGGTAAAATATATGAAAGGTTCAAAGATATGATTCGCACATTTTTTGTACTGCTGTATGTCGTACTCTTTCTGATTCTCGGAATTCCGGTGCTCGGGATCGAATGGCTCATTTCCAAAAAGAAGGAGTGGCGCTACGCGGCCGATCTCAGCCAGCTGAGAATTGTGCAGTGGGCATTCCGCTGCATCTGCTTTCTCTCCGGTGTAAAGCTCACCGTCATCGGTGAGGAGCATGTGCCCGCCGACGAGCCAGTGCTCTACATCGGCAACCACCGCAGCGACTTCGACATTGTCATCTGCTATGCACGCTGTCCGGGACTCACCGGCTATATTTCAAAAAACAGCATTGAGCGCATCCCTCTGCTCTCCACCTGGATGCGCAGACTTTACTGCCTGTTTATCGACCGCGATGATATCAAGCAGAGCCTGAAAACGATCCTGAGCGGTATTGATCATATCAAAAACGGGATCTCCGTCTGCATTTACCCGGAGGGCGGGCGCGGCAAGGGCACCGACGAGCTCGACATGCTTCCCTTTAAGGAGGGCAGTCTTAAGATCGCGGAGAAAACCGGCTGTAAAATCATACCTATGGCGATCACCGGTTCCGCGGATATCTTCGAAAACCATAAGCCCCGAATCAAAAAAACACAGGTCATCCTGGAGTACGGCGAGCCGATTGATGTATCAGCGCTCACAAAGGAAGAAAAAAAGAAGCTGGGCATGTACTGCCAGACTAAGATCCGGAGCATGCTGACGCAGCACCGGCAGCTGACGCCCTCCAATACCGACTGAAAAATAAAAACTGCACGCCCGCGTCCAAAAACGTCGGCAGTGCAGTTTTTGCTTTTCTTTTCCTTACATTTCAATTTCAGTGTCATTCCCGCATTCACTTATAAAGAGGGGACAGTCCCCGCTTTTGTCCGGCCAGACCGCTTTACCGGGTCAGCGCCTCCACGATCTTCGGATATTCCATGGCATGGGACGCCTTTACCAAAACCGTATCCCCCGCCTGGACAAAGGGCAGGAGCGCCTCTGTCAGCGCTTCTTTCGTGTCAAAATAAAACACCTCGGTCCCGTCCGTATGCCCGCTCACGCCGCGCACCAGCTCCTTCGCACATTTCCCGGACGCGAACAGCGCATGGAGACCCTTTTTTGCGGCATACACACCCACATCATAGTGCAGCTGCAGCTCCTGTTCACCGAGATCCTTCATATCACCCAGCACGGCGATCCTGCGTCCCTTCGCCTGTGCGAGCACGTCGAGCGCCGCCCGCACCGATGTCGGGCTTGCGTTGTAGCAGTCGTCGATGACCAGATAGTCGTGAACCGGGATCAGATTCGTGCGCCCGTTGATCGTGCGTGCCGCCTCGATACCCGCGCAGATCTCCGCCTCGGAAAGTCCCATCGCAAGGCCGACTGCCGCCGCCGCCATGGCGTTGTAAACGTTGTGCTCGCCAGGGACAACCACATGCACCCGGTGCACCGCGCCGGGCAGGTGCAGGTTAAAATCAATCCCGTCCAATCCATGGCTTTCTACTCCATCCGCGAAAATCTGCTTCCGTGTATAGGCGGCGCCGTCCGGGCGCGCTTCGCCCATCCCGAAAAAGACAGGCTCCCTTCCCTGCACCCGGCCCACCGTGCACAGCTTATCGTCATCGCCGTTGAGCACGACCGTCGCGTCACATTTCAGATAATCAAACACCTCGGTTTTTGCCTTCAGCACGCCGTCCCGATCGCCCAGATCCTTCAGATGGCACATCCCGATATTTGTAATAACAGCCACATCCGGCCGCGCAATCTCTGCCAGACGGCTCATCTCCCCGAAATCCGAGATGCCCATCTCAAGCACCGCGATCTCATGCTCCTGCCGCAGGCCGAACACGGTAAGCGGCAGTCCAATCTCGTTGTTGTAGTTTTCCGCGGTCTTATGCACACGGTATTTCTGCGCCAGAACCGACGCGATCATCTCCTTCGTGCTCGTCTTTCCCACGCTTCCCGTAATGCCGACCACCGGAATACCGAGCGTTTCCAGGTACAGTGCCGCAATGCTGCGCAGCGCATCCCGCGAGGATGCCACAAGCAGACACGGTCCCGGCGCATCGATCTCACGCTCCGAGACGACCGCCATCGCCCCCTTCGCAAACACCTCCGGAATAAAATCGTGCCCGTCAAACCGCTCACCGGGCAGCGCAACGAACAAAAAGCCGCGCTCCACCCTGCGGCTGTCCGTCACGATACCCGCCACCTCTTCCGTTTCGCGGCCCGCACCGCCCGTCAGCCGCGCACCGCAAGCCTCTGCCATCCGCTGTAACGTCAATCCCTTCATGCTTCATTCTCCCTTTTCTTCAAGGAAATCTCAATAATCTGTTCACACAGCGCACCGTAGCCGATACCGGCCGCTTCCGCCTCCTGGGGAAGCAGGCTTATGGGTGTCATGCCGGGAAGCGTATTTGCCTCCAGACAGAAAAACCGCCCCTCCTCATCCATGAGGAAATCCACCCGCGAATAGGTATCCAGACCGATGACCTTCGCCGCCTGCTGCGCATACGACTGAACCTCCCTTGTCTGCCCGTCGGTCAGATGCGCCGGGCACGTCTCGATTGTGCTGCCCGCCTGATACTTGTTTTTGTAATCGTAAAAACCGTTAATAGGTGCCATCTCAATGACCGGAAGCGCCTTTCCCGACAGCACGCCCACCGAAAACTCCCTGCCCTCGATGTACTGCTCCACCACAACCTCATTTTCCCAGCGAAACGCCTCCTGCAGCGCCGCCTCGTAGGCATTTTTGTCCCGCACGATGGACACGCCGATGCTCGAACCGCCGCAGCACGGCTTTACCACACACGGGAAATCCGGCTGCTGCTGCGTCCCCTGACCCTTTTTCACGGCAAAGCCACGGGGCACCGGAACACCCCCTGCCGCCAGAATTTTCTTTGCCAGGTCCTTGTTCATCGCAATCGCGCTTGAAAGATAGCTCGAGCCCGTATAGCGAATGCCATACAGATCGAACACCGCCTGAATCTTCCCGTTTTCGCCGTTCTCGCCGTGCAGTGCCATAAACACAATATCCGCCATCCGGCACAGCTCAATCACGTTCGGCCCGAAATAGCCGTTCGCCGGGTCTGTGCGCAGCGCCCGGACTGCCGAAAGATCCGGCGCAGTCTCGGCGATCTCCTCCACCGCGATGCTGACCTCCTCGCTTTTTTCAAACCAGTCCCTCGCTGCGCTCCCCGCACGCCCGATGTACACGTCCATCAGGATGACCCGATGCCCGTTTGCCCGCAGTGCGGCACATACCTGCCTGCCCGTCACAAGCGAGACGTCCCGCTCCGGGCTTAATCCCCCTGCTAAAACTACAATATCCATACCATTTCTCCCTAAAATCCACTCTTTTGTTTTATTATATGTCATGCGCTGCCCTTAAGCCAATACACAACGACTCTTTTGCACTCTATCCTACCCCATTTTCGCCGGGATGACAAGAGGATTCCTGGCAAGTCACCACACAAATGACATGAGATAGCTCTCCCCCAGAAGCTCCGTCTCCGGCGAGGCGCCCGCCTCCCCGCGCTCCTTTAAAATTTCCTGCAGCATATGCATCCGCGAGTACGCCTGCTGTGCCTGCGCTGTCTCATGCAGAGAAAAGAGCGTATTGCTCAAATTTCCGTAGAGACTCGGCAGTGCCAGCAGACGCCCGCCGCTCAGGCAGCGCCGGATGCCCTTATCGCAGAGCATGCGTGCCGGATAAAAAAGCCCCGCGTTCTGCTTGATTGCCGCCAGGTTATTGCAAACCACCGGAAAGAGCAGCACACCGACCTCCCCGTCCACATACTGCTCCGAGAGGTAACTGTAAAGCCGCTCCAAAATCCGGTTCGCCGACTCAAAGCTCTCCATATAATAAAACTGCACCGCGATACTGTTTAAGATAAACAGCTCCAGGTATGTGTAGGTCAGCCGCTTTGCACTCTCGCCGTAAAGCTCCGCCAGCGGCATGGACATCACCAAAATCTCCATCAGCTCCAGAAGCAGCACCGCATGATCCATGCCGTTTTTTACCCGCTCCAGCACGAGCACATACGCGTAATACTGCTCCTCGAACAGCGAGCCCTTTGCCCGGTGGCTCTTTGCCTGCGCGAGAATGCGCTCCCAGTCCCGCAGCTCCAGCAGCTCCTTTGCCCCTCCGAACCCGGTAAAAAAGCAGCCGGAGTCCCTCAGCCTGCGAAGCAGCGCCTCCGCAACACGGCCTGAGGGCATCTGACTGCCGCTCTCAATCTTGGCGACGGAGCTAACGGAGCAAATACCTGCCGCCAGCTCCTCCTGTGTCATATGAAGCCGTCCTCTCAGCTCTCTGACCACGTCACCCAACCTGTAATAAACCATTTCCATTTCCTCCCCATCCGCAGAATCCCTTCTGACGAACGCGGCTATTGCCGCAGTCCCTGTCTGCTTTTCACAAGTATACCTTCCGCATATAGGGAGAATCTTTTCAATTTGTGTAATTATTTTGTTCCGTTTTCGTCAAATACTTCAAAATGAATATCGGGAAAACATTCGACCCGATTCGACAAACAGATCAAGCCCCCGCTCTTTTCCGCGTCCGAACCGGTTAAAACTCCGGCTCAATCAGGCCGTAGCTCTTGTCCTTGCGCTTGTAGACCACATTGACCTCCCCGGTTTCCGCATTACGAAACACAAAGAAGTTATGTCCCAGAAGCTCCATCTGCACACACGCATCCTCGGGAAACATGGGCTTCATGCCGAATTTCTTCGCGCGGACGATCCGGATCTCCTCATCATCAGCGATCTCCTCCTCCACAAACTCCTTGCGGAGGCTATCGGAATTTTGCTGCTTCGTGATCAATTTCTTGCGGTATTTTTTCAGCTGCGCCTCAATCACATCCACAACCAGATCGATCGTAACATACATATCATCACTCTGCTGCTCCGCGCGGATAATATGTCCCTTCATGGGAATCGTAACCTCCATCTTCTGGCGCTCCTTCTCCACGCTGAGCGTCACAATACATTCCGCATCCGCCGTAAAATACTTCTCGAGCTTCGCGAGCTTGTCCTCCGTCACGCTGCGCAATGCCTGTGTCACATCAATGTTCTTGCCGCTGATCGTAATTTTCATATGATCATCTCCTTTTTGAGATATTTTCCGTGACAATCCTGCTATAACGTACAGGAAGCAGGAGATGTACGGTGTTTTATCATTTTATCAAAAAATCTCTTTTAAAACCAGCCCTTTTTAGGTAAAATATATAAATAAAGCATAAAAAACGGAGTAGCCTATGAATCCAAAAACGACACTTATCACCGGTGCCTCCCACGGCATCGGAAAAGCGATTGCAGCGCGCTTTGCAGCAGAAGGCTGTCATCTGATCCTGAACTGCAAGCACGATGTAGATAAACTGCAGGCGGATGCAAAGCAGCTACAGTCCCGCTTCGGCGTGCGCACCCTCGTGCTTCCCTGCGACGTGAGCAGCCACCGGGAGGTCTGCCGCATGTTCGCTCAGGCCCTGGACGTATTCGGCGGCGTGGACATTCTTGTAAATAACGCGGGCATTTCCTACATCGGGCTTTTGACGGATATGACCATTGACGACTGGAACCATGTGATCTCCACCAATCTCACCAGCGTTTTTTCCTGCTGCCACGAAGCGGTCCCCCATATGGTGCGCAGGCAGTCCGGCCGTATTATCAACATTTCCTCCGTCTGGGGCCGTGTTGGGGCTTCCTGCGAGGCGGCTTACTCTGCCTCCAAGGGCGGCGTGGACAGCCTGACCAAAGCGCTCGCCAGGGAGCTTGCACCCAGCCACATCCCGGTCAACGCCATCGCCTGCGGCATCATCGACACCCGCATGAACGGCTGCTTTGATGCCGCCGAGCGCGCCGGTCTCGAAGCAGAGATACCCATGGGCCGCTACGGCTCCCCCTCCGAAATCGCCGATCTCGCTTGGCAGCTCGCCACGGCTCCGCTCTATCTCACCGGACAGATTCTGACAATCGACGGCGGATGGCAGTAGCAAAGCGCCTGACGCCCAGTTTCCCAACCCTTCTACATACCATGTAACAGGGCTTTCATGCATTATGCCCCTCTGCCTTTCCCGGCCGGCCCTGCCGTGCTAGGCTAAAAGAAAAAGGAGTATTTCTACATGGAAGCTATCGCAAAACGCATCCTCACCCTGATGAAGGAACAGCATATTACCCAAAAAAGACTTGCAGACGAGCTGCAAGTCTCTTATTCGGCGCTGAACAATTACCTGAACGGCAGGCGCTGGCTCAGCCTTCCCCTCTTATGCAGGCTGTGCCAGTGCTTACATACCTCTGCGGACTACCTGCTTGGCCTTTCCGACGAAAAGAACCCCTCCGCACTGCCCGACGACGAGCAGACGCTTTTAGTCCGCTACCGCACACTGCCCTCCGTGGCAAAGCGCTTCATCCTCGCAAGCACGCACCAGCTCGACCAGCTCTGCCGCCAGATCGGCAAAACCGCCCTGGCGACGCACCATCCATAGTACCCGTTTTTGCGCGCGGATTCTGTCCGTAAACGGCGGATCAGTTACCCAGCGACTGCGACTTGCGCACCTCGGTGGTTTTCTCATAGCAGGAGAAGATCTCATTCACTTCCTTTTCATCCTGCTTCGGCGAGATCAGGCTTACCACCGGAACAATGACAAGCCCCGCAAGCATTGCAAACGCACCGCAGTTGATGGGCGACTGCAGCAGAACCGGGAACGAGCCCCGCACGAGCATGTTCAAAACCATGATACCCGCCCCGAAAATAAAGCTGACCCACACGGAGAGCCGCGTCGTCTTTTTCCAGTACAGACCATAGAGGAACGGTGCGAGAAAGGCCCCCGCCAGCGCGCCCCAGGAAACACCCATGAGCTGTGCAATAAATGTAACGTTATTCGTATACTGTACAATCGCAATCACAACGGATATCGCGATAAACACGACGATCAGAAGTCGAATCCAAAGGAGCTGCTTTTTCTCGTCCATGTTTTTGACCACATGGTTTTTCAGAACGTCGATGGTCAGGGTCGAACTTGATGCGATTACCAGTGAGGACAGGGTGGACATGGATGCGGAGAGCACGAGGATCACCACCAGTCCGATCAGCAGGTCCGGCAGGCCCGAGAGCATCGTCGGAATAACCGAGTCAAAGCCGTCCGCCGCAATGTCGATCTTGTCTGAAAACAGCCGTCCGAAGCCGCCGAGGAAATAGCAGCCGCCGGATACGACAATGGCAAAAAACGTGGAGATCACCGCGCCCTTGCGGATCTGGTTCTCGTTTTTGATCGCATAAAACTTCTGTACCATCTGAGGCAGTCCCCAGGTTCCCAGTGAAGTCAGGATGACAACACCCAGCAGGTTCAGCGGATCCGGCCCGAGGAAGGAGTTAAACACGCCCGGAGTCGTGGAAACCGTCTCGTCGGTCACCTGTGCAAGGCCGTCCATCGCACCCATCAGACCGCCGTTCATATTCAACACGGCCGCGATGACAGCTACAATTCCTGCGAGCATGACACAGCCCTGGATAAAATCATTGATCGCCGTCGCCATGTAGCCGCCCGCGATGACATAAATGCCGGTCAGCACCGCCATGATGATAATACACAGCTTAAAATCAATGTTGAACGCCATCCCGAACAGGCGGGAAAGCCCGTTGTAGAGCGACGCGGTATACGGTATGAGGAAAATAAACACGATGACCGAAGCACAGATCTTTAAGGCGCTGCTGTCAAAGCGCTTTCCGAAAAATTCCGGCATCGTCGCCGAATCCAGATGCTGGGTCATGACGCGGGTCCTTCGCCCTAAAACAACCCACGCGAGCAGTGAGCCAATCACCGCGTTTCCAATTCCGATCCACGTCGCGGCAATGCCGTACTTCCATCCGAACTGTCCAGCGTAGCCGATGAACACCACCGCGGAAAAATACGAGGTGCCATATGCGAAGGCGGTCAGCCACGGACCGACACTCCTGCCCCCGAGGACAAAGCCGTTGACGTCGGTGGCGTTCTTGCGGCAGTACAGACCGATCACAATCATCACGCCAAAGAAAATGATGAGCATTAAAATTTTTGCAAACATTACAATTCCCCTCTTCCTGTGTTTTTACTTTTCATTTTGTCACGTTAAAGCGTTGCGGTTTAACGCTTTTATTTGCTAAAGTAGTTTAGCATAAAAGAAAGCGGCTGTCAATGCAGCCGCTCTATTTCCGGTATAAATAAACAAGCCTCAGCCTGCAATCCCGTCAGATTTCATTCGCCGCGTGATACCCGCTGCGCACTGCTGCCGCGATATCCGCCGTGCGCTCCCCGGAGCAGTCTCCCGCATAGGAAACGGCTGCGGTGATGCCCTGCGCGTCAAAGGTGTTCTTTTTCGAGCCAAGTGCATTGACGATCGTGTCTGCCTGAATGACAACCTCTGTGTTATCCTTCGTATTGACCGCATAAAGAACGTTATCCTGAATACGGTCCACTCTCGTATTCACATACTGCTCTACGCCGTGTTCCTCAAAATCCCTGGTGATCAGCGGCATGACAGTAGCGGATTCCCCGGCGGCGATGCGCTCAAGCATCTCCACGATCACGACCCTGTGGCCCTTTTGTGCCAGATACTCCGCGGTTTCCGTGCCTACCAGCCCGCCGCCTAATACAGCGCACGTACCGGATACCTCCGCGCCCGCCAAAACATCCCATGCCGACACGACGGAGCTGTTTTCTGCCGGCACAGGCAGCTCCATATTGTGGGCGCCGACTGCCACGATCACCGCGTCAAAGCCATTCAGCTCTGCCGCCTGTGGCACCGTCCCGAGCTTTAGCTCTACCTTCAGTGCGGGCAGGATTTTCTCATAGTAAGCCACCGCGCGCAGAATCTCGCTCTTTCGCGGCGGTACTGCCGCCAGCAGGATCTGTCCGCCGATTTTATCCGACCTTTCAAACAGCACCACGTTATGCCCCCGCTTTGCGGCAACGCGCGCCGCCTCAAGCCCGGCGATACCTGCTCCGACCACCGCTATCCTTTTCACCGACTCCGCAGGCCTGATACAGATCGTCGTCTCGTCGCCGTTCTCGGCATTCAGCACACAGGAAATGTAGCGGCGGTTCTGAATCGCATCCACACAGCCCTTATTGCAGTTTAAGCATTCCCGGATACACTCCCCGGCGGCGGTCTTTACGGCAATATCCGGGTCAGTCAGAAGCGACCTTCCGTAGCCGATCAGGTCCGCCTCGCCGTTTTCCAGAATCTGCTCCCCCGCCTCTACCGTCACGACTCTTCCCACGGTAGCAACCGGGATATTTACCGCTGCCTTGACGCGCTTTGCTACCGGAAGCGTCCAGTTGTAGGGCACATCGCCCATAGGCGGTATGGTATCCCCCATATTCCCCGTGTGGTTTGCCTGGGCTACCTGGATCATGTCCACGCCCGCTTCCTCCAGAAGCTTCGCGAATGCCACGACCTCTTCCTCCTCAAGTCCGCCTTTTCCGCGGAGCGAGCCGTCCGGATTTACCGTGATCAGCGGAAGCTTGTACTCGACTGCCATCCCGGGTGCCGCCCCGCGGATCGCCGCTACCACCTCCAGGGCATACCTGGTCCGGTTTTCAAAGCTGCCGCCGTAGCTGTCGGTGCGGTGGTTGAAAAATTTCGAGCACATGGAGCCAAGCAGCCGGTCCCCGTGCACCTCAATGGCATCCGCACCGGCCTTTTGCGCCCGCGCCGCACACTGTGCAATACTCTCCCGTATTTTCGTGAGCTGCTCTACCGATGCCTCGTCTACAAAGTGCTGCATCTCATAGCGGAGCTTTGCGTACGCGTCCCGCCTGGTCTGCTCCGCCAGCCCGGTCTGCCTTTGAAACTCCTCGTCATTTCCGGCTGCCTTCGCCTCCGCCGCCGCTTTTTGTGCCATGCCCGATGCCATGATCAGCCTTCCCACGCCCGGCACGTCATATTCCGGATGGAAAATCTGCAGTGCCAGCTTGCTCCCGTGCGCATGCAGTGCATCTGCCAGCTTCTGAAACGCCGGTATCTGGCTGTCGTCATAGAGCATGGGCGTCGGGGACGCCGTTCGCACCGGGGCAACGTCGCCGATTACGATGTAGGCGACGCCGCCCTTTGCAAGCCGCTCATAAAAGCCCAGGCTGCGCGCCCCAATGGAGCCGTCCCGCTCCTCGTAACCGGTAGTCAGCGGCGGAAACATTATCCTGTTTTTCAGCGTCAGATTTCCCACCTGAATCGGTTCCAATATTTTTTTCTCCATGGTCTGTATTTCCTTTCCTTAAATTTACATGTTTTGGTTTGCGCTGCCGGATTGCGCCCCGGAATGCTACAAATTCCTTGCAAATTCATAGGCCGCCGAGATCGCATCCTTCAGATTTCCTACCTTATCGCAGTCGCCCAGGACATGCGCATGCCCGCAGCCTGCCGGAGCGGGCGTATATCCCACCGCGAAAACGAGCGTATCCGCGTCGTCGATAACATACGTTTTTCCATCCTTCTCATAGGTGATCGTCGTCTCGTCCACCCTGGTCACCCGGCTTTTAAGCTCCAGCTTTACACCCTTTCTCATGAGCCGGCAGGTCAGTGCGCTCTTTGCGGGACCGCCCTCGCCCGCCATGAGCGTATCCGTCATCTCGATCACGGTCACATCCCGGTTTGCCGGGAACCGGTCGTCAATGAGCGGCGCCAGGTAATCCGCTGTCTCACAGCCCACAGAACCTCCTCCGAGAATAACGATCTTCCTCCCCGGAAAGCCCTTTCCCGACAAAATGTCGTCCGCCGTCATTGTCTGCTTAAAGCACTGATAATCCGCGATGACCTTCGGCTCTGCACCGGTTGCACAGATGACCTCCCAGCCCGCAAATTCGGCTGCGATCATCTCCGGCGTGACCGCACAGTTCGTCCGGACCGCAACGCCCGCATGCGAAAGCCTGCGCGTCATGTATTTGATAACCTTGCACAGCTCCTGCTTTCCGATCGGTACCGCCGCAAGGCGCAGCAGGCCGCCCAGCTCCCCCGTTTTTTCGCACAGCACGACCTCGTGGCCCCGCATCCCTGCAATATATGCCGCTTCCATCCCCGCAGGGCCGCCGCCGATAACCAGCACACGCTTCTTTTCTTCGGCAGGTGCAACGGCATCGGACTGAACGGAAGGGTTCACGGTACAAGCGATGGGCTTGCCGAACATAATGCCCGTCAGGCAGCGTCCGCAGCCGATGCAGGGGCGGATATCCTCTGCCCGGCCCTCAAATGCCTTCCGCGCAAACTCGCTGTCGCACAGATTCGGCCTGCCGATCATACAAATATCCGTCTTGCCGTTCGCGATTAGCTCCTCCGCAATCCACGGCTCATTGATCCGCGCCACGGTGGAAACCGGAATGTGGATATGCCTTCGAATTTCCTCGGCGGCATGGGCGTGGGGAGCCGGTGAAGTGCCGGGCGCTGGCATGGAACTGCCCCGCTTGATCGTGTTGCCGCCCGATACATGGATAAAATCCACACCTTCCGCCTCGAGCTGCTTTGACACGTAGACCATATCGTTTAAGGTCAGTCCGCCGTCGCTGTACTCATCCCCGGATATCCGCACATCGATAAGGAAATCCTCGCCGCACATCTTCCGTACTTCCCGGATCACCTCGAGCGTCAGGCGCAGGCGTCCGTTGATATCGCCGCCGTACGCGTCCGTCCGCTTATTGTAAAGCGGTGTCAAAAAGCCCCCGAGCAGCCCATGGGCGTGCGCCGCCTGTATTTCCACGCCGTCGCCGCCCGCCTGCAAAAACCGGTAAGCCGCCTCGCCGAACTGCCTGACGATCGTATGTAATTCCTCCACCGTAGCCGGGCGTGGTGCCGACCTTGCATAATAGGGGCCCACATTGGACGGCGCGATGAGCTGCGGTGTCCCCGGCACCGGAAACGCCATATATGCCGGATGAAACAGCTGGGACATGATCTTTGTATCGTACTGATGCACGGCATCCACCAGCTTTTTCCAGCCCGGGATATACGAATCGTCATAAATCGACATGTCCCCCGGCAGATACGTATAGACAGGCTCCACCGTTGTCACCTCGGTAATGATCAGGCCTACGCCTCCCTTCGCCCGGTTGGAATAATGCTCCACGAGCGCATCGGTTACATACCCTTTGTCCGCCAGATTTGTGGACAGGGGCGGCATAAAAATACGGTTTTTCACCGTTGTTTTCCCGATTTGGATCGGCGAAAACAAATTCGGATAATGCTGCATGATGACCCTCCTTTCGTTTGCAGTTGCCGCTCACTCCGTGACCGGTAACTGAAAAGTAAGCTTTGCTTCATTATACGGGAAAAACCGGTTGAAATATTATGATTTTTTGATACAATACTATCAGAAATTGACCCATTGGACGTGCAAAGCTCTGCACGGGATTTCAGAGAATACAGACACGCGGAGGCTTTTATGAATTCCTGTTACCGGATCAGCCGATACGAGTTATCCGCGGGCGATGCCCGCACCTTTCACCCGGGCCGCAGATACCTGCTGCTGTTTGTCGTCGACGGCAGCTGCCGGCTTTCTGCCAACGGAAAAAAATGGCTCTGCCGTTCCCCCGACATGTTCCTTTTAAAACCCGGGCAGACACAGACGTTTGACACAGCCACCCCGAAATCCTCCTGTGCCCTTCTTTGTATCGCCGTCCCGCCGGAAACGCTTTCCGCGCTTTCCGACCAAACCTGCGATCTGGCGGAAGCCTTCCGGTTCGCCCCCTTCGGGACATCGGTCATCCGCGCGGACGCCAGCTCCTCCATGCTGATTCAAAATATTGCGGCAAAGCTGGGCCATATAGAGGAGGAGTCCCCTGCCTTTGGCGCCCGGCTCTACGAGAAAAGCCTGCTTACCACGGTTTTCGTTCTGTTTCTGCGCGCCTGTGTCCGCAGCGATCAGGTATATCAGGCCCGCCAGAAAAAGGGATTGATGATCGATGATGTGTTTGAGTACATCAGCCGGCATCTCACCGACGACCTCTCCTTAAAGACGCTTGAAAAGGAATTTTTCGTCTCCGGGGAGCATATTTCCAGGGAATTTAAAAAGAGTACAGGCATTACCCTGCACTCTTATATCACACACGCCCGCATTGACCTGAGCAAAAAATATCTCCTTCAGGGGATCTCGGTCCGCGATGTGTGTCAGCTCTGCGGATTTTGCAGCTACAACCATTTTTTTAAAGCCTTTAAAAAGGTGTGCGGCATGACGCCGATGGCCTATCAAAAAAGCTGTGACCATGCAGCCGAAGGCTGAACCGTCGCGAAAAGCCACCGTATACAGACCTTTGGCCTTTACAGTGACTGCAGCAGCTCCCACACCTCGTCCGGCGTCCCGCAGAAATGCTCCGCGCCATGCGCTTTTAAGCATGCCTGGTCGCGGAAGCCCCACGTCACACTGATGCAGGGCAGTCCGGCATTTTTCGCCGTGGCCACATCCACCTCGGAGTCCCCGATATAGACGGCGTCCGCTCTGTCCGCGCCAAGCTGTTCAAGCGCCGCGTGCACCGTGTCCGGCGCGGGCTTTTTGCGGATGCCCGCCGCCTCGTTCTCCCCGATGGCAACCGGAATGTAGTCCGCAAAATACAGGTCGTTCAGCTGCTTCACCGCTGCGTCGAGCTTATTCGAGACGATGGCCATCCCGATACCCGCATCCTTCAGTCTCGCCAGAAGCTGCTCCACACCCTCGTAAGCCCTTGTACGGTCATTGCTGTGCAGCGCGTAGTGTGCCTTAAACGCCGCAAAAACCTCCTCAAACCGGGGACACTCCCGCTCGTCCTTCACATTAAGCGCACACAGCAGCAGATGCTTTACGCCGTTTCCCACAAAGGTACGCACCTCCTCCAGCGTACGCGGTGCATACCCGAACTGTGCAAGCGCCGCATTCGTGCTCGCACGCAGATCCTCCAGCGTGTCCAGCAGCGTCCCGTCCATATCAAAAATGACTGCTTTTATTGCCATAGCCTCTCCTTTATCTCAAATCCAAATCCGTATATTTCCCGGGGCATATCCCGCATGGCAGCAAAGGCCTACGCATGCCTGCACTTGAGCAGCTCCACCACAAAATCAAAGACCCTTTTTGTAGAAGAAATGCTCAGCTTCTCCCCGAAGGTGTGGACATCACACATATCCGGCCCGATGGAAATACCGTCCAACCCGTCGATCTTGCCCGCCAGAATGCCGCATTCCAGACCGGCATGGATCGCTTCGATCTTCGGCTCTTTTCCGTACATCTCGCGGAAAATACGCGCCGCGTCCTCCCGAAGCACCGAATCCTTCCTGTACTCCCATGCGGGGTAGACACCGCCCACCGTGACGGTACCGCCCGCGTACTCCGCCAGGTTCCGGATGCGTGCCGTCAGGGCGTCCCTGGCACTCTCCACGGAGCTTCGCACGGCAAACTCCGCCCGAAATTCCTTCTCATCCAATGCCACGATACCCATGTTCAGCGATGTCTCCACCAGACCCGGAATATCCGCGCTCATAGACTGAATACCGCCCGGGAGATTGTTTAAAAGCATTACCACGGAATTTTTTGACGGCGACTGCAAAGCCTGCATCTGCTGCTCCCCGGACTCCTCAATGAAAAGCGTCAGGCCCGGGTCGGTAGTCGCATACTCATTTTTGATCTGCGCGGCGGCATCCTCCAGCGCACGCTTTGCTGCATCCGCTGCTTCCTCCGCCACCAGAACCGTCGCACAGGCCTCCCGGGGAATCGCATTCTGCTTCGCGCCGCCGGAAAGCGCCGCAAGTGCATAGTCAACGCCCGACTGCTCCAGCGCCAGCAGGAGACGGCCCATCACGCGATTCGCATTCGCCCTGCCCTTGTCAATCTCCACGCCGGAATGTCCGCCCTTTAAGCCGCCGACCCTGAGCGAAAGCGCACTGCCGCTTCCCGCCTCATATGCCACCGGCACATGGCATACGCTGCTGTTTCCTCCGGCGCAGCTTACGGTCATCACCCCTTCTGTCTCGGAATCCAGATTCAGCAGCTTGTGCCCTTTGAGCATGGACAGATCCACACCGCTTGCGCCCTCCATGCCCGTCTCCTCGGATGCGGTAAAAATTATCTCCAGCCGCGGGTGCGCAATGTCCGGCGAATCCAGAATCGCCAGCGCATAGGCAATTGCGATACCGTCGTCACCGCCCAGCGTCGTTCCCTGCGCAGTCACGTAGTCGCCGTCGATGAGGAGCTTCAACCCGTCGTTTTCAAAATCGATCCCGCAGTCCGGCTCCTTCTCGCACACCATATCCATATGCCCCTGCAGAATGACCGGCTCCTCGTCCTCATAGCCTGCCGTAGCGGGCGCGATCATAACCACGTTGTAGAGATCATCCTGATAATGCTCCAGCCCGCGCTCCTTCGCGAAGCCCACAAGATAATCACTGATCCGTTTCTCCTTGTAGGAGGGATGCGGAATGCCGCAAAGTTCCTCAAAGTAATAAAACACCTTTTTTGGTTCCAGTTCCTCTAATTCACGCATCGTTTTTCATCCTTTCCTGTTTTTTCATCGTCCCGGCCCAAACCGTTACATTTTATTCACGTATACAATAAAGCAGCTGTTGTGCAGTGACTTTACAAACGTACACAGCCGCTCGTAGAGCGGCTCCGCCTCCTGCCCGTACTCCGCCTTTAAAAGCTGCCCGATCTCGTACACACTCCGTCTGCCGTCAATCTGGTTCCAGATAAAAGTTCCCATCCCCGGCAGCTCGATCCAGCTCACCTTCGGGCGCCTGAAAAAAATCTGGGCGATACGGTTGAACAGCCCCTTGTTGTGTACCTTTATCTCGGTCAGTCCCTTATCGTTGGTACGATACTCATAGAGTGCGTTGTGCTTCGGAATATAATCCACAAAATTTTCTGCCTTTTTTTTCGCCATACGGCTCCTTTCCCTTTTCCCGCTGCATCCATGGCCCTTCAACGGGAAACGCACTGTCCGGACGAATATCCAGGCAGTGCGCTATTTCCTAAACTGTAACACGCGCTAAACAGTCGTCGTTCAAATACGTTTACTGTTACGCTTTCTTATTTTTTGAATTGGTAATAACCCATACCAGCGTTGCACTCAGAAGCGCAAATGCAATCAAACCTCCCCAGTTCTCCAGATCGAAGGGCAAAAGACTGCCGATGAACTCGCCGAATGAAGTCGCGCCCATTGGAATAATTGCAAAGACCGCAAGCAGAATACCCACGATACCCTCTCCGGCAATGAGACCGGAGGAATACAGGATGCCGCGGTCAATACCCGCCTTGTTCTCGCTGCTCTTTCGCTCAAAGAACCAGCGGATCGCGCCGCCCACCATCATCGGGGTACTCAGATGAATGGGAAGGTAGAGTCCCACCGCAAAGGGCAGAACCGGAATACCTAAAATCTCAACGACAATCGCAATCGCAACCCCGGCAAATACAAGGTTCCAGGGCAGGTTACCGCCCATAACACCCTCCACAACCATCTTCATGAGAGTTGCCTGAGGAGCAGGCAGCTCGGTAGAGCCGTAGCCCCATGCGCTGTTGAGCAGATACAGGATGCCGCCGATGGCGATCGCAGACGCAATAACACCGATCAGCTCACCCACCTGCTGCTTTTTGGGTGTCGCACCCACAATGTAACCGGTCTTTAAATCCTGCGAGGTATCACCGGCAGTCGCAGCAATAATACAGATGACCGTACCGATGGCGATCGCCGATGCCATACCGGGATAGCCGATGGTGCCGCTGGCCTTTAACAGGATCGTTGCGATCAGAAGCGTCGCGATCGCCATACCGGATACCGGATTGTTGGAGCTTCCTACGATTCCCACCATGCGGGAAGAAACCGTCGCAAAGAAAAATCCGAACACGATGATAATGATCGCGCCGAGTAAATTCACGGGAATAACCGGAATCAGCCACATTGCAATCGCAATCACGCCGATGACGATAAGCACCAGATTCATCTTTAAATCCTGATTGGTACGGCTGTTGTCGCCGCCACGCCCCGCACCGAGACCCTTAATCGCATCCCGGAAGGTTTTGATAATGAGCGGGAAGGATTTGATCAGACTTAAAATACCTCCGCACGCAACCGCACCGGCACCGATGTAACGGATGTAGCTGCCCCACAGCCCCCATGTATCCATCGTTGAAATCGGGTCGGTTCCGGGATACATGACCATATCTCCGCCAAAAAGCATAATAAGCGGCATGAGCACAAACCAGCCCACTGTACCGCCCGCCAGCAGGTAGGAGGAAACCTTCGGCCCGCAGATATAGCCGACACCCAGCAGTGCGGGAAGCACGTCCATACCGATTCCGGAGCCCTTGTACTGCTCGATGGAGAAATCCACCTCACTGTGGAAAGCCTTTAAGCCGTCCGCGATAAATTTGTAGACAGCAGCGATACCGAGTCCGGAGAAAACGGTGCTTGCACTTGCGCCGCCCTCCTCACCAGCCAGAAGTACCTCCGCACACGCGGTACCCTCCGGGTAGGGAAGCGTACCGTGCTCCTTCACGATCAGTGCGCTCCTCAGCGGGATCATAAACAGTACGCCCAGCACGCCGCCGACCAGTGTGATCAGCGCAATCTCCGCCAGGGAAGGGTTGTCCAGCCCACCCTCCTGCGCCCACATAAACAATGCGGGCAATGTAAAAATCGCACCTGCCGCAACGGACTCACCGGCGGAGCCGATGGTCTGTACGATGTTATTCTCCAAAATAGAGTCCCTGCGCAGGATCACGCGGATCACGCCCATGGAAATAACCGCCGCAGGTATCGAAGCGGACACGGTCATTCCGACACGCAGTCCTAAATACGCATTTGCGCCGCCAAAGATCACCGCTAAGATAACACCGAGCACGATCGATACAACGGTCAGCTCCGGCAGCACCTTGTCCGCTGGGATATAAGGCTTAAATTGTTTCTCGTTTGACATTTTTCAAGTCCCTTCTATTAAAATTTTTTCCTGCATTGTATCAAAAAGAATACAATCGACTTTTTTATTATAACGGACGAAAAAATAGCTGTCAACTGCGGATTTATTCTAACTAAACAATCGATGAAAACAGTGTTACTATTCACGGCTCGGGAGCCGCTCATAGTAACGATTCGGGGCGATATTC
>CAJUSH010000038.1 GCA_910589045.1 uncultured Eubacterium sp.
TTCATACACGGCGGCTTTTGAGAGATCAAAGCCGCCGTTTCTTTTTATCTTCTCAGGGAATGGTATTCTGATTTTTTGAAAAAGCAAAAGCACCTGCCGCTTAACCGTTTCTCTCGGTCAGTAACAAGTGCTTGTGCAAGTTCTGTATTCAGTTCGTAAAAGGTGATTATCGGCCCGTGTTCTCAAATGGAATTCGACGCGCCGATACCTGCACATTAGCTTTGTCGCTAAAAATCTGGGACAAATCGGAGCCATGATCTGCCATGGCTAGCCCATACGCCGGGATTTCTCCGCACCCGCGTGAACCGCATCCATCACGGCGGCTCGCATACCGCCCTTTTCCAGCGCATAACAGCCCTCGATGGTCGTACCTGCCGGGGAAGTCACCAGATCCTTCATCACACCGGGATGCGTTCCGTTTTGGAGATACATCTGCGCCGTCCCCAGCATCGTCTGTGCCGCCAGACGGTACGCCGTGCTTCGCGGCAGCCCCTCCCGCACACCGCCGTCCGCCATGGCCTCAAGAAACATGGCCGCATAGGCAGGTCCGCTCCCGCTCACACCGCACACCGCATCCATCAGATGCTCCGGCACCCATTCCACGATTCCGAGCGCCGAAAACAGCACATCCGCAGCTTCCCGCTCCTCACTGCTCAAATCACAGTCACTGCACAGTGCAAACGCACCGAGCCCCACCATGGCAGGTGTATTCGGCATTGTGCGCAGTACACGGACATTTACACCGGCCAGCTCACGGATACGCGCCGCCGAAAGACCTGCCGCAATCGAAACCACGCACCTGCCCTCCAACGCTCCATTTGTGGATGCCAGTGTTTCTGCCATATACTGCGGCTTTACCGCCAAAAAAATCATATCCGAGGCCATGCACACCGCCTCGTTTTTGTCCATCACCTGTACGCCTAAGGCGCACATTTCTTCCCGTACCGTCTCATTCACGTCGTAGATAAAAATCTGATCCCTCCCGACGATTCCGCTGTCCGCAATTCCCCGGATCATGGCACCGCCCATATTCCCGCAGCCGATAAAACCAAGCCTTCTTTCAATTTTCTGTTCCATATGTCCGTTCGGTCCGGACCCGGACCGCATCCCCCTTCCAGTATAAACTATAAGCCCGACAACAAATTCCAAACCCCCGCCGATTCGATCGCTGCACGCCAGCCGCCCCGCTTCCCGGCGGCAGACTCCAGGTGTGAAAGACATCAGCGGCCCAGACACTTCCGTCCGCATCCGCTTCTGATACAAATACGCCGGAAGTCCGGGGTGGGAAAGCAGTCGCCTCCCCCTATCGTGACATCCCGTAAATCAGCGCACTGATACCACCGAAAAGCACGCCTGCCACCGGAAAAATAATCCATGTGAGCTCCCAATGGAACGACGAAAAGCTTATAAGCAGATAGAGCGCTACGACCCCGCACCAGAAAACGGCGGCGAACACTCCCATCATCTTATTTGCGCGCTTTTTTTCCGGCGCATAATCCCCGGTCTGCAAAAGCTTTTCGTGTGAGCTGTGAATGATTCCGGCAGAAACGAGAAAAAATACGCCGACCGCTACAAGCACAAGCAAAATACAAAGCCCCACCGCCATCGCGAAATCCTCATCAAAAAATGCGGATGACAAAAAGAGCGGAATCGCACCAAGCACGCACAGCAGCACACCGACCGCAGTGCTTCCCCGGAATGTACTCTCATAATCCGCCTGCTGGGACGCCACCTCCAGCAGCACATCCTCGGGCACAAAAAGCACCTCTTTTTCCATGTATTCATAAGTAGAGAGCTTCATGCCTGTCGCGACAAAAATCTCCACCGCAATACCCACAAAAGCAAGCAGCACCGACACTCCGATTCCGTATGCCAGGTTTTCCGAAAGATGCGGCAGACCGCCAAACATGGACGGATGCTCCGAAAGTGCACCCAGCAAAAACAGGCAGATCGGACTCAAAATACAAAGCATCACACCAAAGGCGATACGGGGTGATGCGTAACGGCTGAGCGCCAGGAAATCCATTGCCTCCGCCCGCGTCACCTCGCGCATCTGCGAATGCGACTGTCTCCACCCTGCGCCGAATTTCTTCGTACCGAACTCCTCTGCACCATTTTCTCCTGCCAACGGCTCAGCATCCTTTTCCGGCGGCCAATCATCGATGCCGCCTCCTCCGGTACTCCCCGGCTCATCACCCGAGCCGTCCTCCTCCTGATCTTCCTGCCAGGAAGCGTTTCCTGCAGCGTCTCTCTGCCGCAGCGGGCCATTCTCTTTTAATAAGTAGTCCGTGCTCACGTCCCACAGCTCACTCATCCGGATAATCCGGTCGATATCCGGCACGCTCTCCCCGATCTCCCATTTGGAAACCGACTGTCTGGAAACCCCAAGCCTTGCCGCCAGCTCCTCCTGTGACCATCCTGACCGCTTCCGTAAATCCATGATTTTTTCTGATAAATTCATTCTGTAACCACCTTTCAAATTATAGATCTGTTATAACTCAAAATGCGGTTTTCGGCAACCAACTACACCATTCGATTTGTCAACCAGCAGTTGCGCCGCTGCTATTCACGGTTCAGGGGCCGCTCATAGTAACAATTCGGGGCGATATTGAAAGTTTTGCTTCGCAAAAATCGCCCCGAGGATCATTCATCCCGCCGAAAATGTCACACACAGCCGGTCATACTCCCGGTTGATCTCCTGCAGCGCTTCCGTATCGCCGCCGGCATTGTCCGGATGATAAATCTTGATTAAATCCTTGTAACGCTTTTTGAGAGCATGCTCGTTTTTTACGCCGCTGAAAAACAACGCACCGCTCACCTCGCACTTTTCCGGTCTCACCGGCTCCTGCTTTTGCTGATACTGCCTCACGCGGCTGTAAAATTCCCGCTGGCGCTCCAGATACTGCTTCTCGTCCGCCAGCTTTTTCAGCTCATCCTCGAGCACCTTCTGCTTCATCAGCAAAAGCCGCTCCTCCTGCGCGCGGAAACGGGCATCCGCCTCCTTCTGTCTGTGAAAGTCCCTGCGCTCCCGCTCCAGCTTTTCCCGCTGCAGCTCGAAACGCTTTTTCTCGTCGTTTAAGGTACGCCTGTCATGCTCCATCTCGATCATTTTCTTGAAAAACAATCGCTGAAAAGCCATAATTTCATCCTCAGTCTCAGGCACGACCATTGACATCGACATACAAATCGCTCCTTTATAAACACAATTACAAATACAGAACTACATAGCTCTAACTAGTATATCCATATATGACAAAAAAAATCAAGATATAGCGACAAAAAAACTCAAAAAATTTCACTGCCACAATATCTTGATATGTAACTGTTCAACGCCAGAGCAATTTGCATAAAATGCAGACATCACACTTGCATGAATGTCTGCATTTTTATAAGCTTCTACTTTTTCCGGCCGAATTTCTTCTTATGCTTCGGTTCACCGTCCGCCGCCCCGTTCTGGCTCTTCAGGGAGCCGCCGGTCTGCTCGTCGAACTGCCGCAGCAGATCCTTCGCCGCAGCATTTAAGCCGGTAGGCACCTGTACCACCAGGGTAACATACTGATCACCCCGCACATTGGAATTGCGCAGGGAGGGCACACCCTTGCCCTTGAGCCGAATTCGGGTATCGGTCTGCGTGCCCGGCTTTACCTCGTAAATCACCTCGCCGTCCACTGTCCCGATGCGCACCTCGCCGCCCAGCGCCGCCTGTGCGTAGGAAATAGGTGCGGTGGAAAACAGATCCATATCCCGTCTCTGCAAAAACGGATGGGAGCTGACCAGCACCTCTACCAAAAGATCTCCTCTGGGGCCGCCGTTTGTGCCCGGCTCGCCCTTCTCACGGATGCGCACGCTCTGTCCGTGGTCAATACCTGCGGGAATGCTCACCTCGATCTTCTTGCGGCTGCTCAGATAGCCCGTGCCCCTGCAGCCCGGGCATTTCTCCTTGACGGTCTTTCCGGTGCCGCCACAGTCCGGACAGGTCGTAATATTCTGTACCATGCCAAACAGGGACTGCTGTGTCATGCGCACCTGCCCTCTTCCGCCGCACTTGGTACACGTCTCGGGGCTGGTTCCGGGCTTCGCCCCGGTTCCGTGGCAGTCCGGACATTCGTCCTTCAATACCAGATCCAGCTCCTTTTTGCAGCCAAATACCGCTTCCTCAAAGGTGATGCGCACCTGTGTACGAATGCTGGCGCCCTTCATCGGTCCGTTGCTCGCCCGCCTGCTTCCGCCGAAGCCGCCGCCAAACAGATCACCGAAAATATCACCGAAGCTGCCGAAAATGTCACCCATATCGGAGAAATCAAAGCCGCCGCCACCGGCACCGCCCTCAAACGCCGCATGGCCAAACTGGTCATACTGATGTCTCTTATCCGGATCACTCAAAACCGCATATGCCTCGGATGCCTCCTTAAACTTCGCCTCCGCCTCAGCATCACCCGGATTGGTATCCGGGTGATACTTTTTGGCAAGTGCACGATATGCTTTTTTCAGCGCCGCGTCATCGGCGTTTTTCTCAACGCCAAGAACCTCGTAATAATCTCTCTTGTCTGCCATTTTTATACTTCCTTGAAGTCTGCGTCTACTACATCGTCATCTGCGGGAGCCGCACCCTGGCCCATGTCAGGACCTGCACCTGCCGCACCCATATCCGGGCCTGCGCCCGCTGCCTGCGCGCCCTCGTACATCTTTGCAAATACCTTCTGCGCGCTCTCCATCAGCTTCTCCTTTGCCGCCTTCATGTCACTTACAACAGACTCGGACATGTTCTCGGCCTCGGGGTTTGCATCGACCAATGCCTTCAATGCATTCAGGTCAGCCTCGACCGCTGCCTTGTCTGCCGCATCCAGCTTGTCGCCCACCTGGTCGAGTGCCTGCTGGGTCTGAAATACGAACGAATCCGCATCATTTCTCGTGTCGATGGCCTCCTTGCGCTTCTTGTCCTGCGCCTCGTACTCTGCGGCTTCCTTAACCGCCTTATCAATCTCGTCGTCGGACATGTTGGAGCCTGCGGTGATCGTGATGTGCTGCTCCTTTCCGGTGCCCAGATCCTTTGCGGACACGTTTACGATACCGTTCGCATCAATATCAAAGGTAACCTCAATCTGGGGAACGCCGCGGCGTGCCGGAGGGATACCGTCGAGACGGAACTGGCCTAAGGATTTATTGTCACGCGCAAACTGGCGCTCGCCCTGTACGACGTTAATGTCTACCGCTGTCTGGTTGTCGGCTGCGGTGGAGAAGATCTGGCTCTTCTTGGTCGGGATAGTCGTGTTGCGCTCGATCAGTCTGGTCGCAACACCGCCCATGGTCTCGATGGACAGGGAGAGCGGCGTTACATCAAGGAGCAGAATCTCGCCTGCACCCGCGTCGCCTGCGAGCTTGCCGCCCTGGATGGACGCACCGATAGCCACGCACTCGTCGGGATTTAAGTTTTTGCTGGGCTCCTTGCCGGTAAGCTGCTTTACCTTATCCTGAACCGCGGGGATACGTGTGGAGCCGCCCACTAAAAGCACCTGTCCGATATCCGCGTTTGTCAGCCCCGCATCCTTCATCGCGTTCTGAACCGGAATCGCAGTTTTTTCTACGAGGTCGTGGGTCAGCTCGTCAAATTTTGCACGGGTGAGGTTCATATCAAAATGCTTCGGTCCCTCTGCCGTCGCGGTAATGAAGGGCAGGTTGATGTTTGTTGTGGTCGCGGAGGAAAGCTCCTTCTTTGCCTTCTCTGCCGCCTCCTTAAGACGCTGCAATGCCATCTTGTCGCCGGAGAGGTCAACACCCTCCGCCTTCTTAAACTCTTCGATCATCCACTGGGTCACACGATTGTCAAAATCGTCGCCGCCGAGACGGGTATCGCCGTTTGTGGAAAGCACCTCGATGACGCCGTCGCCGATCTCGATGATGGATACGTCGAACGTACCGCCGCCTAGGTCATATACCATGATCTTCTGCTCTTTTTCATTGTCAAGGCCGTAGGCAAGCGCTGCCGCCGTCGGCTCGTTGATGATACGCTTTACGTCAAGGCCCGCAATCTTTCCTGCATCCTTGGTCGCCTGACGCTGTGCGTCGTTAAAGTATGCGGGAACGGTAATCACCGCCTCAGTCACGGACTCGCCCAGATAGCTCTCCGCATCCGCCTTCAGCTTCTGGAGAATCATAGCGGAAATCTGCTGGGGGCTGTAGCTCTTCTCGTCAATAGCCTGCTTGAAATCCGTACCCATGTGACGCTTGATGGAGGAGATGGTCTTTTCCGCATTCGTCACGGCCTGACGCTTTGCAGGCTCACCGACTAAACGCTCACCGGTTTTTGTAAATGCCACGATGGACGGTGTGGTGCGGGCACCCTCCTGATTTGCGATAACGGTGGGCTTTCCACCTTCCATAACAGCTACACAGCTATTTGTTGTTCCTAAGTCAATTCCGATAATCTTGCTCATTATTTTTTCCTCCTAATTATGATATATGAAAATATTGTTTTGTGCTGTAACCATGTCATGCCCTGCCGCGCCGCGGCAAAGCCCCCTTCAGGCTGCCGGCCGCGTCCCGCATGAAGCTACTGTACTACCGCAACCATGCTGTGGCGCACCACCGCGCCGCGGTACATATAGCCCTTCTGCAGCTCCTGCGCAATGATGCCGGACTCGTACTCTCCACTCTCCACCTGCATCACCGCGTTGTGGAACTCGGGGTCAAATTCCTTTCCCACTGCCTCGATGGGCTTCACGTCCATCTCCTCAAAAACAGTCATCATCTGCTTATAAATTTTATCCATGCCGTCCACGAATGCATTGTCCTTCATATCCTCGGGGACAGCCGCAAGGCCGCGCTCAAAATTATCCACCACCGGAAGAATCTTCTCCACGATGCTCTTGGCACCGATCTCATACATCTGCGACTTTTCCTTCTCGGTACGCTTGCGGAAATTCTCAAACTCCGCCATCTGGCGCTTCACCTGATCGGTCAGCTCCTCAATGCGCTCATCGCGCTTATCTTTTTTCTTTTCCTTTTTCTTAAAGGGGCTTTTCTTCTCGCCCTTTGCAGGCTTTTGCGCATCCTGCGCATCCGCTTCCTCTGCGGCTTCCTTTATCCCGTCCTCACCGACGGGCTCCTGTTCTGCCGTATCCTGCGCACATTCCTCCTGCGAAGCTGCCTCCCCGGCGGTCTCTTCCTGCTCCAACGCAGTCTCTTCCTCCTGCTGGGAAATCGTCTTTTCTTCTGCCATATGCCCTCACCTTCCACTTTCTTTCATCCGTTTTAATTGTTCTTCTATATTTCTATTCCTGCTCCGGCGGCTTCTTAAATATACCATCCAACTGGATTTTCAGTGTTTTCAGATTGTCCATGACGTTCTCGTAATCCATGCGCTTCGGGCCAATGATCCCGATGGTGCCCTTCATGCCTTCCCCCAGCTCATAGGTCGCCGTCACGACACTGCAGTCCTTCATCGTCTGCACCGGGGATTCGCTTCCGATATACACCTGTATCCCGTTTTCCTCCTCCGAGAGCGTATCGTTCACCAGGCCGATGAGCTGCTGCTTTTCCTCAAATGTAGAGATCAGCTCGCTCGCCCGCCCGGAATCCGCAAGCTCCGGATACTTGAAAATGTTCGTGGCGCCGCTTGTGTAGATCTCCAGATCCTCATCCTCGGATATCGACTCGGCAACCGCGTCCAATACCCGACTCACAATCTCACTGTGGATACCAGCCTGCTCCTTGAGTCTGGCGATGGTGGCGAGGTTGATCTGGTCGAGCGTCAGCCCGTTCAGGCTCGTGTTCAGAAGCAGGTTCAGCTTTAAGATCTGCTCCGCATCCAGCGCATCCAAATCCGTGGGGATCATCTTGTTCTTTACAATATTCCCCTCCAGGACAATGACCGCCAGAAGCTGCTCCGCGTCCACCTGCGAGAGCTGAATAAATTTCAACTTACCCTGCCGGTACTGGGGTGCGGTGATCATCGTCGCATAGTTCGTATTTGTCGCCAAAAGCTTCACCACGTTTTTCAGCACCCGCTCCATCTTCCCGGTCCGCTCGATGACAAACTCCTTCATCTCGGAAACCTCACGCTCCTTCTCCTCCATCAGGTGATCCACGTAGAAGCGATAGCCCTGATCCGAGGGAATACGGCCTGCCGAGGTGTGGGGCTGAACGATGTATCCTAACTCTTCGAGATCCGACATCTCATTGCGGATGGTAGCGGAGCTTAAATTCAAATCCGTGTACTTGGAAATGGTACGGGAACCAACCGGCTCCCCGGTCTCCAAATACGTCCGGATGATCGCTTTGAGAATTTTTGTCTTTCTTTCGTCTAAGTGCTCCATCGTTTACCTCTGACCTTCTCATGTTATTAGCACTCAACAAAAAGGAGTGCTAATCATTTCTGTAATTAAGATAACACTGTGCGGGAATAATGTCAACACCCAATTTTGGAAAAATTCCTGATCTGCTGTCAGAAAGAGCCGCGCTGCCCTTCTTTGCAGCACGGCTCCTTCTCAGGACTCCTCCCGGTAAAATTCAAAAATTTTTTGCATGTATGCCCCGAGCCTCTCACCCGGCATCCGGTTTATCTCATGGCGGGAAGCTTCCGTAACCTTCCTGCCGTATTTGATGCGGCTCAAAAACAGATCCTGCTCCCTTCCCCGCACGAAGGTATCCTCCGCTGCCTGAAAAAGCAGCACCGGGATTTGTATCCGCTTTGCATTGGTCTCCGCAATTGCGCGATTGCCTGCCAAAAGCGCCTCTCTTGCCCAGCCGTAGGTACAGGCGCTGGTCTGATACTCCCCATGCTCCCGGCGAAGCCTTAAATAATACGCATGGCGGGCCGGGGAATCACAGCCTCCCTCCTCGAACGCTTCCTCGGGATCAAAGCCTCCCATCGTAAAGAGCCGCTTTTTCTTTTTCCCGAGCAAAACGGCAGCCCCGCAGAGCATACGCGCGGCAAAATCAGGAATCCTTCCGTTGTTGATTCCGTACATCGGCGCACTTAACACTGCCTTCTGAAAAATCTCCGGGTGCTGCTCCAGATAGAGCGTGCCGATGCAGCCGCCCATGGAGTGGGCATAGAGATACAGCGGTACATTCCGGCTCTTCGGCAGCACCACTGCCCGTATAAATCCGTGAAGATCCTCCACATAGCGGGAGAAATCCTCCACATGCACCAGCTGCGCATCCTCCACCTCCCGCAGGGACTTCCCATGCCCCCGGTGTTCCAAAATCCCCACCTGATAGCTCTCCCGGAGCATATAATAAATCAGCTCGTGGTATTTCTCACAGGACTCCGTATAGCCAAAGCTGATCACAATCGTTCCCTTCGGCTCCCCGCAGCCATAAAATTCATAGTAAAGACCCTCCAGCATACCGGATGTGCGCCGCCGGCCCAAAAAAGGCTCCACCACCCGGCTCATCTCCTGTTCATAGCTTCCCTCCCCAATACAGGCGCACGCCAAAGGCTTTTTTTCATCCCGGAAATATCCTCCCGGCTCTTCCAAAACAGCTTCCCCTTTCATCCCTTCTCATCCTTTCCGTACATTGCCCGAAGCCCCGCAGCCAAAAGCTCCAGGAGCTGCGTCAGCTTTTGCTCCTCACCCACGGCCGCATCGCTCTCAAGCAGCCTTCCGGCCGCCGCCTGTTTCTGCATCATGCTGAAAATTCCGTTTGTCAGCGCATAGTAGAGCACCGTCGTATCCCCATGATCCGCAATGCTGCCGTCCCTTTTTCCCTTTTCGATGGCATCGCACAAAACGGGGCGCATCTGATCCACGGCCTGCTCATACCCGGATACCTGTCCCTTTCCCACCTTTCCCGACAAAAGCATGCCGTCCAAATCATGGATGAGGCGAAACGCCGCCGTGTTCTGACGGTAAAAGGCATACGCCCTCCAAATCAGAGCCTCCACCTGCTCCATACCGCTCTTTGCCGCAAAATTCGGTCCAAGCCGCTCCTCCTCCATAAAGTCACGCACCTTAGACCAGAACAGCATCCCGCACTCCAGCACAAGGGTTTCCTTGTTGGCAAAATAGCGGTAAAGCGTCGCCTCCCCAAACTCCGCTTCCCTTGCAATATCCGCGATGGAAGTCCCTGCGATTCCCCTGCGGCAAAAGCATTCGTAGGCGGCACACACCATTTTTTCTCTCCGCCTGCCGCTTTCTGCCGTGCGCTCCTTCCCGCGCAGCTCCTTTAATTCCATGCTCACTCCTCCTCCGATATCACGCGGTTAATCTCTTTTTCGTTATAAAACAGAAGGATAAGTCCCCCAAGCAGCGCCAATGCACTTGCGGTAGCGGCAACCACCCGATACCCCGTCCCGCCGCTTCCGATGGTTGCCAGTGCGGTAAACAGCAGCATCGAAACGCTCTGACCCATCTTAAATGCAAAGGTGCGCGCCGCATAAAACATTCCCTCGCGGTTTTCCCCGGTTCTTCTCGCATCGCTCTCGGAAATGTCGGCAACCATCGCCTGGGGAAGGATGCCGAAAATCGCCATGGGGAAAGCGGCACAGACCACAAGAAGAAATCCCTGGAGCACAGGCGCAAGGAAAAGCCCCGGCCCCATCAGCGCCGTATAGCCAAAGCACACCGCGAAAATGATAAAGGCCGCAAGCACCAGGCTTCGTTTGCCGAACCGCTTCGTCAGAAGATTCACCGGAACATAGAACACCAAGGAGATGCCCGTCATCGCAACGAAAAATACGGTTGACATGCTCTCCGGCAATCCCAGCAGGGACGTCACGAAAAAGGGCAGTCCCGTCTGGAACATGGTCAGCCCGATCCAGTAAAAAATATCGGAGCCGACAAAAATGCGAAATTCCCTGTTCCGGAAGGTCTTAACGAGCGACGAAAACGCCGTTCCCTCCGCGGGCTTTGAATTTACATAGTCCGTTTCCCGGATAGCAAAAACGGGCACCTGCATACAGAGGAAGGCGACGACGGCCAGAGCCGCAAAGGTGATGCGCATCGCCGGCACCCGCCCAAGCGACGGCTCCAGAAGCCCCCAGATCACAGGCGCCACATACGCCATGGCAGTTCCCACGATGAAGGTGAGGGAGATGGCAGTGCTGATATTCAGGCGCTCCTGCTGGTTGTGCCCAAGCTCCGGTATGAGCGCGTTGTAAGGCGTACAGTATGCGGTAATCGCAAGGTAATAGCACATGGTAAACACAAACAGCCACACGACGTTCATGACTGTCACACGTCCCACAGGCGCACAGAATACCATGACTGTGGAAAATGCAAGGGGAAAGGACGCCCATTTCAAAAACGGGATTCTTCTGCCCAGCCTCGATTTACACCGATCAGAGAGGGAGGCGATCCACGGATCGGTCACAGCGTCAAACAGACGCCCCAGCGCCGTAATGGCGCCGATCACCGTAAAGACACCGAAAATCATGCGCCCCTGCGGGATAAACAGTGTCTGCCCCGCTGCCTGGGCCGCCTCGTCCGGCTGGTAAAAGTAAACCAGCCAGTTTGATATCAGTCCTGAGAGCATCGCCCACCCAAGCTGCCCTACTGCCAGAAGCCACATACGTCCCTTTGATAATGATTTCATAAGATCCCTCCGTAATCCGTTTCTCCGCGGGTTCTCACCCGATTGATAGTAATTCTATCAATTTGATAGTTATACTATCATTGTAAACCAAAAAATGGTTTTTAACAAGAGAAAAAGCAGCGCCACCTTCAAAAAAATGACGCTGCTCTTTGATTTCATAAACCATTTTATCACAAAGACGTATCCCGCTTCGCGTTTGCCTTCTCCTGGAATGACTCCTCCCGTATGATCACACGCTCATGGCGGCCCTCGCCCACGCTGCCCTTTGCGTCCCATGCGCGCACCTCAAATACAAGCCGCCGTCCGTCCGCTTCCACAAGCACGGACTCACAGCTCACCTCCATGCCCAACGGTGTGGGCGCGGTGTGACGAATCTCCAGCAGGGTTCCAACCGTGCCGCTTCCCGGCTCCAGCTGCCCCGCAACGCTCGTCTGGCACGCCTCCTCCATGAGCGCCGCCAGCGCAGGCGTCGCGAATACATCCAACGTACCGCTCCCCATCGTTTTTGCCGTGTTGCGGCTCGTGACCATGACACTCTTTGTTCCCTTTGTTCCGACTTTCAACATCATTTTTCTCCTTTTCTGTCATTGACCTATGCACCCTGAGAGCCTTACGGCAAAAACCGATACAGCACCTGGTTGCTCACATCCCTGCCGTAATCCGTCAGACGATAGCAGGTGCCGTCATCCTCCAAAAACCCGGCAGAAATCAGCTCCGGGAGCTGTCCGCCATACACCTGCTCGGCGCGCAGCCCAAACCGTGCGACAAAATCCGACTTTACGACGCCCCGGCTCATGCGCAGCCCCAGATAAAAAAACTCCGCCATGCAATCATCCTTGGAGAGCTGCTGCACATCCCGCGGCTCAAAGTCCTCCGCGAGATATTCCCCCAGATCCGCCGTATTGCAAAAACGTGTTTCTTCTATATAAGAGGATGCCCCAAGCCCCAGCCCCAAATACTCCTCCCTGCTCCAGTAGCCCATGTTGTGGCGGCATGCAAAGCCCTTCTTCGCATAGTTGGAAATCTCGTAGCGCTCATAGCCATGCGCTGCCAGCAGCGCCCCGGTGAGTTCATACATGGCCCGCTCACTCTCCTCATCAGGGAGCCACCTGGGACGCTCTCCCCGCTCCCGCAGCATCTCATCCTCCCGATAGCGCTCAAAAAAGGGCGTTCCCTCCTCGATCATCAGGCTGTACGCCGAGATGTGCGCGGGGTGCAGCGCCAGCACCTGCTGCAGGGTCTTTTCATAGGAGCGCAGCGTCTGCCCCGGCAGTGCACTCATGAGATCGACGTTGATGTTTGCGATGCCCGCCTCCCGAAGCAGCTCGTAGCTGCGCAGAAAATCCCGGTACGTGTGGACGCGCCCCAAAAGGCGCAGCTCCCTGTCATTTGCAGACTGCAGCCCCAGGCTCACGCGGTTCACCCCGCCCGCCCTGCATGCCTCCACCTTCGCCCGGGCCAGCGTGCCGGGATTTGCCTCCACCGTAATCTCCGCACCCTCAGCCGTCGTAAAATTTTCCTGCACTGCTGCGAGCAGCTCGTAAAGCTGCTCCGCCTTCAAAATCGAGGGGGTTCCCCCGCCGATGAAGACGGTGTCAATGCGCCTCCCCCGAAAAGAAGCAGCCGTCCGTACGAGCTGCTTCCGTAAACATCCCATATAACGCGCGACGGTTTCCGCATCCGCAGGAGCAGACAGGAAATCACAGTATGCGCATTTTCTGATACAAAAAGGTATGTGGATATACAGCTCCATGCCATTTCCTCCATATCACCGGCACGCTCCGGGGCTGCGGCAGCATCCGGCATGCCTTCCGGCGCTTCCCGGCCTGCAGCATATCTCCTGCACGCCTTCCGGCGCTTCCCGGCCTGCAGCATATCTCCTGCACGCCTTCCGGCGCTTCCCGGCCTGCGGCATGCCCCCGTGAGCCCTCAGCCCTCATCCAGCTTGAGCACGCTCATAAACGCTTCCTGCGGAATTTCTACACTGCCCACCTGGCGCATCCGCTTTTTTCCCTCCTTCTGCTTTTCCAGAAGCTTTTTCTTTCGGGTAATGTCACCGCCGTAGCATTTCGCGAGCACATCCTTGCGCATCGCCTTGACTGTCTCCCGCGCGATGATCTTGCTGCCCACTGCCGCCTGGATCGGTATCTCAAACAGATGTCTTGGTATCTCCTCCTTCAGACGCTCGCACATCCTGCGCCCCCGCTCATATGCCGTGCCGGAGAACACGATAAAGGAAAGGGCATCCACCTGCTCACGGTTGATGAGAATATCCAGCTTCACCAGCTCGGAGCGCACATAGCCCTTAAGCTCATAGTCGAAGGACGCATAGCCCCGGGAGCGGGATTTAAGCGCATCAAAAAAGTCATAGATAATCTCGTTCAGAGGCAGCTCATATTTCAGCACCGCCCGGGTCTCCTCAATGTATTCCATGCTGATGTAGACACCCCGCCGCTCCTGGCACAGATCCATGATCGAGCCGATAAACTCGCTCGTCACCATAATCTCGGCGTTCACCACCGGCTCCTCCATGTAGTCGATCTCCGAAGGGTCCGGCAGATTGGAAGGATTTGTCAGGTCGATCACCTCGCCGTCCGTCTTGTGCACCTTGTAGATAACCCCGGGCGCGGTCGTTACCAGATCAAGATTGTACTCCCGCTCCAGCCGCTCCTGGATGATCTCCAGATGGAGCAGCCCCAAAAATCCGCAGCGGAAGCCAAAGCCGAGCGCTACCGACGTCTCCGCCTCAAACTGCAGCGATGCGTCGTTGAGCTGCAGCTTTTCAAGCGCATCCCGCAAATCCGGATATTTAGCGCTGTCCGCGGGATAAAGGCCGCAGTACACCATGGGGTTTACCTTTTTATAGCCCGGCAGCGGCTCGCTGCACGGACGGTTCGCATCCGTTACCGTGTCGCCCACGCGGGTATCTTTCACATTTTTCAGGGACGCCGTAATATAACCCACCATCCCGGCGGAGAGCTCCTCGCACGGGATGAACTGCCCCGCACCGAAATACCCGACCTCGACGACCTCCGCCTTTGCGCCCGTCGCCATCATAAGCATCGTCATACCGGGCCGGATGGTTCCCTCCTTGATACGGCAGAACACAATCACGCCCTTATAGGAATCATAAACAGAATCAAAAATAAGCGCCTGCAGAGGTGCCTGCGCGTCACCGGCGGGCGCAGGCAGCTTTTTCACGACCGCCTCCAAAACCTCCTCGATATTTACTCCGGTCTTTGCCGAAATACGGGGCGCGTCCAGCGCCTCGATGCCGATTACATTCTCGATCTCCTCCGCAACCTCATCCGGCCGGGCGCTTGGCAGATCAATCTTGTTGATGACCGGAAAGACCTCCAGATCATGGTCAAGCGCCAGATACACGTTCGCCAGAGTCTGCGCCTCGATGCCCTGCGCCGCGTCCACTACGAGAATCGCACCGTCGCATGCAGCCAGCGAGCGGGACACCTCATAGGTGAAATCCACATGCCCCGGCGTGTCGATCAGATTAAAAATATATTCCTCCCCGTCCGTTGCCTGATAGATGATGCGCACCGCCTGCGACTTGATCGTAATGCCGCGTTCCCGCTCCAAATCCATATTGTCAAGCACCTGTGACTGCATCTCACGGCTCGTGAGCAGACCCGTTTTTTCTATAATACGGTCTGCCAGCGTAGATTTGCCGTGGTCGATATGCGCCACAATACAAAAGTTGCGAATTTTACTCTGGTCTGTCATAGTCCTGAAATTTCCTCCATGTCCTGTTACAATTTCGCGGACGCCAGCACCGCCTTCGGAATCCGAAGACCCCAGCCGTTGGCATCCGTCATCACGCGGTAGCCCATCTCATCGGCACATTTTACCTTGCCGTCCGCGGGGTCTGCGATAAGAATATCCCCCGGTGCTATCGTCTCCCGGTTCACGCCTCTCCGAATGCCGATCGCCGTCACGGAATGCCCGATCACACGGATAAGCACCGGCTTTCCCTCCTGCAAATAGTCATAGACCGCCGCGCACTGCTGCTTCACCGTATACTTTTTGCTCCCGTCCGCAACATCCGAATTTGTCCATGTCGCACCCACGCCGGAAATCCAGCCCTCATCGTTGGGGCTGAACACCTTGTCCATATATATGGAAGCGAGCATCGCATCCGCCGTAGCGGTACAGCCCACGTTTTTACCGCTGCTGCCAATAAAACGGTCATAATCATACTGGCAGTACAAATATTTTGCCTTAAAATTTTTCAGCACAAGAAAATCGCCGTAGCCGTTCTTTTTATAATCGATGGACGCATTGGACGAATAAGGCACCAGCGCCCCTGAAACCGCTCCCGGCACATCCGGCTGCTCTGCGTCCGGCACGTTTTCACCGGGTGCTTCGCCGCCGGGCGCATCTGCCCCGCCCGGCTTTTGTACCGCATCCTCCGAGGTATCCGTCCCCTCCGGCGTCTCTGCCGCCGTCTTCTTCCAGTGCGCATAGAGCACCTGATCCGCCGTCCCGCTAAACACCGACTTTGCCGTAATGCGCTTCCCGCCGCTCTTTTTCGTATACCAGCCCTTGAACTGATAGCCCTCCCGGCTCGTCTTCGGGAGCTTCCCGTAGGGCTCCGACGCCGTAAGCGTGAGCGTCTTTTTTACCTTCTTGCCCCCGCGCGCATCAAAGCTCACGGTGCAGATCACCTTCTTCTCTGCCCCGGCCTGCATTTTTTCCGCCGTTTTTGCATACGCCGTCCCCGTATTTGCCGGGCTGATTGGCACAAGCAGCATCACCGCCAGCGCGCCTGCCAGAAATCGTTTGTATCGTCTTTTCATGTAACTTCTCCGTTGTATCATTTATCTTTTGAAAGGCTCGCATTCGCTAAGTGGTCCGGTATTACTTCCACTAGGCTCGCATGCTTCGCCAAGTGTCCGTATTATACCATAATTATCCGGTGATGTCGATTTCTTTTTCATAAAAAATAGATGCAGCCGTTCTGTAACCTGAAGTCCAACCTACTGTCTAAAATCCAGATTTTATGTTACAATAAACATACTTTGGATGAGGCGTTTAGCCCTGTAGAAAATTTTTGTGAAAGGATGTGCCCATCTTATGAAAAAACGACAGGCCATGCGCCGTGCAAGGCGCACTCTATGTGTACTTTTACCGATTTTAGTTTTCTCCCTCGCAGTGCTTTTTATCGTAAGCCGCCGTGTGGAGGAGGCCAGAAGCAGGCAGGAGACACCCTCCGATTATGCAGATGCAGAAACGATACCCGCCCTGACACAGGAGCCGGAAGAGCCGGATCAGGAGCCATCCGAACCTCCCGAATCCACGCCTTCCGGTACAGATACGCCAGACGCTGCAGCGGAAGGCGCGGACGATACGCCCGCGGTTCCCGAGCCGGAGCCGGAGCCTGTGACGCTCCTGTTCACCGGCGACGTGCTCCTCTCCGATTATGTCCTGGAAAACTATGACCGCGATGGCATTTCCGGCGTGCTCTCCCCCGTGCTCTTAGAAGCCATGCAGACTGCCGATATCACCGTCATCAACAACGAATTTCCGTTTTCTACCCGGGGCGAGCAGGCCCCGGACAAGCAGTTTACCTTCCGGGTCAACCCGGACTATGTGCGCGTGCTTACAGACATGGGTGTGGACATTGCGGGCATCGCCAACAACCATGTGCTGGATTTCGGCCCCGATGCGCTGCTGGACACCTTTGAGACCCTGGAAAACGCAGGCATCGACTACATGGGCGCGGGCAGCGACCTTTCCCGGGCAAGCGCCCTCATCACAAAGGAGGTAAACGGGAAAACCTTCGGCTTTCTCGCTGCCTCCCGGGTCATCCCGGTGGTTTCCTGGGATATCAAAAACGCATCCCCCGGCGTGTTTACGACCTACGACCCCGCCCTGCTTCTGGCGGCGATCAAGGAAGCCCGCACACATTGCGATTTCCTCTCGGTGTTCGTCCACTGGGGCATTGAGCGGGACGAGTACCCGCAGGACTATCAGGTAACGATGGCACAGCAATACATCGACGCGGGCGCGGATCTCGTCGTCGGCGCCCATCCACACGTCCTGCAGGGCATCGCCTATTACGAGAACAAGCCCGTGTTCTACAGTCTCGGCAACTTCATTTTCAACCGGGAAATCCCCCGCACCGCCGTGCTGCGGGTCACGGTTCCCCCGGAGGGCTCCCCGGTATTTCAGCTCATCGCCGCAAGTGCGGCAAATGCCCGCACGATCGCCGACGACGGTGACAAAAGAAACGCCGCCTGCGACTATCTGGAAAGCATTTCCGAGGGCATTGTGATCGATGACGAGGGCATCGTGACGCAAGCCCCCTAATAGCCGTTCGTTTTCATTCTGCCGGAACCAAATTTACTTCGTCTGCGTATAAAAAGCCTCCTGTCGGGAAATCCTATGGATTATAAAAACAGGAGGCTTTCAATATGAACCATAACAAACCCATTACACATATTTACGCCAGACAGATCCTGGATTCCAGGGGGAATCCCACACTCGAAACACGCCTGAGCGCGCAGGAGATCACCTGCCGTGCCTCGGTTCCCTCCGGCGCTTCCACCGGGGAGCATGAGGCGGTCGAGCTGCGGGACGGTGAGGCACAGTACCTGGGCAAGAGCGTCTTAAACGCAGCCACCCACGTCAACGATGCCATCCATAAGCTGTTAAACGGTGACAACGTATTCGAGCAGCGCAAAATTGATTACCGCATGATCAAGCTGGACGACACGCCGAACAAGGCAAAGCTGGGTGCAAACAGCATGCTCAGTGTTTCCCTTGCCGCCGCCCGCACCGCCGCAGCAGCCCTGGACACACCCCTCTACCGCTACATCGGCGGCTGCAACGCAAACCGGATGCCCGTTCCCATGATGAACATCCTCAACGGCGGCGTGCATGCGAAAAACCATCTGGATTTCCAGGAGTTCATGATCATGCCCGTAGGTGCGGACAGCCTGCACGACGCCCTGCGCATGGGAACGGAAATCTACCACACCTTAAAAGAGCTGCTTGGACGCGACGGACTCTCCACCGCCGTAGGCGATGAGGGCGGCTTCGCCCCGGATCTCAAGGATGCCTACGCCGTGTTCGACTATCTCACCCGCGCCGTGGAGGAGGCAGGCTACAAGCCCGGCAAGGAGGTAGTCTTTGCCATGGATGCCGCCGCAAGCGAGCTGTACAGCCCTGACAGCGGCTACTACTATTTTCCCGGCGAGAGCGAGCTGAAAAAAAATGCCATGACATTGGATGCGCCCGCCGTGCCCGACACGCAGAGCACCGCCATCAGCCGCACCACCGACGAAATGATCGCCTACTATGAGGATCTGTGCAGCCGCTATCCCCTCGTCTCCATCGAGGACGGGCTCGACGAAAACGACTGGGACGGCTGGACGCGCTTAACCGAGCGTCTGGGCGGACGGGTGCAGCTCGTAGGCGACGACCTGTTCGTGACAAACCCCGCGCGTATCACGGAGGGCATAAAAAAAGGAGCCGCAAACGCGGTCCTCATCAAGGTAAACCAGATCGGAACGCTCACGGAGGCCCTCGACGCCATCGAGCTGGCCCACCGCAGCGGCTACCGCACCATTATCTCCCACCGCAGCGGCGAGACGGAGGATACCTTCATCGCAGACCTCGCGGTCGGCATGTGCAGCGGTCAGATCAAAACCGGCGCGCCCTGCCGCAGCGAGCGCGTCGCCAAGTACAACCGCCTGCTCGAAATTGAGGAGGAGCTGTTTGACAGCCGCTATATAAATCCCTTTATCTGATCGAAAAGGCGTGTCTGCCGGTTCGACGCGCAGCGCAAAAACAGCTCCTTTTTAGTATATGCCGCACAGGAAAAGCCGCCAAAGCTTCATTCGCTTCCGGCGGCTTTTCCCGGGCCTAAAACTTTCTGAGCATCTCCGACTCGTCCTCCGGCGTGTTCTCGATGCTGCGGATCACAACATAATAGCTGTAGTCCACATTAACCTCTATGAGCACCCGGTCCCCCACCTTGTGCCCCAGCAGCGCTTTCCCGAGGGGCGATTCGATGCTGATCATCTTTTTTAAAGAGTTGCCCCGGGCCGTAGTCACAATGCGGTACGTCTCCTCCGCGTCGTCCTCCTCGATGTATACCGTCACCGTATTGTGCAGGCCCACCTCGTCCTCGGCGGAAGCATCGTCGATGATATCCGCACCCTTGATCATGCGCTCCAGGTAACGGATGCGGCTCTCGTTCTGATTTTTGTACTGCTTTGCCGCCTTATACTCAAAATTTTCGCTGAGATCGCCGTGTGCCCGCGCCGTCTTTACGTCCTCGAGCGCTTCCTTTCGCACCACAAGCTTCCGATACTCAATCTCTTCCTCCATCTTCTCTATATCCTGTTTTGTCAGCTGATGCTTCATTTCCTCTCCTTTGCCATTGACTGATACAGACCTCTCCTTTATTCGGAGAGGTCCGCCAAAGCTGCTGTATATCTGCTTTTCATCGCTCAGAACATCCCGCCAAGATCCAGCTGCTGTGCAATATTCTCCAGCGGAAGCGTCCGCACATACCTTGTGCCTTCCAGATAATCCGCGCCGAGCGAAAGCGCCGTATCCTCAAGCTCCTCATCCTCAACGCCCTTGAATACCACGTCAAAGCCCCGCTCCTTAAGCATGTCAACCAAAAGCCCGATCACCTCAAAGCTCTTCTCGTTTTCGGCTGCCTGCCGCACGCACCCGGATTCAAACTTGACCGTCTTAAAGGGAAGCATCGCGATACCCTCAAAATTGACTGCCGACGGCGAAAAATCCGTAAGGATAAACATAACCCCGTTATCGCGCAGCGTCTGCATCATGGAAAGCATACCCTCGATATCCCGCTGCCCCGGCTCCATCTTCACCTCAAAGCCGATGGTTTCCGGTTCCAGCTCGTAATTTTTCAAAATATCCAGCACATCGTCCGCAAAGCCCGGGCTTTCCAGCTCATCGCTGGAAATGCGCAGTGACACCTTCACATGTACCCCGTCCGCCGTTGTCGTCAGATATTCACAAATATTTTTCAGCACCGCCATGTTCACGTCATGGCTGTATCCGTACTGCTGTGCAAGCTCCGCGATCCGGTGTGAGCCGACAATGCCGCTGCCCGCCATCTGCGCGCGGCCGAAAATCTCGAAGCGCCGGATGTGATTGTTTCTCTTATCAATCATCGGGCTGACAAAAAGTACCACATCCTGCATTTGTGTGCAGATGTTCTGCAGGAATAAAAGCACGTCGCCCCTGGCATCAAACTCCTCAAAATCCGCATCGCTGCAAAAATAAATTTCCCGGGGCCCGCACTTTTGGCTCAAAAGCGTAAACAAATGCTCCACATCCGCGGCATTGTCCCCGTACTGCGGGCAGGAGATACCGACGATGCGATAGATCAGGCTGCCATGAAAGAGCTCGTCCATCCACTCCTTGAGCTGCGCCGCGATCGACTGCGCCTGCTCCTCACTCACACCCTCGGCAACCACGCCGATGCGTGCAGGGTGCTTCCGGAACACCATCACCTGGCGGTAAGCCCGGTTCATCCGCTCAAAAAGCTCCTCATAGACCTGCATCAGCTCGCCCTTGCTCAAGCACCCGCGCTGCATGAGATAATCGCAGTTTGCCACCGTAACCTCAAATGCAAAGAAGGGCAGCTTTTTCGAAAGACAGTAGTCGAGCTCCCTGCCGTAAAGGTCCGCGCCCATGTGCGCCCGCTCCTCCTCATAGCCCGAGCTGTGGAAAAGCCAGTAAACCATGCCGAAAAACGCGTTTGCAAAAAATCCGAAAGGGTACACTATCGAAAACAAAAACGGAAATACATGCATTCCGAGGGACACCGCCAATACGACCGTCAGATTTTCAACCTGCTTGCGGGGCAGCGCGCTCTGCCTTACAAGCACCACGAGCAGAAACGCCGCAAGGAGCGCAAACCGCCCAAAATACAGCAGCTTCCAGCCAACGCTGAAAACAACCGACGCGTTATCTATGTGATAGATAAAGCCGGTGATGGGTGTGGTTACAATCGCGAGCGCCGCAATGGATGCAGCCGCAAAAAAGATCGTCTGAAGCATATTCTTCTTTTTTGAAATCTCCGGAAAGAGCATCAGAAGATACATAAAAGCCAAAATCGTCGTAAGCGCCTCGGTGAGATAATAGATGACAACGACCAGATAGATCACTGCCATCGGGTAATACGAAGCCCCGTCATATAAAACCATCTCGCGCAGAGCAGCAAAAACCTCATTCAGAAGCAAAAAATATATTCCCCATTTTACAATTTTGCGGCGCTGCGTCTCCCTGCCGTGGTTGATGCACATAAATACCAGCAGGGCAAGCGTGACTGCCAGCATATAGATATAATTTCCGTTCATCCCGAATCCTCCCCTGATTTATTTTTGCCCCAGGCCTTCCTAATATTATACCCTAACTATTTTTTTGTTTCAAGCGCAAAAGATTTATTGACACGGGCACCTTCCATCCGCTATGATTAAAACACACTGTGAAAGGATGTACTGTTATGAATATTTTTTACTGGTTTCTCATCATTGCGGCGGCAGCGCTGGGTGTAAATCTTATATTCATCACTGTGATGTACTGCAAAAAATCAGTTCACGTCCTGCCCGTCGCCGGAATCGTCATCTTCAGCTTTCTGCTGGCAGCACTGCTCTACCTTGTCACCGCCATGCAGGGCACCGAGCTTCTGGAGCGGACACTTGCCGCCAGTCTTGAAATCGAGACAGAATCCTTCCAAAGCGCAGACGATGCCGGGGACACCCTGTATGCCTTCTGCAGCAGGGAAGGTGTCGAATTTCATCTCTCCGGCGCGCAGCTTTTAGATGACGCCGTACCCGCACAGCCCACCGTCGTGGAAATTTATTACTGCACGACCCGTGACGGCTTCTCCTGGTGCAGCCTCGGTGAAGACACCATTATCCGCTATATTCTAAAATAAAATACAATCCTGCCCGCAGGCTTCTTTGCCTGCGGCGAGCCGGTTGGAACTTCGATACGACAAAGTAAAGAAGCCCGCAGGAACAGCGGGCTTCTTCGCGTAAGAAGGAAGTTTTTATGAAAAATAAGAGCGAATTTTTCATCAAACATTACTATTTTATTATATCGATTTGCCCCTTACTTGTCAAGAAAAGTTTTTCATGTTAACGCAAAAAGTTTTTCATCAGGTTGACCGTCTTTGCCTGCTCAATGATCTCAAATTCATTTTCCGAGAGGTAGCGCTCCATCTGCCCGAGCTCCTCCGGCGAAAACCCGCTCTGGGAGGTAATTTTTGCAGCCGGGATGGAACCCTCCGCAAAATCCCTGCCGCGCTCAAAGCGCACGTAAATAATCTTCTCGCCGTTCTTTCGCAAAATGCCGGAGCAGGTCACATGCATCTCCTGCACATCCGCTTTCCCATGCTGCGCCTGCGGCTTTGCGTCTTTTTTCTGTTCCGTATTAAAATTCATCTTATCCTCCGATCCGGATGCCTTTCCTGAACCATAGTCTTTTCGATTATAATTTTAGTGTAGCATTTCAAATCCACTCTTGCAAGCTTACGCTAAAAAATCTATACTGGAGATAACGCAACCATTACTTCGATATATAAATCTGTAAGAAATATAAATTAGGATATGATAGGAGGCCCTATGTCGCGGCATAAAGATCTTCAAAAAGCAATCCGTCAGATGGCCGACGGTTCAAAATCCGGTTTCCATACCTTTTATCTCGGCAGCGTCCAGTATGTTTACAGCAGCGCGCTGCTGCTCCACGGCGACCACAAAAGCGCCTGCGGGTTCATGGTAGACTTTTACCAGTACCTCTACCTGCACCTGCCCGAATACACGCCGGGGCAGGATCTGGAAAAATGGATCTCCCGTCTGATCATGGACCGCTTTTCACAGCTCTCCATCGGAAAAAACAGAAAAAATCCCTCCGTCCGGGAACAGATGAGCGCCGGGAATGTCCAGCTGGAGGCAAGCGAGCGTGAGCGCATCTGGCGCCTTTTGGAGGAGCGCATGCACTTCCCGAAGGAAGCACCAAAAAAACGGGGCGGCAGCCGCATTCTGCTCCTGTTCACGGTGCTGCTCGCCGCAGCGCTGCTCATCTGGCATTACAGGGAGCCGCTGACGGAAAAGCTCCGGGAATTTATCCCCACGGAAAAAGACGAGGAAGCATCGGATGCGGACGCAGAAGACGGAGCGGACATCGGGGAGGATTTTCCGGATGACCTCATGGAAGGCATGCATTCGGAAACATTCGTGTCAGGGGAAGAAGCGCTCCCGGGTTTAAACGGCAGCGAAAGCAGCGGCAATGTGCCCGCCGCATCCGCGCCCGTGGAGCCAACCGTCGACACGCCCACGGTGGATACACCGACACCCACTGCACCCACCGCTCCGGATGTGGATACACCGACACCCACTGCACCCACCGCTCCGGATGTGGATACACCAACCGTGGGACAGCCCACCGCAAATTCCCCCATATCCGAACAGGACGGCAGCCTTGGCACCGCCGGCAGCGGCAGCCTTACCGATCTGGAGGATTACGAGCTGGACCTGTACTACGGGGATTCCCTCACACAGCCATAGACCCCGTCCCTGTGCGTGAAAGACGCTTTTCTGCCGCCCTGGCATGCGCCGTGTAAAGCCTGCGTATGCCGGGATACTCCCCCAGCCCCTTCATCACACAGGTGACCGAAAAGCCCGCCGCCTCAAAGCGGCTCTTCCAGGAGTTCCCGTCGGTTCCTGCCATATCCTGCAGCGCATGCGTCCCCGCCACCAGCATAAACGGTGCAAGAATCACCCGCTTTTTCCCCATATGCTTCAGTCTTTTTTCCACCGCACCCACGGACAGCCCCTCCTCCACGGTAGCGAGGAACACATTTTCATAGCCCATTTCCTTAAACGCCGCATCCAACTCCGCATAAACCGTGCGGGCATCGTGGGGCGTGCCGTGTCCCATAAACACAAGCGCCCCGTCCCCGCCGGGATCACCAAATTCCGCCATCACTGCCTCGGTTACTGCTTTGATGACCGTCTCCCGCCTTTCCCCGGCAAGCAGCGGCTCCCCGAAAGCCAGCGTGGAAAACCGATCCGCATACGCTTCCACGTCCCGTTTCATCCGCTCGTTTTCGATTCCGTCCATGAGATGGGTCGGCTGCACAACCAGCTCACGGATACCCTCCGCAAGCATCTGCCCCAATGCCTCCTGCACGGTGGGAATCCGGATACCGTCCCGTTTTTTGAGCTTTTCGATGATTACCCGGCTCGTCCATGCCCGATAAATTCGAAAACCCGAAAAGGAGGAGCCAAGCTCCTCCTCAATGCGGTCGATTGTTTTTTTTCCTGCCTGGACAACACTTGTTCCAAAGCTCACCACAAGCAATGCCCTTGTTGTTCTCTCCTCTGTCATTTCTCCTCCGGTATCTCAAACCAGAACTCCACGCCCCGATCCGTATTTTTCACACCGCAGGTACCACCGTGCATCCATACCGCATTGCGCGCAATGGAAAGCCCAAGCCCGGCGTGGGGCATGGTGGAATCCGAGCTCTGATCCTGCTCGTTGCGGTAATAGCCGTCCCAGAGCTGCTCCTGGTCCTTCTGCGGAATCTGGCTGCCCTCATTGTATACGGCGGCACGCACAACCCCCTTGTGTTTCTTTAAGGTCATGCGGATGCTCCCCTGCATCGGTGTATGCTCCAGGGCATTCATCATAAAATTATTGAGTGCCTGCTCGATGTACTCCCGATCGCCCCGCACTATACAGCCGTCGTCAAAAAAGGTCTCCAGACGCACCTGCTTTTTGCTGATGATCCCCTCATACTTCATTGCAGTATACTCCATAATCTCACGCATGTCCAGACAATCCTGCATCATATGCTCCATCTGGTGCTCCACCACCGAAATGTCGAGCATGTTTCCAACCATGCCGGAAATGCGCTCCACCTCCTCCTTCACCGAGTCGATGTACTGCTTCTGCTGCTCCGGCTCCGATACGTATTCCAGCATTTCCACCTGGCTGGAAATAACTGCCAGCGGTGTTTTCAGCTCGTGGGTCATACGGGTGACAAACTCCTTCTGCAGGCGCTCCACGCGCTCGTTGCGGAGCTTTTGCTGAAGCTGACGATCCTTTGAAATGCTCGCCTCACGCTTGACCTGAACGCCGAACCTTCGGTAGCAGAGCCAAAGGCCCGCACTGGAGAGCAGCACACAACCCACCCCCAGCAGGCCCAGAAGCGGCATAACAATCTCGTTGTAATCGCTGATATTACCGCTCCGCTCCTTGATGTACACGTAATATGCGATCGACCCCTGGGTAACGATTCCCCGCAGCTTCGCCAGTCGAAGCCCGTTGTCGTGCTGATAAAAAATAACCGGTTCGCCGCTGTACTGCTCTTTCCAGCTTTTCAGATCCTTCCCCGAGCGTCTCATTTCCTCGGCTTCCGTGATATAAATATGGTTGCGGTTCTCATCCGAGATGATAAAAAAGAGATTTTTGCTCTCATACGACTTTAAAACTTCATAAATCTCCTCATCCAGCTCCGCCAGATCCAGCTCCGCCACATTCCCATAGGCATCCATCAGAATCTCGTTTTTTCGGTATCTGTAATAGCGCGGTGCCAGCAACTCAAACAGAAATGTCAGCACAAATGCCGAAAGCGCAAGCATAATCCAGCCCGCCGTCAGCATTTTCCTATTCATCCTCCCTTTACTCACGCCTTTCCCCCTCAAAGCAGTATCCGACACCGTAAACGGTACGGATATATGCCGGATTTCCGATTTTTTTGCGCAGCTGCTTGACCATCGTGTCGATGGTACGCGTATCCCCGTCATAGTCAAAGCCCCAGATCTGGTCCAGAATCTGCTCCCTTGTGAGCACGCGTCCTTCGTTCCTGCAGAAAAACTCCAGCAGCTCATACTCCTTCGGTGTTGCCTCCACCCGCTTTCCGTCCACCAGCACCCGTTTTCCTTCGAGCTCCAGGGTAATTCTTCCGCAGCTGATCGTCTCAACGTCCGGCTCCCCCGCGGCGCGCTTTAACACGGCCTCCACATGCGCCTTCACCACGGCAAGGGAATAGGGCTTTGTAATATAGTCGTCCGCACCGTACGCAAAGCCCTGGATCTGGTCCTCCACCGTCTCCTTGGCGCTGAGCACAATGACCGGAACATTCGAGCGCAGACGGATATCCTTCAAAACCTCTAAGCCCCCTGCAAAGGGAAGCATCAGATCCAGCAGCACAAGATCGATTCTTTCCTCGTTCTGCCGAAAGCAGCGCAGTCCCTCCAGGCCGTCCCCCGCCGTGAGCACCTCATAATGGTTCAGCCGCAGGAAATCGGCCATGGTCTGCAGCAATTTTTTTTCATCCTCTATGACTAATATCGTATACATCAGCTTTTCGTTATCCTTGAAAAAACTGCGCGTATGGGATGATGCAGCTTGTCCCGCGTCTCGTAAAGCTCCCCGCGCACATTCTTTGTCTCCTGGTTATGCTGTGCCATCTGCCCCTGCAGCTTGTCCATCTGCTTTTGCAGCTTCTCCGTCTGGCGCTCCAGCCGGATCACCTCTCCCTCAGATTTTGCAAGCTGCTTTTGCAGCTCCCGGATCTGACCGCCTGCCGCCGCCTGATCCCTGCGCAGATACTTCAGCCCGATGGCGGCAAACCGCAGGATGTCCTCCATCATATACGGGTTATTCCGATCGTACTTGGGGATATCCGGCACCGTATTGTCAAAGAGGGGCTTTCCGTCGTCAAAATAGGTCTCTGCAACCTTCGCGTTGCTCTGATCATATTTCCTTAAAAAGCTCTCCGCCTCCTCCTTGGAAAACACCTCGGCAATGACCTGGTTTTTTGAGATCTCGCTGTCATCATACAAAATATTACGGATAAGACGGTCGTCGTCCCGGTCAAAATCCCCGATCTCGTTGATGATGCGCTTCATCTCCGCCGTATTTCCCAGAAGGCTCTTGTTCGCCTCCTGCTGCGCCACCTCATACGCATCCGTAAATTCCAGGCCGATGCGATGCAGAAAATCCGCATAGAGGCTGCCGCCCAAAAAGCTCTCCCGGTCGTACTTGCACACGATCATATGATCCATGCCCACTACCTTACGGATGCGCTCCAGCTTTTTGAAATAATCGAGCTGCCGCGTTTTTGGGATATGCGAAACATACTCCTCCCACGTCTCGCGGTTCGAGTACGAGGTACGCTGCTTGAGCTTCTGCTTGTACACCGACGCAATATACTGATCCTGTCTGCGCAGATAGACCACGATCTTCACCTGAAAGCCGTTCCTTTCACCGTCCGCCAAAAGCTCCTCCCAGAGCGAAGCGCGGCGCTTGTAGGTCGCCACCCAGATGCCCTCGTCGGAAAGTATGACGTTATCGTATGTTTCAAAGAGACGCACAACCTCATCCATGCCCGCACGGTACATCATGGCATCCAGGTTGTCGTGCTCCATCGAACCGTTCACCCACGTATCGTTCACCAGAAAATGCCCGTTGCGCGTCTCGTTTACGTTTGCCACATCCGGATAAGCAAGACGCATGCTCGGATAGCAGTAGCCCTTTTGCTCCAAAACCCCGCGGTTTTCCCACAAAAAATACTGCAGTGCCGTCGTCCCTGTCTTTGCCATGCCGATGTGGACATACAATGTCTTTTTTCCTGTTTGTTCTTTCACACTGGTTTCCTCACTTTTCAAATATTTCCTGCCTGTCTTATCCGAAAAATTTTTCTATAATCCGATCCGCCAGCTTTTCTGCGTCTGCACCTGTAGTATCTATGGTAATATCCGGGTGCTTCGGCACCTCATAGGGGCTGTTAATGCCGGTAAAATCGGTGATCTTCCCCTCACGCGCCTTTTTGTACAGTCCTTTCACGTCCCTGCGCTCACACTCGTCGAGCGGCGTGCTCACATAGATCTCCGAGAACGCATCCCCGATGATCTGCTTTGCCCGCACACGGTCGCTGTGATACGGCGAGATAAAGGAAACAATTACGATCAGTCCCGCGTCGTTCAAAAGCTTTGCCACCTCCGCGATACGCCGAATATTTTCGGTGCGGTCACGCTCCGAAAAGCCCAGGTCCTGGTTGAGCCCGATGCGGATATTGTCACCGTCCAAAAGCATCGTATGACGCCCGGCCGCCGCCAGCTTTTTCTCCACGATGTTTGCGATCGCGGATTTGCCCGCGCCGGAAAGACCGGTAAACCACAGGGTTTTCGGCTCCTGTGCCAGTGCCCGCGCCCGGATTTCACGGGTGATCTCCAGCTCCTGCCACACCACATTTTCCGAGCGGTGCATGGGATGCGTGATCACGCCGCAGGCCACGGTCTGGTTTGTGAGACGGTCAATGAGCACAAAGCGGCCCATGCGGGGATACTTCTCAAAGGAATCGAGCATGATCGTTTTCTGCAGGTGAATCCGGCAGCCCGCAATCTCGTTTTTCCCAAGGCTCTCTGCCTGTATGTGCGCACCGGTATGGATATCTACCTTATAAGAAATCTCATCGACCGATGCGATGGCAGACTCCGTGGCCAGCTGCAGGTCGTACTCCTGCCCGACACGAAGCACGTCATCGTCCATCCACAGAAGCTGCGCCGCAAACAGATTGCTCCTGCTGCAAAACACACCGTCCGCCAGGATACAGCCCCTCGATACGTCCACCTCACGGTCAAGGACGATCGTCGCCGCCATGCCCTCGGAGAGCTCCTCCACCTCCTGATCCAGCAAAAAGAGCCTCCTGACGCCCGCCGTCTCGCCGCTGGGGAGGACGGTAATCTCATCGCCCACATGCACCGCGCCCGACGCCACCAGCCCCTGAAAGCCCCGGAAGGTATAGTCCGGACGGCAGACCCGCTGTACGGGCATATAGAAATGCTGGCCCGTATGCTCCCGGATCTCAATCTGCTCCAGATATGCAAGGAGTGTCTGCCCCTCATACCAGCCCATCTTTTTTGACGGGAACGTCACGTTATCCCCCTCGGTGGCGGACACCGGAATCTTCTGCACGCTTGATGTGTAAAACTCTTCCAACAATACATCTATATCAGCACATATATCATCATAGGTCCGCTTCTCGTAGCCTGCCAGGTCCATCTTATTGATAGCGAATACAAAATCGGTGATCCCCATCAGAGAACAGATGCGCACATGCCGTCTCGTCTGCTCCAGCACGCCCTTTGACGCGTCCACCAAAATCACGGCAAGCTGCGCAAAGGAAGCACCCACCGCCATGTTGCGGGTATATTCCTCATGCCCCGGGGTATCCGCTACGATAAAGCTCCTGCGCTCCGTAGAAAAATAGCGGTACGCCACATCGATGGTGATGCCCTGCTCCCGCTCCGCCATCAGCCCGTCCAAAAGCAGCGAGTAATCAATCCTTCCCTGATTGCTCCCCACCTTGCTGTCCAGCTCAAGCGCCTGCTCTACGTCTGCAAAGATCAGCTTCGCGTCGTAGAGCATATGTCCGATCAGCGTCGATTTTCCGTCGTCTACGCTGCCGCACGTAATAAATTTCAACAATTCCATCTGATTCATACTAAAAATATCCCTCTCTTTTCCTCCGCTCCATGCTGCCTGCCGCCTCGTGGTCGATCACGCGGCTTGTCCGCTCGGACTCCACCGCGCCGAGTGTTTCCGCCACGATCGCCTCCAACGTATCTGCATCGGACTCCACGGCCCCGGTCAGCGGATAACAGCCAAGGGTGCGGAAACGCACCTTCTTCATCTGAACCTGCTCGCCCTCGCGAAGCTTCATGCGCCCGTCGTCCACCATAATCAGATTTCCGTCCCGTTCCACGATGGGACGCTCCTTCGCGAAATAAAGAGGCACAATCTCGATGCTCTCCCGCTCAATATACTGCCAGATGTCCTTCTCCGTCCAGTTGGAGAGGGGGAACACGCGGATGCTCTCGCCCGCGTGGATGTGGGTGTTGTAAAGATCCCACAGCTCCGGCTTCTGGTTTTTCGGGTCCCACGCGTGATTTTTATCCCTGAAGGAAAAAATGCGCTCCTTCGCCCGGGACTTCTCCTCGTCCCGGCGCCCGCCGCCAAAGGCCGCTGTAAACCCGTATTTGTTCAGGGCCTGCCTGAGTGCCTGGGTTTTCATAATATCCGTGTAAGCACTCCCGTGATCAAAGGGATTGATGCCCCGCTGCACACCCTCCTCGTTCGTGTACACGAGCATCTCAATGCCAAGCTCCTTTGCCTTGCGGTCGCGGAAATCGATCATCTCCCGGAACTTCCATGTCGTATCGACATGCAGAAAGGGAAACGGCGGCTTCTGCGGATAAAACGCCTTCATCGCCAGATGCAGCATGACCGAGCTGTCCTTCCCGATGGAATAGAGCATGACCGGCTTTTCACACGTCGCCGCCACCTCCCTCATAATATAGACGGCCTCTGCCTCCAGCTTGTCCAAATGTGTCTGATTTTCCATGTTCTTTTACCTTTCGGATGTTATCGTATAGCAAATCCTATTATCGTGGATGCAGATGCATCCATAACATATGCTACCATAATTCACCAAAAATATGATAAAAATATGAGTTGCGGCCCTTGACAATTCAGGTTTATAATTATAAACTTACAGGCAGGAGGTTTATGATTATAAACCAACGGACGTAAAGGAGGAAACATTCTATGAATTTTCACATCAACGAGAGCGAATACCGTCTCATGGACATTCTCCTGGACGCGGCACCCATCAACTCCATGAAGCTGGTGGCACTGTGCCAGGAGCAGCTCGGCTGGAAAAAATCTACCACCTACACCGTCCTGCGCGGGCTGCGGGAAAAGCAGCTGGTCAAAAACGAGCAGGCGACGGTGGAAACACTTGTGAGCCGCAGCGACCTGGAAGGGCACGAGAGCCGTGCATTCCTCGACAAAAAATTCCACGGAAGCCTGCCTGCCTTTGTAGCGGCGTTCCTCCGTCAGGAAAAGCTCACGCAGGAGGAAGCCCAAAAGCTGCAGGCACTCATTGACCAGGCCGCAAAGGAGGAAGAAGTATGAGTACATTTTTACATTTTCTGCTGCAAAACACCCTGTCGGGCACGGCCTTTCTCCTGGCAGTCCTGCTCTTTCGAAAGGCCACCGGAGGTCTCTCAAAGCTTTACGTACGCATACTCTGGCTTCTGGCACTTCCCGTGCTGCTTCTGCCGCCCCTTCCCCTCGGCTCCCTCTACACGGCCCGCAGCTTCATCTCGGACGCGCCCGCCTTTCCGGAAGGTGCAGGGGCAGACCGGGTCCAGCAAAGCCGTTCGGACGGCGAAGCAGGAAGCGCACCGTCGGATTTCGTATCCGATCCCTCCGTCCTGCCCTCCGCAGACACCGGCGATAGCCCGGCAGCTGCCGGCGAACGTACACCGTCTGCAAAAACCGGTGCGCTGATGCCCGCACGGGGCGAAAGCGGTGCCCTCACGCATGCGCTCTTTGCGGTCTGGGCCTCCGGCGCGCTGCTTGTAACTGCCGCATGCCTTCTGCAATGGCTGCGGCTGAAAAAAAGCGTCTCCGACGCCGTCAAAATCGATGCGGATGCATGGGGCAGCGACCAGATCGACACGCCCTTTGTCATGCCGGGACTTCCTCCTCGGATCTATCTGCCAAAGGGGATGGATATCAGCGACGAACAGCGCACGGATATTTTAATGCACGAGAGAAGGCACATCAAAAATCACGATCCCCTGATCAAGTGCCTGGCACTTCCCGTGCTGCTTCTCCACTGGTTTAATCCGTTTGTCTGGATTGCCCTGCGGCTTATGAACCGCGACATGGAAATGTACTGCGACGAATGCGTGCTGCGCACGGCCAGTATCACGCAAAAACAGCACTATGCCCAGACCCTTCTTGATTTTGCATGCCATCAGAGCGGTATCCTTCCCGCCGTCTGCTTCGGGGAGAGCAGCACAGAGAGCCGGATTTGCCACATCTTACATATGAAACGAACCCGCACGCCCATAAAGCTCCTCCTCATGCTGTTCATCCTCGTCTGCGGCTTTTCCTTTTTGACTGTGAAAAGCGCGCAGGCCGAACATACGGGAAGCGGGTCCGTGGCAAAGCAGGTATCCGAGCGCGCAGACGGGCGCGGACAGACACAGCTTCCCGAAAACGTTGACCCCCACCCCGTAAGAAGTGACGCCCGCATCGGCGAAAAAGCCGCCGGGTCCGGCTCCAATGACGCACAGGGTACGGATGCGGCCGGGGCTGCCACCCCCGTCATCCCGCAGGCAGAAAACAACGGTGCGGCCCGGGAGGAAGAATTTTGGGCGGACCAGCGGATCGTCGGCACCGGAAGGCCGGACGACAGGACGGACGACGGACTCTCAAAGAAGACAGAGCTTCTCGGCGAGACGGCAGGCTTTGCCCTCTACGGTATGAATGACGGTGAGGCTGTGGTTGTAAAGACCCCGGATGACTGCCAAATCTACGCGCCGATCCCCTATACCTCCACCTACGAGGTGCCCCCGGCGCTCCTGGAAAACGATTTTGACGAAGACGGTGAAAGCGAGCTTGCCGTCATCACTTACGTGATGCACGGGACGGGCGTATCCATACGCTCCCTCTTCATGGCCGACCACACCGCCGACGGCTCATGGAAGCTGTTCCACTATCTGGACAGTGATTATATTGCAGAGCTGCAGCCTCATTTTGACACCGGATATGAGCCCGACGGCGTGCGCCTGCTTTTTGAGGGCACAGCGACAGGCATCGTCGAGCAGGCTTCCCGGGACAAGCTGGATAACCACTACGGCTACCATGCCGGCTCCCAGATCGATTTCCGGTTTGTAGAGGACAAAATCCTGCTGCGCGCACAGCTCGGCGGCTATTCCGACGTGAATTTTTCCGGGGAATTTTCGGGACACGAGCTGGATGCCGACGTGCGCTATCTCGGCGAGGGACATTGGAGGCTGGAGGGCATCCGTTATGCAGATGCAAACATCAACGATCTGATCGAGCTGCTGATCCCCCTCTACCTCGCGGGCGACGTCGATGACATCAACGAATTTTACACGGTTCCCGGCTTCACGCTAAAAGCCCCGGACCAGATCAGTGAGGACGTGACCATCCTCTCCGTCTCCTATGACGCAGGAACATTGGAAAACAACACGGCAGATGTTGCCGTCACCCTGCGCAGGGACGGCTCCGAAGCGCCTGCCTGCCTGCGTGTTCCCCTCAAACGGGTTCCCCTGGATTTCGGCGGCATGTGGTGGCGCATCGCCGGAGCGATTACGCCTGAACACAATTAAACCGCAAGCTGCGGCGTTCTCGTTCGCTGGCGGCTTTCTTCTCCCGGCGCACAATGGCAGCGCCTCTCCTCGGTGGAGCAGGACGACACACAGCCCCTTGTCTGCCGGCATACGGCGGCGCGGAACCATTTACAGACCAGAGAACCGTCAAGGGCGACCGTATTCGGTTTTAGCCTCGCAGAGCGCACGATACATGGCCGCAGGCCATGTATCGAAGTGCGCCCCTGCTTTGCGGCGGGATTTTAAGCTTGCAAAAATCATCTGTTGACAAAAGCATCTGCTGGTGGTAATATGAAGCTACCTTCACAAGAAGTTAACTTCACATCTGAAGGGGGGACTATGAAAACTAAAGTGCGTGAAATGCGAACGATAGCTAAAATGACACAACAACAGTTAGCGGATCTGGTACATGTTTCTTCTCGGACAATCATCTCCATTGAGAAGGAACAGTACAGTCCTTCACTCATGCTTGCCTACCGTATCGCAACAGTCTTTGGTGTATCGGTTGAAGAACTCTGCTGCTTAAAAGAAAACATGAAATTGGAGGATAAAGTGTATGAAAATTTATAGCAGAAAATACTTTCTATATGGACTGGCATCCTTGGCTTTGGGGATTGCGGTGTTCATTACGGCAGAGCGCCCGGTTGAGATAAAGTCAATTATTTTGGCGGCGTTGTGCGTTATCATTGGGTTGAGTTTTATCTTCCGTAGTTTCTCCCGTGAACTCACAAAAGCGGATCAACTGGACGAGCTGGATGAGCGCAACCAGCTTATTGCCCTGAAATCTAACAGCAAGACCAGTCAAATCACGCAGCTCGGCAGCGGCATTCTTACAGTAGCTTTTATAGGGATGGGCGGCGGCTCTGGCAACAGGAACTTTATTGCTATAGGTATTGGTGCTGCTTTTTATTTCACAATATCTTTGTTTGCTGAAATGTTCACGAAGATTTACTACGAAAAACACAACTGAAAAAGAAAACCCATTTTGTTCCTCCCCCGCCGAAAAATGACAAAATTTCTTCGGCGTTTTCTCGCAATTTTAAATCGGCGCTGACATTCCAAGTGCCTGCGGAAACGGCAGACCGCCGCATCCGGCAATGAACCATAGCGGCGGTTTACACAGCCCCCCAAAGCATGCAAATCATACATAATCCGAAAAGCCTTTCCCAATCCATGACTGTAACTTTCATTGCCTTACGGCCACAGGCACTCAAATCATGATATCATTATACCGAAACTGAAATACTCGTTTCCTGTTCCATAGGAACTGCATCTCCTGCCTTCGTATATGTCACTGGTTCTTTTACAGCATCGCTCTTTACCACATCTGTTTCTACCCCAACCGCGTCCGTATCCAAATTATCCTTCAACAACACCTTTCCTTCTTCGCTGATCTCCACAGTATCTGCATTGGTATCAGCATTCCTGTTTTCCTCAATCTTCGCTTCCAGTTTTTCACGTTCTTCCCTACGCTTCCGGACAGCCTCCTCACGCTGCAACTCTGCTTTTTTCCTTGCTTCCTTTGCGTCTTCTTCCATCCCTTTGTCAGCTTCTGCCTGATATTCCTTCGCCTTGTCGGAAAAATCACCGACATACCCCATTGCACGCTCCATGGTTGCCGTATCTCCCTTACGCCTTGCCTCCTTGAAAACACGCATAGGGGTATTCATCAG